>NZ_JBICVG010000002.1:0-419521 GCF_043198875.1 Streptomyces sp. NPDC048718
GCGCGCGGTCTCCTGCGGAGACACGACGCGGAGTGACTGCGTCACTCCCAGGGAACTGCGCCGCTGCGCGGCGCCGGACCAAGTGGTCCCGTTGGGCAGCCACCTGCGGTGGCTGCGGGGTGGTGCGGTTTGTTCAGGGTCTGCTGGCCGGCGAGTTGGTCGGTTTGGTCGTTCTTGCTGTCGTCAATTCTCTTTCTGGGCACCGACATCCCTTTCTAGAGCGGTAGTTGATGGCACGTCACCTGGCTCGTCTCTCTGTGTTCTCCGGGCCCCTGCGGGGCCTGGGGCTGGCTGCCAAGGGGTGGGGTGGCGCCGTCTTCCAGCTGCGGTGCTCCTGCGCTCAGGTACATGTTCAATCCCTCTGGCATGAACACTTATCGTTACTATTTTCCCATCTCGATAGAAACGAGTGGTCTACACCTATCAAGGTGATCACATGGCGGCAAGAGGGCCGAGCGAATCCATAAATGCGAAATCCGCAAAGGGCTCTTCACCCCTGAGACCGCGTTTGAGATCTGCCGTTGCCGTGGGCTGACGTGCTCGTTGAACTGTCCGTGAGTGGTTCTGGGGGGTGGATATCCGTCGGACCTGACGGACGAACAGTGGGCGCTGGTGGAGCCGTTGCTGCCGCCGGCGCGGGTGGGGCCGAAGGGCGGACGGCGGGAGAAGCATCCGCGGCGTCAAATCGTGGACGCAATCTTCTACGTGGTGCGGGCCGGGTGCGCCTGGCGGCAGCTGCCGAAGGACTTCCCGCCCTGGCCTACGGTGTATTGGTACTTCGCCTGGTGGCACGACGACGGCACCGTCGAGCGCGTACACGACGCACTGCGGGACAGGGTGCGCGAGGCTGACGGCCGCAATGCCGAGCCGAGCGCCGGCCTGATCGACTCGCAGTCCGTCCGCACCGCTGACACCGTCCCCGCCGTAACCAGGGGCTTCGACGCCGGCAAGAAGGTCAAGGGTCGCAAGCGGTTCCTCGTCACCGACACCCTCGGCCTGCTGATTGCGGTCCACGTAGTCGCCGCGAGCGTCCAGGACCGCGACGGCGCCCGTCGACCGCTCTCTTGTGGGCCCGGCTCGACCACCCGCGGATCCAAAAGTTTTGGGCGGATCAGGGCTTCGCCGGCCGCCTGGTCGATTGGACCGCCCAGATCCTCGGCCGCGAGCTGGACATCGTTCGTAGAGACCCTGGCCAGCACGGCTTCCAGGTCCCACCCAAGCGGTGGGCGATCGAGCACACCTTCTCTTGGCTCACCGCCCATCGCCGCCTCGCCCGGGACTACGAGACCATTCCGGCCCGGTCCGAGACCGTGATCCGCTGGACGATGATCGGCATCATGGTCCGCCGGCTCACCCGCGGCCAACCGGCGACGCGGCAGGGCCCGCACCCGCTCGTACGCACCGCAGCCAGACAAGCTAGTTGACTCAGCTCAGCGCTTCGAGGTCGTCGGGCGTGCCGTCAAGGGCAGGACCACAGCCTGCGGGAAGGTGCGAAGCTATGAGTTCCACGGCCTCATCGGCAGTAACCGGGCCACCGATCTGCTCCCGCCCCGAACCGCGCGGCTCATGCAGCCGACAAACGCGGAAGTGCCGTTCGCCGTCGTAGGGGAAGATCGAGGGCAGGTCTTGCGACCAAGGGAAACGGGTGCACCGGCTGAACTGCAGCGATCCATGGCTGACCAGCGGAAACAGAACCCGGAGGGCGGGGTTTGCGTATGCCGCCTCTACCAGGGCTTTGTCGATGAGGCTCGCGTCCATGTCCCGCAGGGCCTGCCACTTGGCTGCCACAGGGTCGTCTGATGCTGTCCCGAGTATGTCCTTCTCTGCCATGCTCCGACGTTAGCTGACTCTGCAACGGCTGGTTCGTGGGCCGCCGTTCGCCTTCCTCGCTGATGAGGCACTGCCTCACCGGAACCGCATCTGACACCTCCGTCAGGTAGCTCCCCTCAATAGCATCGGCCACTCCGGCGGCCCCTCAGCCGCAAGGCAGAGCAGATCTCAAACACTGTCTGAGTGAATCGAGCAACTCGCCGCGTCCGAAAATCTTCTGACAGCCCGACAGGGTCTCAGGACCCGATCCGCGACCTCCCAGACTCCACTTCGGCGAATCCAAGGCCGGCCACGGGCCGCACCACTGTGGCCTCTCTCACCGATCTGTGCCGCTGCGCGGCACCACGAGAGGTGACAGGTGTTGTAGCCGTCAGAAGCGGCTACAACACGGGCTGGCAGCAGCAGATTTAGCGTGGGAACTCGGTCAACCGCCGCCCTCACAGCGAGCGGAGGGGCCCTTTGAAGCAGCAGGGCACCTGGCGGGGGCGCAGAGGGCTCGGAACCCGGACGCCGACGTGTTCAAGTGCCGTGCGGACGAAGCCGTATGAGAAATCCGCAAAACTCATACCGGAACACTCCCGGCCCTGCCGTCATGCCCTATGCGGAAAACGCAAAAGCGAACGCTCGGATGCCGGAATGCGAAATCCGCAAAACCTCTACGCCTCGCCCGGAACACCCCGACAGGGCCAAAGCCGCTCGATCCCCTACAACAGCGCAGCCGGGTTGTTCCTGCCTCCGTAAGAGTCGCGTTCCAGGCCAGTGCCCCGCGCAGGGCGGCAAGCGATCACGGCTGGCGCCGTGGACGGTGTCGGTGGGCCAGGGGCCGGTTCGCTCCCGCCGGGCGTGAACCGGGGCCGTGCGTGGAGGGGACCCGCCTCCGCGGCGGCGTACGGACTGTCCTGTCGAGCCGCGTACGGATGTGGATGTCCCCCGTTCCGTCGTGTAAGGGCAGGGATGATCAATCGATCGTCCAGCCGTGCTCATCATGGGCGGCGTCGGCTTCCTCTTCGCCAAGCCAGGCGAGGCTGAACCGCCGGCCCCGCAGCCGGAAGATCCCCGCCGACCAGTCGGCAAGCTCCTCGTCGAGTCCGCCGGCCGCAATGATCCCGCCCTCGACGTCAGGCAGCCTTCCGTCTGGGGCGACACGGGACAGCGCCCACTCCGGAAGCTCTTGAGGGTTGCCCCGCCGCCTTCGCCAGAAGGGCCCGTCCCTCCAGCGCCATGTGGTGACTCGGATCACGAGCACACCGATCTGCTCGTCTCCGTCCATGAGGCGTGCGGCAGCTCGGCGGTACGGGGCAAGCCGGACATCGGTCGGCGGCTGCGGCCACTCGCGTGTGAACACACCTTCATTCTCACTGCCGTGCCCCAGGCCGAGACGGCCTGGGGTGCGCAAGGTGCCTGATCACACCACGTCGGTGTCCTGCTGGACGGCCTTGAGGCGGTTCTCGAGCCGGAAGGCCCCTTGATGAAGATCACTTCGCAGTGGTGCAGGAGGCGGTCGAGGATAACGATGGCGAGGTCCTGGTCGACGCCGAGGACTTCGGACAGATGCCGAGCCGAGCCAATGCTCAGGAGTTGTCACCATCGGGACCGGCTGAACCAGCGAATGGGGACGGTCGAGTGCGAGGTTCGTGCGAACCTGGCACGATTCGCGTCATCGCCCTGGGGCGGTCAACGTGCAGCCGAGGCGAGAAGGAACTTTGATCTCCGACTACCAGCAGAGTCTGCGAGAGCGGTTTCTGTCCGTACCTGTCGTTGCCCCGCCTGTCCCTTGGCACCCGGTCCCGAACGGGCTCATCCCTATCGGTGGCCTGCTCGGCATCGGCTTCGCTCTCGCTCCCGACGGTGGCCGCGACCTGGTCATGGTCGTCTCCGTCCACGGCCACGGGCTCTTCGACGCCGTCACCGGCGAGAAGATCGCCCGGGACCGTGACCCTGACCCAGACGGCAGCACCCCGGACGCAGCGCCGGATCTCTCCTGCCCAGGGCTCGGCCCCATCGCCTCGACCCGAGTATGCATCGCGGGACTCTTCGGAGGCGGCCTGCACACCACCACCGAGGACGGCTGGACCCTGGAGGTCGTCAGCCCCGAGTGGCCGCACGACCGCATCCTGCTCTCCACAGACGGAGGCACCCCCCACAACAAACCGCACGGCGAAGGCTGGTGGCACATCTTCGACTCCAACTACTCCGAACTGCGAGCCGCCGGCTTCTCACCGTCCGGACGCACCCTCGCCGTCGCCACCAGCAGCGACCTGACCCTCTGGACCCGCCGGACACATGACGCCGAACACTCCGCCGGCGAACTTGGCCGCTCGCCGGCCACCTGAAGCGCGCAGTCATCTCGGCGACCGCCCGCAACGCTGTCAGTGACGACTACCGCGCTTCGGCTCACGAGCTTGTTCGTCAACCAGTCGGCTACCTCGGCAGCTTCGAGTTCGCGGACCATGTCGTCGAGGCTGGTGAAGCAGACCGGGTAGCCGACCCGGCAGGCAGCAACAGCCGTCTTGCCGAACCCCGGACAGCCCGAGCAGGGCAACGCCCGCCCTGCCGTCGGTAAACGAGAGGGTGGCGAGAACCCTGACCTCGCGCGGGTCGAGAACAAGCGGGAGGACAAGTCGTACTCGTACTCGTCGAGCGTCTTGTGGTGCGGCGGCCGGGACAGTCACGGGCCCTGGCGAAGCGTCGGCCGTCGTGGGTGGCCGGTTTCCCGGGGCAGCGCCAAGTCGAGGAAGTCGAGGCTACCCGTCTTCCCCTCGCAGGCCCACCGGATGTACTCGTTGATCGCTTCGGCCAGGTGGGGCAGAGCGAGTTCGTCGACCGTGGGAGGGGGGCCACCGCACTCGATGCCCGCGAACCCGACCGTTTCCGGGTACGGCGGAACCGCCTCCCCCAGGACGGCACGGCCTCGCACGACGCTCTTTGTGCGGTCGTACACGATCATCATCAGGACATCACAGAAAGAGGCGAACGCACGACAGTGCCGTATAGGGAACGAGCAGGCCTTCAAGATGCCCACCTGGGTCAGGATCACGCCCTCGTCGCCCCAACCCGCCTGGGCCTGGGCGACGAAGCTGAGCGACGAGGACGGGCGCGGCTTGACCGCGCTGTTCTGGTCCAATGTAAATCCGTACGGCTTTTCCGCTTGGGCGTGGGCAAGTGCCTCGCCCTGAGGCCGGCTCCTGCCGTGCCTCACCCTCGTGCGTCGGTGGAAGCTGCTGCTCGATCGGCTAGGGAGACACGATGACGGGCTGTGGCGGCTTCAGGACCTCACCGGCGTCTGATCGAACGGGGCGGGGTGGCTCCGGCCGGGCGGGGTGTCGTCGTAGGGCGTGGAGGTCGGGGCGAGAGAGGCCGTGCGGCTCTGGCGGAGGTGCGTAGGGTTGTGGATTTGGTCGGGTGTCAGGCGGGGACGGTGCTGATCAGGCCGCCGTCGATGACGAGGTCCTGACCGTTGATGTATGACGCGTCGGGTGAGGCGAGGAATGCGACGGCTGCGGCGACCTCTTCCGGGCGTCCGAAGCGGCCGGCGACGATCTGGCTGGTGACCGTCTTCGTTTCTGCTTGGGTCAGTGCGTCGGCGGGGTACATCGGGGTGTCGATGTAGCCGGGGCTGACGGAGTTCACGCGGATCTCGCGGGGGGCGAGTGCGGCGGCGAGGGTTCGGGCCAGGTTGTGCGAGGCGGCCTTGGTTGCCGAGTAGAGGGTGAGGACGCTGTTGCCTCGGTGGAGGGTCCATGAGGCGTTGATGACGATCGAGCCTCTATCCGTCAGTAGTGGCAGTGCCTTTTGGACGGTGAAGAACACGCCTTTGAAGTTGGTGTCGACGCTGTGGTCGAAGTCTTGCTCGGTGATGTTTTCGAATGGCAGGAATGTGCCTGTGCCTACGTTCGCGAAGAGGGTGTCGAGGCGGCCGTGGCGGTCCCGGACGGTTTCCATCAGCGTGTCCGCCGCGTCGAGGTCGGTGGCGTCGGCTACGACGCCGGAGGCGCGGGGGCCGAGTTCTTCGACGGCTGCGTCAAGTTGTGTGCGGGTGCGGCCGGTGACGATGACGTGGGCGCCTTCGGTTATGAGACGGTGTGCGGTGGCGAGCCCCATGCCGCTGGTGCCGCCGGTGATGAGGGCGGTTTTGTCGGTGAAGCGGTTCATGCCGGTTCTCCTGTCAGGGTGTTGGCGAAGTGGTCGCTGAGGTGGGGCAGCCAGTCGGGCCGGGCGTTGCCGAGGAGGTGGTCCCCGTGGGGGATGGACAGGTAGCTGCTGTGTGGAGCCAGGCGGGCCAGGGGCTCTGTGTTCGTCACGCCGGGGATGGTGTCCTGGCCTCCGTCCACGACCAGCAGCGGGGCTGTGATGCGGGGTGCCAGGGCGGCGAGGTCCACCTGGCGTGCGAATTCGTGGGCGGCGTGGCCGCTGCCGGTGCGCGAGGCCATGATGTCCCGGACGGGCGGGGGCAACTGTTCCCAGTGGAGGCGGAAGGGGCCGCTGACGGTGGCGAGGGCGGCCACGCGTGGTTCCAGTGCTGCGGCGCGGGCCGCGAAGTAGCCGCCGAGGCTCAGGCCGACGAGGCCGATGCGTGCGGTGCCGAGGGCGTCGATGATCCGGCTCACTACGCGTTCGTAGTGGGGGACGAGGGTCGTGGTGGCTGCGAGCGCGCCCTGTCCGGGGCCGTCCATGGCGAACACGGCGAGGCCTCTGGCCAGCAGGGCGGAGGTCAGGTCGAGGAACTCTTCCTTGGCCGAGTCGAGGCCGGGGATGAGGACCACGGTTCCCGGCGCGTCGGCGGGGCCGCGTAGCCAGCCGGTGAATCCCTCGCCGCTTAGGCGCCGCGCGTTGGGCTCGAGCACGGTGAGGGCTTGGCTCAAGGCGTGATCCGCCGCGGTGGCGGCACGATGTGCCTGGGGGTAGGGCGCCAGGGTGGCCAGGTGGAACCATCGGGCTGCCATGAGGAGGTGTTCCCCCTTCGAGAGTGGTGATGCCGCGTCCTGAGCGCGCCGGAGGTAGTCGTGGGCGGTGCGCGTGAAGGATGGGCCCCAGTCGGTGAGGGAAGCGAGGTCGTTGGTGACGCGCTGGTATTCGTGGGGGTCCACGCCTGTGCCGGTGGCGCGTGTCCACTGGGCGGCGGCGAATTCGTTAGTGTTCATGGTGTTCCTCTGGTCAGCAGGACGGCCTTGCCGCGAATCCGGCGCTCTCGTAGGTCGACCAGGGTGTCGGCGGTGTGTGTCCAGTCGGTGACGCGGCCGATCTCCGGGTGCAGCCGGTGTTGTTCCACGAGCCTGATCAGGGTTGCGAGATCGGGGCCGTAGGGGGCGCCCGCGTAGTGGAAGTGCTGAATCGTGACGCGGTCGGGCCCGCCGAGGAGTTGGAAGAAGTCGAGGGTCGCCGGGGTGCGGCTCGCCTGGCCGAACCAGAGGAGTGTGCCGCCCGGTTTTGCCTTCGACAGGGCGATGGGCAGTTCCGGTCCGCCGGTGGATTCCAGTACGACGTCGAATGGTCCTTGGGCTGCCGCGGCCTTGTGCACCACTGTCGCACCCAGCTTCGCGAGTCGTTCACCGCGTTCCGGTGTGGCTGTCACCGCGGTCAGTTCGGCTCCCGCTCCGATGGCCAGTTCGGTGGCGTAGTGTCCGACGCCGCCTGAGGCGCCGGTCAGCAGTACCCGTCGGCCGGCCAGGGAACCTGCGGTGCGCAGCAGCCGCAGGGCGGTGATTCCGGCGAGGGGCAGGGCTGCCGCCCGTACGTTGTCGATGGTGTCCGGGAGTACTGCGAGGGAGTGTGTGGGTACGGTGGCGTACTCGGCCCAGCCTCCTTGTGTGGGGTGTGCGACCACTCGGGTGCCGATGCCGGGGCCGGAGCCGTCGGCCGCTGCCTGTACGACGAGTCCTGCGATGTCCTTGCCGGGTAGCAGGTCCGGTGTGGGGTGCTCGAGGAGGAAGGTCTCGCCTCGGTTCGGAGCGATCGCTTCGACCTTGATCAGGGCTTCGTCGGGCCCCGGTACTGGCTGGGGGGCCTCGGTGAAGGCGACCGGTCGCGCCGCTTGTCCTGTGGGGATCAGTCTTCGCATGAAGGGGATGCAACCTTCGCGGCTGCCTCACGGTCCAACAATGAACGAGCGCAGTCGACAACGTTTGGTTGTCGCCTATGGTGGGGGCCATGGATCTCGATGTGGCGCAGGTGCGTGCTTTTGTGCGGGCTGCCGAAGAGCTCCACTTCGGGCGGGCGGCCGGGACTCTTGCCATCTCCCAGCAGGCGCTGTCCAAGAGGATTGCGCGGCTGGAGTCGTTGCTCGGTGTTGAGTTGTTCCGGCGCGGTGGCGGCGTGCGTCTGACCGAGGCCGGGGAGCGTTTCCTTGTGCCGGCCCGGCGGGTCGTGGCTGTCGCGGACGGTGCTGTCGCGGCGGTGGTCGGTATGGAGTATCCGTTGCGTGTGGACGTCTGGGGTCACCTTTATGCGCCGATGCGGACGCTGGCTCAGGTTGCTGGGGGGGCCGGTGAGTTGACGTTGGGGCATGGGCGTGACCTGCCGTCGGTGATGGCGGCGCTGCTGCGTGGTGATATTGATGCGGCTTTTGGTCGTGTCCATCCTCCGCTGTCCGCCGGCCTTGCCCATCGTCTCGTCCGTCTGGAGCCGGTGGATGCCCTGGTGAGTGAGGACCATCCGCTCGCGGCTGAGCGGGTGCTGCGGCCGGATCAGCTGCGCGGCAGTGTGTTGTGGGCGCCCGGGCCGCTGGAGCGGCTCGACTTCCTCGGCCGGTTCGCCGACCGGTTCGGGATCCGGAGCACGGCGTCGAGTGTCAATTTGGGGCTTGCCCGTTTCCTTGCCGAGGTGGCGGAGGCGCCGTCGCGGTTCTCGTTGATGCCTGCGGATGTTCCGCTGCCGGAGGTGGCCGGGGTGAGGAGCGTTCCTTTGGTCGGTCCTACGCCGTTGTATGCCTGGTCGCTGTTGTGGCGCAGTGGTAATGGGCACCCTGGACTGGCCAGTCTCACCGCCGCTTGTGCGGAAGGGGGTGGGCGTGGGCGGTGGTTGGAGTACGACCCGGCTCGTGATTGGCTGCCCGAGCCGCCGGTCAGTGGCCCTGGTTCCGGATCGGTCCGGCCTCGTTATCGAGGGCGTTAGGGGTTGTCCGGTGGCTCGGGGTCGGGTGGGGCGGGGCGTCTGGTGCAGGGGGTCTCTCCGGGCCTGCCAGGGCCTGGGGGGGATGGCAGGGCGCTGGAGTGTCGTGGTGGCGGAGCTGTTCGGGTAGTTCGGCAACGCGGCCGGGTGCGGTGTCGGGTGTCACGGCTCCGGCCAGTTCCGCTGGACGGCTTTTAGAGGAGCTAACACAATGCTTTGGCTCGTCTGTAGGTGATCACGCAGCAGGCGAGTTTGAGGAAGGCTTCGTGGATGTCGTCGCGGATGTCCCAGCGGATCCGCAGTCGGCGGAAGCCGTGGATCCAGGCGTTGGTGCGTTCGACGACCCAGCGGACGGTTCCCAGGCCGGGACCGTGGGGCACTGTGCGGCGGGCGATGACCGGTTTGATGCCGCGCTTCCACAGTAGGCGGCGGTACTTGTCGTAGTCGTAGCCCCGGTCGGCGATCAGCTGTCGGGGCCGGTGGCGAGGGCGGCCGGTCCTTCCCCGGATGCGCGGGATGGCGTCGAGTAGGGGCGGCAGCTGGGGGACGTCGTGGTGGTTGCCGCCGGTCAGGGTGATGGCGAGAGGGGTGCCGCCGGCGTCGGTGATGATGTGGTGTTTCGAGCCGGGCCGGGCACGGTCGACCGGGCTCGGCCCGGTTTTGGGCCGCCCCGACGGGCCTGGTGGTGCGAGCCGTCGATCACCGCCCTGGACCAGTCCGGTTTCCCGGCGCGGTGCAGTTCGGTCAGCAGTACCTGGTGCAGCCGGTCCCACACCCCGGCCTCGTGCCAGTCCCGAAGCCGTCGCCAGCAGGTCATCCCGGACCCGAAGCCGAGCTCCTGCGGCAGCCACTCCCACTGGATCCCGGTGTGCAGCACGAACAAGATCCCTTGCAAGCAGCCACGATCATCCAACGGCAGCCGCCCCGGGTTCCGCGCCCGGCGTTGTCTGGCCGGCAGCAACGGCTCGATCCGCCCCCACAGGTCATCCGACACCACCCACGGAGGCCTCTTCCCCTTCCCCATGACCCGATCAACGAGCAGCCAGGGAAGGAGACATGGCCTCAACGAAGCTTTCTGTTAGCCCCTCTTGGAGGCTGCCGTGAGGCCGGCCGGGGAGATCGGGTCCTTCGGTGTCGTCGCCTTCGTCGTCCACGGGTACGAGCGTCTCGGCCGGGGCGTCGGACTCGCCGTGCTCGTTGAGGAGCTGAAGGCAGGCGGTGCCGGTCTGGGGTTCCTCTCTGGAAGGCTGAAGGGCTTCCACGGCCCGTCAGGCATCGTGTTCACCGTGCTCGCGGTCATGTCCGGCATGGAGTGCGAGTGCATCCGCGATCGCGCTCTCGAAGGCCGCGAGTCCGCGTGGGAGCGTGGCGAGACCAGCGGCGGCGGCGGGGGCGTCGGCGACGGCATGTTGTCCGTGGCTCTCCGCCTGCGTGATCAGGAGATGGGCCTGCGTGGCATCGCCAAGCGTCTCGTCATGATCACCGGTGTGAAGAGGGGAGAGCACCCCGCCTGCCTGCCACTGCCCTGCGGATGCTGCGGGAGCATGGCGGACAGGCCGTCATGGCGGCGAGCAGGTGATCATCCGGCTGGTTGCGGCTGGTGTCTGAGCTGGGGCTCCAGGGGCGTCTGCCGCCTCTCTCTCACCGGCCGAGTAGCCGGCAGTGGCGGGGCTCAGCGCATCGACAGCTGTCACTCTTCATCCGTACGCAGCGGGAGGAGTGTCCGTACGCCGACGCGCTGTCGTATGGGCTCCGAGGTCGGCCAGGAGGACGGGCCGCGAACCTTGCACACGAGACCTCGCATGGGCGCCGAGGTGTCCGGGGGTACCCGAGACGACTGCCCGTCCATCTTCCGGTACGGGCGCGTCCGTGCGCGCACGGACAGGTCCGGTGGCTGGGCGCGCGGACACGTCCGGGGGCCGACCCGCGGGCACACACGGGCACACACGGACACGTCCGGGGGCAGAGCGCGCGGACACGTCCGGGGGTCGACCCGCGGGCACGTCCGGGGGTCGACCCGCGGGCACGTCCGGGGGTCGACCCGCGGGCACACGCGGACGGGCGCAGAGGCGACATGAGGGGCGCCCTGGTCGCGTCCGCCGCCCACGGAGAGAAAGAAACCGGTCTGTCCCTCGCTCGGGCGTGGTTCAGGCCCCGATGCCGACGGCGGAGACGTGGGCGTAGGCGTTGTAGTCGGAGTCGAGGTCGGTGATGACGTCGTCCCAGATTTCGTCGATGGCATCGGCGTCCTGGGCGGCGTAGGCGTCGACGAGGTCGTTCCAGATGTACCGGACGGTGAGGGAGCGCTGGGACAGGTCGCGGTGGCGTTTGTCGGGTACGTGGCTTTGGTCGACGGGGTAGATCTCGACTCGGCGGCCGCGGCCGTCGTTGTCGAGGTGGCGCTTGAGCCAGCCGGAGCGGATCAGGTTTTCACGGCGGCGTTGCCAGTAGGCGGCGTCGATACGCCGGCGGCTCTTTTGGGTGGGGGAAATGTTTCCTTTGTCTTTCATCCAGGTGCGGATGGTGTGGCGGGAGACGCCTTGCGCGGCCAGCGCTTCACGGCCGGCGGGGCTGTCGAGGTAGCGCAGGCGGGCGGAGAGTCCTCGCCTGGTCGTGACCGGTGAGGAGATACCGGAGCCGTGGACGATGCGGTTGAGTTCCAGGATCAGGGCCTGCCCCCCGGGAATACCCCTCGCCTCGTATTTTCCGAACTCGCCCCACCGGGCCCACAGATCAGGTGACCCCGTCATCGGTCACCCCCGAGAACATACGTGTCTTTCTGTTTCACCTGGGCGAGATCCGAACCCTCTTCGAACACGGATCGCCAGTCCCCGGTCACATGAAGCTCGTCGGTTCCGGAGATCTGCACGACCTGCAGTCCGGCCTGGTGTGCTTTATGGGCTTTGAGCCACAGGTTCGTGAACGCTTTCGACCGGATGATGTGCATCCAGTCCGGGCGGCGCAGCTCCCGGTTCGCACTGGACTCGCCGATAGTGGACACGAATTTAGAATACATCGCCTTGACATAAGCCACGGTCAGTTCGTCGCCTTCGACCAGCGCGGTCTTCCGGGTTTCCGCGAGAGCGCGGCGAAGTTTTTCCAGCAGGGTTTCCGTCGCGCCCGACACGAGGGAGCGGTGGATGACCGGAGCATCACACAGGGCGCCGCCGGGGCGGTCGGGGCGTGCGCAGTCCAGAAGCTGACGGAGCAGCGGTTCGGGGACCCAGAGCTCTCCTGGTTCCTGACGGTTCCCGAGAGGGTTGGGGAGATCGGGGTGGTCCCAGACAGGCGGGGTGATCAGATGGACACCGGATTTCTTCCGGTCGTGTGTCCCCTGTGTTTCCTCTCTGAGCTGGCCGATCGGGAGCCAGCACTTGAACGCCGAAAGATAAGCGGCGTTCATGTCGAGTACGGTCACCTCGAACCGTGCCCCGTTCTTCACCGCTCTGATGGCTTGCGTGTTCCGCCATTTCGGGCGGCCTTCCCAGATCTGATCCGCGCCCTTTTGTGAGCGTTTGTTCAGGATGTCGGCGGTCGGGGGAAACTCGGAATGTTCGTAACGGCCACCGACACGGGAAATCCTCAGCAGTGCCATCACGTCGGGAATCGCCGCGCGGACCAACCCCGCCCGTGCGGTCTCGGTATCGCCCTCACACGCGTCCAGTATTTCATGGACCCGTCCCGTGATCCTTTCCACCAGAGCGGTCGAGGCGTATCCCGGTGTGGTCCGGACCGGCCGAACCCCTGCCCTGGACACCACAACCGACGGTTCCGTCATCGACGCAGGGGCGGGAGACGATTCGGCAGGGGTGGAAGGACACGGCTTGACGGCCGGGACGGCAGGCGGTCCAGTGGTCGTGGCAGGGGCGAGAGCCGACTCAACCGCGCTGGCGGGAACGGCCGGGGACGGCACACCGGCCACCGCGACAGACGGCACACCGGCCGCGGCGGAAGTCGTCTCAGTAGCAGTGGCCGGGGACGGTTCAGCGGCCCCGGCGGCCGTCGCCGGGGACGCAGACGGCGCGCAAGCCATGGCGGGAGATGGTCCGGAACAGGTAGAGGAAGACAGCTCGCCGGCCGTGGCAGGACACGGTTCAGCGGGCTTGACCGTGGCGGCAGACGGTCCCGTGACCGGGGCAGGACACGGTTCGCCGACCGTGACGGCAGACGGCTCGCCGGCTGAAACGGCAGACGGTCCCGTGACAGGAGACGGCGTGCCGACCGTGACGGAAGACGGTTCAGCGGCTGCACCGGGGGACGCCTCGGTACGGGTGGAGGCCGACGGGCCGGTGCGGGGTGAGATGGCCGGGTTACCGGTGACGAGGCCGGTGAAGGTGGAGGGCGTAATGCCCTCCACAGCAGCGACGGCAGTGACAGAGGCGGCCGCGGCGCACTCCTCAACGCTCAAATGCTGCGGGAAACCATCGATCTCCTCGACAGCGGGCCACCCACACAGGACACAGGGCCTGACCGGCCGCTGGAATACAGGCCCTGCCACCGGGGACGGAGGAGCGTAAGCCGGCACCCCGCCGGAACGAGGACCTGCCGAAGCCACGCGGGTGGCGACCGGTTCAGAAACAACGGCCGGTGTCACGGAATCGACCACCGGCTCAGAAACAACGACCGGCTCCACAGGGGTGGCGGTGAGGAGTCGAGGATCAACCGACGCCACCGGAACGACAGCGGGCGCCTCGGAGACGACAGGGGTCCCGGAGACGGTGGCGGGCGTCCCGGAGACGACAGCGGGCGTCCCGGAGACGACAGCGGGTGTCCTGGAGACAGCGGGTGCCTCGGAGACGGTGGGTGCCTCGGAGACGACAGCGGGCGTCCCGGAGACGACAGCGGGCGTCCCGGAGACGACGACGGAGGGCCGGCCCGACTCCCGGACCGAATCAACAGCCACCGACGCCACCGGAATAGCGGTGGAAGAGTGAACCTGCTCCCGGACAGGCCGGGCATCAGCCGATACCACCGGAACCGCGTCCGACGCCACCGGAACGGCAGCGGGGGCCTCGGAGACGGCGATGGAGGGGGAGGCAGACTCCCGGACAGGCCGGGCATCAACCGATACCACCGGAACCGCGTCCGACGCCACCGGAACGGCAGCGGGCGTCTCGGAGACGGCAGCGGGAGATCGGGAACCAGCGGTAGCAGGAGGCTGAGGAACGGGCGAAGCGCCCGGGAACACCCCCACGACGTGACGGAGACTGGGAACCACACCACGCCACACACCGACCGCATGCGCAGGACCGGCCAGAAGATCCAGAACATGAAGACCGTAATGCCGCGCCAGAACATCCGCGTCCGCGAACGACAAATGCGCTTTCCCCGACAATTTCCGAGACACCTGAGCCTGAGCCTGCCCCAGCACAGCGGCCAGATCCCCCTGCCGCTCACCCACCGACGCCATCAACGCCACCACCGTCAGCCTCAAAACCTCCTCAACACCCACCACACACCCCACCCTAACAACCCCAAAACCAAAACCACACAAAACGCGTAAAGGAAACAAGACACCCGAACAAAACCAACACAACCCGACCGGGCGGACGGGCACGGGCCCGAAACCCAGCGTCGCAGACCGCCTCAGACATCCCGAAACAACCGGACGGCCTCGATCTCCGTGTCGTCGAGAAGAGCCTCAACAAGGGAAGCGGGACCGGCCACCTTGGTGGCCCACAGGTCGTAGTCCGTGCACACGACCCAGGATCGGTCCCGGGACCATAGGTTGGACGGGCTCCAGTGCTCCTCTTCCGGGTGGTCGTAGAGCGCTTGGGCGTACGCGAGCGTGCCGGAGCGGATGTGTGAGGCGAAGTCCTCGTTCATGTGCAGCAGCGGACTGTAATGGGCCAGGCAGGGGGTGTCGGCACCCTGAGGGCTGTGTCTGGTGAGGATCGCGATCAGGCGGTTCCAGGCGGCCCGGTCCATGCTGCCCTCGGACGGGACGGTGATGCCGACCGGCCAAGCCTCCGGCGTGATCGAGGGGAAGGAAGTGTGACACGGCAGGTCCCCCTCGGGTACGGCCGGTTCACCGGTCCGTTGTGCGAGCTCCGCCCACCGCAGCCGGCGCCAACGAGGCCCGGGGTGCTCGCCTGGGAGCATGCCCATCGCCTCCCCGGGGTCCAGGCCCGCGACGAGCTCGGGCCGCTCTCCCGCCAGTACGCCCCGCCGGTACTCGGCGAAGGGTGTTCCCACAGGTCCGAGTTCGTGCTCGTACATGGAGTGGAGTACCCAGGCCGCGTCGGGCAGTGCCGGTGGCATGAATCCGGTGAGGCCGTCGTCGGAGGTCAGATCCCGTAGCCAGTCGGCTTCCCTGGCCGGGGCGAAAGGCCACCGCGCGGCCGCCAAAGCGGCTGCGTCCTCACGCATCCGCCCAGAATCACAATCCACCACCGGAACACACCCTCCCAAGACCGGACCCCCACGCCCGGCAACCACGGCAAACTCAAGGAGAGCATGACGTGCCCCCGCGCTCTCGCCGTACCGGCCCCGCGAAGACCAAGCGCCCTGGACGTGTCGCCAACCCCGCCCCGACGCCCCCATCACACGGCGTCGGCCAGCAGAGCCAGACCCGCGATCAACCCTGCGTACGCGAGCACCAAGAGGCGCAACCATCACGAGCGTGACGGTGCTGCGGCGGTCCCTGGAGTGCGGAACGAGGGTGAGACCAACTCGTGGGGCTGCGGGGGCACGCCTGCGGGGGCCGGACGAAATCCAGGTGCGAGAGGGTCGGGCTGCCGATAGCTTCGCCCGAATGACACTCCTGCTGAACGACTCCGTCCGGGCACTGCTGGATGGACCGGTTCCCGCCGTCCTCGCCACCGTCAATCCGGACGGGAGCCCGCAGACGTCAGTGGTCTGGGTCGGCCGTGACGGAGACGACCTGCTCGTCTCCACCGCTGCCGGCCGTCGTAAGGAACGCAACCTGCGCCGCGAGCCTCGTGCCAGTCTGACCGTCTACGATCCGGCCGACCCGTTGCGGTACGTCGAGATACGCGGCCTCGCCACCATCACCGAGGACATCGGCCGGTCCGTGGCGGTCGCTCTCGCCGAGCAGTACGAGGGCCCCGGCGCCGGCCAGGAGTACCTCGACCTTCCGGCAGAGGTCGTCCGCGTGGTCGTCCGGATCAGCCCCACCAAGGTGATCGGCACCGCGACCGCCTGACCCTTCGTCACCAAGTCTCCGGGCGCGGCGCGCTGTTGCCACGCGCTGCGCACAGGGGCGTCGAAGCCACGGACACGATCCATGCGCGCGTGAATCGGAAGAGTCCGTCGGCCGGTCCATTACCTCGCTGGTAATCGACCGGCCCGGGAGGTCTGGCACAGGATGGGCGGCGAGCCGCTTCGGGACTGCGGCGTGCAACCCACCCTTGAGGAGAATCCTTCCAGTGAACGTCTTCGAAACCGCGGTCGACCGCTACCTCGCGGCCTGGAACGCCCCTGACTCGGACACCCTCGTGAAGGCTGTCGCCGATGCCTGGGAGCAGGACGGCACCTACACCGACCCGCTGATGGACGTCCGCGGACACGAGCAGCTCGTCGCCGGCATCACCGCGGCGCGGCAGCAGTTCCCCGGCCACGAGTTCAAGCTGACCGGCACGGTGGACGGCCACCACGACGTCGCCCGCTTCACCTGGGATCTCGTCTCCACCGCCGACGGGTCCTCCCCCGCCGCCGGATTCGATGTCATCGCCCTTTCCGGGACCGGCCGGATCGTCTCGGTGCACGGCTTCCTGGACCGGGTTCCCGGCGCCTGACGAACCGTCGCTCTCCCTTCAACCTCCCCGCACCCGGCATGCGCCGGGCGCAGGGAGGACGAACGTGCGCCGCGGCTCCGGGGTGGGTGTGCGGCAGGCGGCGGATCGAGGGGAAGTGCCGTACGAGGGGTGGTGGCGCGTGGCACACTGCGCGCGTCCGGGATCGTTCCTGCCGCGCCCGCGAACGGCTCGGGGGGGGCGGTGTGCCGGGCCCGGGTGCCGCTGTTCGTCCGTCGGTCGCCGACGAGCCCCCGCCTGCGGGCCGGGCTGGTCGTGTCGTCTCTCAAGGAGGATCCCATGCCCTCTCCCGCTGCCAGGAGGCGAACGGTCGCGGCGGTCCATGCCGCGCCGATGTTCATGGACACGGAGGCGACGGTCGACAAAGCCGTCGGTTTCGTCGAGCGGGCCGGCCGGGAGGACGTCGACCTGCTGGTGTTCCCGGAGACCTTCGTGCCCGGCTACCCGTACTGGATCGAGGCGTACGCCCCGCTGGACCAGCAGGCCGCCAACGCCGCCTATGCCGGGGCGTCCGTCGAAGTGCCGGGGCCTCAGATCGCCCGGGTCCAGGCGGCCTGCCGGCGGGCCGGCGTGGGGGTGGTCCTCGGCGTCAGCGAGCGTCTCTCGGGCACCCGTACCTGCTTCAACAGTCAGGTCTTCATCGACCCCGACGGGGCATTGCTCGGGGTGCACCGCAAGCTTCAGCCCACGTACGCGGAGCGGATCGTGTGGGCTCAGGGCGGCGGTGCCACGCTGCGGGTGTTCGACAGTGCGCTGGGCCGGGTCGGTGGGCTGGTCTGCTGGGAACACACCATGAACCTCGCCCGGCAGGCGCTGATCGTCCAGGGGCAGGAGATCCACGCGGCGGCCTGGCCCGGGCTGTCGACCATGGCCGGCTTCGAGGCTGTCGCCGACGTACAGATCGACGCGATGATGAAGACGCACGCCCTCACCGCGCAGGCGTTCGTCGTCTCCGCGGGCAATCCGGTCGATCGGACGTGTCTGGACTGGATGACGTCCACTCTCGGCCCGCAGGAGCACATCACCGCGGGCGGTGGCTGGTCGGCGGTGGTCCACCCCTTCGCCCGGTATCTCGCGGGCCCGCACACCGGCCCCGAGGAGCGGCTGGTGGCGGCGTCGATCGACCTCGCCGATCTCGATGCCGTCAAGGTCTGGGTCGATTCGCGCGGCCACTACGCCCGGCCGGAGGTTCTGGGGCTGCGTGTCGACCCTCGGCCGCTCTGGCATGACGAGGGCGATCGCCGGTGGCCCGCTCCTGTGGGCGGCCGCGGGTCCGAGCGCGCGGACGGAACGGACTGAACCGCCGGCGCGGGTACGGACCCGGTCCGCGAGCGGCGGACAGGGGGCGACGTGCGGGCCGGGGCCGTGCGCACCGGCCGGCATCACTCCGGAGACGCGGAGCAGAACCTGGTCCAGGCGGGCCGGTCACGGTCCGGGGAGAGCTGCCCGCCTGGGGTGGGTCAGGGCTCCTGGTGGGCGGGCGGGGTGTCGAGGACCTTCGCGTAGCGGGCGAGGGAACGGTTGTAACGGGGCAGGTGACGAGCAAGAGCGGTGAGCGCGAGGGACAGTGCCTCGCGCTCGCGGCCGGCGTCGGCGAGGGCGAGTGCGTAGAACGCGTCGACGGCGTCCGTCAGGGAGGCGGTGTCCTCGTCGAGGAGTGCGGGGTCCCTGTCGCGTTCGGCTTTCAGCAGAGCGAGGCTCTCGTCGAGAGAGCCGAGGTTGCGCAGTGTGCTGCCGAGCTGGACCGAGGTACGCCGGCGGCGGTAGCCGTCGAGCCCGGCGTCCAGTGCCTCCCGGTAGAGCGGGGCGGCGAGATCCCCCTGCCCCGTGGAGTCGTGAGCCGAGGCACGCTCGAAGGCGGCGACAGGGTGGCCAGGGGGGAGCTCGTCGGTGAGTGCCTTCACCCGAGCCCTGAACTCCCGCGGCGGCATGTCGTCGAGAGCGGCCCACAGCGCGGTGATACGCGCTTCCCAGTCGGCACTCGGGGGTACGGGAACAGTGTCCGGGGCACGCCGGGCAGGATCCACGGTGGTCATGAGCTACCTCTCCGCACGGAAGGCCCTCATCGTCCCCATCTCCGGCCTCCCTGTCGAACGCTTTACCGATCACGTTTCACCGATCCGGTGTCACCGCTTCCTGTCCGGGCTGCCGTTGGCGACGGGGAGGCGGTTCCGGACATCGTGGGCCTCTCCGGCTGCGTCCCCACGACTCCCTCTGCTCCCCTGCTCCCCTGCCCCTGCCGATCGCGGCACGGCCGATTGTCAGTGGTGGGTGAGACGGTAGGGATGTCGAATCGGAATGAGGGGGAGTTGTCATGTCCGGGAATCAGAACTACATCAATCACGTGGCTCTCGTGCTGGACGCGAGTTCGTCCATGTCGCATCTGCGGAGCAAGGTCGTCGAAGTCGCCGATCAGCAGATCGCCTATCTGGCCCGCCGTTCGGGGGAACTGGACCAGGAAACCCGCGTGACGGTGTACGTCTTCTCGGACAAAGTGGAGTGCGTCGTCTACGACAAGGACGTACTGCGGATGCCGTCGCTGAAGCAGTTGTACCGGGTCGGTGGAATGACCGCGCTCCTGGCCGCCACTCTGAAGTCCCAGCGGGAACTGGCACAGACGGCTCAGCTGTACGGTGACCACAGTTTCCTGACGTTCGTCCTCACCGACGGGCAGGAGAACGCGAGTCATCGCGGCCCGGACGCTCCTTCGAGCGATGCCCGGAAGCTGGTCGAGTCCGTGGCCGGGATGATCGAGACGCAGGAGGACAACTGGACGCTGGCCGTCCTGGTGCCGGATCAGATGGGCAAGCGCGAGGCCATGCGGTGCGGCTTCCCGAAGGACAACATCGCCATCTGGGATGCCACGAGCACGCGGGGTCTCGAGGAAGCCGGGCAGGTCATCCGCGCGGCCACCGAGAAGTTCATGGTGGGGCGGGCTCAGGGCATCCGGGGGTCACGGGCGGTGTTCTCCACGGGCGGGGACGCGATCAACAAGGACACCATCAAGGCGGCGGGGCTCACGCCGGCCAAGCCGTCGGAGTACGCGTTGATCCCGGTGACGCGGGACGCGGGGATCCGTGACTGGGTCGTCGAGTCCGGTCACACGTACCGCACGGGTGGTGCGTTCTACCAGCTCGGCAAGTCGGAGAAGATACAGGCGCGCAAGCAGATCGCGGTGCTGGAGAAGAAGACCGACAAGGTGTTCACCGGCCCGGAGGCCCGGGCCCTGCTCGGTCTTCCGGACGTCGAGGTCCGCGTCAAGCCGGACCACAACGACGACTTCACGATCTTCGTGCAGAGCACCAGCGTGAACCGCAAGCTCGTCGCGAACACCCGGCTGCTGCTCATGCTCTGACGTCCGCGGCGGGCCCCTGCGGGACGGTGGTACGCCGGTCCGCAGGAGCCCCGCCGGTGACTGCGGCGCCGGGTTCCGGGTCAGTCCTCGAGCGCCTCGGACAAGGCGGTGGCGATGAGGCGGGTGGCGAAGTCGGCGTCTTCGGTGATGTTGTTGATGTGGTCCGCGAGCAGGAAGGCGGTGGCTTCCAGGGGAGTCATCTCGTCCTTGGTCCAGTAGCCGTACTGCTTGCGCCAGAGATTGGGGCTGAGGCCCGTGCCCGCCGCGATGACGAGTCCGGCCATGGTGGGAATGACCTCGGGACGGATGCTCTTGGTCATCATGCGCATCGTCGCGACCAGATTGGGCACCACGTACTCGATCACGTCCTTGTCATGATCCTCGTAGGCCATTCTCAGCCACTGCATGTACATGTAGATCAGCGTGCAGGCGCCGTCCAGAAGCTCGTCGATTCCCCCCGGACCGAGGGAAGCGGCAAACTGTTCGATCATCTCCTGCTGTTCGCGATCGGTCTCCGTCTTGCCGCCGTGGACGGCTCTGAGCCGGGAATCGATCATCATCAGGGCCGCTCCGACATCACCGGTCGGAGCATTTTCGGGACCGCAAGGCGATGGCATCAGAAATCCCCTCCTCGCGCGCCCTCGACGGGGCGGCGTGACATATTCCATAACAGTAGACCGCCGACCAGGTCACCGGCTCCGGAATGCGATTGCTCTCCGGGCCGGACCGGCACGCACATTCGTTCAGACCGCCACACCATCCGCCTCACACACCCTCCCGGCCGGCGAACGGCGGCGGGGGTGGTGCCCGGCCCCCGGAGCCCCGGCCCGATCCCTCCGCCACATGGCCCCATCCGTTCCAGCGGTTTGGCCGAAGTATGTGTAGACCGAATAGATGCCTTGGGCATGTAGTGGGGACGGCACCACGACCGAAACCGACGAGCGCCTTCTGCGAGGTCCCTCATGACCGAAGCCGTGGCTTATCCCCAGAACCGAACCTGCCCCTACCACCCGCCGACCGCCTTCGAGCCGATGCGCGAGGAGCGTCCGCTGTCGCGGGTGACCTTGTGGAACGGGCGTGAGGTCTGGTTCGTGACCGGGCATCAGGCCGCCCGCTCCCTGCTCGCGGACCAGCGCCTGTCCACCGACTCCACGCGGGCGGACTTCCCGATGCCGCTCGAACGGGCCGAGCCGATGCGACGAAGGCGCCGGGGAGCGCTCCTCGGCTGGGACGACCCGGAGCACAACGAGCAGCGGCGCATGCTGATCCCGAGCTTCACGCTCCGGCGGGCCGACAACATGCGGCCGAGGATCCAGGCCATCGTGGACCAGCTGCTGGACACCATGGTGGCGGCCGGGTCGTCGGCCGATCTGGTCAGCGCCTTCGCGCTGCCGGTGCCGTCGATCGTGATCTGCGAGCTGCTCGGAATCCCGTACGAGGACCACGAGTTCTTCGAGGAGCAGTCGCGCCGGCTGCTGCGCGGTCCGACCGCCGAGGACTCCGAGAAGGCTCTGGAGCTGCTGGAGGACTACCTCGGCAAGCTGATCGAGACCAAGCGGACGAAGAAGGGCGAGGGGGTGCTCGACGATCTGGTCGCCCGGCAGCTCGCGGACGGCAGGCCCGATCACCAGGAGCTGGTGCAGTTCGCCACGATACTGCTGGTGGCGGGGCACGAGACCACGGCGAACATGATCTCGCTCGGGGTGTTCACCCTGCTCGAACACCCGGAGCGGCTGGCGGAGTTGCGAGCCGACCCGGGGCTCGTTCCGGCGGCGGTGGAGGAGCTGCTGCGGTACCTGTCCATCGCGGACGGGCTGGTGCGGGTCGCCCGCGAGGACGTGCCGGTCGGGGATGTCGTGATCCGGGCGGGCGACGGCGTGCTGTTCTCGACGTCCATGATCAACCGGGACGGCGCCGCGTACGCGGATCCGGACCGGCTGGACTGGTCGCGCTCGGCCCGGCACCACCTGGCGTTCGGCTTCGGCATCCATCAGTGCCTGGGGCAGAACCTGGCCCGGATGGAACTGGAGATCGCGCTGGGCACGCTGCTGCGCAGGCTGCCGGAGCTGCGGCTCGCCGCGCCGGCCGAGGAGATCCCGTTCAAGCCGGGAGACACGATCCAGGGGATGCTCGAACTCCCCGTCACGTGGTGAGAGGAAGCAGCCGGATGCGAATTTCCGTCGACTCGGGGGTGTGTATCGGCGCGGGCCAGTGCGCACTGGTCGCACCCGAGGTGTTCACGCAGGACGAGGACGGCTTCAGCATGGTCGTGCCGGGGCACGAGGCCGGTTCGGGCGGGCCGCTCGTCCGTGAGGCGTCCCGGGCCTGCCCCGTGCAGGCGATCACCGTGAGCGAGTAGCGTCCCATGCCCCGCGGTGCGGGCCCGGCCGGTCGACGATGTCGGCCCGGCCGGGCCCGCGCCGTTGTCCCTGAGGGAATGCCGGGGCCATGGGGTGCACCGGGCGCAGGACCGTCATCGCACCTTCGCGTCGCACCGCCATGGCGTACGGGAAACGGTCGGTTTCCAGGCAGAGTTCGATGTCGTCC
Organism: Streptomyces sp. NPDC048718; assembly: GCF_043198875.1. Taxonomy (NCBI): domain Bacteria; kingdom Bacillati; phylum Actinomycetota; class Actinomycetes; order Kitasatosporales; family Streptomycetaceae; genus Streptomyces; species Streptomyces sp. NPDC048718. Next base: position 22,615 of record NZ_JBICVG010000002.1, read on the forward strand.
CGGTGCACGCCCCGGTACCCGCGCCGCAGCCCTTCGGCCAGTTCGCCGGCCGCGCGGGAGGTGCGGGCGCGGTGGAGGTAGGGCTCCGGGTCCGGCGGCGCGGCGTCCGCTGGCGCAAGGTGGGCACGGCGGCTGATGTAGTGGGCGCAGGCCAGGTCTTCCTCCGCGTGGCCGTCCTCGCCGGTGATCACGAAGTCACCTGCCGTGTGTCGCCTTCGCTTTGAAGTACGCGGGCCGTCGCGCCGGCCACCGCGAAGCTCGCGCAGAGGACGAGCGGGGCATGGGCGACCGCCAGGGCACCGCGTGTTCCGGCCGTCGTCCGCTGGATCAGGGTGCGGCCGGTGAGGTCGGCAGAGCGGATCAGTCCGGGCTAGGGGGTGTCCGGTGGATCAGGGTCGGATAGGCCGGGGCGTCTGGTGCGGTGAATGGCAAGGCGCCGGAGTGTCTTAATAGCGGAGCTATTCAGGCATTTCGGCAACGCAGCCAGGTGCTGTGCCAGACGCCCCGGCCCCGGCCAAGATCCGCCGGACAGCCCCTAGTTCACGAGGTCGAAGCCGGGGGCCGGGGCGCCGTCCTTCAGAGCGAGCCAGTCGGGGTGCGCCGCCTTCCGCTGCAGGGCGGACCGATCGGTCTCGGCCAGGACAATCCGCTCGGCGCCGCGTGCGAACGCCCAGGCGGCGACGGTGAAGGCGCGCATCACGTCGATGACGACGGCGATGTCTGCGGTGCGGGCCGGGGCGGGGCCGGCGGCGGATGCGACGGCGGGTTCGGGGATGCCGGTGAACCGATGTGTCATGCCGTCATCCTGCCGGTCATCGGCTCCGGTTCCCGTCGCTATCCTGCTCGACAAGCACATGAGTGAACGGGGAGAGAGAAGTCTTATGGGGAATTGGATCTGGATTCCGCTCGTCCTTTTCTGGACCGGCGGGTTCGCCTGGGCCGCGGACAACATCCGTACCGCGATGAGGAACCGGCACGAACGCAAGATGGAACTGCTGGAGGCCGGCCGGCAGGAGCGGCTGGCGCTGGATGCCGCGAGCCGGACGCCGGAGCCGGTGTGCGGATGCACGCATCATCTGGCCAAGCACGACAAGAAGGGCCGGTGCCACGAGCGGGTGGAGATCCCGGTCGCCTGGGACGAGAACAAGAAGCCGCTGCGGTTCGAGGCGGGGCAGTGCAACTGCCAGCAGTACGTGGGGCCGCAGCCGCTGTCCACGGTCTACGCGGAGGAGCTGACCGACCTTTAGGGTCCGTCGGATCGCGCCGGGTGGCGGTGAATTCGCCCCCGTCGCGTTCGAAAGATCGTGTGCTGCAAGGTGGCCTGCATGAGACTCCCCACTCCGCTGTACTGGGCCAACGAGGGCATCGCCTTCCTCTTGGAACTCGTCGCGCTCGTGTGCCTCGCCTGGTGGGGATGGCGCAGTGTGGAGCACATGGCGCTGAGGATGGTTCTCGCCGTCGCGGCGCCCGTAGCGGCGGCTGTCGTTTGGGGCCTGTTCGCCTCGCCCAAGGCGACGTACACACTGCCGCGGGCCGGTGTCCTCGCTGTCAAGGCGCTGGTCTTCGGTGCTGCGGCGACCGCGCTGTGGGCGGTGGAACGGCCTGCCTGGGCGCTGGTGTTCGGGATCGCCGTCATGGTGAACACCGATCTCGCGGCACTGGCCCCCGGTAGCGGTGGTGTCGGCCGGCCGGGCGATCGCCGGCCGGCCTTGCCGGGGTCCGGGTGCGAGGCGGCCTCTCTTATCCGACCCGGCCGGGGCGCCCGCGCCCGCCCACCGGGCCCGGCACCCCTGCCCGCCCCGCAGCGCGGGCTTCGTGCGGCGGGGAGCGGATCACGGCGGGGGTGGGTGCGGCCGGCCGAGGTCCTCGGCGTCCTCAGGGTTCCGTGGTCAACGACCCACTCCGGTGCGGCGCGTGCTGGTGGCGAAGCTATGACGGCAGGTCAGGACCGCCGCCACCACCGAGAGAGCGGTACTCGTCCACAGGGCGGCGCGCGGGTCGTTCGTGTGGGCGGTCGCGGCGGCGGCCAGCAGGGGACCCGCGAAGGCTCCGGTGTTCAGGGCGACCGTGGCCGAGGCGCCGGAGAGCGTGGGTGCTTCGGAGGCGAGTCGCAGAACGCGGCTGACGAGTGTCGTACCGAGCGCGAAGGACAGCGCGCCCTGGAGGGCCGCGAGCGCGAACAAGGCCAGGGGATACGCGGCGACCAGGGCGAACATGGCCCATGCGGGGACGAGAACGCCGAGGACGACGGGCACCCGGAGTGAGGCCCGGCCCGCGACGGTGACGCCGGCGAACGCTCCCGTTCCGAAGGCGGCCAGCAGCGCGGGAACGGCGGCCGGAGGCAGTCCGGCCACCTCGGTCGCGACGAGTGCGAGGAACGCGAAGCTCGCGAAAGTGGCTCCGTTGACCAGGGCCGCGCAGAGGAGAGTGCCGCGCAGTGGGCGCGAGCGGAAGGTGCGCAGTTCGCGCCGGACACGGTCGGCGGGGTTCGGGGCGGGATCGGTCGACGTGGTACGGGGCGGGGTGACGCCCGCGTCCGCGGCGCCGGGCAGGGGGCCCGCGTCCGGGTCCGGGATCGCTCCGGAGACCTGTCCGGGTCCGGCCGCGAGGGCGACGGGGGCCGAGCGGACGAGGAGGGCGAGCGCGGGCAGGCACAGGACGGCGACGGACCAGAACACCCAGCGCCAGCCGAGGTGTTCGCCGAGCGCCGCGCCCGCCGGGACGCCGACGACGCAGGCCAGGGTCACGCCCGACAGCAGGACCGCGGTCGCGCGGGCCTGCCGTGCCGGTCCGGCGAGGGCGGCGGCGTACGGCAGGGCCACCGCGAGGAATCCGGCGTTCGCCGCGGCGGCGGCAACGCGGGTGGCGTACAGGACGGTGACGTCCGTGGTCAGTGCCCCGACGGCGTGGACGGCCACGAAGGCGGTCAGGAAACCGGCCAGGGCGGGGCGCGGGCGCCCGCGCGCGGCGAGCAGGGCCATCACTGGCGCGCCGATGATCATTCCGATCGCGTACGCCGAGGTCAGACCGGCGGCGGTCGATGGGGACACGGACAGGTCGCGGGCGAGGCCGGGGACGAGTCCGGAGAGCATGAACTCGGAGGTGCCCTGGGCGAAGACGGCGAGACCCAGGACATGGACGAGGAAGGGCATGGTGTCGGCTCCGGTGACGAGAGTGCGGACCAGTCGGATCCGCGGGCCGGGCGCCGCGTCGCGCGCACATGCCCACTGGGATCCGGGACGCGTCTGCGGTCACGCACGGCGGAGCCGGCCGGGAACCTGGTGGTTCCGGCTCAGCTCTGACTCCGCCGCCGGGTGACCGACGGCTTGGCTCTCTCCGATTCGGGGCTCGTCACGCGGGGGACGCTATCCACGCGCCGGACGGCGGGGCAAACGGTTTTCCGTCCGGGGCCCGGGCGCACGCCGGGGTTCGCCCGCGGCCCCGCCGGCAGACGGGCCGGCGGGCACTCCGGGCGGCACACGCCACCGGGCCCGCGGACAGTCCTGGTGGCTCCATGCCAGCCTCAAGGTCCGGTTCGTGTTTTCGGCGAGATACGTAAGCTGAGCTGATGCTCGATGTACGACGTCTCCGACTGCTGCGCGAACTCGATCTGCGCGGCACCATCGCCGCTGTCGCCGAGGCCCTGGCATTCACTCCGTCGGCCGTGTCGCAGCAGCTCGGCACGCTGGAACGGGAGGCGGGGGTCGCGCTCCTGGAACGCTCCGGGCGCGGAGTGCGGCTCACGCCGGCCGGCCGGAACCTCGTCCGGCACGCGGAGGCGGTCCTGGAGCGTCTGGAGCAGGCGGAGGCCGAACTCGCCGAGGCGCGGCACGGTCCGGCGGGGCCGCTGCGGATCGGGGCCTTCCCGACCGCGACACGTGCCCTCGTTCCCGAGGCGCTCGCTCTGCTCGCGGCCCGGTTCCCCGCTCTGGAACCGATGGTGAGCGAGATGGACCCGTCGGGGGTGGCGCACGCGCTGCGCGCCGGGGACCTCGATGTGGCGCTCGTCCACGACTACGACCTGGTGCCGAAGCCGCCGGAGCCGGGGCTCGCCGGCGTGCCGCTGTGCGAGGAGGCGATGTACCTGGCGTGCCGCGACGAGCGGGGTGGCCCCGGCGCCTCGGTCGGGGCGGGCGGCCTGGAGGTGCTCGCGCTGCGGCGGGACTCTCCGTGGATCATGGCGGCGCCGGACACGATGTGCCGGGCGGTGACCGAGCAGATGTGCCGGGCAGCGGGCTTCGTGCCCCGCGTACGGCATCAGGTGGACGAGTTCGCGACGGTCCTGGCCTTCGTGGCGGCGGGTCACGGTGTGGCCGTCGTACCGCAGTTGGGTGCGACACAGCCGCCACCGGGAGTGTCTCTGACGGCTCTTCCGGTCCGCCGCAGGACCCGGATCGCCTTCCGTGGCGGCGCCGGCGCCCATCCGTCGGTCGCGGCCCTCACCGAGGCGCTCCGGGAGGCCGTACCGAAGTCCCTGCTGACGATCCGCTCCCCCGGCGCGGAGAACCGCGCGACCGGATGAGGGGCAGACCGTCGGCCGCGTAGGGTCGGCGCATGATCGAGCGGAATGCCGCCCCGGTGCGGGGTGCCGAGAGTTTCGACCAGGGTGTCTCCGCGTGGCAGGAGTGGCAGGAGGCGCCGTGGGGGCGTCTGCGCTACGCCGTGGCGCAGGCCGGTCTCGCCGGCCACCTGGGCGCGTCGGGGGCGGGTCCGCTGCGCGTACTCGATCTCGGAGGGGGAGACGGAGGAGACGCGGTGTGGCTGGCGGCGCGGGGCCATCGGGTCACGATCGCCGACTACGCGCCGGCCATGCTCGCCACCGCCGCCCGGCGGGCGGCCTCGGCCGGTGTGGCCGACCGGGTCATCTGCGCGGAGACCGATGTCGCGGCTCTCCCAGGGGAGTTGGCGTCAGGCGACTTCGATCTCGTGCTCTGTCACGGGCTGTTGCCGTACACGACGGACACGTCCGGGACACTCGGCACCGCACTCGGCGCGCTGCGGCCGGGCGGGCTTCTCTCCGTCATCGCGATGAACCGGCATTCCGAGGCGCTGCGTTCGGCGGTGCGGACCATGGATCCGGACGTCGTACTCCGGGCTCTGGACGCGCGGACGGCACACACCGAGCTCTTCGACGCCGAGCTGCGGATGCACACGGCGGAGGAGCTGACCTCGGCTTTGCACGGTCTCGGCTGCGGTGAGGTCCACCACTACGGCATCCGCGTGTTCTGCGACTACATCCCCGACGACGTGCTCAAGAGCGACCCCGCGTACTACGCCCGTCTGGAGCGGCTGGAGATCGCGGCGGCCGGGCGGGAGCCGTACAAGCACACCGCCCGGCTGCTGCATCTGATCATGCGGAAACCCGGCCCGGCGGCCGGGGGCGGCTCCTAGGGACGGGGGAAGGGGAACGAGGCCAGGAACTTGTTCGCCTCGTCCGACACGACGAGCCGGTCCCCCTGGACCACGGCCTGCGTCAGCGCGCCGGAGTGGGGCGGCGCGCCCGGGAGCGCGGGGTCGATGGTGAGGCGGCCGCCCCGGACCGGTTCGCCGCCGGTCAGCGGGAAGGCGTACAGCTGCAGGCCGGTGTCGTTGTCGGAGGCGACGGCGCGGATCGCGCCCTTGACCGTGCCGGGCAGCAGGATGACGTCACCGGCGTCCCGGTGCAGGGTGTGCTGCCAGGCCGGCGCGCCGGACTCGAGGTCGAAGCCGACGACGACGCTGTCGAAGCCGACGTCGAGTGAAGGGTCGTCGACGCGGTAGGCCTGGACGAGGACGCCACCGGCGACCATGCCGGGCTGCCGGTCCTGTAGGCGCGGGCTCAGTCCGTGCACGGCCTCGGTGTGCAGCAGTTTCCACGCGCCGCCGGTTCGGGCGAAGGTGAAGTGATCGAAACCGCCGTTGGGCTCGAGCGCGACCACGAGCGGGTCGGCGTTGACGACGGTCGTCGACGGCGCTCCGCCGTCGTGCCGCGGCGGCTTGGGCGCGGGTATGCGTTCGGTGACCCTGCCGGTGCGCAGGTCGAAGCGGCGCAGGACCGTACTCGGGTCCGCCGAGTCGCCCTCGTAGGAGGCGACGAGGGTGTCGCCGGTCACGTCGAGGCTGCCGAGGGTGCGGGCCTCGCCGTCCGCGAGCGGCTGGTCGGCGCCGGTCCAGCGGACGTGTCCGGTGCGGGCGTCGAGGACGACGGGTGCCGTCCGGGTGCCGGTGACGACGACGTCCCGGGTGACCCGTACGACGGCGCCACCCATCCCGCTCCGGTCGTCGGTGGCGAGGATCTGCCGGGACCACAGCTGTTTCCCGCTCCGGGTGTCGATGGCGACGACGGCGCCGCAGGGGCCCTGCGTCCCGCGCCGCATGACCAGGGCGATCACCTCGTGGGCGGCGGTGGGCGAGACGGCGCACAGGTGGAAGGCGCCCGACCGGTCCTTGATCTCCCAGCTCTGCTTGCCGGTGGCGAGGTCGTAGCCGGTGGCGGTGGTGTCGTCGAGGTGGACGGTGACGCCGTCGCCGCCGTTCACCAGGAAGCCGCCGCTGTGTTCGGGCGTGGTCGCCGGGGCCGCCCACTGGGCCTCGCGTGCGCCGCCGATGCCGTACGCGGGTGCCGTGGCGTTTTCGGTGACATCGGTGGTCACACCGTCACCGTCGAGCAGTCCGTACTTCTTGGCGGCGAAGAGGCCGCCGCCACCGGCGAGCAGCACGAGGACCAGGACGATGGTGAGGACGAGTCCGCCCCGTCCGCGGCGGGGCGCCGAGGGCCCGTAGGGGGTGCCGGCGTGGGGAGGGTTCTGCGGAGGGTTCCCGTAGGGGCCCGGGTGCGGGTGCGGGGCGCCGGTCGGAGGCGCGGGCGCGGGTCCGAAGCCGGGCCCGGACCGCTCGGGCGGGTGTTCGCCGGGCCGGGCGCCCGCCTGGGTCTCGGGCCCGCCCATCCGCTGGTAGCACCGGCCGAGCAGGGCCGCGGCCCCGAGGGCGACGGCGGCGATCGCCGCGCCGGCCAGCCGGGGCAGCGGTCCGTCACCCTTGACGATCATGGGGACCGCGACGAGGACGAAGACGCCGTACAGCCCCTGCCCCGTACGGGCCCCGAGGGGGACGACACGCAGCAGGTCGGGGAGGGTGGAGGCGGCGGCCAGGCCCAGGGAGAGAGGGATCACCACGCCCATCGCCAGGGCGCCGAAGCCGAACGGGTTGCCGTACGCGCCCCAGGATCCACCCATGAAGAGCAGCCAGCCGGCACCGCCGAGGCCCAGCAGGACCAGCACCCCATTGAGGTACGCGGCGAGGGTCGCGGCGCGGCGGGCGCTGGGCAGATGCGCGATCGGGGAGCGTCGGCCGGCCGGGAGCAGGGTCCGCAGCCGGCGCCGCAGCCGTAGGACCCGGGCGTACCCGAGCAGTCCGCCGGCGAGAAGCGCCGCGCCGATCAGTGCGGCGATCAGTGCGGCGGCGAAACCCGTGGGTGCTCGGGTGATCCCGTAGTGGGTACCGCCCGCGGTCAGCGGGACGCCGAAGAGTATTCCGAGGACGGAGATCTTGGACAGACTCCGGATGCGGCCGACGAGTCGGCCCGCTTCGATCTGTGGCGGCGGAGCCGTTCCGTCTGGCCCGAGGTAGGGACCGTTCGGCTGAGTCGGCTGCATGACATACCCCCCCATAGGCAGCTGATGCGGCGCGTCAGTCTGCCATTCGGTGGTGTCTACACGCAGCCCCTGACCTGCAACAAGGTCGTCACAGAACTTTCAACTCGCGGTGTTTTCAGGAGAGTCGCACCATCAGGGCGGTTCGGGTGCGGTGTGCGGCTCCTCGATCCGGGTGGCGCTCACCGGGTGGCAGCCGTCCGCCGGGGGCCGGGGAAGAGACGCCGTCAGAAGCAGGAGAGGGTGCGGTCGCGGGAGCGAAGCGGGACGCGGGCTCACATGCGTCCGGCCCGTGGCCGACGGGCCACGGGCCGGACTCGTTCGCCGTACCGAGGTGCCCAGGGGCCGCCCGGTACGGCGGACAGGGGTCAGTCGCGCTCGGCGGCGGCGCGGGCGGCCTTCTCGGCCTGCGCCTCCTTGATGCGGGCGGTCTCCTTGCGGACCTCGGCCTGGGTGGCGCGCTCCTTCTGCAGCCACTCGGGGTTCTCGTCCTTGAGTGCGTCGATCTGGGCCGTGGTGAGGGCGTCGGTGACACCGCCACGGACGAGACCGGAGATGGAGACACCCAGCTTGGCCGCCACGACGGGGCGGGGGTGCGGGCCGTCGCGGCGCAGGTCGCGCAGCCACTCCGGCGGGTCGGTCTGGAGGGCGTTCAGCTCGGCGCGGGAGACAGTACCCGCGCGGAACTCGTCAGGGGTGGCGTCGAGGTACACGCCCAGCTTCTTCGCCGCCGTGGCGGGCTTCATCGTCTGGGCGCTCTGGTGCTGGGTCATACCGACAAGAATATCGGGCAGGGCCGCCCCTTCCGACCACGGCCGGTAATCTGGCCTGGTGACAGGCTCGGACGCATCTTCCCCCAGCTCCCCCGCCCCTTCCCCGGCTCCGGAGGCCTCCGGGGAAGCCCCGGAGAGCACGCGATCCACGGGATCCGTGGTCTCCCCCGGCTCCCCCGACTCCCCTGCCCCCTCGGCGCCCCCCGCCTCCCCGGTCTCCTTCCGGCTGGCGTACGTACCCGGGGTGACACCCGCGAAGTGGGTGCGGATCTGGCGGGAGCGGCTGCCCGACATCCCCCTCGAACTGGTGCAGGTGGAGTCAGCGGAGGCGGTGGTGCTGCTGCGCGAGCGCGGCGCCGACGCCGGCCTCGTCCGCCTTCCGGTGGACCGTACGGAGCTCAGCGCCATCCCCCTGTACGCGGAGACGACCGTCGTCGTCTGCCCCAAGGACCACGTGGTGGCCGCGGCGGACGAGGTGACCGTCGAGGACATCGCCGACGAGATCGTGCTGCATCCGCAGGACGACACGCTGGACTGGGCGGCCGAGGGGCGCGAGGGCCCGCCGGGGCTGCCCGCGTTCGAGCGGCCGGCGACGACGGGGGACGCGATCGAGCTGGTGGCGGCCGGGATCGGGCTGCTCGTGGTCCCGCAGTCGCTGGCCCGGCTGCACCACCGCAAGGACCTCACGTACCGGACGATCACGGGAACGCCGGAATCGCGGGTGGCCCTGTCATGGCCGGAGGACGCCACCACCGATCTGGTGGAGGACTTCATCGGGATCGTGCGCGGGCGCACCGTGAACAGCTCGCGGGGACGGCGGCCCGAGGAGCGGACGAAGGACGCCGCGAAGACCGGCGGCCAAGGGCAGAAGGCCGCCAAGGCCGGGGGCTCCGCGCAGCGCAAGACCCGACAGCAGCCGCAGCCGGGTCGCCAGGGCCAGAAGCCGGGCGGCGGGCGGCGGACGACCGGAGGCGGCGCGCCGAAGAGCGGCGGACGCTCCGGGAAGCCGCGTCGCCGCTCCTGAGCGCCCGAGCGGTCCCGGGGCTTCCGGGGATCCAGGCCCTGGCCCTGGCCCTGGCCTCATCCTGACGAACGACGGTGTGCCCGGCTCCCCTGTGCGGGGAGCCGGGCACACCGTCGTTGCAGGGGCCCGCCTCCACCGCCTGACCGGCCGGACGGAGAGCCGGCCCGGTCGGTCGGGGGGTGGGTGGTCGGGGGGTCGGTCAGGCAGCCGTCTCGCGCGCCGGCGCGGTCTCGGCGCCGGCCGGCTCCGGGGCGTCGGTGAGCGGTCGGACCGGGATGAGCGCGGCGACGAGGGACGCCAGGAGGGCGACGCCGCAGCCGATCAGCAGGGCGACGCGGAAGCCGTTCTCGGAGGGCAACAGGTGCCCTCCGAGGTCGGTGGTCAGCTGCGCGAGGACGACACCGATGACGGCGGCCGACACGGAGCTGCCGATGGACCGCATCAGGGTGTTGAAGCTGTTCGCGGAGGCGGTCTCGTGCTGCGGCACGGCGCCCATGATGAGCGCGGGCATCGCGCCGTACGCGAGACCGACACCGGTGTTGCAGACGAGGGTGACGATCAGCAGACCCCAGGTGGAGCCCATGAGGAACATCGAGGAGCCGTAACCGAGGGCGATGACGAGGCTGCCGACGGACAGGGTGACCTTCGGGCCGCGGGCGGCGGAGAGCTTCGCGCCGAAGGGGGCGAGGGCCATCATCATGAGGCCGGCCGGGGCCATCCACAGGCCCATCGCCATCATCGACTGGCCGAGGCCGTAGCCGGTGGCCTCGGGGAGCTGGAGCAGCTGCGGGACGACGAGGGACTGCGCGTACATCGCGAAGCCGACCAGGATCGAGGCCGCGTTGGCCACCAGGACCTGCGGGCGGGCGGTGGTGCGCAGGTCGACCAGCGGGTCGCGGGTGCGCAGTTCCCAGGCACCCCAGGCGAGCAGGACGACGGCGGCGGTGGCGAACAGGCCGAGGGTGGTGGGGCTGCCCCAGCCCCAGCCGGAGCCCTTGGAGACGGCCAGGAGCAGGGCGACGAGTCCGCCACCGAGGCCGACGGCGCCGAGCACGTCGAAGCGGCCGGCCTTGCCGGTGGTCCGGCCCGCCGGAACGAGCAGGAAGACGAGAACGGCGACGACCAGGCTGAGGCCGGCGGCGACCCAGAACAGCACGCGCCAGCTGGCGTGCTCGGCGACGGCCGCGGAGAACGGCAGGCCGAGGGCACCGCCGACGCCCATGGAGGCGCTCATCAGGGCGATGGACGAGCCGAGCTTCTCGGGCGGCAGGACGTCGCGCAGCAGGCTGATGCCGAGCGGGACGATGCCCATGCCGAGGCCTTGCAGACTGCGTCCGACGATCATCGGGGCGACGGAGGAGGACAGGGCGCAGACGACCGAGCCGCCGATGAGCGGCGCGGTGGAGGCGAGCAGCAGGCGGCGCTTGCCGTACATGTCGCCGAGGCGTCCGGCGACCGGCGTCGCGACGGCCGCGGCGAGGAGGGTCGCGGTGATCACCCAGGAGGCGTTGGAGGGGCCGGTGTGCAGGAGGGTGGGCAGGTCGCCGATGAGGGGGACGACGAGCGTCTGCATGAGGGCGGCGACGATGCCCGCGAGGGCGAGGACGCCGACGATGCCGCCGCCCCCTTGGGGGCGACTGGCGGGGGCGCTGGCGGACATGGGTTCTCCGTGGGTCTGGGTGGTGGATCCGGGCCCGGGTCCGGGTGGTGGACCCGGATCCGGGTCGTACGCCGGGGTCGTCGTACGTCGGGGTCGTGCGGTCGGGCAGTCGGGCAGTCGGGCGGTGCCGTGATCAGCGGGTACGGGCCGTCGCCTGCGGGCGGACGGGCCGGCGGGGCGCCGGAGGGCGCGGTACGGCGGCACGAGCATTGTGCAACGTACACATTATGTGCATGATGCACAAGCCGGGTCATGGAGGAGTCCCCGGCGGGGCTGCCTATGCTGGGCGGGGCCCGCTCCCCTCCGCCCGCCTTCCGCCGCCAGTCCCCCGCCCCTGCTCCGTACCCCTGACTCCGTTTCCCGCCCCGACGACACCGCCCCGCTGCGACAGGACCCCGATGGACAAGCCCACGCATCTGATCGAGTTCGAGACCATGCTCCTGGCGCGCCACTCCCACCTGCACACTCCGCGGGCCCGGGCGGCGGGCTGGCAGCTCGACCGGAGTGCGTACGTCCTGCTGAGCCGGATCAGCATGGACGGGCCGATGTCCATCAGCCAGCTGAGCGAGGCGTTCGGTCTGGACGCCTCGACGCTGAACCGGCAGACGGCGGCCATGCTGCGTGCCGGGCTCGTCGAACGGATCCCCGACCCGGAAGGCGGCATCGCCCGCAAGTTCCGGATCACCGAGGAGGGGACACAGCGGCTGGAGGCCGACCGGACGTACAACGTGGAGGGCCTGGAGCGGGTGCTCGCCGACTGGACGCCCGAAGAGGTGGCCGGTCTCGCCGCCGTGCTGGAGCGTTTCAACCGGGACATCGAACGGCTCGACGGGCGGCCCTGGCCCCGCCCCTGACCCCTGATCCCTGCCCTCCCCTGACCTCTTGACCCTGACTCTGACCCCAGGGCAGGGGCCAGGCGCCCCGGCGACGGCCTCGGCCCCGGACCGGCCGGCCCCGGCCCGCCCGCTCACCTGGATCTCCGGACCGTCCGCCACCAGCGACATCGAACTCGACCAGTTGAAGGGCATGCACGGACCGCGCCGCCTGGAGGGGATCCTGCCGGCGGAGACGGACTGAGGGGTGGGGTTGTCCGGTGGATCAGGGTCGGACAGGCCGGGGCGTCTGGTGCGGTGCGGGGCAAGGCGCCGGAGTGTCTTGACAGCGGAGCTGTTCAGGCATTTCGGCAACGCAGCCAGGTGCCGTGCCAGACGCCCCGGCCCCGGCCAAGATCCGCCGGACAACCCCTAACCGAGCAGCGTCGGCGTCGCCCGGTCCAGGACGTCCGCGATCCGCTCCCAGGTCTCCTTGTCCCGGTCGGCCGGCGGCAGGGTCCGTCCCGTGCCGGTGCCCCAGGCTCCGGCGATCGCGACCGCGTCGGTGCCGTCGGACGCGGCCTCGGCGGCGAGCGCGGCGGCGCCGAGAGCGACGAGTTCGGTGGCGGCGGGCACGATCAGCGGCCGGCCGGAGAGCCGGCGCACGGTCTCGGTCCAGACCCGGCCCTGGGCGCCGCCGCCGATCAGGCGCAGGGGCCGGTCGCGCACGACCGGGTCGGCCGGGTCGAGGCCGCAGGTGGCGAGGAGTTCGTCGAGGGCCCGCAGGACGGTGAACACGGCGCCCTCGTAGGCGGCGCCGAGCAGGGCCTGCGGGGTGCTGGCATGCCGCAGGCCGGTGAGCAGTCCGGCGGCGTGGGGCAGGTCGGGGGTGCGTTCGCCGTCGAGGTACGGCAGGAGGACGAGGCCGTCGCCGGGGGTGGCGTCCTCGCGGTCGAGGCCGAGCAGCGCGGCCACCTTGTCGACGGCGAGGGTGCAGTTCAGGGTGCAGCCGAGGGGCAGATGGGTGCCGTCGGTGGCGGCGAAGCCGGCGATGCCGGGGCTCGCGGGGCGGGTACGGGTGGCGGCGAAGACGGTGCCGGAGGTGCCGAGGCTGACGACCGGGTGGTCGAGGAGGCCCTGGGCGCCGAGGCCGAGGCCGACGGCGGCGGCCATGTTGTCGCCGGTTCCGGCGGCGACGGCGATGCCCTCGGGCAGGCCGAGGGTGTCGGCGGCAGCGCGGGTGAGGGTGCCGGCCCGGGTGCCGCCGGTGGGGGCGACGGCCGGGAGCTGCGCGGGGTCGAGGCCGAGGAGGTCGAGCAGGGCGGGGTCGTGGGCGGCGCGGCCGGTGTCGTACCAGCCGGTTCCGGAGGCGTCGCCAGGGTCGGTGACGGCCTCGCCGCAGAGCCGTTCGGTGAGGAAGTCGTGCGGGAGGCGGACGGCGCCGGTGCGGGCGACGACGGCGGGTTCGTGTTCGCGCAGCCACTGCCATTTCGTGGCGGTGACGGAGGCGACGGGCACCGATCCGGTGCGTTCCAGCCAGGCTCCGGGGCCGCCGAAGGCGGTGGTGAGGGCGGCGGCCTGGGGCGCGGAGCGGGTGTCGTTCCAGAGCAGGGCGGGGCGCAGGGGGCGGCCGCCCGGGGTGTCGAGGGCGACGAGGCCGTGCTGCTGGCCGGCGACGGCGATGCCGGTGACGGCGCGGCCGGGGACACCGGCCTCGGCGAGGGCTTCGGCGACGGCGGCGGCGAGCGCGGTCCACCAGGTCTCGGGGTCGGTCTCGCGGGCGCCGTGGGTGCCGGTGACGGTGTGCGGGGCGCGGCCGAGGCCGAGGAGCTCGCCGGTGGCGGTGTCGACGACGACGGCCTTGGTGGACTGCGTGGAGCTGTCCACGCCGACGACCACGGGACGGTGGGGGCGGGCCGTGCCCGGATGGTGCGCTTCCGGCACCTCTTGCGGGTGGCGCGGTGCGGTTTCCGAGTGGTCGGCCATGGGACACCTCGTCCTTCTCCGGGTGCGGGCTCTGGCGCCCGACGGCTCCCCGGGGGTATTAGTTATCTCAGAAAACAAATCCGGCGGCCAGCCTCGCCGCCGGATCTGGCACCCCGCGCGAAGGAGCCGGACATGGCCCAGCATCTCCTCCCCACCCCCGACGACCGTTTCACCTTCGGCCTCTGGACGGTCGGCTGGCAGGGCCGTGACCCGTTCGGCGACGCCACCCGGCCGGCGCTCGACCCGGTCGAGTCGGTCGAGCGGCTGGCCGCCCTCGGCGCGTACGGCGTCACCTTCCACGACGACGACCTCATCCCGTTCGGGTCGTCGGAGAGCGAGCGGGAGACGGCGGTCAAGCGCTTCCGGGCCGCGCTCGACCGCACGGGCCTGAAGGTGCCGATGGCCACCACCAACCTCTTCACCCACCCGGTGTTCAAGGACGGCGCGTTCACGGCCAACGACCGCGACGTGCGCCGCTTCGCGCTGCGCAAGGCGATCCGGAACATCGACCTGGCCGTGGAGCTGGGCGCCTCCGTGTACGTGGCGTGGGGCGGGCGCGAGGGCGCCGAGTCCGGCGCGGCGAAGGACGTGCGGGTGGCGCTCGACCGGATGAAGGAGGCCTTCGACCTGCTCGGCCAGTACGTCACCGACCAGGGCTACGATCTGCGCTTCGCCATCGAGCCGAAGCCGAACGAGCCGCGCGGCGACATCCTGCTGCCGACCATCGGGCACGCGCTGGCCTTCATCGAGCGCCTGGAGCGGCCCGACATGGTCGGGGTGAACCCGGAGACGGGGCACGAGCAGATGGCCGGGCTCAACTTCCCGCATGGCATCGCGCAGGCGCTGTGGGCGGGCAAGCTGTTCCACATCGACCTCAACGGCCAGTCGGGCATCAAGTACGACCAGGACTTCCGGTTCGGCGCGGGCGATCTGCGCCAGGCGTTCTGGCTGGTCGACCTGCTGGAGACGGCCGGCTACACGGGTCCGCGCCACTTCGACTTCAAGCCGGTGCGCACCGACGGCTTCGACGGGGTGTGGGAGTCGGCGAAGAACTGCATGCGCAACTACCTGATCCTCAAGGAGCGGGCGGCCGCCTTCCGCGCCGACCCGGAGGTCGTCGCCGCGCTCGCCGCGTCCCGTCTGGACGAGCTGGCCCAGCCCACGGCCGCGGACGGTCTCGCCGGACTGCTCGCCGACCCGACCGCGTACGAGACCTTCGACGCGGACGGTGTGGCGGAGCGTTCGATGGCCTTCGAGCGGCTCGACCAGCTGGCGCTGGAGCACCTGCTCGCGGTGCGCTGAGCGACGGCGGACCGGCGGCGGATCGGCGGCGCCCCGGCGGTCGTCCGTTCCGGTGGCCGGGGCTGCCCGGCCACCGGGGGCGGGCCCTGGCCCCGGGGCGTCCAGGGCTTCCTGGTCCCGGGGCGGGGTGGGGCTGACCATCCCGGGATGCCAGGGGCGGCGGTTCGTGGCCGGTGTCGCCGTGCGGGCCGCCCGCCCGGGAGCCCGAAGAGGCCTCGGTCACCGCTCCGGCCTGGGACTATGCGAACCCGATGAGAATTCGGATCCCCCGTCTCCCGAGGGGCGATGGGCGGGTCGTGCGGATGAGGCGGGGGACGGCGCGTCGCGGCGACCGGCTCAGCCCGGGAAACGGCCCGTGGAGCGCAGACTCCAGCGCCGCTCGGCGTAGGCCAGGTCGTCGCGCCACAGACGCCCCGCGGTGGCGCGGAGTAACGGGGCCAGCAGCGGCTCGGCGCGGCGTACCACCGGGAATCCGCGCCGTCCGGAGGTGGCCAGGACGGCCTCCACCACGGCGGTGCGGGGCCTGCCCAGTGCGTCGGTGCCGAGCGGGGTCGCGTGGGTCTCCACGACGGAACCCTCCCCCTCGCCCTCGACGATCCGCATGACGACGGTACGCGGGCCCGGCGCGGTGAACTCCGCGCGGACGGGCACGACAAGGCGTCCGCCGAGCCGGAAGGACACGTCGACGACGAACGCGTCGGCGTGGCCCGCCGCTTCGGCCGCTCCGGCCTCGGCGCTATCGCCGTCCTCGTCGGGTCCTGGGGCGCTCACCACGGTGAGGTCCGCGAAGGAGTACGGGTGGAACCAGGCCCCGTGCCAGGGATCGAGCCGGTTGGCGACCACGTCCTGCGGCTCGCAGCGGCCCGTCCCCGTGTACACGGCCGTCAGTGCCCGGCCGGTCGCGGGGCGGTCGGGCACCCGCGGCGCGTCGGTGGCCTCCTCGCCGCCCACCTCGTCCAGCCGGACCCACAGCAGCACCCCGTCGTCATGGGCGGGCCAGGGTGTCCAGCCCGCGAACGGCCCCCCTTCGAGGGCCAGTCCGTGCCAGTGGCACACCAGGGTGCCTCGGCACACCGGGCTGTCCCGCAGCGGTGCGCCCAGATGCGGGCACACTCCGGGTCCGGCGACGAGGCGTCCCCGCGCGTCGCGCCACAGGACCACTTCGCGGTCCGCGACGACACGGCCCAGCGGCCGGTCCGGGCGCAGTTCGCGGGTGGCTCCGACGACGTACCAGTTGCCGCTCGCCCGGGCCTCCGCCCGGGCGAGGGCGGCCGCGATCAGCGCGGGCCGGGCGTCGCGCCAGGCCGGCCGCTGCCGCTCCCAGGAGACGGGGGCCCGGCGCAGGCGCACCGGCAGGCGTTCGCGCCGGGGCGGGAGGGGGCGGGTCACGAGACCTCCCCGGGAAAGGAGTTCGGGCCAGGGTGCCCGGTCGCGGCGGGCCGCGTCCCGCACCGGGCTGCGAGGCGGGCGGTGGCGAGGCGCAGCAGGCCGTCGGCGGCGACGAGGGCACGGCGCCCGCCGGGTACCGCGGCGCGGCGGTGCAGCACCGTCCAGCCGTCGGCGGCGACGGCGTCCAGGATGCCGCCGTACAGTACGAGCGCCGTACGGACACAGGGGCGGGCTACGGGCTGGAGCAGTGGCACACCGGGCGCGGCTCGCCGGTACGCGGACCGGGTGAGCGCCGCGAACTCCCGCAGGGCGGCGACCACTCGGGCCTCCGTACGT
Source organism: Streptomyces sp. NPDC048718 (assembly GCF_043198875.1). Lineage (NCBI taxonomy): Bacteria > Bacillati > Actinomycetota > Actinomycetes > Kitasatosporales > Streptomycetaceae > Streptomyces > Streptomyces sp. NPDC048718. The sequence continues at coordinate 39,528 of NZ_JBICVG010000002.1, forward strand.
CCGCTGTCCCGGCAGCGGCGCAGCAGACTCCGGTCGACCCGGTGGGCGGCGAGCAGGTCCTGGGGCAGGTAGATCCGGCCCCGGTCGAGATCCTCCCCCACGTCCCGCAGGAAGTTGGTGAGCTGGAAGGCGACGCCGAGTTCGGCCGCGTACGGAGCGGCGTCCGCCCGGGGCACCACGGTGCCGAGGACGGGCAGCAGTTGCAGCCCGATCACGGCCGCCGAACCGTGCATGTAGGCGCGCAAATCGTCGTAGGAGGCGTATTCGGTGACCGTCAGATCGCTGCGCATGGCGGTCAGGAAGTCGGCGAAGTGCCGGTGGTCGATGGCGTAGCGGCGGCTGGTGTCCGCGAGGGCGACGACCGCCGGTGCGACGCCGTGTCCTCCGGTGAGCCCCCGGGTGAGGTCCTCGCTCAGCCGGTCGAGGGCCGCGGCCCTGCGGGCGGTCCCGGGGGCCCCGGACGGGCCGGGGACACCGACGGGAGCGGCGCGGCGGGCCACTTGGATGCCGCGGGCCCCGAGCCGGTCACGCGAGGCACTCGGGTCACGCGGGTCACGGGCATCGAGGGCGTCGAAGGCGTCGACGATGTCGTCGGCCCAGCGGGCGAAGCCGTACAGGGCGTGCACGGCGGGGCGCCGGGCCGGGGGCAGGAGACGGGTGGCGAGGAAGTACGTACGGCCGTGCCGGGCGTTCAGCACGCGGCAGTGGCGGTAGGCGGCCCGCAGGACCGGGTCGGTGATGCCCGCGGCGTTCAGTTCGCGTGCCGTCATGGCCGGACCTCCGTGACGACCGGCGCTCCTGGTCCGCCGGAGGCCGCGCGCGGGCGGGATCCGGGCCGGGAGCCGGGGCGTCGGCCGGGGCCTGGGCCTGGTCCGGGGCTGCCGGTGATGCGGGCCGCGGCCAGTTTTCCGGACAGCAGGACGGGGGGCACGCCCACGCCCGGTGTGGTGCCGCAGCCCGCCAGGACCGCGTTGGCGGTGCCTCGGACCAGGTTGCGGGGCCGGAACGGACCGGTCTGGGCGAAGGTGTGGGAGACGGAGAACGGGGTGCCCGCCGCGAATCCCTGTCCGGACCAGTCCGCCGGGGTCACCAGGTGCTCGGCCTCGATGGCGGAGGCGATGCCCGCGAGGCCCCGGCGGTCGAGTTCCCGCAGCAGGCCGTCCCGGTAACGCGGGGCCAGGTCCGTCCAATCGGCGCCGCCGGGGCCGATGGCGGTGTTGGGGCAGGGGGCGAGGACGTAGTGCAGATGGCGGCCCGGCGGGGCGAGCGCCGGGTCGGTCGTGGTGGGCCGGGTGATCAGCAGGGAGGGATCGCTCATCAGCTCGCCGGTTCGGGTCAGTTCGCGGAAGACGGACCGCCACGCGTTCCCGAAGGACAGGGTGTGGTGGGCCAGTTCCGGCCAGGTGCGGTCGCAGCCGGCGTGCAGGACGACGGCCGACGGGGCGTGGGCCAGGCGTACCGGGCGGCGCGGGGCGCGGCCCAGCAGTCGGTAGGCGACCGGGAGTTCGGGGGTGAGGACGACGGCGTCGCAGGGGACTCGGCCCTGGTCCGTCACGACGGCGGTGATCCGGTCGCCCCGGCGTTCCAGGCGGGTCGCCCGTTCGCCGTAGCGGAAGACCGCCCCGTGCTCGGCGGCGGTGTCGGCCATGGCCCGGGGCAGGGCGTACATCCCGCCACGGGGGAAGTACACCCCGGCGACCGTGTCCATGAAGGCGATGACCGCGTACGCGGCAAGGGCCCGTTCGGGTGACACACCGGCGTACAGGGACTGGAAGGAGAAGACCCTGCGCAGCCGTTCGTCGCGCAGATGGCGGGCGACGCGGGCCTCCCAGCGGCCGAATCCGCCGAGCAGGGCGAGCCGTACCAGATCGGGAGTGAGCAGGGAGAACGGCGAGTCGAAGTCGGCGTCGAGGAAGCGGCCCCGCTCCGCCTGGTACAGCCGGCCCAGCCAGTCGCGCAGCCTCCGGTACCCGGCGGCTTCGGCCCCGCCGGCGAAGCGTTCGACCTCCGCCTCCATCGCCTCGGCGTCGGTGTGCACGTCGAGGGCGCTGCCGTCGGCGAACCGGGCCCGGTAGGCGGGCCGCACCGGGATCAGTTCCACCCGGTCGCGCAGGGCGGCGCCGACCGCGGCGAAGGCCTCGTCGACGATGTCCGGCATGGTCAGCACGGTGGGGCCGGTGTCGACGAGGTAGCCGCCGAACTCCAGCCGCCCGGCCCGGCCGCCGGGGCGGGCGTCGCGCTCGATCACGGTGACCCGGCGGCCCGCGCCGAGCAGATGCAAGGTGGCGGACAGCCCGGCCAGACCGGCGCCGACGACCACGACGTGGTCGGTGGGGCCGGTGACGGTCCGGGTCACCGGCCCGGCTCCGAGCCCGTGCCGGTCAGGACGGAGTCCGGGGCCGGAGGCCGGCCCGCCGCGCCGGAGGGATCCGGCCGGCCGGGGGCCCGGCCCTGGGCACCGGTGATCTCGGCGAGCAGCGCCCGCAACCGGGCCGCCGCGGACGGTTCCGGTGTGTGCGGTGCGGGTGTATACGGTGCGGATTCATGGGGTGCGGATGCGTACGGTGCCGGGCCGGGCCGGGCGGGATCGGCAGGAGGTGCGGAATCCGCCGGTGGTGCGGGGTCGTACAGCGGTACGGGATCGTGCGGTGCGAGGCCGCCCGCTCCTGGTGCGTGTGGTGCCGGCGTACGGGGCGTCAGCGGGTACGATGCCGGATCGCGCCGGGCCAAGGGCCGTGGGCGTGCGGCCGGGTCCGGGGGCGTCTCGTCGTAGAGGCGCAGACACCGCTCGGAGAGCCGGGCGATCCGCCTCTCCACCAGATCGCGGGCGCCGGTGGCGACCACCACGTCTCGTACCTCGCCGAGTTCCTCGTCGGTGAGGTCGGCGCGGCCCCGCGCCTCCTCCAGCACGCGCAGCGCGTACCGGTCGCCCGCGGCGGCGACGAGCCCCCGGGCCACGGCCAGTGGGTAGGCCGGCTTGCCCTCGCGTACGTCTCCGCCGGAGGGCTTTCCGGTGGCGAAGGGGTCGGCGAAGAGATCGTCGAGGTCGTCCCGGAGCTGGAAGGCCAGGCCCGCGCAGCGGCCGGCCCGGCGCAGCGCCCCGAGGGTGTCGGGGCCGGCTCCGGCGAGCACCGCGCCCAGTTCGACGGGGCGTTCGACGGTGTACCGCGCGCTCTTGAGACAGGCGGCCCGCACGGCCCGGACCCGGGTGCGGTCGGCGGTGGCCTGCCCCTGGAGGTCGAGATACTGGCCGGCCGCCATCTCGGTCCGCAGCGCGGCCCACACATCCTTCAGCCGGTGCGCGGTGTCCCAGGAGAGCGCCGGATCCAGCAGTGCGCCCGTGAACGCGTCGTCCGCCCAGGCCAGGGCGAGGTCCCCGGCGAGCACCGCGGCACCGGCGCCGAGCCGGTGGGCGGCGAGCGGCGACACCGTGACGGTGTACTGACGGGTGACGTCCGTGTGCAGCGCGGGCGCGCCCCGGCGGGTGGACGCCCGGTCCATCAGGTCGTCGTGGACCAGGGCGCACGCCTGGAGCAGTTCGAGGGCCGCCGCCGTCCGCAGTACCGCGGCCACCCGGGTGTCGTCCCCGCCGCACGCGCGGAAGGACCACCAGACCAGCAGGGGGCGGATGCGCCGGCCGCCGGCGGCCGTGAAGCGGGCGACGCGCTCGGCGATGTCGTGTGCGAACACCGGATCCAGTGCGCGGCAGTCGCCGAGGCGGCCGGCGAGCAGGGCGTCGAGTTCCCGGCCTACCGCGCCCGGCACGTCCTCGTCCACCGCGCGCGCGGTGACCGGTGCCTGGGCCGCGGCCGGACCCGGGGTCTGATCCGGGGCGTGAGACGGGGCGTGAGACGGGCCCGGGCTCGGAGTCGCGGCGGGTTCGCCGGGTTCCGGGGAGCGGTCCGCCGCGGGCGGTCTGCGGAGCGGATCCGCCGAATGGCGGCCACTCGCCTGGTCGATACGCATCGCGGGTCCTCTCGCCGGTGGAGCCGGGCTTCGCGCACCGTGCTCACGCTGGTCGTGCTTCCTTCTCCGCGACACATTCCGTATGGAGGGCCTCGGCGGATGCGCTGTCCGGTGGATCGGCGGCGACGGGGGTACGCGGCGGGCTCCGCCCGCATCCGATCGGGCCGGCCGGCGGGAAGAAGGAACGGGACCCGAACCACCACCCCGACTGGCCCCGGACCGCACGGGCGAAACCGGGAAGAACACCGGACGGGTCGGGACCGGGCCGGGACCGGACCACGGGCTGGAGACGGAGGTACACCGGACGTGACGCCAAAGACGGACGGGGAGATGGAATCGGATGTCGCCATCGTCGGCGCCGGGGCCGCCGGACTGTCGCTCGCCCTACGGCTCGCCCGACCGCCCGAGGCGGCCCACCAGGTGACGGCGGTGCTGCTCGCGGCGCCGCCGGGGCCGTTCCGCGCGCCCCGGCGTACCTGGTGCTACTGGGAGACCGGCCCCGGGCCGTACGACGAGGTGCTGTCCGCGAGCTGGCGGCGGCTGCGGGTGCGCTCGCACGACGGGCGGGCGGTCGACCGTGGCATCGCGCCGCTGCGGTACAAGATGCTGTCCTCCGCCGCGTTCGAGGAACTGACGGGCAGAGCGCTCGCCGGCAGCCCGCACGTACGGACCGTCGAGGCCGTCGTCGAGCGGATCGAACCGCTGCCCGGGGGCGCGCTGGTGCACGCCCGCCGGGCGGACGGCGGCCAGGTGCGCGTACGGGCCCGGTGGGTGTTCGACTCCCGCCCGCCGCGTGTTCTGCCGCCCGCCCGCACGACGCTGCTCCAGCACTTCCGGGGCTGGTTCGTCCGGGCCCGCCGGCCCGTGTTCGACACGGCCGCCGTCGAACTGATGGACTTCCGCACCCCCCAGCCCGCGCACGGTCTTTCGTTCGGCTACGTCCTGCCGACCGGCCCGTGCGAGGCGCTCGTCGAGTACACGGAGTTCTCCCGCCGTCCGCTCGGCCAAGGCGCCTACGACCGGGCGCTCGGGGAGTACACCGGGCGGGTGCTGCGGATCGGCGACCACGAGGTCACGGCGTACGAACAAGGGGTGATCCCGATGACCGACGCGGTCTTCCCCCGAAGGAGCGCCGCGTCCGTCTTCCGGATCGGGGCGGCGGCCGGTGCGATCCGGCCCGCGACCGGGTACGCCTTCGGCGCCGTGGGCCGGCAGACCGCCGCGGTGGCCGCCGCGCTGCACACGGGACGGCACCCGCTGCCGCCGTGCCCGCACCCCGCCCGCTCACTGCTGATGGACGCCGTTCTGCTGCATGCCCTCGACCGGGGCCGGATCGACGGCCCGGCCTTCTTCACGCGTCTCTTCACGCGCGTGCCCGCCGGCCGGCTGCTGCGTTTCCTCGACGGCCGCACCAGCCTGGCGGAGGACCTGTCCATGGGCCTGCACGTGCCCGTACCCGCGATGCTGCGCTCGGCCCTCGGCCTGCCGTTCGTCCCGCGACGCGGCCCCGACACCTCCTGAGACTCCCCCTCACGCCCCTTCAGGCCGTCCCGACACCGACCCCGGAGATGCCATGTCCGCACCGCACACCCCCGATCCGGCCCCCGTCCTCGTCCGGTTCGCCCCTCGCCCAGGGTTCGTCGCGCTCGTCCGGCGCTCCGGGCGGGCGGCGCGATGACCGGCCCGGCCGGCCGGTTCGCCTCCGGTATCTCCAGGACGCGGCCGGGCCGGGACCGGCGCGCCCGGCTGCTGCCCGCGTCACCCGGCGCCGCCCGCGCGGAAGGGAGCGGCGCGCCGCGCGCGATGGTCGTCGGCGGCGGTATCGCGGGGCTGACCGCCGCGACCGCCCTGGCCGAACGGGGGGTGCGCGTCACCCTCTGCGAGCGCGAGGAGCAGCTCGGCGGACGGCTGGCGGGATGGCCCACCCGGCTCGCGGACGGGACCACGGTGACGATGAGCCGTGGCTTCCACGCCTTCTTCCGGCAGTACTACAACCTGCGTGCCCTGCTGCGCCGCACCGACCCGGGTCTGGACCGGCTGACCGGACTGCCCGACTATCCCCTGGTCCACTCCGACGGCCGGCGGGACGGCTTCCGGCGCGTGCCGCGCACCCCGCCGCTGAGCGCGCTCGGATTCGTGGCGCTGAGCGACTCGTTCGGCCCGCGCGACCTGCTCCGAATGCGGCCGGGCGCGGCCCTGCCACTGCTCGATGTGCGGGTGCCCGCGGTGTACGACCGGCTGGACCGCATCAGCGCGTACGACTTCCTGGAGTCCGTCCGCTTTCCGCCGGCGGCCCGGCATCTGGCGTTCGAGGTGTTCTCGCGCAGCTTCTTCGCCGATCCCCGGCAGTTGTCGGCGGCGGAGATGGCGCTGATGTTCCACATCTACTTCCTCGGTTCGGCCGAGGGCCTGCTGTTCGACGTACCCCGGGAGCCGTTTCCCCAGGCCTTGTGGGACCCGCTCGCGGCACGGCTCGGCCGGCTCGGCGCGCGGCTGCGCACCGGGACCCCGGTGCGGGCCGTCTCCGTCCGCCCCGAGGGCGGTTTCACGGTGGCCTCGGAGGTGGACGAGGAGCCGTACGACGCCGTCGTGCTCGCCCTCGACCCGGCCGGTCTGCGCTCTTTGGTGGCCCGCTCCGGCGGGCTCGGGGACGCGCGCTGGCGCGAGCGCGTGGCGCGGCTGCGGACGGCGCCCCCGTTCCTGGTCTCCCGCCTGTGGCTGGACGCCCCCGTACGGGCGGACCGGCCGGGCTTTCTCGGCACCAGCGGCCATGGCGCCCTGGACAACGTCAGTGTGCTCAGCGCCTGGGAGGGCGAGGCCGCCCGCTGGGCCGCACGCACCGGCGGTTCGGTCGTCGAACTGCACGCCTACGCCCAGGCCGGTGACGCCGACCGGACGACCGTCCCGAAGGAGCTGCTCGGCGAACTGCACCGGGTGTACCCGGAGACGCGGCAGGCCGGGGTGGTCGACGCCCGGCACGAGTGGCGGTCGGACTGCCCCCTCTTCCCGGTCGGCGGTCACGGCGACCGGCCCACGGTGGACACCCCCACCCCCGGACTGGTCGTCGCGGGCGACGCGGTCCGCACCGGGCTGCCGGTGGCCCTGATGGAACGGGCGGCCACCAGTGGTTTCCTCGCGGCCAACACGCTGTTGCGCCGGTGGGGGCTCGCCGGGCACCCGTTGTGGACGGTTCCGGACCGGGGGCGTTCGGCGCTGCTGCGCTGGGCCGCGGCGCGGGGCGGGGACGGCCGCCGACAGAGGGCGGGCGGAGGCGGAGGCTGACCCTGGGCGGAGGCGGCGGTCGGCGGGGAGCGGTTCCGTCGTCGTACCGGCCGCCGGTGAGTCGGCCGCCGTCCACCGCCGCTCGAAGCCGCTGCCGGTCAGCGCCCGGGCCGGGTGCCGGTCAGGGCCGGGTGCCCCGGCGCCGGGCGTGGCGGAAGCGGTCGAGTCCGTCGGAGAGGGAGACGATCGGGTCCGGGTAGTCGAGGACGGCGCGTTCCTCGTCGGGAAGGCGCCACGGTGCGTGCACCGAAGGGGCACGGAGCCCGGCGAGTTCGGGAACCCAGCGGCGTACGTAGTCCCCCTGCGGGTCGTACTTCCGGGCCTGGGCAAGCGGGTTGAGGACCCGGTTGGGACGGGTGTCGTTGCCGGTGCCGGCCATCCACTGCCAGTTGAGCTGGTTGTTGGCGAGGTCGCCGTCGACCAGCCAGTACAGGAAGTGGGCGGCCCCGATCCGCCAGTCGACGTAGAGGGTCTTGGTCAGGAAGCTCGCGGTGAGCAGCCGGGCCCGGTTGTGCATCCAGCCCTCGTGACGCAGTTGCCGCATGGCGGCGTCGACGACGGGGTAGCCGGTGCGGCCCTCCCTCCAGGCGTCGATGTCGGCGCCGGCGGTGTCCTCGGACCGCCAGTGGTCGCCCTTGGTGCGGTAGTCGGCGTGGGCGGCGTGCGGCCGTGCGGCGAGCACCTGGCGGTGGAAGTCGCGCCAGGCGAGCTGCCGGCCGAACGCCTCGGCGCCCGCGCCGCCGTGCCGCCGTGCCCGGTGTACGAGTTCCACCGGGGACAGGGTGCCGAAGTGGAGGTGGGCCGAGAGCCGTGAGGTGGCGTCGGCCGCCAGGTCGTCGCGCGTCGTGTCGTACGAATCCAGGCCCCGGCGCCAGTAGGCGGTCACCTCCGCGCGGGCCCGGCTCTCGCCGCCGGGCGGCAGGCCCGGGGACGTCGCCGCTCCCCGTCGGCCCGCGGGGAGCCTCTCGCCGCGGGCCGTGCCGGGCACGGGGACCGTGCGCGGGGCGCCGTACACCGGCCTCGGGGGCACCTGTGCCCAGTGCCGGTGGTACGGGGTGAAGACGGCGAAGTGGTCGGAGGCGGCCGGGGTCAGCAGGCCGGGCGGTACGACGGTGGTGACCGTGTCGTGTACCGACAGCCGGCGGCCGTCCCGTTCCAGGGCCGTGCGCAGCCGCTCCTCGCGGCGGGCCGCGAACGCGCTGCACTCGGCCGCCATGTGGACCTCGACGGCGTCCGTCCCGGCCGCCACCCGGCACACCTCCTCGGCCGGGTCGCCGGAACGGACCACGAGCCGGCCGCCCCGCTCGCGCAGCGCGGTGTCCAGGTCCGCCAGGCAGTCGTCGAGGAAGGCACGCCGGTTGGGCGCGGCGAATCCGGCGGCCTCGACCGCCGGGTCCCGGACGAACAGCGGGACCACCGCGTCGGACGACTCCAGGGCGGCCCGCAGCGGCGGATGGTCGTGCAGGCGCAGATCGGCGGTGAACAGGACGACGGACACGCGCATGGGCGTCAGCTTCTTCCGGAGGGGGGTCGTGGACCGGTGCGGGCGCCGGGGTTCCCGGTCCGGTCGGGGGACGCGGGCGCGCCCGCGCCGCGCCGGTCCTTTGCCGGTGCCGCGTGTTCGGCGGCGCGCACGATGTTGCGGGCCATCCCGCCGAAGACCAGGGCGTGGAACGGCCGGACGCTCCACCAGTAGGCGTGGCCGAGCAGCCCGTGGGGGTGGAACAGGGCGCGCTGCCGGTAGCGGACGGGCCCGCTCGTGCTCTGGCCGGGAGCGCTGTCCCGGCCTTCCGCCCGGCCGGCACCGCCCCACCCACTGTCACCGCCGGTGCCGGTGCCGGTGCCGGTGCCGGTGGCGGTGCCGGTGGCGGTGCCGGTGGCGGTGGCGCCGTCGTCGTCGCAGACCCGCATCTCCAGCCAGGCCAGGCCCGGCAGACGCATCTCGGCGCGCAGCCGGAGCAGCCGGCCGCGTTCGATCTCCTCCACCCGCCAGAAGTCCAGGGAGTCGCCGACCCTCAGCCGGTGGGCGTCGCGGCGGCCCCGGCGCAGGCCGACGCCGCCGGCGAAGCGGTCGAGCAGGCCGCGTACCGCCCAGGCGAGCGGGAAGGAGTACCAGCCGTTCTCGCCGCCGATCCCCTCGACGACCTCCCACAGCGCCCGGGGCGAGGCGGCGGCCTCGCGTTCGCGGACGTCGGTGTAGAGGCTGCCGCCCGCCCAGTCCGGGTCGGTGGGGAGCGGGTCGCTGGGCGCGCCGGGGACGGAGGCCGAGGACCAGCGGGTGGCGACGCCGGCCTCGCGGACCCGGCGCAGGGCGAGGGCGACGGCCCGGTCGAAGGGCAGGGGGTGGCCGGGCGGGTTCGGCACGTACCGCTCGATGTCGTTCTCGCGGCACACCACCTCGTACCGCAGGGACTCGGTGAGGGGCCGGGCAAGGGAGGCCGGGACCGGGGTCACCAGGCCGACCCAGTGGCTGGACAGGCCGGGGGTGAGGACGGGCACGGGCAGGATCACCCGCCGGGGCAGCCCGGCCGCGGCGGCGTAGCGGCGCATCATGTCGCGGTAGGTCAGGACCTCGGGGCCGCCGATGTCGAAGGAGCGGTTCACGTCGCGGGGCAGGTGGGCGCAGCCGGCCAGCAGCCGCAGGACGTCCCGGACGGCGACGGGCTGGATCCTGGTGCGCACCCAGCGAGGGGTGACCATCACGGGCAGCCGTTCGGTGAGATACCGCAGCATCTCGAAGCTCGCCGAGCCGGACCCGATGATCACCGCGGCGCGCAGGACGGCCGTCGGCACTCCGGAGGCGAGGAGGATCCGGCCGACCTCGGCACGGGAGCGCAGATGGGGTGACAGCTCCCGTTCGGGTACGGATCCGGGGGTGAGCCCGCCCAGGTAGACGATGCGGCCGACGCCCGCGCGGCGGGCCTGGGTGCCGAAGACGCGGGCGGCGGCGCGGTCGGTGTCCTCGAAGTCGTGCCCGCTGCCGAGGGCGTGGACGAGGTAGTAGGCCACGTCCACGCCGGCCAGCGCCCGGGCCATCGAGGCGGCGTCGGTCACGTCTCCCCGGACCGTCTCGACCTGCCCGGCCCACGGTTGGTCGCGCAGTTTGTCCGGCGTACGGGCCAGAGCGCGCACCCGGTGGCCGCGCGCCAGGAGTTCCGGCACCAGTCGGCCGCCGATGTATCCCGTCGCACCGGTCACCAGACAGGTGAGCGGGGTGCCCGCCGGGCGGTGGTCCTCCGGGGTGCCGTCGCGGCCCGTCGCCGCCTCCTCGGGCCGCCGGGTACCCGGAGCGTCGTCGTCACGCATGCTCGTCTCCTCCCTCGTCCCCTCCCCTGCCGTCGTCCGTCACCGGACAGCCTCGCCCGGTCGCGGCGAGGCCGCGCGTCCCGCCGGCCGGCGGAGTCCGCGTCTCCAGGCTGTGCCGCAGCCGGTCCAGCCCGCGCCGGGCGTGGCTCTTGACCGTTCCCAGCGGCCAGCCGGTGGCGTGGGCGATCTGGGTCTGCGTCATGTCCTGGTAGAAGGCCAGGCGCAGCACGCGGCGCTGTGGTTCGCTGAGACCGTCCAGTGCGTGGGCGATCACGATCCGGTCGAGGGCGCGCTCCGGGTCGTCCTCCGGGGCGAGGACCGGGACGGGCCGCAGTCCCGCGGCCGCCACGGCCAGTTCGGCACGGCGGGCACGAGCGGCCAGCGCGTCGGCGATCTTCCGGCGGGTGATGCCGACCAGCCAGGCGGAGAAGGTGCCGCGCTCGGGTGTGTAGCCGCTCCGGCCGCGCCAGGCGGCGGTGAACACCTGTTGGACGACGTCCTCGGCCTCGCGCGGGTCGCCGAGCGCCTGCCGGGCCAGCCCGTGGACGAGGCCGCTCCAGCGGGTGTGCAGGTCGGTCCAGTCGTCGGTGGGCGTGCCGGGCCCGGGCGCCTGAGCGGCCGGGCCGGCTCCGGAGACGTCCTCTCGAACGCCCGTGCCGGTGCGCGTACGAATGCCGGTGCGGGAGCCGGTGCGGGTGACGGCGGGGGCGTCGCTGGAGTACGTGCGTACGACGGCACCGGAGTCGTGGGCAAGCGCGTCCGTGTGCACGCCGCCGACGGTATCGATGGCGTCGGCGATGTCGACGGCAGTGCCGGTCCGTGTCTTCGGCGGCATCGGCGGCATCGGTCTCTTCGGCGTCTTGCGCGGGCCGGTGGCGGGTGACGGGGCCCGCCGGGCAGTCCCGCCGCTGGCGAGCGGCGGGGCGGGAGCGGCCGGGGCGTCCTGACCCGTCGTGAAGGGATTCACGGCATCGCCTCCTTGCTCGGCCCCGGTGCGCGACTGCCGTCCCGAAGCCGGTCCGTCGCACCGGAACGGCTCGCTCCGGGACGGCTCGCCCCGGCGTGATCCAGCCTGTGATCCGGTCGGTGACGATCACAACGTGCGTCGATTGCGCATCGAGTAGCCTGCGGGCGGGGCCGGGCCACGCGGGCCCCGCCGGGTCGTGTCCCACCGAAGGGCCATCAGCCATGACCGAAGAGGCCGCGCGGGCGACGGCGCCGCCGGGACTGACCACGGGAGCCGTGGCCCGGCGTCTGGGGGTCTCCCCCACGACGCTGCGCTCCTGGGACCGGCGCTACGGACTGGGGCCCGAGGCCCGCTCAGCGGGCCGGCACCGCCGCTGGAGTCCGGCGGACGTCGCCCTGGTCGAGCACATGTGCCGGCTGACGGCGGGCGGCGCGCCGCCCGCCGAGGCGGCCCGGGTCGCCCTCGCACAGAGCGGGAACGGCGGGCCCGGACCGGCCGGCTCCCCCGTCCCCGTGCCGCCTGCCGCCCCGCTCCCACCGGACCCGCGAAGCGCACGGAACACACTGGGCGCACAGGACTCGTCGGACTCACAAACCTCACGGAACCTACCGAGCTCACCGGACTCACTGAACTCATCCGCCCCACCCGCCTCACCGCACCGGCGCGCCCCGGCCGCCCCCGTGCCCCCGGTGCCACGGCGCGGCGCAGCCGGCAGCGGTCTGCCCCTGGGCGACGTACGGCTGGAGTGCCGGGGCCTGGCCCGCGCCGCCGTGCGGCTGGACTCCGCACGGGTGGAGTCCGGGCTTCTGGAGGCCGTCGGGACCCACGGGCTGGTCGGGGCGTGGGAGGAGATCATGGTGCCGACCCTGCGTGCCGTGGGCCGTAAGTGGGCGTCCTCCGCCGACCGTTACGTGGAGGTGGAGCACCTGCTGTCCTGGCATGTCTCCACCGCCCTGCGCAGCGCGCCGCTGCTGCTGCCCCGGGCCGCTGTCCCGGCCGGGGCGCCGCCGGTCGTCCTGGCGTGCGCGCCCGACGAGCAGCACGCGCTGCCGATCGAGGCCCTGTACGCCGCTCTTGCCGAGCGGGGCGTGCCGTGCCGGATGCTCGGGGCGGCCGTTCCCGTGGAAGCGCTCCTGGCGTGTGTACGGCGAACCGGTCCGGCGGCGGTCGTGCTGTGGTCTCAGGCCCGCTCCACGGCATCGGCCGCGCTGGCGCGGCGGCTCGACGGGCTGCGCTGGGGTGCCGCCGGTGCGCGCGGGCGTCCCCTCGTGCTGCCCGCGGGGCCGGGCTGGGACCGGCGGGGGGTGCGCGGTTTCCCCCGTTGCGCGGGGCTCGGGGACGCCGTCGGGCTGCTGCACGGTCTGTACGCCCCGGACGGCACCGTCCGGGGCGGTTTCCGGTCGGGCTAGCGTCTCGTCAAGCAACGTTCGCCCCCCGTGGCGCCGACACAGTCCACCATCGGGAACGGGGCCGCGTGTCCGCCGCTACATCATCCGGCGGAACGGGCGGGCCGCCGGCGAAAGACGCCTGGCACAGCACTGGAGGGCCGTGTCGCCGATATGGTCGGGCCGCGAGCGAGCGGGACACAGTTGGAAACTTTGGTTTCCAACTGGAGATTGGGAAACTATAGTTGTCGCATGACCGTCTCCGAGATCACCCCGGAAGAGCAGGCAGAACTCGACAAGGCGCTGCATGACGCCCTGAATCCGCTGGCCACGGCGATCCGCTCCCGACAGACCGGGCTGCCCGCGGACCGCATGTGGGAAGCAGATCCCCTCGAAGTGACACTGTCCGTCCTGGCCGCTTGGAAGATGGTGGATGCCGAGGTCAGGCGGTTGACCGCGCACGCGGCGGCAACCGCCGGTTCCTACGGCGCCAGTTACGAGCAGTTGGGCGCTGTCTGGGGTATCACCCGGCAGGGTGCCCGTAAGAAATGGCCCGACGCGGTCAGCCGCTCGGCGCCCGCGTCGGCGGGCAGGAGCACGCTCGCGCTGTTCGGGGGGACCGCCGAACTGGTGCAGGCACCTTCCGGTGACTGGAGCTGGACGGGCGTGGGTGCTGATGGAGCATCCGCCGCGATCACCGAGGGGACGCGCCACGCGACCGTGCAGGAAGCCGCGGCCCATGCGGGCGCTTTCCTCAAAGAACACGCCCTCGACGCAGTCGAGCGTTCCTAGCCTCAGGGGCCTGCCCGCGCGGGCGCCCAACCGCCCCCCGCGCCGGCACCCCCGTCGGTCGTTCCACCCGCCGACCGGTCCACCCGGGACCGGCCTCCGCACGGGACCGGCCTCCGCACGGCGTCCGGTGGACGGCGTGCGGCCGGGCGGCCCCCACGCGGGACCGCCCGGCCGATTCGTACGAACAGCGTCTGCTCAACGCGGGGCGGGCTATTCGAGCAGCTGAGCGTACGAGCCCATGGCCAGGGCGATGTCCGCCTGGGCCCAGAACCGGTGGTAGGTGAAGACGGGGGCCGCGCCGCCCGCCAGGTAGGCCTCGATCTTCGGCCAGGCGGGGTCCTTCTTGTAGAAGGAGCGGATGGAGGAGAAGGTGGACGAGGAGTCGATCCGGTCGCCGTTGGGCATGGTGCCGGTCCAGCCGCTCGGGACGTACACGGGGTCGTTGAAGCGTTTGTAGTCGGTGCGGGTCTCCGGGACGGCGATGCCCAGGGTGTCCTGGTCGTGCGTCCACATGCCGTCGAGCAGGGCCTTGGCGACGCGCTTGGCGTCGGCGTTGCCGGACTTGGCCGCGTAGTAGGTCAGGGTCTTGGCGTAGGCGGCGGCCACGCCGACGTCGTCGGTGTAGTCGGCGACGGTGACGTGCAGGCTCTTGTTGGCGCCGGGGCTGGTGGCGTTCCAGGTGTCGGGGGCACCGCTCCACTGGAGGGTGGAGGGGATGCGGTAGGTGCCGTCGGGGTTGATCGTGGTCTTCGACAGCGCCCACGACACCCACTTGTCGAGGACGGTCTTGGCCTGGGTGTCACCGGTCTGCTGGTAGTACTCGGCGACGCGCTCCATCGACCAGGCCTGGAAGCCGAACCACTGGTTGGACGGCGGGTCGTGGTAGACGGGCTGCTCGTCGTAGAACAGGCCGTGGAAGGTGGGGGTACCGGCCGGCGGGGTGGCGTAGCGGCCCTGCCAGCTGTTGGTGGCACCGCCCGCGATGGCGCCCTCGTCGGACTGGAGCCAGCGGTAGAACTCCAGCTGCCGGGTGAGACTGGTGGCCCAGTCGGCCGCGCCCGTGGAGGACTTGGGCTTGAGCGGGGCGTAGCTGCTCAGCGCGTACGCGGCGAGCGGGTTCTGGTAGCCGCCGTGGGCGTGGCTGGAGCCGATGCGCCAGGCCCAGCCCGCGGAGGTGTCGGTGGCGCCGCCCCAGGCGTAGTACCAGGACAGCAGGTAGTGCGAGCTGTTCTTGCCGCTGCCGGCCGGGCAGGCGGTCGGGCCGACGCAGTCGCCCGCCTTCTTGAAGTACTTGTCGAACAGGGCGTAGCGCAGGTAGTCGCCCATCTTGGCGGCCTTGCCGACGGTGCCGGCGACCTGAGATCCCTTGCCCTGCTCCTTGGCCCAGATGTCGGCCCAGTAGGCGGCCTGGACGGCGCGGGCGTCGGCGTCGGGCGCGTTGGTGAACTTCCACTGCTTGGCGTACGAGCTGTCGCCGGTGAACAGGTCGAGGTAGCCGTTCTTGCCGCCGTATGTGAACGCGTCGCAGGTGGGGTGGGTGACGGTCTCCCAGACGGACTCCTGCGGGCCGCGCTGGAAGGTGTTGATGTACGAGGGGCCGGTCTTGGTGGGGCCGGCGGAGCAGCTGCCGGGCGCGTTGCCGTAGCCGTAGGTGTTGTCGACGTCCTGGATCCAGTGCATCCCGTAGATGTCGTCGGTGCCGTACGCGCTCTTCAGCTCGGCGGCGATCGGGTCGTTGCCGGAGGTCACGCCGGAGTCGAGGTGGGCCGGGTACTGGGACGGCTCGTCCCATTCGGGCGCGTAGGTGGCGGGCTTGGAGGCGTTGTAGAAAGAGTTCGTGGGCTGGTCGGCGTGGGTCGGGATCATGTACCGCTCAAGGGTGTCCCAGGCGCCGTTGAACTTCGTCCAGTCGCCGGTGACCTTGCCGTACATGGCCTGGAGCCAGACCAGGTAGCTGTAGGCCTCCGAGGTCGTCTCGTGGCCCTGGTCGGGGGCCTCGACGATCAGGGTCTCGACGGAGTGGTACGGGATGCCCTCGGGCGAGAAGTAGCCGTTGGCCGGGTTGGTGATCTTCGCGTAGAGGTCGAGGAAGCGGGCCTCGTACGTGGAGGAGGCGGCCAGCTGGGTGGCGGTGACCTCGGCCTTGGTGTGGCCGGGGGCGGTCGCGGTGAACACGGCGCTGCCGGTGCCGGTCTGCGCGGCGGTGACGGTCACCTTCTGGGCGGTGTTCCAGTTCGCCGGGGTGAAGGTGAGGGTCGCGGGGCTCGCGGTGAGACCGGTGACGCCGGAACTGCGGGCGACGCTCACCGTGACGTTCGCGGAGGGCTGGGTGGACAGTTTCAGGTCGAACGTGGCGCTCGTGCCCTGCCGTACGGAGAGCTGGGCGGGGGTGGCGACGAGCGCGGGTCCGGCGGCGACGGTGATGCCCACGGGGGTGGATTCACCGGAGGCGCCGAGGGAGTCGGTCGCCTTGGCGTACAGCGAGTGGGTGCCGGCCGCGAGAGAGGTCGCGTCGAAGGTGAAGGGCGCGGTGGTGTCCGTGCCGAGCAGGGTGGTGTCGCTGTAGAACTCGACCTTGCTCACGGTGGCGCCGTCGGCGGCGGCCGCGGTGGCGGCGAGCGGGACCGTGTTGCCCACGGTGTACACGGCGCCGGCGGACGGGCTGGTGAGGACGGTGACGGGAGGCTGGTGGGCGCCGGTGCAGGGGGTGCCGTTGACGCTGAAGGAGGTCGGCGCCGCGTTGGTGCCGGTGTACGCGAACTGGGCGCCGGCGGTGACGGCGCTGCCCGCGGCCACGGTGCGGTTCCAGTCGGCGCCCGTGACGGTGACGGTCTTGCCGGACTGGCTCCAGGTGCCGTTCCAGCCGCTGCTGAGGTGCTGGTCGCCGGTGTAGGCGTAGCTCAGGCTCCAGCCGTCGAGCGGGGTGGTGGCGCGGTTGGTGAGGGTCACGTCGGCCGTGAAGCCGGAGCCCCAGTCGTTCGTGGTCTTGTAGTCGACGCTGCACTGGACGGCGGCGGCCGCGGTGGCGGCGGGTCCTGCGGCCAGCAGTCCTGCGGGCAGGGCGAGGGTGGCGATGAGCGCGGCGGCGAGCGCACCGCGCGACCGACGTGGTCGTGGTGGCATGACGTGGTTCTCCTCGCGGCTCGGATGCGGAGGGGGGTGGTGCCGGCGCCGGCCGGGGGGACGGGCGGCGCGGTCAAGCTCTGAACCAGTGGGAGCGCTCCCACTGTGCAGAACGGGGAACAGCCCGTCAAGACAGCCGAAGAGTCGAAGGCAACCTCGGTGAAAATTCACCGACTCCCTTTTGCTGAACGGAAGTTGGCGCTACGGTCGCCGGACCAGTGGGAGCGGTTCCAGCCCGTCGGCACCCTGTTCGGGGGTGCCCTCGCCGTGAGGATCGCTCATGCGACATCCCCCACGTCTGCCGGCGCTGCTCGCGGGAGCGGCGCTCACGGCGGCGAGCACCGCCCCGGCATCGGCTCCGAGGTCGCCGGCATGCAAGGCCTGGTGGACGCGGTCCGCGCGACCGGGGCACGCAATGTGCTCCTGGCGCCCGGACTCGCCTACTCCAACGACCTGAGCCAGTGGCTCGCGTACGCCCCCACCGACCCGGCGGGCAGCATCGCCGCCGCCTGGCACGTCTACAACTTCAACGCCTGTGTCGACGAGACGTGCTGGAACTCCCAGCTCGCCCCGGTCGCCGCCCGTGTCCCCCTGATCGCGGGCGAGATCGGCGAGAACACGTGCGGGCACGGCTTCACCGACCGCGTCATGACGTGGTTCGACGAGCACGGCCTGTCCTACCTGGGCTGGACCTGAAACACCTGGGACTGCTCCTCCGGGCCCGCCCTGATCGGTTCGTACGACAAAACCCCCACCGCATTCGACATCGGGCTGCGCGACCACCTGCGCGGTCCGAACGGACAATGAAAGGGACACCCACCCCCATGAGCCGCACAACCAGCCGCACCGCACTGCTCGCGGCCCTCGGCCTGATCACGGCGACCGGCGCCACGGCGACCGTCATCGGCGCGACCACCGCGGGCGCCGCCTCCCCGGGCTGCCGGGTCGACTACCAGATCGCCAGCCAGTGGGACGCCGGCTTCGGCGCCAACGTGACCGTCACCAACACCGGCGACCCGCTCACCGCCTGGACCCTGGAGTGGACCTTCGCCGGGAACCAGCAGGTCACCCAGAGCTGGAGCACCACGCTCACCCAGTCGGGCACCAACGTGACCGCGAAGAACGCCTCGTACAACGGGTCGCTCGGCACCGGCGGTTCGACGTCCTTCGGCTTCAACGCGTCGTACTCCGGGACCAACGCGATACCGGCGAGCTTCAAGCTGAACGGGGTCACCTGCAACGGCACGACCCCGACCACCCCCCCGACCACCCCGCCGACGACACCTCCCACCACCCCGCCGACCACGCCGCCGCCCGCGGGCAGCAAGGTGGACAACCCCTACGCCGGGGCGAAGATGTACGTGAACCCGGAGTGGGCCGCCCACGCGGCGGCCGAGCCGGGCGGCAGCCGGGTGTCGAACCAGCCCACCGGTGTGTGGCTGGACCGGATCGCCGCCATCGAGGGCTCGTCCACCTCCATGGGTCTGCGGGCCCACCTCGACGAGGCGCTGAAGCAGAAGGGCAGCGGCGAGCTGGTCGTCCAGCTGGTCATCTACGACCTGCCCGGCCGGGACTGCTCCGCGCTCGCCTCCAACGGCGAGCTCGGCCCGACGGAGATCGACAAGTACAAGACCCAGTACATCGACCCGATCGCGGCGATCCTCGGCGACGCGAAGTACGCGGGTCTGCGCATCGTCACCACGGTCGAGGTCGACTCGCTGCCGAACCTCGTCACCAATGTCTCGGGCCGTGACACGGCGGTCGCGGCCTGCGACACCATGAAGGCGAACGGCAACTACGTCAAGGGCGTCGGCTACGCGCTGGCCAAGTTCGGCGCGATCAAGAACGTCTACAACTACCTGGACGCCGGCCACCACGGCTGGCTGGGCTGGGACGACAACCTGGGGCCGTCGGCGGAGATGTTCAAGACCGCGGCGACCGCCGAGGGCTCGACCCTCGCCAACGTCCAGGGCTTCATCGTCAACACGGCCAACTTCAACACCCTGAAGGAGGACAACTTCAAGATCGACGACACGGTGAACGGAGTCTCCGTGCGCCAGTCGAAGTGGGTGGACTGGAACCGCTACGTCGACGAGCTGTCGTACGCCCAGGGCTTGCGCGACAAGCTGATCTCGATCGGCTTCGACTCGAAGATCGGCATGCTGATCGACACCTCCCGCAACGGCTGGGGCGGCACCGCGCGGCCGACCGGCCCGGGGGCGACCACCAGCGTCGACACGTATGTGAACGGCGGGAAGTACGACCGGCGGGTCCACACCGGCAACTGGTGCAACCAGGCCGGGGCGGGCCTCGGCGAACGGCCCAAGGCGGCGCCGGCCGCGGGCATCGACGCCTACGTGTGGATGAAGCCCCCGGGCGAGTCCGACGGCTCCAGCAAGGAGATCCCCAACAACGAGGGGAAGGGCTTCGACCGGATGTGCGACCCGACGTACACCGGCAACATCCGCAACGGCAACAACCCGTCGGGGGCGCTCCCGGACGCGCCGGTCTCGGGCAAGTGGTTCTCGGCCCAGTTCCAGGAGCTGATGAAGAACGCCTACCCGGCGCTGTGACGCGCCACTGAGCGGGCCCGTGGGGGGCCTTCGAGGGGGCCGGGCGGGCCGGAGCCGTACGCGGCTGCGGCCCGCCCGGCCACACCCCGCGCCTTCACGGAACACAGGAACACAGGAACACGAAATCCACGGAAGCGCGGACCACGGGGAAGCGCGGCAAGCCCCGAAGCCTGGACGCCCGGAAACCGGGACGCACGGGACACATGGAAACCGGGACGCCTAGAACGCGGCGATTCCTCAGGAGGACTCCCGGACCACCAGCTCCGTCGGCAGCACCCGGTTCTCCCCGGGCCCGTCCGCCGACGGGCCGTCGGGTCCCGCGCCGAGCTCCCGGAGCAGCATGCGGGCCATGGTCCGGCCCATCTCGGCTATCGGCTGGCGCACGCTGGTGAGCGGCGGGTCCATCAGCCGGGCGACGGCCGAGTCGTCGACGCCGACGAGCGCGACGTCCTCGGGGACGCGCCGGCCGCACTCGCGCAGCACTCCGCGCGCACCCGCGGCCATGACGTCGGAGGCGGCGAAGACGGCGTCCAGATCGGGCGCCCGCTCCAGCAGGACCCGCATCGCGCGCCGGCCGCCCTCCTCCGTGAAGTCGCCGGTGGCGACGAGAAGTCCGTCGGGTTCGAGCCCCGCCGCCGCGATGCCCTCGTGATAGCCGTCGAGCCGGGCGCGGGCCACGTACATGTCCAGGGGGCCGCTGATGGTGGCTATCCGGCGGCGGCCGCGTTCGGCCAGGTGGGCGACGGCCGTCCGGCCCGCGCCGGTGTTGTCGGAGTCGACCCAGGCGGCGGACTCGTCCGCGCCGCGCCGGCCGTTGAGGACCACGGGCAGACCGAGTTCGCGTACGCGCTCGGGCAGCGGGTCGTCGGCGTGCACCGAGGCGAGCAGCACTCCGTCGACGCGCTGGGCGGCGAGGTACTGCTCGAACCGCTGCCGCTCCCGCTCGGTGCGGACCAGGGTCAGTAGCAACTGCTTGTCGGATTCCCCGAGTTCGGCGCTGATGCCACGGATGATGTCCAGGAAGTAGGGCTCGGCGAACAGCCGGGCCTCGGTCTCGGGGATGACCAGGGCGACGGCGTCGGTGCGGCTGCCCGCGAGCGCGCGGGCCGCCTGGTTGGGTACGTAGCCCAGCTCGGCGATGGCCCGCCCGACGGCCTCACGGGCCTGATCGCTCACCCGGGGCGAGCCGTTGATGACCCGGGACACCGTTCCCCGGCCGACGCCGGCCCGGGCCGCGACCTGTTCCAGTGTCGGCCTGCTCCTGTGCCGTCCGCTCACGACCCTCGTACTCCCCTCGTGCGGCATCGCCCCCGAGATCCGTGCGGCGATCAGGTCAAGATAGGCCACGCCCCCGACCCCGTCGCACACGGTACCGGTCGGCGACCCACACCATGGGAGCGCTCCCACACCCTTTCCGTCAAGGCGCCGGGCGCCTTCGACGATCCGTCACGACGAATCCGCGTGCACATCTTGACACTGCCGCCCGACAGGCAGGAACCTTCCGGCTACGGCGATGTGGGAGCGCTCCCACCAACGTACGGCAAGCACCACCCCTGGCATCGGGACGAGGAGAGTGGCATGCGCACAACCAGCGGCAGACGGGCTCTGGCCACCCTGGCCGCACTGGCGGCCGGGACAGCCCTGCTCACGGGCTGCGGCAGCGACGACGACGGCGAGGCCGCCGACGGGACGATCACGCTGAGGGTCGGGACCTATGGCTCGTTCGGATTCGACGACAAGACCGGCGCGAAGCTCTACGCCGAGTACGAGCGGTCGCATCCGAAGATCAAGATCGTGGAGTCGAACGTCTCCGACGGCCAGAAGTACTGGGACACCCTGAAGCTGCGACTCTCGCGCAACAGCGGTCTGGCCGACGTCCAGGCGATCGAGGTGGGGTACATCGCGGAGGCGACCAGCCCCACGATGGCGAACAAGTGGGTCGACCTGTCCAAGAACGGCGGATCCGACATCGGCGCCTTCCTGGACTGGAAGGTCAAGCAGGCCACCACCCCCGACGGTGCGGTGATCGGGCTCGGCACCGACATAGGGCCGATGGCGGTCTGTTACAACAAGGACCTGTTCGCCAAGGCCGGACTGCCCACCGACCGCGAGCAGGTCGGCAAGCTGTGGGCGGGCGACTGGGGCAAGTTCCTGCAGGCCGGCAAGGACTACCAGAAGAAGGCTCCCAAGGGCACGTTCTTCCACGACTCGGCGAGCGGCCTGTTCAACGCCGTCGTCAACAGCGAGCCCGTGCAGTACGCGGACGAGAAGGGGCAGCTCATCTGGGAGACCAGCCCCGGCGTGAAGAAGGCGTGGAACACCGCCGTCGCGGCGGCGCAGAGCGGCATCACCGCCAAGCTGCGCCAGTTCGACGAGAAGGGCACCTGGAACGCCGGCTTCAAGAACTCCAAGTTCGCGACGGTCGCCTGCCCGAGCTGGATGACCGGCATCATCAAGGACCAGGCCGGGCCCTCCAACCAGGGCAAGTGGGACATCGCCGCACCACCGGTCGCGGGCAACTGGGGCGGCTCCTTCCTCGCCGTTCCGAAGTCGGGCAAGCACACCAAGGAGGCCGCCGAGCTGGCCGCCTGGCTGACCGCTCCCACACAGGCCGCCAAGGTGTTCAAGGTCAACGGAAACATTCCGTCCGCCAAGGACACGCTCACCTCGACCGAGGTGACCGGCGCCAAGATGCCGTACTTCGGCGACACGCCGGTCGGACAGATCTACGCCAACGCCGCGGCGGGCATCCGGCCCGCGCCGATCAGCCGCTACGACGGCCAGGTGAAGACCTTCGTCACGGACAACGGCATTCTCGACATCGAGCAGCGCGGCACCGACCCGGCGAAGGCCTGGGACAACGTGCGCAAGCTGATCGACGACAAGATCGACCAGTAGCGGGCGGCGGCGGGGCTCCTCCTTCGAGGCCGGAGCCCCGCCCCCGCGCCGCACCTTGCCTCCTGACTCCTTGCCCCTTGACCCCTGTGGTCCGTACGCACCGACCCGGAAGGACGCCCCCGTGGCCACCTCCGTATCCGCGCGGGACGACGGCCCCCCGTCACCCGGCGCGCCCGATTCCCGTCCGCGGCCGGTCCGGTCCGGCGGTGCCGACCGGCGCCGCGGCCGACTGCACCGCTGGGACGTGAAGGCGGCCCCGTACGTCTTCATCACCCCCTTCTTCCTCACCTTCGCCGCGTTCGGCCTCTTCCCCCTGGTGTACACCGGCTGGCTCTCGCTCAACCGGGTGGAGCTGGGCGGCGATCCGCAGTGGAAGGGACTGGAGAACTACACCGACCTGGCGACCAGCGAGTTCTTCTGGAACGCGCTGCTCAACACCTTCACCATCGGCGTCATCTCGACCGTGCCGCAGCTGATGATGGCGCTCGGCCTGGCGCAGCTGCTCAACACCCGGCTGCGGGGCCGGGGTTTCTTCCGGGTCGCGATCCTCGCCCCGTACGCGACGTCCATCGCCGCCGCCACCCTGGTCTTCGCCCAGCTCTTCAACACCGACTACGGGCTGATCAACTCGGGCCTCGGCTGGGCGGGTCTGGGCCCGGTCGACTGGGAGACCTCCAAGTGGCCCGCGCAGATCGCCATTTCGGTGATCGTGATCTGGCGGTGGACCGGCTACAACGCGCTCATCTATCTGGCCGCGATGCAGGCCGTCCCGCACGATCTGTACGAGGCGGCCGCCCTCGACGGGGCGTCGCGCTGGCGCCAGTTCATCAGTGTGACGATCCCCTCCATCCGGCCCACGATCCTGTTCACCATCGTCGTGTCCACCATCGGCTCCACCCAGCTGTTCGGCGAACCGATGCTGTACGGCGGCAGCGTGGGCATCTCGGGCGGCAGCGGCAACCAGTACCAGACCCTGAGCCTGCTCATGTACGAGAAGGGCTGGGTGACCGGCGCCCTCGGCCAGGCGTCGGCGATCGCCTGGGTAATGCTGCTGCTCCTGCTGCTCCTCGGCGCCGGCCGCGTGCTCGTCGCCCGTGTCCGCCGTACGAAGCTGGAGGACTGACCGTTGCGCACCCGAACCCGTCCGTCCACGGCCGGCCGGCCACTGCACGCCGGTCCGCTCACCTATGTGCTGCTCGGCGTGGCCACGCTCGTCTCGCTCTTCCCGCTGTACTGGAACTTCGTCGCCGCCTCGCACTCCGGCAAGCGGGTCGTCTCGGCGCCCGCGCCGCTGCTGCCCGGTCCGAAGCTCCTCGACAACCTGTCCTTCGCCTGGAACCAGGTGAACATGGGCGAGGCGCTGATCAACACCACGATCGTGGCGAGCCTGGTGGCCCTGTCCACCGTCGTGTTCGCCACGCTCGCCGGATTCGCCTTCGCCAAGCTGCCGTTCAAGGGCCGCTCGGTACTGCTGACCCTGGTGGTCGCGACGATGACGATCCCGCCGCAGCTCAGCGTCATCCCGCTCTACCGGATCATCACCGACCTCGGCTGGTTCGACCAGCTCCAGTCGGTCGTCCTGCCCTCGCTGGTGGCCGCGTTCGGCGTGTTCTTCATGCGTCAGTATCTCGTCGAGGCGCTGCCGGTGGAGCTGGTGGAGGCGGCCCGGGTCGACGGCGCCCACTCGCTGCGGATCGTGTGGCACGTGGTCTTCCCCGTGGCACGGCCCGCGATGGCCGTCCTCGGCATGCTGATCTTCGTCCAGGCCTGGAACGACTTCTTCTGGCCGTTCATCGCCCTCACCTCCGAGGGCAATCCCACGCTCCAGGTGGCCCTGGCGGGCCTCGGAGCGGGCAACCACACCGTGGACCACGCGGTGGTGCTGACCGGTGCGCTGATCTCGACCGTGCCGCTGCTGCTGGTGTTCGCCTTCCTCGGCAAGCACATCGTCGGCGGGATCACCGCGGGCGCCGTCAAGAGCTGACGGCCCGCGCCCGGTGCACTTGCTCTCCTTCCTTTCACATCTTCCGAGTTGGGAGCGTTCCATGACCGCGTCCGAGACCCGGCCGCTCACCGCCCCGCCGCGATTCCCGGCCGGCTTCCTGTGGGGAGCCGCGACCGCCGCGTACCAGATCGAGGGCGCGGCGGCGAAGGACGGCCGTACCCCCTCGATCTGGGACACCTTCTCGCACACCCCGGGGAAGACCTTCGAGGGACATCACGGCGATGTCGCCGTGGACCACTACCACCGGGTCGGCGAGGACGTCGCCCTGATGTCCGAACTCGGCCTGAACGCCTATCGGTTCTCGGTCTCCTGGTCCCGGGTCCAGCCGACCGGGCGGGGGCCGGCGTCCCAGCAGGGCCTGGACTTCTACCGGCGCCTGGTCGACGAGCTGCTCGCGGCCGGGATCGAGCCGGCGCTCACGCTCTACCACTGGGATCTGCCGCAGGAGCTGGAGGACGCGGGCGGCTGGCCGGAGCGGGAGACGGCCGAGCGGTTCGCCGAGTACGCGGGCCTGATGGCCGACGCGCTCGGCGACCGGGTGGACCGCTGGACCACCCTCAACGAGCCCTGGTGCTCGGCCTTCCTCGGCTACGGCTCCGGGGTGCACGCCCCGGGCCGGACCGACCCGGTGGACGCGCTGCGGGCCGCGCACCATCTGAACCTCGGACACGGGCTGGCCGTCCAGGCGCTGCGCGCCGCGCTGCCGGCCACGGCCCGGCTGGCGGTCTCGCTCAATCTGCACGAGGTGCGTCCGCTGACCGACTCGCCCGAGGACCGCGAGGCGGCGCGCCGGATCGACACCGTCGGCAACCGGGTGTGGCTCGGCCCGATGCTGGAGGGCGGCTATCCGCGGGAGCTGTTCGAGGACACGGCGCACCTGACGGACTGGGGATTCGTCCAGGACGGCGACGAGGCCGCGGCCGGAGCGCCGCTGGACTGGCTGGGCGTCAACTACTACACGCCGACGGTGGTCTCGCAGGTCCCCGAGGGCACCAAGCGGTCCCAGGACGACGGGCACGGCGACAGCCCGTACTCGCCGTGGCCGGGCGCCGACAACGTGGCCTTCCACCAGGCGGAAGGGGAGCGGACGGCGATGGGCTGGCCGGTCGACCCGTCCGGGCTGTACGCCCTGCTGACCGGGCTGTCCGCCCGCTTCCCCGGGCTCGAACTGGTCGTCAGCGAGAACGGCGCGGCGTACGAGGACGTACCGGCCGAGGACGGCTCGGTGCACGACCCGCGGCGCGCGGAGTACATCCACGCGCACCTGGCCGCCGTGCACCGCGCGGTCGAGGACGGGGCGAACGTGGCCGGCTACTTCTTGTGGTCGTTGCTCGACAACTTCGAGTGGGCGTACGGGTACGAGAAGCGCTTCGGCATCGTGCGCGTGGACTACGACACGCTGCGGCGGACCCCGAAGTCCAGCGCGCACTGGTACGCACGGGTGGCTCGCGCGGGCGAACTGCTGCCTCCTGGCGTCTAGTTGCCATGGGTTCCGCCCCGGTGTCCCGCCACGCGGGCGCCGGGGCGGGCGCGTTACGGTGACGGGGCGGCCCGGCGTTCCGGGAGCCGCAGACGTCACCGAGGAGGAACAGACCCGATGTCCGTCATCCACCGCACCACAATGGCCCCGACCAAACTGGAGCTGCTCACGGCCTGGTTGCCCACCCGCCCCTGGTACACGGCGGCCGGCGGGGCGCCGGAGCTGGAGCGGACCGGAGGTTTCCGGCTGGACGACCCGGAAGGCGAGGTCGGCATCGAGTTCCTGGTGGTGACGGACTCCGCCGGAGCCGGGAGCGGGGCCGGCGGTGGAGCCGGGATTGGGGACGGGCCGCGGAGCTATCTGGTGCCGATGACCTATCGCGCGGCTCCGCTCCCGGGCGCCGAGGAGGCGCTGATCGGCACCTCGGAGCACGGGGTACTGGGCAAGCGCTGGCTGTACGACGGGGCCCACGACCCGGTGCTGGCGGGCCAGTTGGCGGCTCTGCTGCGCGGGAAGGCCGAGCCGCAGATGCAGAGCGTCTCCCACACGCCCGATCCCTCGGTGCGGGCGGCGCTCGCGGACGGCTCGGTGCCGGACGGCGCCTGGGCGGCCGGTACGGCGGTCATGGTGACGGACGGCGCGGACGCGACGCTCCTCGCCTTCGGCCCGGGCGAGCCGGTGCTGTGTCTGTGCCGGGTTCTGGACGGGGAGAGCGACGCGGAGCCGGCGGGCGCGCTCGGTACGGTGTCGGCCGAGTGGCACGCCGGCGACGGCGTGACGCGGCGCGCCCCCTTCGTCGTGGTCCTGCCGGCCGCGAGCTGAGTCCCGCGGCCGGCAAGGCCGTCGAAGGCCCGTGGTGACGGTGTCCGCCGCACCGGACACCGTCACCACGGGCCTTTCGGGTCAGGCCCGGAGCGCGGCCTCGCGGACGGAGTGCCGTCCACGATCAGGTGGGGCCGCGCTTCAGAAGACGGACAGGCCGGTGAGGGTGGTGAAGCGGTCGAGCGCGGCGACCCCCACCACCGAGTTGCCGCGTGCGTCGAGGCCAGGTCCCCAGACGCACACGCCGCAACGACCGGGAACGACGGCGATGATGCCGCCGCCGACGCCGCTCTTGCCGGGCAGCCCGACCCGGTGGGCGAAGTCGCCGGCCGCGTCGTACGCGCCACAGGTGAGCATGACGGCGTTGATCTGCTTGGCCTGGCTGCGGCTGAGCAGTCGGGTGCCGTCGGCGCGGACGCCGTGCCGGGCGAGGACGGTGGTGGCGAGCGCCAGATCGGCGCAGGAGGCCCGGATCGCGCACTGGCGGAAGTATTCGCGCAGCAGGGTGGGCACGGGGTTGGCGATGTTGTCGCACGAGGCCATGAAGTGGGCGAGGGCGGCGTTGCGGTCGCCGTGCGCGGTCTCGGACGCGGCCACCTCCCCGTCGATGGCGAGGTCCGGGTTTCCGCTCTCGGCGCGCAGGAAGTCGAGGGTGACACCGGAGGCGTCGCCGGTGATCCGGTGGAGCTGGTCGGTGACGACGAGGGCGCCCGCGTTGATGAAGGGGTTGCGCGGGATGCCGTTCTCGTACTCCAGCTGGATGAGCGAGTTGAAGGGATTGCCGGACGGTTCGAGACCCACGTGGTCCCACAGCGCGTCGCCCTTGCGGGCCAGGGCGAGGGCGAGCGAGAAGACCTTGGTGACGGACTGGGTGGAGAACGGCTCACGCCACTCCCCCACCCCGTACACGGTGCCGTCGAGTTCGGCGACCGCCATGCCGAAGCGGCCGGGGTCGGCGACGGCGAGGGCCGGGATGTAGTCGGCGGGCCGGCCGCGGTCCGTGAGGTCCTCCAGCTCCTCGGCGATCCGGGCAAGGACGGGTTCGAACGTCAGCAGCACGTTCACATGATGCCGCCGCCCGGCCCCGGCGGCAGGCGCGGCACCGCCCCGGTACCGCCTGATACCGCTCGACACGGCACCGCTCGACACGGCTCGGCGCTATCGGCGCGAGCAGGGGGCCGAGTGGCGGAGGCGGGCCGTACGGGCCAGGGTGGCCGTGGGGGTGTGTACGGGTGCCGAGAGGCGCGTGGACCGTGCGGTTCGTATGACCCGCGTGACCCGCGTGGCCGTGTGACGAGTGTGAGGAGAGCCGGGTGCCGTTGAGCGCGGATGAGCCGGGTGCGCCCTGCTGGCTGAGTCTGGCGACGCACGATCTCGGCGCGGCGGAGGATTTCTACGGGGCCGTGCTCGGCTGGACCTTCCGGCGCGGCCCGCTGGGCCCCGGTTTCTCGGTCGGCGAGCGGGACGGGGTCCCGGTGGCCGGGATCGGCGACGTGGCCGAGCGGATGGGGGTGCCGGTGGCGTGGACCGCGTACTGGGCGGTCGGCGACGCCGACGCCGCGGTGGCCCGTATCCGCGAGCGCGGTGGCACGGTCGGGGTCGGGCCGGTGGCCTTCCCGCCCCGTGGCCGGGCCGCTCTGGCCACGGATCTGGAGGGCGCGGCCTTCGGGGTGTGGGAGGGCCGGGTCAGTTCGCGCTGGCGGCTCGGCGAGCGGCGCGCCCCGGTGTGGCTGGAGCTCCACGCGCGCAACGCGTTCGACGCCGCCGTCTTCTACGGGGGTGTCTTCCAGTGGGTCGACGGGGATTCGGCGGACCGTTTCGAGGTGTCGTACGAGGACGAGCAGGTGGTGCTGCGCCGGCACGGCGAGGCGGTCGCCCGGCTGAACAGCGGCCCGGTGGAGGCCGCCTCGGCCAAGCCGCAGCTGCGGCCGCGCTGGCTGGTGCACTTCCGGGTGCCGGACCTGGACCGGGCGACCGCCGCCGTCCGCGCGCGCGGCGGCTCGCTGGTGCCGGAGGCGGACGACGGCTGGCGTACTCCGGAGGCACGGCGGGCCACCGTGCGTGACCCCCAGGGCGGACTGTTCACCCTGGAGGAGTGGCAGGACGAGGCGGGTTGAGGGACCGGGGGCTCCCCGAGGCGGCCCGAGGCGGTCCCCCGGGTCCGTACGGGAAGGGCCCCGGTCCGATCCGTATGAGAACTCCGGCGCGGATCGGCGCACCGCGCACCGCGCGCCGCAGCCGGACGCCCCCCGGCCGCCGCCTGCCGCTCAGCCTTCCCGGCCACCGTCCGGCGCGGACAGACCCAGGTCTCCCGTGTCCGGGGCGGCGAACCAGCGGGCCACGTCCTCGTCCGCGACCCCGCCGAGGGTCGGCGGCCTCCAGCGCGGCTCGCGGTCCTTGTCGACGACCTGGGCGCGGATGCCCTCGACCAGGTCGGGCGAGGCGAAGGCCCCGCAGGAGAGGCGGAACTCGATGTTCAGCGCCGCTTCCAGGCTGTCGAGGTGCCGGACCCCGCGGACGGCCGTGAGAGCGGCCTTGAGCGCGGTGGGGGCGCGGCCGAGCAGCACGGTCGCGGTTTCCTTGGCCTCCGGGATCCCGGAGTCGGTCAGCCGCTGGACGATGTCCTCGACGGTGGCGCCGGCGTAACAGTCGTCGATCCATTCGCGCCGGCCGGCGAGTGCGCCGGGCGGGGCCGGGCGGGCGAAGCGGGCGACGGCCTCGGCCGCGGGCAGCCGGGTGAGCGCGGCGGTCAGCGCGGGCAGATCGGCGCTGGGGACGTAGTGGTCGGCGAGGCCGGCGAGGATCGCGTCGGCCGCTCCGGCCTGCGCACCGGTGAGGGCGAGGTGGATGCCGAGGCGGCCGGGGGCGCGGCCGAGCAGCCAGGTGCCGCCGACGTCGGGGACGAAGCCGATGCCGGTCTCCGGCATGGCGATCCGGGAGCGTTCGGTGACCACCCGCACGGAGCCGTGGCCGGAGACGCCGACGCCGCCGCCCATGACGATGCCGTCCATGAGGGCGACGTAGGGCTTGGGGTAGCGGGCGATCCGGGCGTTGAGCCGGTACTCGTCGCGCCAGAAGCCGATCGTTGCGGTGCCGCCGGCGCGCGCGTCGGCGTGGATGGCGCGGATGTCGCCGCCGGCGCACATGCCCCGTTCCCCCGCGCCCTGGATGACGACGGTCGTCACCGCGGGGTCGTCCTCCCAGACGGTGAGCGCCTCGTCGATGCGGCGGACCATCGCGTGGGTGAGGGCGTTGATGGCGCGGGGACGGTTCAGGGTGAGGATGCCGGCGCGGCCCTCGGTGCGCACGAGGACGTCGGGCTCGGCGGGGAGGGCGGTGGTGACCGACATGCGGGTTCCTTCCGGCGTGCGGGAACGGCCTGCGAGAAATTGATCTTCCGCCCACCGTAACCAACCGGAGGCCGCACGCACAGGCCCTCCGGTCCGCTACCGTACCCGCGGGTAACCCGACCTACCGAGGGGAGCGGACGTGGCAGGCACGGTGCGGCAGCGGAGTCTGACGGAGTCGATACGGGTGCCGGGGGCCGGCCCCGGGGAGCTGTACGGCCTGGTGGCCGAGGTACGGAACATGGGCCGGTGGAGTCCGGAATGCCGCGGGGTGTGGGCGCCGGGGGCCGCGCTGCGCGCGGGCAGCCGGTTCATCGGCTTCAACCGGCGCGGGCCGTTCGTCTGGTTCACCACCTGCCGGGTCGTCGAGGCGGTGCCGGGTGAGGCCTTCGTCTTCGACGCCGGGGTGTTCGGGCTGCCGATCGCGCGCTGGGGGTACCGCTTCGAGGCGTACGGGACAGAAGGGGCCGACAAGACCGACGGGACCGGCGAGGCGGGAGCGGCAGACGTCTCCAGCGGCTCGAAGGGCGACGGCACGGACGGCGACGGCCCCGACGGCAACGGCCCGGACGACACCGCGGCCCGGCCCGGGACCCGCGTCACCGAAACCTGGCAGGACCTGCGGACGGGCCGCGGCGCGGGCTTCGCGGTCGTGCTGGGCCGGGTCTTCACCGGCGTGTCCCCCGAGCGGCGCATCGGAGTCAACCGGGCCGGGATGCGCACCACGCTCGCCCGGCTCGCGCGCGAGGCCGCCCGGCCCGCCTGACCAGCCGCGTAACAGCCCCTCCCCGGCTCCTCCTCCCGCCCCGCTCCGGCCGGGCCCGGCGTCCGTCCGGGCGCCTTCGCTGCGTTTCCCGTGCGTGGGGGGACGGTGCAGCATGGGAGGAGGCGCCCCCGGCGGCGACCCGGAGCGGGTCCGCGGGGCGGGAAGGAGCGCACCGTGACGCGACGCGTGGACCGGTCCGCCGGTGGAACGCGGCGGCCCACCGGGCTACGGAGCGTCGCGGGACAGGTCTTCGCGCTTCAGGCGCTCATCGCCCTGCTGATCGTCCTGGCGGCCGCGCTGGCCCTGGTGATCCAGGGCCGCGGCGACGCCGAACGCGACGCCCGCAATCGCTCCCTCGCCGTCGCCGCGGCCTTCGCCCACGCGCCCGGGATCGCCGACGCGCTGCGCTCCCACGACCCGACGGCGGCCCTCCAGCCGCGCGCCGAGGCGGCCCGGCGCGGCTCGGGCGTCGACTACATCGCCGTGCTGTCCCCCGACGGCACCCGGTACACGGACTCCGATCCCTCGCTGATCGGACGCCGGGTCTCCGGCAACCTCGCGCGGGCCCGGGCCGGCGCGTCCTTCACCGAGATCTACCGCGGCGCGCCGCGCGACTCGGTGCGCGCGCTGGTCCCGGTGCGGGACGCGCACGGGACCGTCGTCGGGGTGGTGACCAGTGGCATCGAGGTGCAGACGGTCGGCAAGTCGGTCGAGGGCCGGGTGCCGCTGCTGCTGATCGCGGGAGCGGTCGGCGTGATCCTCGCGGTGGGCGGCGCGGGGCTGGTGAGCGCCCGGCTGCGGCGGCAGACGCACGGCCTCGGGCCGGCGGAGATGACCCGGCTCAAGGAGCACCACGAGGCGGTCCTGCACGCCGTGAAGGAGGGGGTACTCATCGTCGCGGCCGACGGGCGGCTGCTGCTGGCCAACGACGAGGCGCGCCGGCTGCTGAAGCTGCCCGAGGACGCGGAGCGGCGCGATGTCCGCGAGCTGGGCCTGGAGCCCCGTACGGTCTCGCTGCTGCTGTCCGGGCGGACGGCGACGGACGAGGTGCATCTGGCCGGCGACCGGCTGATCGCGGTGAACGTCCGGCCGACCGGGGACGAGGCGCCCGACGGCGGCTGTGTGATGACGATGCGCGACACCACCGAACTCGCCTCGCTGACCGGACGGGCCGAGGTGGCGCGGGGCCGGCTGCGGCTGCTGTACGAGGCGGGGACGCGGATCGGGACCACCCTGGACGTCGTACGGACGGCGGAGGAGCTGGCGGAGGTGGCGGTGCCCCGGTTCGCCGACCAGGTGACGGTGGAACTGCTGGATCCGGTGGTGCGGGGCGAGGAGCCGTCGGGCGCGTACACCCGGATGCGCCGGACGGCGGTGAGCGGGACGGGGACGGAGAACCCGTTCCAGCCGGTGGGCGATCTCATCCGGTACGTGGTACCCGGGACGCCGATGGCGACGGCGCTGCACGCGGGCCGGGCGGTGTTCCGGGCGGACCTCTCCGCGTCGCGCGACTGGCGGGCGCAGGACCCCGACGGCGGGGAGCGGGTCCTCGCCAGCGGGCTGCACTCACTGGTCTCGGCACCGCTGCTGGCCCGCGGGGTGGTGCTGGGCCTGGTCAATTTCTGGCGCGGGCCGGACACCCCGGAGCCGTTCGGGGAGGAGGACCTGTCGTTCGCGGAGGAGCTGGCGGCGCGGGCGGCGCTGGCGATCGACAACGCCCGGCGGTTCACCCGGGAGCACTCGATGGCGGTGTCGTTGCAGCGCAGTCTGCTGCCCCGGGTGCTGCCGGAGCAGAGCGCGGTGACCGTGGCGTTCCGCTATCTGCCCGCGCAGGCGGGGGTGGGCGGCGACTGGTTCGACGTGATCCCGCTGCCGGGCGCGCGGGTGGCGCTGGTGGTCGGCGACGTGGTGGGGCACGGGGTGCACGCGGCGGCGACGATGGGACGGCTGCGGACGGCGGTGGGGAACTTCTCCGCGCTGGATCTTCCGCCGGACGAACTGCTCGGGCATCTGGACGAGCTGCTCGACCGGCTGGGCGAGGAGAACGAGCCGGCCGGGCCGAGGAGCGGTCCGGCGAGCAACGGCGGGGCCGGGGACCTGGCCGGCGGCGAGAGCGGGGACGAGGGCTCTGCCGAAGGCGGCGACGAGGGCGAGAGCGGGTCCGGGTCCGGCGACAGGGGTGACGGCGAGGGGAGCGGGGGTGGCGGCGCGCCGCGGGTCACGGGCGCGACCTGCCTGTACGTGATCTACGACCCGACCTCCGGCGTCTGCACGATGTCGAGCGCCGGGCACCCCGGGCCCGCGCTGGTGCGGCCCGACGGGAGCGTGGAGTTCCCCTCGGTGCCGCCGGGGCTGCCGCTGGGCATCGGTCTGGGGACCCGGCCGTTCGCCTCGGTGCGGCTGAAACTGGAGCCGGGCAGCAAACTGGTCCTTTTCACGGACGGGCTGGTGGAGGACCGGAACCGGGACTTCGACACCGGGCTCGCGCTGCTGCGCACAGCACTGGCCCGACCGGGCCGCTCGGCGGAGCAGACCTGCGCGGACGTCCTGGCCGAGCTGCTGTTCCCGGTGCCGTCCGACGACATCGCGCTGCTGGTGGCCCGGACCCACCGGGTCGATCCGGAGCGGATCGCGGAGTGGGAGGTGCCCAGCGATCCGTCGGAGGTGTCCCCGGTCCGCACCGCGGCGGCGCGGCGGCTGGCCGCCTGGGGGCTGGAGGAGATCGGGTTCACGGCGGAACTGGTGCTCAGCGAGCTGATCACGAACGCGATCCGGTACGGCCGGCCGCCGGTGCGGGTGCGGCTGGTGTACGACCGGGTGCTGATCTGCGAGGTGTCCGACGGCAGCAGCACCTCCCCGCATCTGCGGCACGCGGCGGACACCGACGAGGGTGGCCGCGGCCTGTTCCTGGTGGCCCAGCTGGCACAGCGCTGGGGCACCCGGTACGCGCGCCGGGGGAAGACGATCTGGGCCGAGCTGGCGGTCTCGCCGGGCGGGACGGGCCCGATCGGCGGGGGGGGGGGGGGGGGGGGGGGGGGGGGGGGGGGGGGGGGCGCGGGGCGGCCGCGCGCCCGGCGGGCGGGGGGCGCCGCCCCGCACGCCGGCGCCGGGGCGGGGGGGGGGGGCGGGGGGGGGGGGGGGGCGGGGCGGCCGCGCGGCGGGGGGGGCGCGGCCGGGCCGCCCGCCCCCCCCCCCCCCCCCCCCCCCCCCCCCCCCCCCGGCTCCCTGGACGACCTCACCGGGTGACGGCCCCGGCACAAAGACGCGGGATCCGGCACTCGGTCGAAACGGGACGTACTCTAGTACCCCAGGGGGTATTTTCGACAGGATCGAGGAGTGATCGTGGAACTGGAACTCGAAGGCTCGGACCTCAAGGCCGTACTGAACCGCCTGCGCCGGGCGCAGGGCCAGATCTCCGGCGTGATCAAGATGATCGAGGAGGGCCGCGACTGCGAGGACGTGGTCACTCAGCTTTCCGCGGCGTCCCGCGCCCTGGACCGGGCCGGTTTCGCCATCATCGCCACCGGGCTGCAGCAGTGCGTGACCGACATCGACAGCGCCCGGACCAACGGCGGGAGCGGGGAGACCGGCGAGCAGATGCGCTCGCGCCTGGAGCGGCTCTTCCTGTCGCTGGCCTGAGGGCACGCGGCGCCGGCGCGGCGCCGCGCCGCGCCGAGGGGCGGCACGAAATCGGAAGCCGGACCTCGGAATACCCCCAGGGGTATTCGTGTTGTCAGGGGTACACATACCCGGGGCAGCGTGCGGAAGGGAACGTCACCGTGTTCTTCATCGACACCATCGAGCTCGAAGGTCTCGGCAACCGTCACTACCTGGCCGGCGGCCGGCACACGGCCGTGGCCGTCGACCCGCCGCGTGACGTCGACCGGATCCTGGCGGCGGCCGCCCGGCGGGGCGTGCGGATCACCCATGTCGTGGAGACGCACGTCCACAACGACTACATCACCGGCGGCCTGGAGCTGGCCCGTCTGACGGGCGCCGCCTATCTGGTGCCGGCCGGTGCGCGGGTGTCGTTCGCGCGGGTCCCGGTGGCCGACGGGGACACCGTCCCGGTCGACGACGAACTGACCCTGCGGGCCGTCGCCACCCCGGGGCACACCCCGCACCACACCGCGTACGTCCTCCGGGAGAGCGGCATCCCGGTGGCCGCCTTCACCGGCGGCTCGCTCCTGATCGGCACGGTGGGCCGCCCCGACCTGGTGGAACCGCGGCTGACCGAGGAGCTGGCCCGTGCCCAGCACGCCTCCGCGCACCGGCTGGCGGCCGAACTGCCCGACGAGACCTCTGTCCTGCCCACCCACGGCTTCGGCAGTTTCTGCTCCTCCGCGCAGGCCGAGGGCGACGCCACCACCATCGGCAGGGAGAAGTCCGTCAACACCGCACTGACGACGGACGTCGACTCCTTCGTGACCGGTCTGCTGGCCGGGCTCGACGACATCCCCGCCTACTACGCGCACATGGGCCCGGCCAACGCGGCCGGACCCGCGCCGGTCGACCTGACGCCGCCTGCCGTCGCGGACCCAGCCGCGATCGCCGCGCGGCTCGCGGCGGGCGAGTGGGTCGTGGATCTGCGCAACCGTGTCGCGTTCGCCGAGGGCCATGTGGCGGGAACGTTCAACTTCGAGGCGGACGGCCTGCTCGCCACCTACCTCGCCTGGCTGATCCCGTGGGGCAAGCCGGTGACCCTGCTCGCCGAGTCCCCCGAGCAGCTGGCCGCCGCCCAGCGGGAGCTGGTACGGGTCGGCATCGACCGGCCCGCGGCCGCCGCGACCGGCAGCCCGCGCCAGTGGGCGGCGGACGGCGGCGCGCTCGCGTCCTTCCCCCGGTCCACCTTCACGGGCCTGGCAGAGCGGGGTACGGACGGGGTCGTCGTGCTCGACGTGCGCCGCACCGCCGAGCGCGCCGCCGGATACATCGAGGGTTCCGTGCACATCCCGATCCACGAACTGCACCGGCGGATCGGCGAGATCCCGGCGGGCCGGGTGTGGGTGCACTGCGCGGGCGGGATGCGGGCCGGGATCGGCGCGTCGTTGCTGGACGCGGCCGGCCGGAACGTGGTGGCCGTGGACGACGGCTGGGACTCCGCCCTCGCCTCGGGTCTGCCCGTGATCACCGCCTGAGCCACGCGAACGGCCGCGCGAGCCGCCGGGCGAGCGGGCCGAAGGGGGCGGGCCGAAGAGGGCGGGCCGAAGAGGGCGGCGCCACCTGCCACGCCGGGTTGGCGCCTTCTCGCCATCCCGTATCGGCCGGCGTGATGTGGCCGCCACACTCGGGTCCTGGGCGCCAACGCCCGTCACCAGGACAGGAGTGCATATGAGCAGGCTCAAGAAGGCGGCGATTTCGGCATCGGCCGTCGCGGCTCTGACCCTTCCCCTGGGCATCGCGCCCGCGGGCGCGATGCCCGCCGCTCCCCCGGCCTGTGAGCAGAACTGGGACCTGTCCGGCGGCGAGGGATACGCCAACGGCTGTTACGAGAACGGGCTCACCAAGGTCACCGGCACCGTCCACGACACCAAGGCGGACGGCCGCTGCCCCTTCGTCCGTGCCCATTTCACCAACGGCAGTGTCGGCGACAGCAACTGGGCCACCGGCAAGGGCACCAAGGCCACCGTCCGTATCGTGGCCCCCTCCGGAGCCACCGTGAAATCGCTGACCTGGGAGTACATCAAATGCTGAACCGGCTCGGGGCGTGGCCCGTGGCCGGGGCCGGCCCCATGGGCTGAATGGGGCCCGTGCCCGGGGCGGAGCCTATGCTCGGGGCGGATTCCCCTGAACGGCCCTTGAGGAGAAGTGTGATCGCCCCCCGTGTCACCGGCGCCCTGCACCATGTGGAGATATGGGTGCCCGACATCGAGCGCGCCGGCGCCTCATTCGGGCCGCTGCTCGAAGCGCTCGGTTACACCTCGTTCCAGCGCTGGGACCGGGGCCGCAGCTGGCGGCTCGGGGCCACGTACCTGGTGTTCGAGGAATCGCCGGCGCTCAGCGCCGCCGCCCATGACCGGCTGCGCCCGGGGCTGAACCATCTGGCGTTCCATGTGGCGACGCGGGCCGAGTTCGACCGGCTGGTCGACGAGGCCGTACGCGCCGGATGGCGGCTGCTGTTCCCCGACCTGCATCCGCACGCGGGCGGGGAACAGAGCTGTGCCGCCTATCTGGAGGACGCCGACGGGTTCGAGGTGGAACTCGTCGTGTCCGGGGAGTAGGGCCCGCCTCTCGGCGCCGGTCAGCCGAGGCCGGTGCGAAGGGCGTTCATCAGGGTGCCGCCGGTGGTGTCGCCGGACATCTCCCAGATGAAGACGCCGAGCAGGCCCTTCGACTTCAGCCAGTCGGTCTTGCGGCCGATGGACCAGGCGTCGTCGAAGCTCCACCACTGGCCGCCGGGTCCGGTGTACCCGTAGGTGGCGCCGGACTGTTCGTCGTGGCGGACGGTGAGGTTCGGCACCGAGGCGATCAGGTTGGAGTAGCCGCGCACGCCCGCCTCCTCGGCGAACTGGCCGGGCGCGGCGCCGGTCGCGCTCTGCCATTCGCCCGCCGCGCCACCGTCGGTGACGCCCTGCCAGCCCCGTCCGTAGAACGGGATGCCGATGGTGATCTTGCGCGGGCTGACACCGGCGTCCAGGTACGGCTTGACGGCGGCGTCGACGCTGAAGTGGAAGCCGTACGGGTCCTGGGCGTCGGTGGCGAGGTTCGCCTGGTGGCCGGTGCGGTTCGGCTCCCAGGAGTTGTCGCTGCCCGCGCCGTGGAAGTCGTACCCCTGGACCATGGCGTAGTCGAGGGCGGTGCCGACGGTGCCGAGGTCCCAGCCCTGTCCGATCTTGACCGGGTCGGCGGGGGTGAAGGCGGTCAGCAGCCGGTGTTCGCCGCCGAGTTCGTCGAGCTGCTTGCGGAACTCGGCGACCAGGGCGGCGTTGTTCGCCTTGTCCTGGGCACTGTAGTGATTGCCGGGATGGCCGTCGGGTGAACCGGGCCATTCCCAGTCGAGGTCGATGCCGTCGAAGACGCCGGCGGCGGCGCCTTCGCCGCCCGCCCCGTTGTAGACGGGCAGATTGCCCTTGATCCACAGGTCGACGCAGGAGCGGACGAACTTCTGCCGGGACGCCGGGGTGGCGGCGGCGTCGGAGAAGTACTTGGAGTAGGTCCAGCCGCCGAGGGAGACGAGCACCTTCAGCTTGGGGTACTTGGCCTTGAGTTTCCTGAGCTGGTTGAAGTTGCCGCGCAGCTTGCCCCAGCCGTCGTCGGCGACCCCGTCGACGGACTGGGCGGCGCTGATCGGGCGGGCGTAGTCGGCGTCCGCGTCGCCCGCGCCGGTGCCCTGGTCGGGGTCCTGCGGGTCGGTGCCGACGCCCTTGGTGACACCGCCGAGACAGGTCAGATTGACCGGGTCGATGTTCTCGAAGGCGTAGTTGACGACGTCGAGGGAGGCGGCGGCACCGGAGGTGTCGAGGTTCCTGACGAAGTACTGGCGGCCGTAGATACCCCACTGGGCGAAGTAGCCGACCTTCAGATGACGTCCTTCGGCCAGGTCTGCGGTGGTGACGGTGAGCGCGTTCGACGGCGGTGAGGCGTTGTCGGCGGCATCACGGGCGCGGACGGTGAAGGTGTACGGGTTGGCCGGGCCGAGTCCGCCGACGGTAACGCTCGTGGTGTCGCCGGGCACGGTACGGACGAGAGTGCCGCCCTGGTAAACGTCGTAGGCGACCACGCCCTTGTCGTCGGTGGCGGCGTTCCAGGCCAGGCTCACGCTGGAGGAGGTGACGCCGGCGGAGCGCAGATTCGCGGGCGCGGTGGGCGGGTTCGGGTCGCTCGCCGGGTCGACCGTGGTCACAGTGACGGGCGGGCTCTCGGGCCCGGTGTTGCCCCGGGTGTCCTTGGCGCGGACGGTGAAGGTGTACGCGGTGGCCGGGGCGAGGCCGGTGACGGTGCCCGGAGCCGAGGGGGCGGTGGCGACGACGGCGCCCCGGGAGAGGATCTCGTAGCCGGTCACGGGGTGGTCGCCGGCCGTGGCGGGGGTCCAGTCGAGGGTGGCGGTGCGCACGGTGACGGCGGTGGCGTGCGGGGTGCCGGGCGCGGCGGGCGGGACGTCGGGGCTGCCGTCGCACTTGCCGCCCTGGATGGTGCAGCCGGTGGGGGCGGCGACGGGGCCGGTGGCGAGGAACCAGTAGCTGTACGGCTCGGTGGTTCCACCGGCGGGGACGGCGGCGTTGTAATGGGCGTTGCGGACGGTGACATGCCTGCCGGTGACGGTGGCGTCGCCGTTGTAGTGGGAGGTGACGGTGACGCCGGCGGGCAGGTCGAATTCGAGGGTCCAGCCGGCGAGGGCGGTGGCGGTGCCGTTGCGGACGACGAGGACGCCGCGCCACCAGCTGCCGTTGTCCTCGGCGTGGAACTCGGCGGTGAGCGTGCCCGCGGCGCGGGCGGGGGCGGCGGCCGGGCCGGTGAGCGCGGCGAGCGGGAGCAGCAGGGCGGCGAGCAGGACGAGCAGGGCCCTACCGCCGGTGTGCCGCCGGGCGCCGGCCGGGCGACGCGCGGAGAACGGGCGGCGCGCAGAGGACGGGCGGTTCGTGGAGGACGGGCGGTTCGTGGAGGACGGGTCTCTCCGGAGCCGGCCTCTTCGGAACGGGCTTCTTCGGATGGGGCTGACGGTGCTTCCGGTGTCCATGGGACTCCCTGGGACGCGTATGAGGGGTGAAGGACGCGTCGCGGGACCGTGTGGGGGCCCGGGTCCGGAACCGCGGCTGTGGGACCGCCGAACGAGGGCCATCCGCAAGGTAGTTGGTCCAGACCTTTCAGTCAACGCCACGCATGACGCTTGACGCCTTCGAGTGGTCTACTCCACCGTGAGGGGCAAGTCCGGGCGGGGCCGGTGTGGGCCGGCGCCACCGCGGACCGCACCACCGTTCATGCAGGACCGTGTGTGCACACCCCGGCCGCCCCGCACCCGGGGCGGCCGGTTCCGACACCTCCCGCCCCCTGACCGCAAGCGCTACTTCCCATCGCCGTCCACTCCACCCGTAGTAGTCTGAGCCGACAACGCCAAGCACGTCCGGCCGACGGGAGCGATGACGATGGCCCGCAGCAACCCGGAGCGCCGGGCGGCGCTCGTCGACGCGGCG
This sequence comes from Streptomyces sp. NPDC048718, assembly GCF_043198875.1. Classification (NCBI taxonomy): domain Bacteria; kingdom Bacillati; phylum Actinomycetota; class Actinomycetes; order Kitasatosporales; family Streptomycetaceae; genus Streptomyces; species Streptomyces sp. NPDC048718. The sequence goes on from NZ_JBICVG010000002.1 coordinate 79,371, forward strand.
ATCGAGGTGCTCGCCCGCGAAGGCGCGCGCGGACTCACCTTCCGCGCCGTGGACACCGAGGCGGCCGTCCCGCCCGGAACCGCCTCCAACTACTTCGCCAACCGCGACGACCTGCTCACCCAGGCGGGCGGCCGGGTCTACGAACGGCTGCTGCCGGACGAGGCGACCATCGCCCGGCAGCGCGCGGCGGGCTCCGACCGGGCGACGTACACGACGCTGATGCGCGAACTCGTCGACCGGGTCAGCTCGTTCCGCACCGGCTATCTGGCCCTGCTCGAACTGCGCCTGGAAGCCACCCGGCGCCCCGCGCTGCGCACCGTCCTGACCGAGCGGGTCCGCGCCGACGTCGAGGCGAACCTCGCCTACCACGAACGGTCGGGGCTGCCCGGCGACGCGACCGCCGTCAAACTGCTGATGCTCGCCTTCAACTGGCTGATCGTCGAACAGCTCACGCTGCCGGAGGTCTTCCCGAAGGAGGAGCGCGAGGCCCTGATCGCCGCGGCGGTGGACCGGATCGTCGGCGGCAGCACCACCGGGAGTACGGCCGACCGCGCCGCGTCCCGCCCGGGGCCCGGCCCCGATCCGGACCTCGATCCGGCCTGAGCCAGTCCGATCCGGACGCGGACCGGACGCGTGCGGAGGTCCTGACGCTCAACGCCGCCGAGGGGCCGGTTCACGGCCCGGCGCCCCGGACGGTCACAGCCGGCCGGCGAACCAGTCGGCCGCCAACTCCCCCACCCGCTCCAGGGTGCCCGGCTCCTCGAAGAGGTGTCCGGCCCCCGGCACGGTCACCAGCCGGTGCTCGCAGCGCAGCATCGCCTCGGCCCGCCGGTTGAGGTCGAGGACCTGGGGGTCGGCGCTGCCGACGATGAGCAGGGTCGGGGCGGTGACTTCGGAGAGGCGTTCCCCGGCGAGGTCGGGCCGGCCGCCCCGGGAGACCACCGCGGCCACCCTGTCGCCGGACTCGGCGGCCGCCCACAGCGCGGCGGCGGCGCCCGTACTCGCCCCGAAGTAACCGGTGTTCAGCCCCGCGGTGCCGGGCCGCCCGGCGAGCCACTCCGTTGCCCGGCGCAGCCGCAGGGCGAGCAGTGGGGTGTCGAAGACGTTGTTCCGGTCGGCGGCCTCGTCCTCGGTCAGCAGGTCGAACAGAAGCGTGCCGAGTCCGGCCCGGTTGAGGGCGGCGGCGACGGCCCGGTTGCGGGGGCTGTGCCGGCTGCTGCCGCTGCCGTGCGCGAACAGGACGACGCCGGTGGCCCCGGCGGGCACGGTGAGCCGTCCGCCCACCTCCGGTTCGCCGGTGCCTCCGGCGCCGAGCGGGATCCGTACCTCGTCGTCCGTCTCCGGGATGCCACCGCGTCGCCGCAGTCCGGCCACGACCTCCTCGTCGGTGGTCTGCGCGAAGTCGCGGTAGAACTGGCCGATCGCGGAGAAGAGTTCCGGTTCGCGGACGCAGTACGTCTCGTCCGCGATCCCGGCGACCCGGGCCGTCCAGCCGGGCGGCGCCACCGGCACGGCCAGCACGATCCGGGCGGCGCCCCGGGCCCGTACCACCTGACAGGCGGCGAGCGCGGTCGCGCCGGTGGCGAAGCCGTCGTCGACGACGACCGCCGTACGGCCGGCCAGATCGGCGGGGGTACGGTCGCCCCGGTAGCGCCGGGCCCGTTCGGCCAGGACGGTCCGCTCGCGGTCCTCGACCCGGGCGAGGTCGTCCTCGGAGATCCCGGCCTGGGCGATCACCTGGTCGTTGAGGACACGCACCCCGTTCTCCCCGATCGCGCCCATCGCCAGCTCCGGCTGGTAGGGCACGCCCAGCTTCCGTACGAGACAGATGTCGAGGGGCGCGCCGAGTGCGTCGGCGACCTCGACGGCGACGGGAACTCCCCCGCGTGGCAGCCCGAGGACCACCGGGTCGTGGGCTTCGAGGCCGGTGAGCCGCGCGGCGAGCTGTCTGCCGGCGTCGGTGCGGTCGGTGAAGTACATGGTCCGCTCGCCTTCCTGTCGCGTTCCGCTTCCTGTGGTGGTCTGCCGCCTGTTCGCCGCCGGCCGCCGTTCGTGGACCGGCGCTCCGCCGGTCCGTCTCCGCCGCCGTCTCCACCGCCGCCGTCTCCGTCCGCGCGGTCGGTCCCGGGGACGGGGCCTCAGGCGGGCCGGGCCGTCAGTGCCGGTGTGCCGCCGTCCTTCCCGGTCGCGAGGGTGATCCGCATCCCGTAGGGGCCGCTGATCCGGTCGAGGGTCTCGTGGAGCCAGTGGGTGTCGCGTTCCTTCGCCCGCTCGAGGCGCAGCCGCCGGCTGCGCAGCGGGACGAGCCGTACCTCCGCCAGGGTGCCGTCCTCGTCGCGGACGCTGACGAAGTAGAGAAGCCGCAGGTCGTCGCGGTAGCCCAGGGGCCCGCTGATGCCCTCGTAGTCGTTGACGAGGTCGCCGCAGCCGTGCAGGACGAGCCTGCCTCGGTACACCTCCAGGGGCCTCGGATGGTGCGAGGAGTGGCCATGGACGAGGTCCGCCCCGGCGTCGACGAGGGCGTGCCCGAAGGCGACTTCGTCGGGGGCGAGGGCATAGCCCCAGTTGGAACCCCAGTGGACCGATACGACGACGAGATCGCCGGGGCGCCGTTCGGCGCGCAGCCGCTCCAGCAGCCGGTTCGCGGCGGCGCCCTGCGGCCCGGCACCGTAGTGGACACCGCCGAGCCGGGCGGTGGCGGCCCAGTCCCGGGGCACCCCGCTGGACGCGAGCCCGAGCGCGTGGACGACGAGCCGGCGCCCGCCGGGCAGCGGGACGATCGCGGGGCGGCGGGCCGTCTCGGGGTCCGGGCCGGCCCCGGCAGCGCGCAGCCCGGCGCCGGCGAGCGCGGTGAGCGTGTCGTCGAGTCCGCGCCGGCCGTAATCGAGGACGTGGTTGTTGGCGAGGGCGACGACGTCGGGGTGTACGGCCGTCAGCGCGGGCAGGTTGGCCGGATCCATGCGGTAGTGGACGGCCTTGCCGGGGACGGGCACGGCGTGGCGGGTCACCGAGGTCTCCAGGTTGACCACGCGGGCGGCGGGCCCGGCGGCGGCGATCGCGGCCAGGGCCTCGCCCCAGGGGTAGGCGGGCGCGACCTGCCGGGGCACGGGCCCGGAGACCGCCTCGGCGAGGGTGACGTAGTCGCGGGCGTCGTGCACGTACCGCTCGGTGAGGACGGGGTCGAGCGGATGAGGGAGGATCTGGTCGATTCCCCGGCCGAGCATCACGTCTCCGCAGAGGAACACCCCGGTCAGACCACCGCTGCCCATACCTTCAGGCTAGTGCGGTGGCCGGAAAGGTTCCTCTCCGGACGACGGGCGCGGCCCCGGCCCGCCCCGCCCGAGGGTGCCTGCCCGGCCCCTGCCGGGCCCGTATCGGCACCCGTATCGGCACCCGTATCGGCCCCGTCTCAGCGCCCCGCGCGGGCCGCGCGGCGGATGGTGGCGTCGACCAGGTCGAGGGCGTCGGCGGCGGTGCGGCCCGGGGCGCGGTTCCAGGGCCCCACCAGTCCGTTCCAGCCACGGCAGCCCAGTTCTTCCAGCATCCAGTTCCCGGCCTCGTCGAGGGTGGCGGCGCTGCCGTAGCCGAGCCGGTGGGCGGCGACCATGGCGCCGCAGACGCAGCGGGCGCCGCGTGCGTCGCGGAGTCGGTACGGGGTGTTCTGCCAGCCCCATTCGGTGAGCACGCGCCGGGCGTACGCCAGGTGGACCGAGGGGAGCACATCGGGCCTGCCGAGGCGGCGCCAGAGATGGAGCCGGTCGGGGAGGATCGCGCCGAGGCGGCCCGGGAGCGGGCGTTCGCCCGGCTCCCCCGGCTCGCCCGGCTGGAGTACGGGCGGGGCCGGGGCTCCGGCCCCGGTCCGTTCACCTGCGGCGGCGAGGGCGTCGGTCACCAGCCGGTCGACGGGAACGGACAGCAGCCGCCGCCAGTCGGGGGGCCCGGGCGCTTCCCGCGCGGGGGTGGGGGACGGCGGCGGTCCGGCCCAGCGGGTCAGGGTCTCCTGCCACACCGCTGTGTCGAAGAGGGCGGCCGCTTCCCGGTCGAGGGCGTCGGACGCCTCGGGCGCACCGGGGGCGGGAGTGTAGGGAGTGGTGGGGGCGACGGGGGTGGTGGCGGTCGGCATCATGGAGGCGGCTTCCTCATTCGATTTCATCCTCTTTTGGGATGAATATCGGATTTACTCACCGCAACCTTGAGCTCTCCCCCCAGCCCGCCGTGTCACCGCCGGGCTCGCCGCGTCACCGCTCCGCGGGGGCGGGCGTCGGCGCGTATCCCGGCGGGCCCGCGAGAAGGGTGCGCAGCAGGACCGTCCGCCGCTCCGGCGACGGTACGTCGGCGAGCAGGGCCGCCAGCAGGGCGATCCGCGCCTGACCGGGGCGCAGGGTGCCGGCCAGGACCGCTCCGGCGGCGGCCAGGTCGACGGCGCCCCCGCCGGTGTACACCTCGGCGACGGGGCCGGCGGCGACCCGGGTCGACAGGACGACATGGACGCCCCGCGCGACGGCCCGGGCCACGGCCTCGGCGATCTCCGGGGTGGCGTTGCCGGCCCCGGTGCCGACGAGGACGATGCCGCGCGCGCCGGCGGCGACGGCGGCGTCGAAGAGGACAGGGTCGCCGTCGGAGTGGTGCGCGACGATGTCGACACGGGGCGCGTCCGTACCGTCGGCGGGAAGCGGGAGCGGCGCGGGCCGCACGGGCTCCCGGTCGATGTCGACGCGCCCGAAGCCGAGGCGGCCGACGCGCTCGCCGGACGGGTCGGCGAACGGGTCGGAGGCGAGCGTCTTGGTCTTGACGGTGCCGCGCGCCGCGTGCACCAGCCCGTCGAAGACGACGAGGACGCCGAGCCCGCGCACGGTGGCGGCGACCTGGAGGGCGTCGTAGAGGTTGGCCGGGCCGTCGCCGTTGCCCGCGCCGAAGGGGCGCTGGGCGCCGGTGAAGACCACCGGGCGGGGGTCCGCGTGGTGCAGGTCCACGAAGAAGGCCGACTCCTCCAGGGTGTCGGTGCCGTGGGTGACGACGACGCCGTCGACGCCCGGATCGGCCAGCGTCTCGTGGACGGCGCGCAGCAGGGTCAGCTGGCGGCCGGTGGTCATCCGCGAGCTGTTGACGTTGAAGAGGTCGACGACCTCGACGGTCACCTGGTCGGGGACGGCCGCGGTGGCCACGACATCGTCGCCGGAGGCGTCGGCGGCGTATCCGCTGCCGGTCCAGCGGCTGGCGATGGTGCCGCCGGTGCTGATGACCACGACACGGCGGGTCCGCTCGTCGCGCGACCGGTTCATACGGATACGTCCTTCCTGGAGGGGTGCGCGGCAACGATAGGTCAAGGACCGCGCAATGCGATTGCGAACTCACCCCGGATTCGCTCGGTTCATGGTGGAGAATTGCGTCATGGACCGGATCGATCTCCATATCTTGCGCGAGCTCCAGCAGGACGGCCGGCTGAGCAACCAGGAGCTGGCCCAGCGCGTGGGCCTCAGCCCCTCCCCCTGTCTGCGCCGGGTGCGCCAGCTGGAACAGGACGGCGTGATCCAGGGCTATCGCGCGGTCGTCGACCCGGAGGCGGTGGGGCGCGGCTTCGAGGTGCTGGTCTCGGTGGAGGTGCGGCGGGACCGGGAGACGGTGGAGGCGTTCGAGGAGGCGCTCCAGGACATCCCGGACGTGATCGAGGCGTACCGCCTCTTCGGCAGTCCCGGATGCCTGCTGCGGATCGCGGTCGCGGATCTCGCGGCGTACGAGCGGCTGTGGATCGAGCGGCTGACCACGCTGGCGGGGGTCACCGAGGTCAACTCGCAGATCATCATGAAGCGGGTCAAGGAGCCGAACGGCCTGCCCGTCGACCGCTGAGCCACTCGCCGGCCTCTCGGTGACCACCCTCCGGCGACCGCCGGGCCGCGCGCCGGGTACGCGCACCCGGCGCGCCCTCGCGCAGACCTGTCGCCCACTCGGCGCCGCGCACGCCGCGCACGCCGGGGCGCCGGACACAAGGGGCCCGCCGCCGCGCGCCGGACCCGCCCCGCACGCCACCCGCACACCACAACTCCCCGATCCCCCCACGGAGTCGGGCGTTCCATCGACACCATCTCGTCATGTACCGTTCAATCGCGCGTGTGCGGGGCGTCCCGAATTCGATGTTCTACGCGCGAAGAGTGGCCGCTCGCACAGCCGTTCCCCCCTCACTCCACCTCACGGAGGTCTGCCGGATGCCCGGACTCGGAAGGTCCACCCGCCGCTTCGCCACCCTGACCGCCTGCGGCGCCCTGCTGGCCGCCGCCGCGACCGCCGCGCCCGCGCTCGGCTCGACCGCCGTCGCCGCGCCGCAGGGCGCCGCCGCCGCGTCGCAGGGCGCCGCCGCCGGAGCCGCGACCGCCGCGGCTCCGCTGCGCGTGCTCTTCGACAACTCCAAGGCGGAGACCGCCGGCAACGCCGACTGGATCATCGGCACCGGCCAGCCCGACCCGCTCACCCAGAACCCCTCGCCGCAGACCGAGAAGGACTGGACCGGGGCCCTGTCCGCCTGGGGCGTCGCGCTCCAGAAGACCGGCCGCTACTCGCTCAAGACCCTGCCGTCCGGCGGCACCATCACCTACGGCACCACCGCCGCGACCGACCTGTCGAACTTCGACAGCTTCGTGCTGCCCGAGCCCAACATCCGGCTCAGCGCGAGCGAGAAGACCGCGGTCATGAAGTTCGTCCAGAACGGCGGCGGTCTCTTCCTCGTCTCCGACCACAACATCGCCGACCGCAACAACGACGGCTGGGACGCGCTGGCGATCATCAACGACCTGATGACGGACAACGGGGTGAACAACAACGACCCGTTCGGCTTCAGCGTCGACGTCGCCAACATCCAGACCGACAACCCGCGCGCCATCGCGGACACCACCGACCCGGTCATCAACGGCGCCTTCGGCAAGGTCACCGGAAGCATCATCCGCAGCGGCACCACGGCCACCCTCAAGCCCGCCGACAACCCGTCGGTGAAGGGCCTGGTCTACCGCACCGGTTACTCCGGCAACACCGGCGCCTTCTTCGCCACCAGCTCCTTCGGCAACGGCCGGGTCGCGTTCTGGGGCGACAGCTCGCCGATCGACGACGGCACCGGCCAGAGCGGGAACACGCTGTACGACGGCTGGAACGACCCCGCCGGCACCAACGCGGCGCTCGCCCTGAACGCCACCGACTGGCTCTCCAAGGCCACCACCGGCGGTGGCAGCGGTGGCGGCGGCGGTACCACCTGCGCCGCGGGCCAGCTGCTCGCCAACCCGGGCTACGAGTCCGGCGCCACCGGCTGGACCGGCTCGGCCGACGTCATCACCAACGAGACCACGCGCCCGGCGCGCACCGGCTCGTACAAGGCGTGGCTGAGCGGCTACGGCGCCGCCCACACCGACGCGCTCTCCCAGAGCGTGACGATCCCGGCCGGCTGCACCCAGGCCACCTTCGGCTTCTACACCCGGATCGACACCGCCGAGACCACCACGACCGCCGCGTACGACACGCTCAAGGTCGAGGTCGTGAACAGCGCCGGAACGGTTCTGTCCACCCTGGCCACCTACTCCAACCTCAACGCGTCCAGCGGCTACGTGCAGCGGAGCTTCAGCCTCGCCGCCTACGCGGGGCAGACGGTGACCCTGCGGTTCACCGGTACGGAGGGTTCCAAGCTCCAGACCTCCTTCGTCGTCGACGACACCTCGCTGACCGTCGGCTGACCACCGGCCGTCTCCGGCCGACCCGCGCCACCCGCCACCCCGCCGGCCCACCGCGACCCCACCGGGTCCCGGTGGGCCGGCGTGCGTCCCGCGTCCCGCGTCCCGCGTCTCCGTCCCGGGCACCCACTCCCCGTACCCGGCCCGGTCCCCCACGCACCCGTCTCACGCGTTCGGCCGCGCCGCGCTGGCCCGCCCGGCCCGCCGCTCGCAGGCTGGGAGGGCCCCTGCCCGAGCGCGAGGAGTCGGCCGATGCCCACCAGCCCGTACCGTTACGACGATCTCAGCGCGCTGTACATCAACTGCACGCTCAAACGCTCCCCCGAGGTGAGCAACACCGATGGCCTGATCGAGCGCAGCCGGGCGGTGATGACCGAGCAGGGCGTCGTGACCTCGCTCGTCCGGGCGGCGGACCACGACATCGCGACCGGTGTCTGGCCCGACATGACCGAACACGGCTGGGAGTCCGACGCCTGGCCGGGACTCTACGAGCGGGTGCTGTCCGCCGACATCCTGGTGCTGTGCGGGCCGATCTGGCTCGGTGACAACAGCTCGGTGATGAAACGGGTGATCGAGCGGCTTTACGCCTGCTCCGGGATCCTCAACGAGGAGGGTCAGTACGCGTATTACGGACGGGTCGCCGGCTGTCTGATCACCGGCAACGAGGACGGCGTCAAGCACTGCGCCATGAACGTGCTCTACAGCCTCCAGCACCTCGGGTACGCGATCCCTCCGCAGGCCGACGCGGGCTGGATCGGCGAGGCGGGACCGGGGCCGTCGTACCTCGACGCGGGCTCGGGCGGCCCGGAGAACGACTTCACCAACCGCAACACCTCGTTCATGGCGTGGAACCTGATGCATCTGGGCGCCCTGCTCAAACGGGCCGGCGGGATCCCCGCGCACGGCAACCAGCGCTCGCTGTGGGACGCGGGCTGCCGGCCGGAGTTCGCCAACCCCGAGCACCGCTGAGCCTCCTGGCCCTGTCGTACCGGGGCCCGGCGCCTTGGGGCCTCCCGGCCTCGGGTCTGCCTGCTTCGGGCCGCCGGCTTCGAACCTCCCGACTTCGGGCCCGCCCGCTTCGGTTCACGGGCCGTCAGACGTCGAACAGCACCGCGAGCGTCACCCTCCGGCAGTGGCGCACCCGCGCGAAGGCGAGCCGGGCGGCGGCCTCCGCGTCGCCCGTGCCGATCGCCTCGTACAGCATGCGGTGCTCCTCCCATCGCGGCCCCGGCCCGCCGCGCTCGCCGACCTGCCGGGACAGCCAGCGCAGCCGGCCCTCCAGGGTGCAAAGCGCCGTCACGAGCAGTTCGTTGCGCGACATCCGCACCACCCGGGCGTGGAAGGCGGCGTCGGCGCGTGCGAGGCGCTCGGGGTCGCCGGCCGAGGCGGCGGCGCGGGATTCGGCGAGCAGCCGGGAGAGGGTGCGCAGTTCGATGTCCGTACGGCACTCGGTGGCGCGGCGGACGGCCAGCACCTCCAGCGCCTCGCGCATGTCGAAGAGGTTCTCGACGTCTTTCCGGGCCAGCTCGCGGACGACGATCCGGCGCGGCGAGACGGCCCGCAGCAGCCCCTCGACGAGGAGGGTACGGATGGCCTCGCGGACGGGGACCCTGGAGACGCCGAACTCCGCGGCGATCTCGCGCTCCACCAGCCGGTCCCCGGGCCGGAGCCGGCCCGTGGCGATCCGCTCGCGAAGCCCGTCGCACACCAGGTCCCGAAGCGGGCCGTCCCCGGGCCCGCCGGCGGCCGCGGTGCCCGCCCCCGTCATGCGTCCTCCCCGTCGTCCCGCTTCTCGTCCCGCGCTCCCGGCCCGCGTCGCTCACCTCACGGTATCGATCCGGCCGGACGGGCCCGGCGGCGGGGCACGAAAGTCCGGCCCACGGGAGTCCGGCGCACGGACCGTGACGGGACCGGCTCGGGGCCGTCAGGGGCGATGTGCAGCCGATTCGGAGGCGGATCGGAGGCGGATCGGATCCGGCGCGTAGCCGGCTCGGAGCCGGTGCGGAGGCGGATCGGAGACTGTCCTGGACTGACCGGTGCTCAGGAGGTGAGAGCCACCTCGGTTTTGGATTGTCGGACGATCCTCCCTACGATCCTCCGATGATCACGAGAAAACGGCTGGCGACCGGGGCCTGCGCGCTACTCGCCGCCCTGACCGTCGGGCTCCTCCCCGCCCTCGCGGCCGCGGACGACGGCCCGATGGGTTCGGACGCCGACTCCCCCAAGGAATCACCCAAGGTCGAGCTGGTGCTCGACGTCAGCGGCTCGATGCGCCAGCGCGACATCGACGGACAGTCCCGCATGGCCGCCGCCAAGCAGGCGTTCAACGAGGTCCTGGACGCGGTCCCGCAGGAGGTGCAGCTCGGCATCCGCACCCTCGGCGCCGACTACCACGGCGAGGACCGGCAGCGCGGATGCAAGGACACCCGGCAGCTCTACCCGGTCGGCCCGCTCGACCGCACCGAGGCCAAGACCGCCGTCGCCACCCTCAGCCCCACCGGCTGGACCCCCATCGGCCCGGCGCTCCTCGGCGCCGCCGACGACCTCAAGGGCGGTGAGGCGACCAAGCGGATCGTGCTCATCACCGACGGCGAGGACACCTGCGCCCCGCTCGACCCGTGCGAGGTGGCGCGTGACATCGCCGCCCGGGGCATCCATCTGGTCGTCGACACCCTCGGTCTGGTCCCGGACGCCAAGACCCGCCGTCAGCTGACCTGTATCGCCGAGGCCACCGGCGGCACCTACACCTCCGTGCACCGCACCGAGGAACTGTCCGGCCGTGTGCGGCAGTTGGTGGACCGCGCGGCCGACCCGGTCGCCCCGCCGGTGGCCGCCGAAGGCGCCGGACGCTGTGTGGACGCGCCGCAGCTCAAGCCAGGCGTGTACACCGACCGCCAGGAGTTCGGCAAGCACCGCTGGTACCGGGTCGACGTGCTGCCGGGCAAGGAGCTGCGCGCCTCGGTGAGCATCTCCGCCGACCGCGCGGTGAACAACGACTACGGCGTGCTCCTGAGGGCCGTCACCGCGCACGGGCGGGAGATCGTCCGCGGCTCCGAGGCGGGCGACGGACGCACCGACGTCGTCTCGACGGGCCTGCGCTACCCCAAGAAGGACGACAAGGGCGCGTCGGACGACGGCTCCAAGCCCGCCGCCGAGTCCGTCTGCCTCGAGGTCGCCAACTCGTTCTCCGCTCCCCCGTCGGTCAAGACGACCCCGGGCATGCCGGTGGAGCTCGCCATCGACATCGTCGACGGGCCCGCCTCGGCCTCCGACATCGCCTCCTTCGGTCTGGGCCGCGGCTGGTGGCTGCTTGGCACGCTGGTGATCGCCGGGTTCCTCGGAGGTCTGATCTGGGGCTGGCTGTCCCGCTGGCGCTTCGCCATCTGGAGGACGAACTGATGCGTACCACCTACGGATCGAACCTCCGCGCACGCATGCGCACGGCCCGCGCCACCGGCACCCCGCGCCGGCCGCTCACCGGCGCGCTGCGCCGGGCGACGGCCGGTCTGGTGCTCGCCGGCGCCGCCCTGCTCGGCCCGGCCGCCCCGGCGGGCCTCGCCGACAGCCCGACCCCGGTCCCGAGCGGCAGCGCGAGCGGGGACGCGAAGGAGGGCGGGCCGACCGAGGCCGGCACCTCCTTCCGCACCGCGACCTTCTTCCGCCAGGGGCAGCAGGCCACGGCGCAGGCGTCCACCGGTGACTACCTGTACTGGTCGTTCCCGGCCGACACCGGTGAGCGGCCCACCGTCACCGCCGCCGTCACGCTGCCCGACGCCGCGCTGCGGCACGGCACCTCCACCTGGCGGATCGACGTGTACGACGGGCTGCGCCGCCGCCAGCCGTGCATGTACGGGACGCAGTCCCGGCCCGCGGCCAAGGACGCCACGACGGTGGAACTGGCCTGTGTCCTGCGCCCGGTGCGGGCCTCGGCCGACACCTGGTCCAACGACCCGCTACCCGGCAGCTACTTCGTCCGGCTGACCGTGACCGGGCTGCCCGAGGACGACCTCGGCCAGCCGTTCTCGGCCCGGGTCGGGGCGTCCTCGCGCTCCACGGGCGGGGCGTACGCCACGGACGGCGCCCTCGCCGTACCGCTGGTGCCGGGCGCCGACACGCCCGAGGCGGCCGGGGCACGGGCCCCGGAGGGCGGCTGGTCCTCCGGCTGGTGGTCCGACCGATGGATCTGGACCGCGATAGGCGGCGTCCTCGCGGCCCTCGCGGGTGTCGGCGGCTACGCGCTGACGCGCGGCTCGGGCCGCCCGTCCCGGGTTCCGCCGGGCTACTGACAGCGGGCGCGCCCCGGCGCGCGCCTCGCCTCTCTCGTACGACGGCCCCCGTAGCCGTGCCCGGTCCATCCGGGTCACGGCGGCGGGGGCCGTCCCGTCGTACGGGGTGGCACGCGGCGCGAGTCGGCTCCCGCCGTACGGGGCAACCCCATTTCACACAGCGCGACTTCCGCCGTACGGAACAACTCCCTTCCGACCAGAAGGACTTACGCGGATCCCAGCGAACTCCCCTACCGACAGGGCGCCTTCCGCTCCACAAGACGGGCCGGGATCAAAGGCCGCCGGGGCGGACCAGGCCGGTCTCGTACGCGTGGACGGCGGCCTGCGTGCGGTCGCGCAGCGACAGTTTGGCGAGGATCCGGCCGACATAGGTCTTCACGGTCTGTTCGGCGACGACGAGCCGGGTGGCGATCTCGGCGTTGGACAGACCCTGCGCGATGAGCGTGAGCACCTCGGTCTCGCGCTCGGTCAGGGCGCCGACGCGGTCCATCAGCGGAGCGCGCGGCGTGGGGCTGATCCGGGAGAACTCGGCGATGAGCCGCTTGGTGACCCCCGGGGCGAGCAGCGCGTCGCCGCGCGCCACGACCCGTACGGCCTGGGCGAGTTCCTCGGCCGACGCGTCCTTGAGGAGGAAGCCGGAGGCACCGGCGCGCAGCGCCTCGTACACGTACTCGTCCAGGTCGAAGGTGGTGAGGATCAGGACCTTCACGGTGGCCCCGGCGGGCGCGGTGAGCCGCCGGGTGGCCTCGATCCCGCCGATGCCGGGCATCCGGACGTCCATGAGGACGACGTCGGGGGCGAGCGCGGCGGCCTGGTCGACGGCGTCCGCGCCGTCGACGGCCTGGCCGACGACCTCGATGCCGGGTTCGGCGTTCAGCAGGACGGTGAAGCCCTGCCGGACCATGCTCTGGTCGTCCGCGATCAGGACCCTGATGTCGTCGCTGCTCATGAACCGTCCTCGGGGCGGGGTGGGGTGGCGGGGAGCGGGGCGGGCAGGACGGCGGTGACGTCCCAGCCGCCGTCGGGGGTGGGGCCGGCGACGAGTTCGCCGCCCAGCATGGCGGTCCGTTCGCGCATGCCGAGCAGCCCGTGCCCCGGCTCGCGCGCGCCGCCGCGGGCAGTGGTGGGCGCGGGCCGGCCGGGCGCGGTGTTGGTGATCCGCAGAGTCAGTCCCGCGTGGTGGTAGTGGGTCTCGACGGTGGCGCGGGCGCCGGGGGCGTGGCGCATCACATTGCTCAGGGCCTCCTGCACGATGCGGTAGGCGGAGAGTTCGGTGCCCGGGGACAGCGGTCGGGGTTCGCCGCGCGATCCGGCGGTCACGTCGAGGCCGGCGGCGCGGACGTTGGCGAGGAGTTCGCCGAGCCGTTCGAGGGTGGGCTGCGGGGCGTGCCGTACGCCCGCGGCGCTGTCGCCCGGGTCGGCGTCGCCGCGCAACACGCCGAGAACACGACGGAGTTCGGTGAGGGCGTCGACGGCGTTCTGCCGGATGCCGGCCAGGTTCTCGCGCAGTTCCGGCGTCGGGTCCGCGACCAGGTGCGGGGCGACCTGGGCCTGGATGGAGATGACGGACATGTGGTGGGCGACCACGTCGTGCAGCTCGCGGGCGATCCGCCCGCGCTCCTCCAGCAGGGCGCGCCGGGCGCGTTCCTCCGCGGTGAGCCCTTCCTGTTCGACGAGCCGGGTGCGGGAGAGCCGGACGGCGCGCAGGGAGGCTCCGACGACGACCGCGGCGGTGAGGACGAGCGCGCCGGTCGCCAGCACGGGCGGGTGGGACACGGCGGGCCGTGGTCCGCCGACACCGATCACGCCGACGAGAAGGGTCAGGACGAGGGCCGCCGAGGCGGAGGTGGGCCGTACCCGCAAGGCGAGCAGCAGCAGGACGAACCCGTGGAGCACGATCGCCGGGGCGCTCCAGGGCATCGGCGCCCCCCAGACGGGTGCCGCGGCCACCCCGGTGGACAGGAGCATGGCGGTGGAGACCCACCAGGCGGCGACGGGACGGCTGAGCGCGAGGACGAGCGCGGCGGCCTGGACGACGATCAGCAGGGAAAGTATGCCGGGCAGCTCCTGTACGCCGCGCTGGTACACCCCTTGCTCCCACAGGCCCATGAGCACGCTGAGCAGGATCAAATGGCCGTGGGGCAGCCGGCCGAGGTAGCGGTGGCGGGGCAGCGGGTCCCGGCGGCCGGGGGCGAGGTCGGTGCGCAGCACGTCCCAGACCGACCGCGGGACGGCCGGCCACCGTCCCCCGCCGATCGTTGCCCCCATCTTGCTTCCCCCGCCCGTGTGTTCGATGCCCGGGGACAGATTAGGCACGTCGCACCTCGATGCGGGTGTCGGGGCGGCGGACGGCGGGGGCGGTGGCTACGGGGGCGGGCTTCCGGCGGCCGGTGCGGGAGACGCGTTCGTACGTGTGGAAGGCCGCGAGGCAGAGCAGCAGCGCGCCCGCGAAGACGGGGAGCCAGCCGAGCCGGGCGAGGATCCAGACGGGGGTGTCGGGCACGGTGTGCAGCCCGGTGAGCGGGCCGTGGCCGAGGCGGCCGGCCGCGAGAAGTCCGCCGGTGGTGACGGCGATCATGGCTGTCTGGTGCCAGAGGAAGACGGTCATGGCGCAGAGGTTGAGCAGGGCGACGCCCGCCCAGGCGACCGGTTTGCGCAGGACCCTGCGCAGCGGCCCGAGGAGCAGCAGGGCGCCTCCGCACTGGGCGAGGCCGAAGGTGACGGCGGCGAGGGTCGGCGGGTTGAGGTTGGAGACCGGGGCGCCGGGCACGCCGACCATGGAGCCGGGGTAGCCGGCGAAGGCCACGAGCAGCCCGGTCACGGTGGCGCCGCCGAGGAGCAGGGTCCAGGAGGCGGCGCGGGTGAGCGGGCCGCCGCGGGCGACGAGGGCGCCCAGGCAGTACGGGACGAGCCAGCCGGCCGGCAGGTTGAGCCAGCCGAGCGCGTCGGGGCCGTCGAATCCGAAGCGTATGAGGTCGACGTGGACGACGACGGCCAGCGGCCACAGCGGGTGGACGCGGGCGACGAGCGGGGTGGCGGCGGTGAGGGCGGCGAGGACGAGCAGGAACCAGAGCGGGGACAGGACGAGCTTGCCGAGGGTGTACACGGTCTGCCAGGGCACTCCGGCGGCGAGCATGCCGAGGGTGGCGACGAGCCAGACCGCGAGCAGCGGGACGACGGGCCGGAACAGCCGGCGGAGCCGGGCGGCGATCCAGGTGCTGTCGCGCTCGCCACGGGCGCGGGCGGCGGCGTGGCCGCGGGCGGCGACCAGACCGCCGACCAGGAAGAACGCCGCGAGGGTCTGGAACACCCAGGAGACCGGGGTGAGTTCGGGCAGGTGCCCGAGGGGGCTCTCGACGTGCAGGGTGCCGCTGTCGGCGACGAGCGCGGTGACCAGCCAGTGGCCGAGGACGACACCGAGGATGGCGAGGGCCCGCAGCGCGTCGAGGGCGCGGTCGCGGCCGGGCGGGGTGGCGGCGTCGACGCGGTGGGCGAGGCCGGCGAGGCGGCGCGAGGTGTCGGGCCGCGGGGTGTCAGGCATGGTCGGGCTCCTGTCCGTCGACGATCCGGGCGAGGTTGCGCAGGGGTACGGAGCCGGGGGCGAGGTAGTCGCTGTGGCCGCCGTCGCCCGCGGCGAAGTGGCGGGCGCCGAAGGCGGGGTCCATCGGGTCGGTGCCGAAACCGAGCCGGCTTCCGGGCAGCAGCGGGAGGTCGGCGTGGGGGATGTCGGCGACCCAGTCGCCGGCGGCCCGGCCGGCCCAGACGGTGGCACGGGTACGCAGGTCGGAGACGTGGTCGAGGCCGGTGCCGGGGCTACCGAACAGGACGATGCCGTCGGCGGGCAGGCCGGGGGCGGCCAGCGCGCAGACGACGGAGCCGTAGGAGTGCCCGAGGAGGGTGATCCGGGCGTGCGGCCGGAAGCGGCGCAGTTCCCCGGTGAAGGCGCGCAGCCGGGGTGCGGCCTGGTCGGCGCGGCCGGGGGTGAGGGAGGCGGCGCTGCCGGTGGCGGGGGTGCGGTAGTCGAGCCAGGCGACGACGGCGCCGCGCGGGCCGAGTTGGTGCTGGAGGGCGAGCGCGCCGCTGCGGAGGCGGCCGTGGCTGTCGACCGAGGTGTCGGCGCCGGGGACGAGTACGGCGATCCGGTCGGCGCCGGCCAGGTCGCCGACGACCTCGACGGCGCGCCCGCCGTCGCGCCCGTCGAAGGAGAGGAAGGTGCGATCCGGCGCCGCCATCGCGTGCAGGGCGTCGGCCCGGTGCCGGGCGCCGTGGGCCCGCGCGGCCCGCTCGGCGTCCCGCAGCGCCAGCCGCTCGGCCTCGTACCGGACGGTCAGTTCCCGGGCCCGCGCGACCGGCCCGGCCGGGGTCAGCGGAGCGACCGAGGGCGGCACGGGAGCGGGCACGTCCGCGGGCCGGGCCGCTCCCACCACCGACACCGCCACGATGGCACTGACGAGTCCGGCGAGCGCGGTACGGCGCAGTCGGCCGGGCGTCCGGGCGGGTGCGCGGCGTTCGCCGCGCGGGTGGGGTGCCATGGGGGTCCTTCCGTAACGGAGTGGTGTCACGGAAGGAAGGTAGGAAGGGCGGTTCGTGGTCGGCGTCCCACCGGAGAGCCAACCTCGCGGGTAGCTCTCAGGTATGACGGGTAGCCGGATGTCGGATCCCGGGGTGAGGTCGCCTCCGGGTGCGGGCGGCGCCCGGGCGGGGGGCCGCGCTGTGCCGGCCGTGCTCGCGCCGCCCGGTCCGCTGGTCTGCCGCGTCGGCCCCGTACGCCCCGTCTACCGGGCCGGAGCGGCCCCGGCCGGTGCGGCGACGCGCTCGTAGCGGAGCATGACCACGCCGTCGGGGAAGGTCCGGGTCCGGTCGAGCCGCAGGTCGGCCGTGGTGTCGGTGGGTGGGAAGAGGCGGGTGCCGCGGCCGACGAGGGCCGGGTGGACGTAGAGCTGGTAGACGTCGATGAGGTCGAGCTCGCGGAAGGCGGCGGCGAGCGTGGCGCCGCCGAGGGCGAGGTCGCCGGTGGCGGACGCGGCGAGGGCGCGTACCTCCGCCGTGTCCACCCTGGGAACCACGGTGGTGTTCCAGTCGGCCCGCCACAGAGTCGTGGAGTAGACCGTCTTGGGGGTGTCGCGCCAGATTCCGGCGAACTCGCGCATCGCGGGGGTGCTGTCCGGGGCGGTGTCGGCGGCCGGCCAGAACTCCGCCATCATCTGGTGGGTACGGCGCCCGCTGAGGAAGCCGCCCATGGCGGACAGCTCCTCGTTGAAGTGCCGGTGGAGTTCCTCGCCGACCCGTTGCCAGCCGAGATCGTGGTGGTCTCCCTCGACGTAACCATCGAGGGAGACGGAGAGGAACAGGACGATCTTTCCCGGCATCGGCGGCACTCCCTGGGGTCGGTGCGGAGGGCCGCCGGGCGGGCCGGGTCACGGCATGCGGCGGGCGCCCTCCTTGATGGCCTCGCGGATACGGTTATAGGTGCCGCAGCGGCAGATGTTGCGGATCTGGTCGAGGTCGGCCTCGTCGACCTCCCGGCCGGCCTCGTGCGCGCGCCGTACGGCGGCGACGGCGGCCATGATCTGGCCGGGCTGGCAGTAGCCGCACTGGACGACGTCGATGTCGAGCCAGGCCTCCTGCATGGGGTGCAGGTCCTTGCCCACGGTGGCGGGCAGGCCCTCGATGGTGGTGACCTCGTCGGTGGGCTCGATGTCCTTCACCGGGACGGTGCAGGGGTTGAACGCCTTGCCGTTGAGGTGGCTGGTGCAGGCCTGACAGACGCCGAGGCCGCAGCCGTACTTGGGGCCGGTGACGCCGAGGACGTCCCGGAGCACCCAGAGCAGGCGGACGTCGTCCTCGACCTCGGCGGTGACGGCCTTGCCGTTGAGGATGAAGGTGTGCTGGGGCACGAAGGCTCCTGGTGATGGTGTTGCCGGATGAACGGGCTGGGGTCCGTCCGGTGGGTCAGCGGGTGCGGGCGCGGCCGTCGGTCGGGGAGGCGGGGATCGGCGGGGTGGTGGGCAGCGGCGTGAAGGCGAGCGGCTCGCCGTGGTTGACCGGGAAGGTGGTCGGCAGGGTGCCGGTGGCCCGGCCGTACGCGCAGGCGACGGCGGCCATGGAGGCCCCGACGGCCAGTTCGCCGGCGCCGCCGGGCTTGCCGGTGGTCGGCGGCATGACGATGATCTGGAGCTCGGGCGGGGTGTTCCACTGCCGGGAGTAGAAGTAGTTGTCCCAGCTGCCCTCCAGGAAGTGGCCGTCCTTCAGGTGCAGGCTGGAGGTGAGGGCGGTGGCGATGCCGTCGATGATGCCGCCCATCATCTGGGCTTCCAGGCCCCGCGGGTTGACGGCGAGACCGACGTCGACGGCGCACACGATCTTGGTGACGCGCGGCCCGGTGTAGGCGTCGGGGACCTTGCGTCCGGTGGTCTCCGGACGGCAGTCGATCTCGGCGAGGACGGCGACGAAGGCGTGGTACTCGGGGTGCAGGGCGATGCCCTGCGCGGTGCCGGGCGCCATCTTCCGTCCCCAGGAGCCGGCTTCGGCGACCTTGTCGAGGACGGCGCGGGCCCGCTCGTCCTTGAGGTGGCGGCGGCGGAACGCGAGCGGGTCCTCGCCCATCTTCTCCGCGAGCTGGTCGACGACGAGTTCCTGCGCGCAGCGCACGTTCGGCGAGTAGATGCCGCGCATGGAGCCGGTGTTGAAGCCGTTGTCGACCTCGTTGAGCAGCTGGGTGGTCAGTCCGAAGTGGTACGGCGTCGACTGGGTGAGCTGATACATCGTCTCGGAGAACGTCAGGTTCGCGACCGGGAGTTGCGCCACTTCGGAGGTGATGATCTCGCCGAGGCCGTGCCCGAAGTCGGTGGCGACGGAGGTGTGCCGCTGCTCGTAGCTGAGGACCTGGCCG
Source organism: Streptomyces sp. NPDC048718 (assembly GCF_043198875.1). Classification (NCBI taxonomy): domain Bacteria; kingdom Bacillati; phylum Actinomycetota; class Actinomycetes; order Kitasatosporales; family Streptomycetaceae; genus Streptomyces; species Streptomyces sp. NPDC048718. The sequence continues at coordinate 98,258 of NZ_JBICVG010000002.1, forward strand.
AGGGCGTACGTGGCGCGGACCCGGGAGGTGGCCATCGGGTGCGTACGCCCCTGGCGGAAGTCGTCGGTGCGGTGCCACATGAGGCGGACGGGCTTGCCCATGGCCTGGGAGATCTCGGCGGCCTCGCCGGCCGCGTCGTGGAACAGCTTGCGGCCGAACGAGCCGCCGCCCTCGGTGACATGGACCTTCACCGCGCCGATCGGCAGCCCGAGCCGGGCGGCGATCTTCTCCTGGGCGACGATCGGCGACTTCAGACTGGCCCAGATCTCCGCGGAGCCGGGGCGCACGTCGGCGACGGCGCAGTTGGTCTCCAGGGCGCTGTTGCTGGCGAACTGGAAGGTGAAGCGGGTGTCGACGGACTTGGTGACCAGGTCCAGCGGCGGGACGACGAGAGGGAGTTCGGCCTTGCGGAGCTCGGCGAGCACGGTGGCGTCCGAGGCGCCCTCGGCGGTGCCGGGTCCCCAGGTGACCTTCAGGGCGCGGACGGCGTCGATGCACTGGCCGAAGGTGCGGCCGCGGACGGCGACGCCGGTGGAGACGGTGACGGCGTCGGTGATGCCGGGCATGGCCCGTACCTCGGCGAGGTTCGCGACGGAGCGGACCTTGCCGTTGATCGTGGGCGGCCGGCAGACCATGGTGGGCAGCGCGCCGGGGACCTGGAGGTCCATGGCGAACTTCTTGCGGCCGGTGACGGCTTCGAGGGCGTCGATCCGGCGCTGGTCGGTGCCGATGACCCGGAACTGGCCCGGCTCCTTCAGGCCGACCGACACCTGGATGTCGGCCAGGGAGGCGGCCTTGACGGCGAGTTCGCCGTACGTGAGCCGGACTCCGGCGGCCGAGGTGATGACACCGGCCTTGGCGGTGAGGGTGGTGACGGCCTGGCCCAGTTCCAGCGCGGCGGCGCGCAGCAGCCGGCCGCGGGCGACGGCGGCGGCGACGCGGACCGGGGTGTAGGTGGAGATGGTGGTGTTGGATCCGCCGGTGAGCTGGTTGAAGAGCAGCTCGGGACGGGCGTCGGCCAGGGTGACCCTGACCCGGTCGATCGGCAGGTCCAGCTCCTCGGCGATGAGCATCGCGGTGGAGGTGGTGATGCCCTGGCCCACCTCGGCGCGCGGCAGCGCGAAGTGGGCGATGCCGTCCTCGTCGACGCGGATGGTGATGAGGTTCGCGGTGGGCAGCGCGGCATGCGTGAGCATGTCGTTGAGGTCGTAGATGTCGGCGGGGCCGGGCAGCGACGGCACCACGGCGGCCGCCACGGCCGCGGCGGCGGGAGTGGGGGCCAGCACCTCCTCGCCAAGCCGCGCGGCGACGGTGAGGGTCGGCGCCGCGAGGACGTAGCCGAGGAACCGGCGCCGGCCGATGCCACGCGACGGCGGGGCGTCCGTGTCCCCGTCCCGCGACGGGCGTTGCTCCGCTCGCTGTCGCGGTTCCTGTGCGTGGTGCGCGGCGCGGTCCTGCGCGTCCATCGGCGCTGCCTTTCGACGTATGGGATGGCGGGGCTCTGACATGTTCCCCACGAGTAACTAGATGATCATCACTCGAACAGACCGTTCGTGGGGGTGGAACGCCGCAGCTTTTCGCGGCGGGGGTGCCAAGCCCTCACCTTCGGCATCGCGTTCCCAGGCCCGGGTGGTCCCGGATTTCCGGCCGGGGCCTGGGAACGCGGCCGGACGGCGGAAGGCCCGTCTCGCGCCCTGCGGGGGCACGAGACGGGCCTGGACGCCGTCGAATGACGGGGCCTCACCCTCGGGGCGTCCTCCGGGACGTCGTCCGGAACGTCGTCCGGGCGCGCAGGGGCGCACGGTCCCACCCGCCGCGGGCCCGGGCGGCCACCCGGCCGCCACAGCCCGACAGTCGGGCGCCGGACAGCCGCGCGTGGGGCAGCCGGGCCCGCTGACCGCCGCCGGCGATCAGCGCGTTGACCGACGCCATCGGGTCGCCGCCGGCCGAGCGGGTCAGGAGCGCACCGACCACGACCGGCAACAGGGCCGCGGCGAGCGCCGAACCGGTCGCGGTGGCGGTCGCGGTGACCGTGGCGGCTGCCGCCCGGCGCCGGGGGTGGGTGCCCGGCCGGGGGCGGGGCCGGGTGTCCGGGCGCCGCAGCGGGCGGCGGCGGGGCATGCGGGTGCGAGGGGCTTCGGAGCTCATGGGGCCAGTCCAGCAGCGGTGCCGGGCCTCGGACATGGGAGCACGTACTCAGCCGTCCGTGCTCGGGATACTCAATCCTGGTGGGGACATATCCGTATTCGCCCCTGGGTGACGCGGCCCGAGCGAGCGGTCCTCAGTGCCGGGCCACCACCGTGAACAGGGTGAAGGACGCCTGGAACGGCCCTTCCATGAGCCCGTCGAACCAGCGGTGGGCCCGGTCCGCCCCGATCAGGCCCGCGGCGACGGCGCGTTCCAGGTTGCGACCGAGGCCGAGCGTGTGGTCGGCGGCTTCGGCGTCGCGCAGGACCGGCGTGGTGGCGTGCACCGATTCCACGGTGAAGCCCGCCCGGGCGGCGAGCCGTCCGAGGCCGCGGCCGACGGTGGGGTTGCGGACCGTGTGCCCGAGGACGAAGCGGATGAACGCGCGGGTCGTCGCGATGTCGGGAGCGTCCACGATCAGCGTCTCCCAGTCGGGTTCGACGAGGCCGACGACGGCGCCCGGCCGGGTCGCGGTGTACAGCCCGGCCAGGACGGCCGCCGGGTCGTCGACGTGCAGGAGGACGCGGTCGGCCTTGGCGTGGTCGACCGAGCCGGGCGCCACCGGCAGGTCGTGGGCGTCGCCCTGGCGTACCTCCACCCCGGGCAGATCCCCGGTGCGCCGGCGTGCCTCGGCCACCATCGCGGGGTCCCGGTCGACACCGATGACCACCCCCTCGGGGCCCACGTGGGCGGCGAGCGCGGGCAGATCGGTGCCGGGGCCGCAGCCCACGTCGAGCACGGTGCCACCGGGCTTCGGGTCGAGGAGCCGGAGCAGTTCCTCCTTGTACGCGCGTCCCGCGTCCATAGCCGCCGTCCGCAACATGTAGGCGCCTTGATCCGGCCGGGCCGCTCCCCGCGTCGTCATGCCGGACAGTCGACACCCCGGTGCCGGCGTCCGCCAGGGAGCGAAGGGGCGCGCGGGGCGTGCCCGTTGCGCCCCGGCGGCCCGGGGGTGATGGGATGGCGCAGGGGCACGCGCGCGCGTGCCCGAGCCGATCGCGAGGAGTGCAAGCCGCCATGGCCGACGAGTACCGGATCGAGACCGTCCGCACCGGGTACCGCACCTGGACCGCCCGCAACGACCGGGGCGCGGAGGTACGGATCGCCGCCGACGACGACGCGGACGCGCAGCCGTCGTTCACCCCGGTCGAACTGCTCCTCGCGGCGATGGGCGGCTGCGGCGGGCTGGTGATCGACCGGACGGCACGGGCGGTCGATCTCGACGGGCTGCGGATCGTGGTGGAGGGCGCCTCGGGCCCCGGGGACGACGGCAGGATCGGGCGGATCAAGGTGAGTTACGAGTTCGAGCTGCCGGAGAGCAACCCGCGGGCTGCGGAGGTGTTCGCGCGGGGCGTGCGCCTCACGCACGAGAAGTACTGCACGGTGAGCCGGACGGTGGAGCACGGCGCCGGGGTCGAGGCGATCCTCCCGGACGGCACGACCGGTTTCCGGTCGGAAGAATGAGCGGCCGGGCCGGAGCGCCGGGCCGGCACGCCACGTCGCCCGGGTCCGCGCGGTTCGAGGCGGTCCGGATGGGGGAAGGGGAGGCGGTGTGAACGTGAGTCCCGACATCCTGCTCGGTTCCCTGGTCTTCCTGTTCGGCGCCGTCCTCATGGCGGCCGGCGCCCGTTGGAAGGGCCGGTCGGTGCGCCCGATCGCGCCCCGGCGGGCCCGTAATCTCGCCTGGCGCGCGTACGTTCGTGCGCTGGCCCGGTCCGCCGAACTGGCGGTCGCCGTCGCCCGGCGCGGGGCGGGCCGGGGCGAGCCGGCGATCGTGACCGTCGAGGACGTCGTCCGGCTCGCGCACGAGCGGTTCGGCTATGAGGAGGTCGACCGGGCGCACGCGGCGGCGGCCCTGCGTGAGGTGTACGAGCGCCAGGGCCGCTCGGCGGACACCGTGACGGACGCCTACAGCCCCATCCCGTAGCGGTTCTTCACGCCCCGTCCGGTCGGACGCGGCCGGCCGGGAGGCACGCGGGCGCGGCGACACCGTCGCCATCAGGTGTGAACAGGGTAGTTGGAAGCTCCGTGAGCGCCCGCCCGAGTGGGGCCCCGCGCCCGGCAGGCGAGAGTCCGGCCTGTCGTTCACGGCAGGCGTTGTGTTTGCCGGGGGCGCTCGGGGCGGGCTAGCGTGGCGCCATGACTGCCGGGTCGGCCATGCGCCGTGATCGAGAGAGGCGCCCGGCCATGGCGTGAGCGCCGTCGGCCCACGGGCACGGGAGCCGCCGCGGCGGGGCGTCCCGCACCGCGGCGCGTTCGCGGAGCGAGGGAACACCGCCGTACGCGCATCCCGCTCGACCTCCCGTGAAAGGACCCCTCCGTGGCCATCCGGCTCGATCACACCGTCGTCCACGCCCATGACCGGCACGTCTCCGCCGTATTCCTGGCCGAAGTACTCGGCCTGACGGTCGGCGCCCCCTTCGGTCCGTTCCTGCCGGTCGACACCGGCAACGGCGTCACGCTCGACTACTACCAGGCGACAGGGGACTTCACCCCCGGTCATTACGCGTTCCTCGTGCCGGACGAGGAGTTCGACGCGATGATCGACCGCCTGGAGCGGATGCGGGTGACGCACTTCGCCGATCCGGGGCACACCGAGCCCGGCCGGATCAACACCCTCTTCGGCGGCCGGGGCGCCTACTTCGACGACCCGTCCGGGCACAACATGGAGATCCTGACCCGCTCGTACAGCCGCTGACCAGCCGGACGGCGCCGGGTCCCCGGCCCGGCAGCCGTGCCGCGCCGTCGCACGCGCCGCGAGGCGCGCGGTGGCGCGGTGGCGCGGCACACCGGCCTCCGCCCCCTTCCGGGATTCCTTTCCGGCCAGAACTACACATAAAGGTCAGATAAGAGCACAATGGAACGGCGGAATCCCTTGCCGCACGCGCGGCCGGACACGCGAGACGCCGAAGGAGGCGAGTCACATGGCCGACGTCCACCACCGCCCAGGTGACCTCAGGGGACACCCTGACGCTCCGGAAATGCGGGACCGTTACGCCCGAATGCTCGAGACGCGAGGCGTGGCGGCGGTCGAGGAACTGGTGATCATCGGCGGTATCTACGCCGCGATCTCCGCATGGACGGTCCACTTCGCGGCCACCAGTCCGCAGCTGGCCATCAGCAACCTGATCGCGGGCATCGCGATCGCGGTCCTCGGCCTGTGCATGTCGATGGCCCCCGAGCGGGCACAGGACCTCAACTTCGTGGTGCTGCTCCTCGGTGCCTGGCTGATCGTCTCCCCGTGGGTGGTCGCCCGGGGACCGGACATGGGCATGGTTCTCAGCAATGTGATCACCGGCGCCTGCGTCTGCCTGTTCGCCCTGGTAGCGGGCGGCATGATCATGAGCAAGAGGAGGACATGACGGATCCGGCCCCGGCCGGAACATCCGAAGCGGCATCCGCTCTCCGTGCCCCGCCGGCCCGGAAGGCGGGTGCCGCTCACCCCTTTCCGGGCGAGCTGCGGCGGTACAGCACCTGATGGGCGTCCCACTCCACGAACGACTCCGCGTGGACCATTCCGACCGTCTCCAGCAGGCGCCGGGAGCGGGTATTGGCCTCCTGGGTGACGGCGACGACGCTCGGCACGTCCTCCAGCGCGCTGGCCACGGCCGCCGCGACGGCCTCACGGGCGTACCCCTGCCCCCAGTACTCGGGGAGGAACTGGTACGACACCTCCGTCTCGCCGCCGCGCCCGTCCTGGTCCACCGTGACCAGTCCGAGCACGGCACCGTCCAGGGTCCGCTCGACGGCGAGGCGGCCCGGGGCGCCGACGATCCGGCGCTGCCGGATCCGGACGACCGTGTCCGTCACCGGGCCGCCCAAGTGGCGCCGGACCTCCGGGTCGGTCCACAGCCGGGTCACCGCCGGGAGGTCCCGGGTGCGTACGGGGCGCAGGACCAGCCGCTTCGTGGCGATCGGGGCCGAAGCGACGGACGGGGTGGCGGAGGCGGGCATACTCCGATGATGTCAGGCCCCGGTGCAGGCCGACCGGGGGCCGGGCTCGGACCCCTCTGCCCCGGTGCTCGGTGCTCAGGCCTCGGATGCTCGGAGGCTCGGCCGGGAGTTCAGCCCATCTTGCGCCGCAGCGCGGCGAGGGCGCCCGCGTGACGGCCCGGGACGCGACGGCGCAGTTCGATGAGCGCGGGCCCGAGGGCGCGCGCCCGGTCCGGGTCCGCGATCTGTTCCCACTGGTGGTGGGCACGGTCGACGGCACCTTCGACGTCCGGTTCGTCGGGGCTCTGGCGCAGCCCCAGGCGGGCCTGCGCGGCGGTGATCCACAGTTCGCAGCTGCGGGCCGGTTCTCCCGCGAGCCGCGCCAGGTCCGCCCGTACCTCCACCCAGTGCACGGCCTCACTCGAACGCGGGCCGTACCGCCGCAGGGCGTCGCTCTCCCAGGCGGCGGCCATGGCGGCCGCCTCGCCGTGCCGGCCGGACCGGGCCGCGGCCAGGATCGCGGGGTGCGGGTCGATTCCGCTGCCTGGTGTCGGCGGTCTATCCGCGGGCGGCTCGGCGGGCATGTGCGGCGGCCGGGGCGGAAGGCCGGTGCCGGGAGCCGATGGGGGCGGGGGCGGCGACGTCCGCGACCCGGTACGGAGGGCGGTGCCCTCGGGTCCGGCTGCTGCCGCCGGTGCCACGGGTGTCGCCGGCGCCGGACTCTCGGAGCCCGGCGGCTCGGAGGCCTGGGCCGGTCCGTTCACCGCCGGCGCGCCCGCGTCGCGGGGCGGGGCGGGAACGGGCGGAACGGACGGAGCGGGCACCACGGGGCCCGCAGGGGCCGAAGGAGTGGAGGGGATCGAAGGAGTCGCGGCGGCGGGCTCGGGGGTCGTCTCCCGCGCGTCCGCCGACCCGGTCGGCTGCGTCGTCCGCTCCCGGTCGTGCGGTGGCCTCGGTGCCTCCGGCGCGCCGGGGGCCGGAGGGTGCGACACACCGTGCGGGCCCGTGGCTTCCGCCGGGGTCCGGGTGTGGGTGGCGTCGGCACGGCCCGCGGGAGGTGCCGGAGCGGGTCCCGCCGCCTCCTGCCCGTACGGCCCGGGCCCCCGCGGCTGCTCGCTCCGGGCCCGCGCGTCCGGCCCTGCGGGCGACCCGCCCGGCGCGCCGCTCCAGGCGCCGGGGCCCGCGTCCGGCGCGCCGGGCCCACCGGCGGGACCGGCCCCGGGGTGTGTGTCCAGAGCCGGTGGTGCGGACGGCCCCGGTGCGCCGCCTATCGCCCGGGTGTCCGCCGTCTGCGCGGCGCCGAACGCACCGCCGGGCAGCCCGGGGCTCAGCAGGATCGCTCCTTCGTGTCCCGCCGCCCGGGCGGCCGCCGCCGCTTCCTCGTGGAGCAGCGGCAGCGGCGGCCGGACGCCGGCGCGCCAGGTCGTGGCGAAGTGCCGCAGATAGTCGGGGGTCAACAGGACACCGCGCCGCGGGAAGGGCGTGAGATGGGCGAAGAGCGCGACGGCGGGCCCCAGTTGGAGCGTGTCGGGCGTGTCGCCGAGGCGCTGCCAGAGTTCGGGGTCGACGGCGAGGTCCGCGACGACCGTGGTGGTTCCCTGGCGGCGCGGGGCGAGTTCGCCGGCGAGCCAGTGCCAGGGAAGTCCCGTGTAGCGCAGGGTCGACGGCGTGCTGCGGGCCAGTGCCAGGTGCGGCAGCCGCTGGCGGCGGTCGAGTTGGAGCTGACCCGCAAGATAGAGGGCGAGCGGGCCGGGCGTGGCGGCCGCGGCGCGCAGCCGGGTGAGCACGCTCTGCGGATCGAGCGGGTCCGCCAGTTCGACGACAGTCGCCATGTGCGTGCCCGCCAGGACGCCCGCGGGCACCGCCGCGAGTACGGGCAGCGCCGACGCCGCGTCCATCGCCCGACCCCGTCCGGCCGGTGCCGCCGCCAGCAGCACCGCCGTACCCACCGTGTTCATCACGTCGTTCCTCACCACCCCTGCACCGTAACCCGTGCGGGTGTGGCCGAAATGCCGTTGGAGCATGTCCGGAACCCTTCTGGGCCTTTGGCATATGCCACAAGCACCACCGTATCGAGTGTTGCCAATTCGCTTACGGGGGCTATCCCGCTGTGCGAAAGTCGTACTCGGGCTTCTCCCCACCAGACCTGGCCGTGCCACGTCGCCTGCATCGGAGTACGACATGCCGTCCCCCCTCTTCGCGGACCGTTCCGCCCAACCGCCCGAGCCGGGCGCGGTGGACGCTCTCATCACGCGGACACGCCGTCTGCGCGGGGACGTGGACGCGGTACGCCGGGACGCCGTCGCCGGCGAGGACGGCCCGCACCACCGCTGGCAGCGCGCCCTGTGCGATCTCGCCGTCCACCAACTCGACGACCTCGGCGCGCACTTGGGCCAGCTCAAGGCGGGCCTTCCGGACGAGCGGGCAGTCGATTCCTCCGCCGCGTACGCCCCACCGCCCGGCCCGGACGCACCCCGCTCCCCCGGCTCGCTCTTGTCCCGGGTGGGCAGCGCCGAGTGGGACCTGCTCACCGACGAGGTGCACTGGTCCGAGGAGCTGTTCCGGATCTTCGGCCGCCCCCGGCAGACCGGCCCCCTGTCCCTCGACGAACTGCCGTCGCTGGTCTTCGCCGAGGACCAGCCGCTTCTCCAGGCGATGGTGACGGAGTGCCTCATCGACGGGAAGCCGATCGACGGCGAGTTCCGGATCGTCCGCAGCGACGGCCGGGTCCGTACCGTGCACATGACCGGCGAGCCGGTGCTCGACGACACCGGCGGCACCGCGTCGATGTGGGCGGTGCTGCGCGATGTCAGTGAACTGCGACGCAGCGAACGGGCGGTCCGCGAGAGCCGGGACAGCCTGCACCAGCACCAGCGGATCGCCCACGCCGAGCGGCGGGCCGCCGTCGAACTCCAGGAAGCCGTACTGCCGCCCTGGCGCGGCTCGTTGCGGTTCGCCCACGAGGGACCGGCCCCGCTCGACGTGGCGGCGCTCTATCTGCCGGCCGCCTCGACCGGGCTGATCGGCGGCGACTGGTACGACGCGCTGACCCTGCCGGACGGGGACGCGCTGCTCACCGTCGGCGACCTGACCGGACACGGGGTCGCCGCCACGTCGTCGATGGCGATGCTCCTGGGCGCGCTGCGCGGCATGGCGGTCGCCGGGATCCGGCCCGGTGCCCTGATGGGGCATCTGAACCAGCTCCTGGAGACCGCCGCGCAGCCCGCCCTCGGCAGTGCGCTGTGCTGCCGCTACGACCCCACCGCCCGCACCCTCTCCTGGGCCCAGGCGGGCCACCCCGCGCCGCTGCTGTTCCGCGCGGGGGAAGGACGCGCGCTGAGCCGGCCGGACGGCATGCTGCTCGGCGCCACCGGCGGGGCCGTGTACGAGGAGGCCGAGACGCCCCTGCTCCCCGGCGACCTGCTCCTGCTGCACACCGACGGGCTCGCCCGGTCCGGCGGCACACCGGACGACACCACCGGGAGGGACCGTCTGCTGGCCCTCGCGCCGCGACTCGCCACCGCTCGGGACGCGCAGGAGTGCGTCAGGGCGGTGGTGGCGGAGTTCGGCGACGGACCGCGCGCGGACGACGCCTGTGTGATGGCCGTCCGTGTGGGAGGCGGGAGCTGACAGCAAGGCCGGCCGGGAGGACCGGCGGCCGGGCAGGGGTGATCGCCCCGGACGCACGGCGTCGCACCGCCCCGGGGTGTCCCCCGGCACGCTGCCGCGTCGTTCGGGTTCAGTGCCCGTGCTGCCGTACGGAGAAGCCGGGCACTCACGCGTCCCCGGTCCGCGGCTTGTCGGACGGCGACTTGGGCAGGGCCACCTCGATCTCCTCCCGCAGCTCGGCGATCTTGCTGTAGCTCGCGTACTGGCCGGTCAGCCGGTACATCTCGTGCAGCCGGTCCCACGTGCGGTGCGAGGAGGTGTCGCCCATGGAGAGCAGGGCGAGCCGCGCGTAGCTGTCCGCCTGATCGGGGTCGTCGCCGATGAAGTAGGCCGAGGCCAGGGAGATGTGGTCGAAGAGCTTCGACCGGTCGTGCCCCTTGCCGCGCAGTTGGAGCGCGAGCCGGGCGTGGTGCTGCGCCAGGGCCGCGGCGGCGGGGTCGTGGTCCGCGAGAGTGCGGTAGGCGAGCGCCTGCATGCCGTGCAGGTCGGCCGCGTCGAAGTTCTGCATCCAGGTCGGCTTCTCGTCGCTCCGGTCGGAGACGAAGAGTTCCTCGGCTTCGCCGAGCGTACGGCGCATCTCCTGCCCCTGGCCCATGGCCGCCTGCGCCCACGCCTCGATGGTGCGGAACATGGCGCGGGTGCGCGGCAGCAGCCGCTCCCCTCCACCCGAGGTGGCGAGCTTCATCAGGTCGAGCGCCTCGTCCGGCCGGCCGAGATGGACCATCTGGCGGGCGGCGCGGGACAGCGCCTCGCCGGCCCGGGGCCGGTCGCCGCCCTCGCGTGCCGCGTGCGCGGCGATCACGAAGTACTTCTGGGCGGTGGGTTCGAGGCCCACGTCGTGGGACATCCAGCCGGCCAGGACGGCCAGGTTGGCGGCGACGCCCCACAGCCGGCGCTGGAGCTGCTCGGGGTGGTGGTAGGCGAGCATGCCGCCCACCTCGTTGAGCTGGCCCACCACGGCCTTGCGCTGGAGGCCGCCGCCGCGCGAGGCGTCCCAGGCGCGGAAGACCTGCACCGAGTGCTCCAGCGCCTCGATCTCCTCCGATCCGATGGGGGCTGCCTCGTAGCGGTCGAATCCGGCCGGGTCGGCGTGCAGGGGATCGACGGCGCGGGGAACGGCCCCGGGCCGGGAGGGGTTGGTGTGGAGCCAGTCGTGCATGGCGTGGGTGAGTGCGGAGCCGGCGACAAGCGCGGCGCCCGCGCCTACCAGGCCGCGTCGGTTGAGCATGAGGTCCATTCCCGTGAATTCGGTGAGGACCGCCGCCGTACGCTCGGGCGGCCACGGCAGCCCGTCGGGGTTGTCCGTACTCCTGACGTCCCGCCGGGTTCCGGCGCGCCCGCGTCGTACCAGACCGAGGTCCTCGATGGTCACGACACGGCCGAGTCGCTCGGTGAACAGCGCGGCCAGCACCCTCGGTACGGGATCGCGGGGGATCTCCCCCTTGTCGATCCAGCGCCGCACCCGCGAGGTGTCGGTCGCCAGCTGAGGGTGGCCCATGGCCGCCGACTGCCGGTTCACGAGTCGCGCGAGTTCGCCCTTGGACCACCCGGCCAGGCCGAAGAGGTCCGAAAGACGGGTGTTGGTCTGCCCTGTCACGTCCAAGCCCCCAGGTTCTCGGCTGAGTTGACAGTAACCCTCCGGTATGGGTGTGGCGACTATTCGCCAGGGTTCGCCAGGGTGCGCCCGATGTTCCGCCACCCGCGCCCCGGTGTCAGGTAGGAACGCGCCACCCCGTCCCGCCGCCCGGCCCACATTTTCCCCAGGGTGCGGTCCGGCCGGCCGGCCGGGGCGACGCACGCAACTCGTCGGCGCACGAAGGGATCTGTCTTCTCACATGTACACAGCATCGTCCTCCGTGACCGCCCCGCCCCGGCCGCTTCCGCGCACCGCCCTGGCGGCCGGCTCCGGCCCGTACCTCACCCCCGTCCCCGCGCGTGGAGCGGCGCGGGCCAGGCGCTGGGCGGGCGGCACCGTCCAGGCGCCGAGCGGGAGGATCGATCTGTCCGGCCCCCACGGCGCCCAACTGCGCGTGGCGCTCAAGTCCGTCCAGCGGATCTGCCCGGACTTCAACGCGGTGCAGGTGCTGCGCCGCAGCGGCCGCTCCGCCCTGATCGTGGGCACGACGGGCCGGGCGACCGTGGTCGCGAAGTGCTTACTGGACCACTCGCCGTCCTGGGTCGAGCGGTTCCGGCACGAGATAGCGTCGTACCGCTCCTTCGTCCGGCACCGCCCCCCGGTCCGCGCGCCGCGGCTGATCGCGGCGGATCCGGACAGCTGCGCGCTGGTCGTCGAGCGGATGCCGGGGCGGGCCGCGGCGCTGACCCGCCATCCGGTCGAGGCGCCGCCGCGCGCCGATCTGCGGGCCGCGCTCGGCGCCGTGGTCCGGCTGAACGCCTGGCGGCCGCCGGCCGGGACCTTCGACGCGCCGCTCGACTACGGGGCGCGGATCGCGCGCTATCACGAGCTGGGCTTCTTCACCGACCGGGACCGGGACGACCTGCAGAAGCTGCTCCTCGGGATCGCGCAGGCGGGCGGGCGGGCCGGCACGGGCCAGTTCTGTCACGGTGACGCCCTGCTCTCCAACATGCTTCTGTCCCCCGCCGGTCCGGTGTTCGTGGACTGGGAGCACGCGGGCTGGTACCTGCCGGGCTACGACCTGGCGACGCTGTGGTCGGTGCTCGGGGACGCGCCGCTCGCCCGGCGGCAGATCAGCCAGCTGGCCCAGCAGGCGGGCCCGGCTTCCCGGGACGCGTTCCTGGTGAATCTGATGATCGTACTGACGCGTGAGATCCGGACGTACGAGACGGCGGTGCAGCGCACGATCCGGGAGGCGCCGCCGGCCGGGTCGGTTCCGATGCCGGTGGGCGAGCTGTCGCCCGGCGAGGAGCAGCGGCTGCTGCTGCGGCGGCTCCACGACGACTGCGCCATGGCACGGCGGGCCGTACGCGCGGCGGTCGGCACGCGCTGAGCGGGCCGGCCGGGGCGCGCCCACGATTCCCGCGCCCCGAGCCTCGTTCCTTCGTGGTCCGGCCCCGTGACGGGGTGACGGAGCCGCGTTCCCGGTGCCGGTGTGCCGGGGGCGCGGCTCCGTCGTTTTCGCGCCCGGCTCCGCCACTCCCCCGCGCCCCCTCATTGGTCCACTCCACTGACGCGGCGCAGGCGGGCGGGCCGCCCGCGCGAAACTCCCGGCCGCCGGCCCCTCGGGCCGTTCTGACGTGGTAAATCGCCATGCGTGAGGCGTGATTGACGGATCGTTCACAAGCCGCTACCCCTGTACGGGTCCGGTCCCGCACGTCCCCGTACTCTCCCCTTGCCCTGGAGGCTGCCTTGCTCCGATCCACGTCACTGAGACGTGTCGCACCGGCCGTGCTGCTCCTTCCGCTGCTGTCCGTGTCCGCCACGCCGTCGGCCACCGCCGAGGCGCCCGTGCCGGGCTCGTTGCAGCAGCAGTTCGCGGTGGCGGCCGAGCACCACGGTGTGCCGCAGAGCGTGCTGCTCGCCGTGTCGTACCTCCAGTCCCGCTGGGACGCGCACGGCGGCGCGCCGAGTGTCACCGGCGGCTACGGCCCCATGCATCTGACGGACGCCGTGACGGCCCTCGCCGAGGCGCCGCATCACTCGGACCCGGCGGAGGACGCGCGCGGCGACGACGCCCGGCCGGTCCGGTCCGGCGCCGACACCCCGCTGCCGGAGCCGAGCGCGCCGCCCGCGGGGCTGCGGACGCTGGAGCGGGCCGCCACGCTGTCGGGGCTGCCCGCCGAGGAGCTGCGGACGAGCACCGCGGCGAACATCGAGGGCGGCGCCGCCCTGCTCGCCGAGGCGCAGCGGGACGCCGGGCTGCCGGCGAGCTCGGATCCCGCGGACTGGTACGGGGCGGTGGCCCGCTACTCGGGCGCGGACGACACGGCGACGGCGTCGCGGTACGCCGACGACGTCTTCGACGTGATCCGCACGGGCGAGTCGCGGACCACGGACAGCGGTCAGCTGGTCACGCTGGCCGCCGATCCCGGGGTCGCGCCGGCCACGGGGCAGGTGGCGGGGCTGGGGCTGCGGGCGCCCGCGAAGGGCCCGGTGGAATGCCCGCCGACCGTGGCGTGCGAGTGGATCCCGGCCCCGTACGAGGAGTTCGGGGACGGCGACTACGGCAACCACGACAAGGGGAACCGGCCGGAGTCCCAGTCGGTCGACTACATCGTGATCCACGACACCGAGGGAAGCTGGGCCACCACCCTGAAGCTGGTGCAGGATCCGACGTACGTCTCGTGGCAGTACACGCTGCGCTCCTCGGACGGCCGGATCGCGCAGCACCTGGCGCTGAAGGACGTGGGCTGGCACGCGGGCAACTGGTTCGTGAACGCCAAGTCGGTGGGCCTGGAGCACGAGGGCTTCCTGACCTCGCCGGACTCCTGGTACACGGAGGCGATGTACCGTTCGTCGGCGCGGCTGGTGCGTTATCTGGCGAAGCGGTTCGACATTCCGCTGGACCGTCAGCACATCCTCGGGCACGACACCGTGCCGGCGACGACCACGTCCGGCATCCCGGGCATGCACACCGACCCGGGTCCGTACTGGGACTGGGCGCACTACTTCCAGCTGCTCGGCCGTCCGATCACACCGAGCGCCGGCCCGCACGCGGGCGTGGTGACGATCCGTCCGGACTACGCGTCGAACCAGCCGGTGTACACGGGGTGCGAGAAGGCCGGCCAGGCCTGCGCGCCGCACGGGAGCGGGGCGGTGCGGCTGCACACGGCGCCGAGCGCCGACGCGCCGCTGGTGAAGGACATCGGTCTGCGGCCGGGCGGCCAGAACTCCACCACAGGGGTGAACGACCTGGGGGCGCGCGCCACCACCGGCCAGAGCTTCGCGGTGGCGGAGCGTCAGGGCGACTGGACGGCGATCTGGTACCTCGGCCAGAAGGCCTGGTTCCACAACCCCAAGGCCGAGCCGACGGCGGTGAACGCGCGCGGCCGGGTGCTGACCCCGCGCGAGGGTCTGACGTCGGTGCCGGTGTACGGGCGGGCCTATCCGGAGGCCTCGGCCTATCCGGCGGGGGTGCCGGTGCAGTCGGTCTCGCCGCTGCCGTACAAGCTGCTCGCCGGGCAGCGGTACGTGGTGGGCGGGCACACGCCCGGTGAGTACTTCTACTCTCCGACGTTCGACGTCACGGGTCACACGGTGGTCCGGGGCCAGGAGGAGTACTACGAGATCCAGTTCGGGCATCGGGTGGCCTTCGTGAAGGCCGCCGACGTGCGAGTCTCCGAGTCCTGAGGCGGATTGGGGGCCTGCCTTCGCGGCCGGGCCCCGGGTGCGGGACGGAGGTGTCGCGGGACCGGGGTGAACTCCCCGGCCTCGCGGCACCTTTCGTCATTCCATATGACTATTTCAGGGTTCCGGTGGATCCGGGGTCCGGCAGGTCATGCTGGCCGTCCGACCTTCCGCCACACTCACCGAGAGGCCACCCAGGCATGGCTCAGCCCTTCGTTCTGCCGGACTTCTACGTTCCGTACCCGGCACGGCTCAATCCCCATGTGGAGACGGCCCGCGGCCACACCCGCGACTGGGCACGGGCCATGGGCATGCTGGAGGGCTCCGGCATCTGGGAGGAGGCGGACCTCCAGGCCCACGACTACGCGCTGCTGTGCGCGTACACCCATCCGGACTGCGACGCGGAGACGCTGAACCTCGTCACCGACTGGTACACCTGGGTGTTCTTCTTCGACGACCACTTCCTGGAGACCTTCAAGCGCTCCCAGGACCGGGCGGGCGGGAAGGCGTACCTGGACCGGCTGCCGCCGTTCATGCCGGCCGATCCGGCGGCCGACCTGCCCGGTCCGGTCAACCCGGTCGAGGCGGGGCTCGCCGATCTGTGGCGGCGGACCGTGCCCTCGATGTCGGAGGCATGGCGGGTCAGGTTCGCGGAAGCGACCCGGCATCTGCTGTACGCGTCCCTGTGGGAGCTCGACAACATCGACGAGGGCCGGGTGGCCAACCCGGTCGAGTACATCGAGATGCGCCGCAAGGTGGGCGGAGCGCCCTGGTCGGCGGGGCTCGTCGAGTTCGCGGCGGGCGCCGAGGTGCCGGAGCGGGTGGCCGCCGCACGGCCGCTGCGCGTCCTGCGGGACTCCTTCTCCGACGCCGTCCATCTGCGCAACGACCTCTTCTCCTACCAGCGCGAGGTGGAGGACGAGGGCGAGAACAGCAATGGTGTCCTCGTCCTGGAGCGGTTCCTCGACTGCACCCCGCAGGAGGCCGCGGACACCGTCAACGACCTGCTGACCTCACGGCTCCAGCAGTTCGAGAACACGGCCCTGACCGAGGTTCCGCCGCTCTGCCTGGAGCAGGGCCTCGGCCCGGCCGAGGCGGCGGCCGTCGCCGCGTACACCAAGGGCCTCCAGGACTGGCAGTCCGGCGGCCACGAGTGGCATCTGCGCTCCAGCCGCTATATGAACGAGGGCCTGGTGAAGGGGAGTTCACTCCCCGACAGGGCGATCGGGACTTCCGCGCTCGACATCCGCACCCTGTTCGGGCGCCCCGCCGCCGTCCGGCTGCGCACGCTCACCCACACACCACACGAGAAGGTGGGCCCGTCACTGCTGCCGGAGTTCGACCTGCCCTATCCGCTCCACCTCAGCCCCCACCATGAGGAGGCCAAGCGCCGTTCGGTGGAGTGGGCCGAGCGGATGGGACTGCTCCGCGACATCTGGGACCGGCCGATGCTGGAGGGCTTCGACTTCGCGCTGTGCGCCGCCGGGCTGGATCCGGACGCCACCGTGGAGGAGCTGGAATCGAGCGCCACCTGGCTGACCTGGGGCACCTACGCGGACGACTACTATCCGCTCGTCTTCGGCCGGACCCGCGACACGATCGGGGCGCGGGCGCAGAACGACCGGCTCAAGGCCTGCATGCCCCTGGACGATCCGGCCGCCGGCGCGGCATCGGCGCGAGGCCCGCTGGAAGCCGGGCTGGCCGACCTGTGGGCACGTACGGCGGGCCCGATGGCGGGGCCGGCCCGGGAGCGGCTGCGGCAGGCCATGGACACCATGCTCGACAGCTGGCTGTGGGAGCTGCACAACACGGACCAGAACCGGGTGCCCGACCCCGTCGACTACATCGAGATGCGCCGCTGCACCTTCGGCTCCGAGCTGACCATGCTGCTGGCCCGGTTGCGGCAGGAGGCGACGCTGCCACCCGAGCTCTTCCGCACGGACACGGTGCGCTCCTTGGAGCGGGCGGTGATGGACTACGCGACCCTGCTCAACGACCTGTTCTCGTACCAGAAGGAGATCGAGGTCGAGGGCGAGCTGAACAACGGCGCGCTCGTGGTGCGGTCGTTCTTCGGCTGCGACTACCCGACGGCGGTGTCGATGATCCACGACCTGATGCGCAGTCGGCTGTCCCAGTACGAGCACGCGAAGACACGCGAAGTCCCCCGGTTGCTCCTGGACTTCGGGCTCGACACACGAGGCCGGGCGGCCTTCAGGAGTTATCTGGGCGAGCTGGAGGACTGGCTCGCCGGCATCCTCAACTGGCACCGGAACGCACGGCGTTACGCGGCCGAGGATCTGCCCGCGGGGGCCGGGAGTTCGCTGCTGCGGCGAGGGCCGCGGGGCCTGGGAACCTCGGCGGCACGGCTGGCGGCCGCGTACGGAGCACCCGTGGGATAGAAAGCGGGCCGCCCCGGGACCCATTCGGTGCCGAGGGCGGCCCACTCGCCTCGCGGGTCAGGGGCGCGCGCCGCGCAGGGCGTCGAGTTCGCGGCGGTCCCGCTTGGTCGGGCGGCCGGCGCCCCGGTCGCGGACCGCCGCGACGGCGACCTGCTCGCGGGGCGGCGGGGGCGGGCTGTTGTCGGTGTACGCCTCGGCGGCGGCCGGCGGGCCGACCCGCTTGACGAGCAGCTGCTTCACCTCGACGATCCGCTGCCGGCCGCCATGGAAGGCCCGGACCTCGTCGCCGGTCTTCACCGGCTGGGCGGGCTTGGCCCGCTCACCGTTGACCTTCACGTGCCCGGCCCGGCAGGCCGCGGCGGCCTGGGAGCGGGTCTTGGCCAGCCGTACGGCCCAGATCCAGCTGTCGACGCGCACGCCGCTCATCGGCCCCGCCTCCCCTTGGCTCAGTCCTGCTGGAACAGCTCGGCGGGCAGCGGCTTCAGCAGCGCGTACAGATCGTCGGTGATGGGCCGGTCCCAACTGGCGATGGTCACCAGGACGTTGTCGCTGCGATCGAACTGCACGCAGGAGATCCGGCTCTCGGAGAGCTTGAGGCGGCGGACGATCAGCAGGTTGTCGCCCTGCATCACGGGGACGTCCTCGCGGCCCTGGACCTCGACCGGCTCGTCGTTGCCGAGGGCGGCGAGCAGCTGGGCCACCTCGAAGGGGACCTGGCCGTCGGCCAGCTCGCGGGCCGGGGAGCCCTCGGGCAGATTGCCGATGATCATCGCGGGGCCGCGGCCGCCGAACAGGTCGTAGCGCAGGAAGACACCCTGGCAGCTGCCGTCGGGAGCCGGGAGGAGGCCGGCGCCGAGATTGCCGGGCCAGTCCCCGGGATCCATGGCCAGGACGTCGAAGTCCGGGCCCGCGGGTGTGGCGGCGCTGCGGCGGCGGAGGAAGGACATACCGCCATGGTACGTGCCCCGGCGCACGCCTCGGCGCGCCGGGGCGACCCAGGCCGTGTCTTCAAACTGCCTCCCTGAGAGCTTCGCCTGGGAGGTACCCCCACCGTGCGACGCCTGGCACGCACTCCCCCCACACACGATCCAGGGCCGTGCGCTCCGGAGCGGGTCAGGACCCCGCACCGGTGAGCGCCTCGGCGAGTCCGGCGGGGTCGGTGCCGAGCTTGCGGTACGCGGCGGACAGCAGCCGGGTGACGTCGGCCCGGTCCGTGCCGAGGACGGCGGCCGGGTCCGCGCCCCGGACGGTCAGCTCCGCGGCGGTCCGCTCACGCGCGGTGAGGGTGTCGGAGCCGGCCGGGGTCAGGGTGCGGGGGCGCAGGCCGGCGGTGGCGAGTTCGGTCCGGGCCTGCTCGACGAGCCCGTCGGCGCCGCAGTCCTGGGCGGTCTCCAGGCCCCGGTAGAGATGTCCGGCGGCCTCGTCGACCCGGCCCGCGCGGCGCAGCGCGGCCCCGAGGGCGACCAGGGAGCGGGCCAGCTCGTACGCGGCGGGCGAGCGGTCGAGCCAGTCGACGGACTCCTCCAGAAGCTTCACCCGATCGATGTCGCCGGAGACCTCGGCGGTGACCCGGAGCGCCTGGCCGATCGCGGAGGGCGCACCGTACTGGTGGGCGCGGGCGACGGCCTCCAGGGCGGTCGCGCGGGCCCGCTCCGGGGCCGTGACGGACTCGGCGAGGGCGAGATGGACCTGCCAGGGACACCAGGCGGGGTTGCGGATGCCGCGCGGGTCGAGCCGGCGGCCGACGGCCGCGAGCTCGGCGGCGGCCTCCTCGGTGCGGCCGAGCGCGAGGAGCAGTTCGGCGTGGACGGTCCGCGCGTCGGGAAAGGTGACGGCGGCGGGGAAGGGTGCACCGAAGTCGTGGGCGAGGGCGACCTCCTCGGCCTCCTCGGTGCGGCCGCGGGCGAGGAGCACCTCGATCATGACGCCGGTGGCGTACCAGTGGGCGGGGGTGCGCGGGCCCACCCGCTCGGCGAGCCGGAGGCCGGCGCGGACGAAGTCCTCGGCCTCGACGAGACGGCCGCGGCGGTAGCGGATGTAGCCGAGCAGGGTGTAGGCGAAGGCGAGGTGGCCGCCGCGCCAGCCCTGGGTCTCGAACTCGGCGGTTCCGGCGGCGAACAGTTCCTCGGCGCGGCCGGGCCGGTCGGCGTAGAGGAAGGTGAGGGCGGTCAGGACCGGGACCTCGAAGCCGCGGCTCTCGTCGGCCCAGCTCAGTCCGCCGCGCAGGGCGCGCTCGGCGTGACCGACGGCGACCTGGGAGGGTTCGCCGCGCAAGGTGGCGTCCCAGGCGCGCAGGCCGATGATGTAGCGCTCGGTGAGGTCGCGTCCGGTGAGGCGGTCGGCGAGCCGGGCCAGCCGCCGGGAGCGGGCGGGCGACTCGGGTTCGTCGGCGCGGAAGGCGTCCCACATGAACTTCTCGGACTGCATGCGCAGCCGGCTGCGGGCGTCGGTGGTGAGCCGGGCCTCGCGGGCGAGGAGTTCGGACGCCTCGACGAGCCGGTCGCTGTGGGCGAGGACCTGGGAGAGCCGGTAGACGATGCCGTGGCGCAGGGCCGGGTCGGCGATCGGTTCCTCCAGGGCGGCGCGCAGATGGTTGACGGTGGTGGCGGGTTCGGTGAGCAGGGAGGCGCTGCCGAGTTCGAACAGGACGGCGGCGCGTTCCGTGTGGTCCGGGGGCTCGCGCAGGGCGCGGGCGAGATAGCTGCGGGCGGTGTCGGGGGCGCCGGCCCGCAGCAGTTCCCGGGCGGCGGCGCGCAGTTGCTGGACGACCCACGGGTCGCTCTCGGGGTGGGTCTCGACCAGGTGGCGGGCGGCGGCGGTGGGTCCGAGGCCCGCGTCGACGACGCACCAGGCGGCCTGGCCGTGCAGGGCGACGCGGGTGGCGGGCAAAATCGCCTCGTAGACGGCGGTGGCGACGAGGGGGTGGACGAACTCCAGGGTGTCGTCCACCGGTTCGGGGCCGGAGTCCGTCGGTTCGGGACCGGTGGTGGCGTCGTGGCCCTGCGGACGGGCCTGGTGCGGGATCCGGGGCCGGGCCTCGGCGAGGACGCGGGCGCGGCGCAGCAGGGCGGCGCCTCGGGCGACGTCCTCGCCGCCGAGTCCGGCGACGGCGCCGGCGAGCTGGGGCGAGATCTCGGTGCCGAGGACGGCGCAGGCCCAGGCGAGGCGGACGGTGGCGGGGCCGAGGCGTTCGATCTGGGCGATGAGGCCGCTGCCCTTGACGGCGGCCGCCAGGTCGCGCAGGGCGGAGGTGCGCTCGGCGGTGGGTTCGAGACCTCGGTCGTGGATCTTGGCGGCGAGTTCGACGGCCTCGAAGGGGTTGCCGGAGGTGATGGTCCAGCAGGCGTGGCAGAAGGCGTCGTCGGCGTGGGAGCCGACGCGGTCGCGGACCAGCCGGGCGATGGCGGTGGAGGTGAGCGGTTCCAGGCCGAGCGGGCGCCGTCCGGACCGGCGGCCGGTGAACTCCTCTCCGTCGTCTGGAAGTTCGTCGGGCCGGTAGGCGACGACGAGCAGCATGGGGAGTTCCTCGGCGCGGGGCGCGAACGCGGAGAGCCAGCCGAGGGATTCGGGGTCGGCCCAGTGGGCGTCGTCGAGGACGACGACGAGCGGGGCACCGCGTACGGCGAGATGGGTGAGGACCCAGTCGAGTCCGTCGCGCAGTCCCTGGGGGTCGGGCGGGGAGCCTTCGGCCGCGGTGCACAGTCCGAGCGCGGGGCCGACGATGTCGTACCAGCTGCCGAGCCGTTCGCGCAGTTCGGCCGGGGACGCGCCGGCCAGCCGGGGCTGGAGGAGCTGACGGGCCACATGGAAGGCGACGCGCTGTTCCTGGTCGCCGCCGCGGGCCGACAGCACGGTCGCTCCCTTGTAGGCGGCGCGGCGGCGGATCTCGGTGAGGAGGGTGGTCTTGCCGAGTCCGGCGGGGGCGGCGAACGCGAGCACTCCGCCGCGCCGGGGCGGCCCGCCGGGGCGGCGGGACGTCCCGGCGGGTATGCGGTCGGCGGAGCGGCCGGGGACGGAGACGAGGCGCAGCCTGCGGGGGTGGCGTACTCCGGGGGTGCGGTCGGAGCGGTCGGGCAGAGTGGCCGTGGCGCTGGGGGCGGCGGGCTCGGCCGGTGTCCGTACCGGAGCATCCGCCGGTCCGTACGGGTCCGTGAGCCCCGCCCGCTCGTGCCCGAAGGCGTGGAGGGGGCCGATGGGGGCGGCGGGGCCGTCGGACGCGGGTCCGGGGGCGGCGGGGGTGAAGCCGGCCTCGGCGACGGCTATGGGGCAGGAGGGCAGGGGTGCGGCGGCCGGGTCGAGGCCGACGAGGAGGTTCAGGGCCTCCTCGGCCGCCGCGAGCTCGGCCTCGCGTTCGAACAGGCCGAGGCCCCGTCCGGCCGGCGCGCCCGTGTGCTGTGCTGCCATCGTCGTCTACCCCCACGATGGGGGCGCACGCCCGGCGCACAGGGTGGTGCGTCGGGGCGGTCACCCCTCGAAAGCCTCAGCGTACGCCGGTGCGCGCCCTCAGGGAGTGGCTTCGCGGCCACCTTCCGAGAGCGCTTCGAGGACGGCCAACGCCCGCTCCGCCCCGGCGTGTTCCACAAAGAGGTGATCATGGTGGAAACCGGCGACGACGTTGCAGCTCAGCCCGGCGTCGGCCAGCGCGCCGGCGACCGCCGCCGTCAGCCCGACGGCGTCGAGCGCGGAGTGCACGCGCAGGGTGATCCAGCCGGCCACGTAGTCGTACGCCAGCGAGGCCGCGTCGGCCTCCTCCTGCCGCACCACCAGTGTCAGCCCCTCGGGCTCGGCGACCGTGACGACCGGGTCGATCCCTGCGGGCAGCGCGTCCGGGCCGGACACGATGGTGAACGCGTAGCGGCCGGGACGCAGTTCGGGCCGGAGACCGGCGAGCATCCGGGACAGGTCGCGCTCCGGCGCGGCGGTCTTCTCGGCGGTGTCCGGGGCGGCGTTCGGGAAAGGTGTTCCGGTCGTCATGTCAGATCGAACTCCCCGTCGCGCGCGTTCACCACGAACGCCCGCCACTCCGCGGGCGTGAACACGATCGACAAAACCTCCGGCCGCCGCCCGTTGCGCATCGCGATGACCCCCTCGACGAACGCGATCTGAACGTCCCCGACGCCCTGGCTGCCGGAGCGCCAGTCCGCCCCCGACAGATCGATCTCGGGCGGGGGCTCCGCCCCCGTGAAGGCCTGCCGCGCGATGGTGCCGTCCGCCACGTCCGTGACTCCCCTCGTCGTCCTGGCCTCAGCGTATCGAGCGGCCCCGGACGCCGACAGACCTCACGTCGCGGGCGGGCGGTCGCCGACGAGCCACATCGAGAAGAACTGCGCGCCCCCTCCGTACGCGTGTCCGAGCGCCGTACGCGCCCCCTCGATCTGGTGGTCCCCGGCCTGCCCGCGGACCTGCATCGCCGCCTCCGCGAACCGCAGCATGCCGGAGGCGCCGATCGGGTTGCTGGACAGCACTCCCCCGGACGGGTTCACGGGCAGGTCGCCGCCGATCTCCGTGACCCCGGCCTCGGTGAGCTTCCAGCCCTCGCCCTCCTCGGCGAAGCCGAGGTTCTCCAGCCACATCGGCTCGTACCAGGAGAACGGCACGTACATCTCGACGGCGTCGATCTGGCGGCGCGGGTCGGTGATCCCGGCCTGCCGGTAGACGTCGGCGGCGCAGTCCCGGCCGGCCCGCGGGGACACGAAGTCCTTGCCCGCGAAGAGTGTGGGCTCGCTGCGCATCGCCCCGCCGAGCAGCCAGGCCGGCGGGCGGGGCGAACGGGCCGCTCCCGCCCGGCCGGTGAGGACCATCGCGCAGGCCCCGTCGGAGGACGGACAGGTCTCCGAGTAGCGGATCGGGTCCCACAGCATCGGCGACGACCGCACCTTCTCCAGGGTGACGTCGTGCTCGTGGAGGTGGGCGAAGGGGTTGCGCAGCGCGTTGCGACGGTCCTTGTACGCGACGAGCGTGCCGGTCGTGGCGGGGGCGCCGGCGCGCCGGATGTAGGCGCGCACGTGCGGGGCGAAGAAGCCCCCGGCGCCGGCCAGCAGCGGCTGCTGGAAGGGCACCGGGAGCGACAGGCCCCACATGGCGTTGGACTCGGACTGTTTCTCGAAGGCGACGGTGAGGACGGTGCGGTGGACCCGGGCGGCGACCAACTGGGCGGCGACCAGCGCGGTCGAGCCGCCGACCGAGCCCGCGGTGTGCACCCGCAGCATGGGCTTGCCGACCGCGCCGAGCGCGTCCGCCAGATACAGCTCCGGCATCATCACGCCCTCGAAGAAGTCGGGCGCCTTTCCGACGACCACCGCGTCGACGTCCGCCCAGGTGGACCCGGCGTCGTCGAGGGCGCGCCGGGCGGCCTCACGGACGAGGCCGGCGATCGAGACGTCGCGGCGGGCGGCGGCGTGCCGGGTCTGGCCGATGCCGACGACGGCGACGGGTTCCTTGCTCACGTGGGCTCCTTGGCTTCGCTCGTCCGGCGGCGCGGCGGTTCGGCTGCTCGGCGGCGGTCACGGGCGCGGGTCGCCCTCGAGGACGGCGACCAGGTTCTGCTGGAGGCAGGGTCCGGACGTGGCGTGGGCGAGGGCACGGTGGGACTCGCCCCGGTGGACGCGGGCGGCGGCCTCGCCGAGCCGGATCAGACCGGCGGCCATCATCGGGTTGGCGGCCGGCGCGCCGCCCGAGGGGTTGACGCGGACCTCGTCGCCGAGGCGGAGTGCCCGGCGCAGGACGACTTCCTGGGAGGTGAAGGGGGCGTGCAGTTCGGCGGTGTCGAGCGGGCGGGCGGCGGGGGCGAAGGCGCCGGCGCGTTCGGCGGCGAGCCGGGTGGAGGGCGAGTCGGTGAGATCGCGCACGCCCAGTGCGTGGGCCTCGATCCGGTGGTCCATGCCGGTGATCCACGCGGGCCGGGCGCACAGCTCGCGGGCCCGGTCCCCGGCGGCCAGGACGACGGCGGCGGCGCCGTCGCCGATGGGCGGGCAGTCGCCGGTGCGCAGCGGCGCGACGACGTAGTCGCCCTGCGGGCGGGCGCCCCGCAGCTGGGCGCGGGGGTTGGCGGCCGCGTCCTCGCGTCCGCGGGCGGCGATGGCCGCGAGCGCGGTCTCGTCGGTCGTCCCGGCGTCGATCAGGGCCCGGGCCTGGAGCGCGGCGAGCGCGACGGAGTCGGGCCACAGCGGGGCGGTGTAGTACGGGTCGAGCTGGCGGCTGAGCACGTCGCGCAGGGAGCCGGGCGAGGACTTCCCGTACGCGTAGACGAGCGCCGTGTCCGTCTCGCCGGTGAGGAGCCTGACCCACGCCTCGTACAGCGCCCACGCGCCGTCCGTCTCCACATGGGACTCGGAGAGCGGCGGCCAGGCGCCGACGCCGTCCAGGGTCATGGTGAAGGAGAAGGCGCGCCCGGCAAGGTAGTCGGAGGAGCCGGAGCAGGTGAAGCCGATGTCCGCGGCGGTGAGTCCCATCGTGCCGAGGACCTCGTGCAGGACCGGCATCACCATCTCGACCTCGGACACCTCGTCGGTGCGGCGGCGGTGGTCGCTCTGGGCGAAGGCGACGATCGCGACGCGGCGGGGCCCTTCGCTCACAGCAGCTCCTTGTAGGTGTCGTAGTCGGCGTCCGGCTCGCCGCTGGGGCGGTAGTGGTCGGGGTAGCGGGCGCCGTCGGCCCACACGGGCTCGACCCGCAGGCCCATGCGGACCTGGTCGCAGGGGATGCCGGCGATCCGGCCGTGCAGGGCGAGTCCGGCGCCGTCGAGGGCGATGTGGGCGTAGACGTACGGGACTTCGATGTCGAGGTTCTTCGCTTTGATGTTCACGACGCAGTACGTGGTGACGGTGCCGCGCGGGCCGACCTCGACGCGCTCGGTGGTCGCGACGCCGCAGGTGGGGCAGGCGCCGCGGGGCGGTACGTAGACCTGGGCGCAGGAGGGGCAGCGTTCGCCGACGGTCCGGCGGTCGGCGAGGGCGTCCAGCCAGGCGGTCTGGGCCCGGCCGGGGGTGTAGGTGTAGTCGAGGCGGGCGGGGGTGACGATGCCGGTGACGGGGTCGGCGAACACCCCGTCATGGGGTCGGGGTTCGAGGGCGGCCGAGCCGTGACCGGTGTTCGCGGTGTCGTCGGTGCCCTCGGTGCCCTCGGTGCCCTCACAGGGTTCGAAGCAGGCGATGTCGGTGATGGCGCCGTCGCGCTGGGCGGCCCAGCGGACGCGGACGCGCATACCGGTGCGGACCCGGTCCGGTCCGGGGGCGTCGAGGGCGTGCAGCAGGGCGGTGTCGGCGCCGTCGGGGCGGACCAGGACCCAGGCGAACGGGGTGGCCAGGGGCTGCCCGGGGCGGGGCGCCGGGTTCCAGGCCCAGGTGGTGACGGTCCCGGTGGCGGCGACCTCGACGAGCTCGCTCAGCTCGGCCGCGGTGTCGGGGTCGTACTCCACGGGCGGGACGAGCACCTTCCCGGCCTCGGTGCGCACCCCGAGAACGATCCGCTCGCGCAGTCCGGTGAGGAAAGCGGACTGGACGGGGCCGAGGGAGCGGGTGAAGGGGAAGGAGACGACGAGGGGGGCGCTGAGGACGTCGGGGTCGGCGGGCATGGCGGGCTCCTTGGCTGGGAGGGGCGGCGGCACGGCTCACCGGCGGTGGTAGACCGGGGCGCGTTTCTCCGCGAAGGCGCGGGCTCCCTCCTTCGCGTCGTCGGTCGCGAACAGGGGCCGGCCGCGCGCCAGTTCGGCGGCGAGACCGTCCTCCTCCGTCATGCCGGCGGTCTCGTAGACGGACGCCTTGACGGCTTCGACGGCGAGCGGGCCGCAGGCGTTGATCCGGTCGGCGATCTCCAGGGCCGTATCGAGGGCCCGGCCGTCGGGGACGACCCGGCCGACGAGGCCGATGCGGGCGGCTTCCCCGGCCGAGTACGGCCGGCCGGTGAGGAGCATTTCGAGGGCGTGGGTGCGGGGGATCTGGCGGGGCAGCCGGACGGTGGATCCGCCGATGGGGAACAGGCCGCGGCGGACCTCGTACAGGCCGAAGGTGGCGGAGGCGCCGGCGACCCGGATGTCGGTGCCCTGGAGGATCTCGGTGCCGCCGGCGACGCAGGGGCCCTCGACCGCCGCGATCACGGGTTTGCGGGGGCGGTGATGGCGCAGCATGGCCTTCCAGTGGAGGTCGGGGTCGGCGGCCATCCGGTCGCGGTACCGCTGCTGGGTCCGTCCCGCCGCGCCGGTGCCGGCGAGCGCCTTGAGGTCCATGCCCGCGCAGAAGGCGCCGCCCGCGCCGGTGAGGACGACGGAGCGGACGGAGTCGTCGGCGTCGGCGGCGAGCCAGCCGTCGTACAGGCCGACCAGCATCGGCGGCGAGAGCGCGTTCCTGGCCTCGGGCCGGTCGAGGGTGAGCACGAGGGTGGCGCCTTCGCGCCGTACGGTGAGGTGTTCGGTGCCGCTCATCGGGGTCTCCCGTCTGGCGTGTCCGGAACAGGGTGCAGGAGACCCGCGGGCACTTCAAGGGTTTCCTGACTCTTCGTCAGATTCTTCTGTACGATCCCTTCCACCCTCCCCCCATCGGTGCTCTGATGGCCGCCGAGTCCGTGGCGGGCCACACGATCAGGAGGAACGGTGGAGTACAACCTTGCCGACCTTTTCGAATCGGTCGTCGACGCGGTCTGGGACCGTGAGGCGCTGGTGTACGTCGACCATCCGGGGACCGGGGCCGAGCGCCGGCTCACCTACGCGGAACTCGACGCCGCCGCCAACCGGATCGCCCACCACCTGACCGGCGCGGGCATCCGCCCCGGCGAGCACGTCGGAATCCAGTTGTACAACGGGGTCGAGTACCTCCAGACGGTGCTTGCCTGCCTGAAGGCGCGGGTCGTTCCCGTCAACGTCAACTACCGGTACGTCGAGGACGAGCTGGCCTATCTCTACCGGGACGCCGATCTGGCCGCGCTGGTCTTCGACGCCGAGTTCACCGACCGGGTCGCGACCGCCGCGCCGCGCGCGGGCACCCTGCGGCATCTGGTGCGGGCCGGGGCACCGGGCGCCGGGCGTCCGGCCGCACCGCCGCGCTGTGTGGAGTTCGAGGAGGCCGAGGCGTCCGGCTCCCCGGAGCGCGGCTTCGCCCCGCGTTCGGCCGACGACCTGTTCATCATCTACACCGGCGGCACCACGGGCATGCCGAAGGGGGTGATATGGCGTCAGGAGGACTTGTTCTTCGCCGGTTTGTTCGGCGGTGATCCGGGCGGCACGCCCATCACCCGTCCGGAGGAACTGGCGGAGCGTGTCGCCGCGGGCGGTGCGGGACTCACCTTCTTCCCCGTTCCCCCGCTGATGCACGGCACCTCCACGCTCACCGCGTTCATCGCCCTCGACTGCGGGCAGCGGGTGGCGCTCCACCGCAAGTACGTCCCCGAGGAGGTGCTGCGCACCATCGAGAAGGAGAAGGTGTCCAGTGTGTCGCTGGTCGGCGACGCCATGCTGCGCCCGCTGGTCGACGCGCTGCGGGGGCCGTCGCGGGACACCGATCTGTCGTCGCTGTTCGCCCTGTCCTCCTCGGGCGCGATCATGTCGGACACCGTGCGCGAGGAGCTGCGCGCCCTGATGCCGAACGTCCTGCTGCTGAACAACTTCGGTTCGTCCGAGTCCGGCTCCAACGGCCGGGCGACCGACGACTCGGGCCCGGCGAATGGCTTCCGGCTGCACGTCAACTCCCGCACCCGGGTGGTTGATCCGGCGACCCTGGAGCTGTCGGCCCCGGGTGCCCCCGGCCGGCTCGCGCAGCACGGTCATGTGCCGCTCGGCTACTACAACGACCCGGCGAAGACGGCCGAGACCTTCTTCCGGCGCGACGGCGAACGCTGGGTGCTGCTCGGCGACATGGCGACCGTCGGCGAGGACGGCATCGTCACCGTCCTCGGGCGCGGCTCGCAGTGCATCAACACCGGCGGCGAGAAGGTCTATCCGGAAGAGGTCGAGCAGGCGCTCAAGGCCCACCCGGACGTGTACGACGCGCTCGTCGCCGGAGTGCCCGACCCGGTCTGGGGCAGCCGGGTGGCAGCCGTCGTCCAACTCCGCGACGGAGCGAAGCCGTTGGACCTGGAGGCCGTGCAGACGCACTGCCGGACCCGGCTCGCCGGGTACAAGGTGCCGCGCCGGCTCGTCCTGGCCGATCCGATCCGGCGCTCCCCCACGGGCAAGGCGGACTACCGCTGGGCGCGGTCGGTGGCCGAGGGCACCGGCGACGGCGACGGCGACAGCGACAGCGACAGCGACAGCGACAGCGACAGCGACAGGGTCTGACCAGGCCGGTCACCGGACGGACGCCGGGCGGACGCCGCCCACGAGATCGATTCTCAGACTCCGAACTCCCTTATCAGGAGCAGGAATTCATCCGGCCGCTCCGTGTGGATCAGATGTCCGGCCTCGATCGTCACATGCCGGGCGCCGGGGATCCGCCGGGCCATCCAGGCAAGTTGCTCCTGGGGCAGATGACTGCCCGACCCGCCGCCGACGACGAGCGTCGGCGCGGTGATGGCGGACAGCTCGTCGAGCCAGGCCGGTTCGGGTGCGTTCAGCTCGGCGTCGACCGCCGCGACGATCGCCCAGTCGAAGCCGGGCGGCTCCTCGGGCGGCAGGGCCGGGCCGCGCGGCGGGTCGAGGGGGAAGAAGACGGCGGCGTCCTCCAGGACGAGCCGGCCGATCAGGTCCGGCTCGCGCTGCGCGAGCAGATACGCGGCCGCGCCGCCCATCGAGTGGCCCACGACCGTGGCTCCGGCCAGTCCGAGGGCCTTCAGGAAGCCTCCCAACTCGTCACGGAACAATTCGAATCCGTACTGTCCGGGATGGTCGCTCAGCCCGTGACCGCGCAGGTCGAGCGCGTACACCCGGCGGTCCGCCGCGAGCGCCGTCGCCATCGTGTCCCAGGTGGCGCCGTCCTCGCCTCGCCCGTGCACCAGCACCACCGGCGGCGCGCCCTCGGGGCCGGTGACCCGGTAGGCGAGCCGTACCCCGTCCACCGTGACCGTGCGGACCCCGGGTTCGAGGAAGGCGGCGACGGAGCGGCGGAAGGCGCCGGCGTCGTCGACCCACGGGAAGTGCCCCGCCCCGCTCTGCACGACGAGTTCGGCGCGCGGGAAGCAGTCGGCGATCCGAGCGGCCATGGCCGGGGTAGGGCCGCCGTCGTACTCACCCGCGAGGACGAGGACCGGCGCGTCGAGTTCCCGCAGCGCCGCCCGGGTCGCGGCGGGGTCGAAGGCGCCCGGCCCGTAGAACGCCTCGGCCGCCTCCCAACTGGTCTGTTCCACCACCGCGTCCGCGTGCGCCCGGGCGGCCTCGTCCCACCGTCCGTACGCGAAGGGCATGACAAGCGGAGCGGCCTCACGCACCGGGGCGCCGGGGTCGAGTGCGTCCAGAGCGGCACGCGCGCCGACGTACCAGGGCTGGTCCGCGAAGACCTCGGCGGCCTTGTCCCACTCCTCGTCCGTCACCTCGACGCCGACGGCCCGGCCGCCGGGCGTGACCAGCACCAGCGACCGGATCCGGCCGGGGTGCGCGGCGGCATACAGGGTGGCGAGGTTGGCGCTGCCGGAGTGGCCGAGCAGATCGATCCGCGCGAGGCCCAAGTGGGCGCGCAGGGCCTCGATGTCGGCGACCTGCCGGTCGCAGCGGTAGCCGCCCGGATCGGCGGGGACCGCGCTGTCCCCGGTGCCGCGCGGGTCGAGCACGACGAGTGAACGGTGGGCGGCAAGGCCCCCGAGGTCACCGAGATACGCCTGGTCCCGCATGGGGCCGCCGGGCAGCACGATCAGCGGCTCGCCGCCCTCCCCCTGTACACGGTAGGCGAGTCGGGTCCCGTCGTACGTCGTGAAATGAGGCATGCCGCCGATCATGTACGCGCGGGGCGGGCAGGGCAATGGGTTTCCGGTGGCCGGGGTACGGTGGGCGCTCCCCGTACCCGCCAGCGAAGGAATCGTTTCACCGTGTCGGAGAACCGTCAGGCAGCACCGCACCACGACGAGTTGCTCGGCGACTGCGCCCGCTGTTTCGGCCTGTGCTGTGTGGCCCTCCCCTTCGCCAAGTCGAGCGGCTTCGCGGTGGACAAGTCCGCCGGCGACCCGTGCCGCAACCTTCAGGACGACTTCCGCTGCGGGATCCACACCGGGCTGCGCGAGCGCGGCTTCTCCGGCTGCACGGTGTACGACTGCTTCGGCGCCGGACAGAAGGTCTCGCAGGTGACCTTCGGCGGGGTGTCGTGGCGCGAGGCCCCGGACACGGCACGGCGAATGTACGAGGTATTTCCGGTGATGCGTCAGCTGCACGAGCTGCTCCACTATCTCTCCGAGGCCCGGTCCCTCGACGCCACCCGCCCCCTGCACGGCGAACTCGACCGGGCGCTGGCCCGGGTGGGGCGGCTGACCGACGCCTCGGCGGCCGAGTTGGAAACACTGGACGTGGGCCCGGTGCGAGCGGAGATCAATCCGCTGCTCCTGAAGAGCAGCGCCCTGGTGCGGGCGGCGGCCGGCGGCAAGCCGAAGAGCCGGCGGGGCGCCGATCTGATCGGGGCCCGGCTGCGCGGGGCGAAGCTGCGCGGCGCCGACCTGCGCGGGGCGCTGCTGATCGCGGCGGACCTGACCGGGGCGGATCTGTCGCTGGCCGACATGATCGGCGCGGACCTGAGGGACGCCGATCTGTCGGGAGCGGACCTGACCGGGGCCCTGTTCCTCACCCAGCCGCAGCTGAACGCGGCCCGCGGCGACGCGGCGACCCGGCTGCCGGAGGGCTTCACGCGCCCCGCGCACTGGGCCCGCTGACTACCCGTCGCCCCATCACCTTGCCCCGGTCGATCGCCCCGGGGCTCAGACCCCGGCGCCGGCCTCGTGGATGTACGGGGTGGTCGTGGTCAGGGCCTCGAAGCCGAGGCGCCGCAGGATCGGGCGGCTGGTGTCCCGGGCGTCCACCTGGAGATAGCGGTAGCCGCGCGCGGCGGCGACCCGGGCCCGATGGGCGACCAGGGCGCGGTAGATGCCTCGGCCTCGCCACGCCTCGACGGTGCCTCCCCCGCACAGACCGGCGAAGTCGCTGTCCGGCGGGAGTTCCAGACGGGCGGCGCTGACGGGTTCGCCGTCGTGGAGGGCTACGACGGCCGCGAAGCTGTCGGGCGCGTCGGCGAGTTGGTCGATCAGCCGTCGGCCGAGGTCCGAGCCGTCCGTGCCGAACGCCTGCTCGCGCACACGGACCAGCAGCGCCACGCCGGCCGCGTCGGTGACCTCGCGCAGTTCGACGCCCTCGGGCAGCTCCCCGGGGACGGACAAGGCGGCCGCTTCCGCGACCATCAGGGTCTCCCGGTCCTCCGCCGTGAATCCGGCGGCCTCCAGACGCGCGGGGAGATCGGCGGGGCGGTCGTGGCCGTACGCCTTCCATTCGAAGGTGCGGTGGCCGGCGGAGGCGTAGTGCCGGATCTGCGCGGCGATGGCGGCGTCGGCGTCGTCCGGGCCGAGCCCGGACCACAGGACGCCGTTCCAGCCGTGGGCGGGTCCGGTCTGCCGGACGACGGGGCCGTCGCGTTCGACGCGCGCACCGGGGCCGTCCGGGCGGGCGCCGAGGCGGAGCTGACGGTCGTACAGATCACGGAGGGTGGTGAGGTCCAGGGAATCCATGGCCTCACCCCAGCATCCGTCGGGGCGCCCGCGCCACCGCATTTCGGCCGCCGGGCGGGGCCGGGGACCCGGTGCGACCTCGGGTTCCGGGGCGCGGGCGGTGCGCCGTACCGTGCGCCGCCGTATGCCGTATGCCGCCGAATGCCGTACGCCGCCGTGTGCCGTCCCGTCACGCTCCCGCGTCGAGCCGCGTTCCGTTCTCCTCCGGCCAGGGCCGGTCGTCGTGCCGGAGCGGGGTGATCTGCTGGATGTCGTAGCGCAGGCGCAGCGCCTCGATGGCGGCGTGGTCGGGCGGG
The DNA here is from genome assembly GCF_043198875.1 of Streptomyces sp. NPDC048718. Classification (NCBI taxonomy): domain Bacteria; kingdom Bacillati; phylum Actinomycetota; class Actinomycetes; order Kitasatosporales; family Streptomycetaceae; genus Streptomyces; species Streptomyces sp. NPDC048718. Next base: position 130,630 of record NZ_JBICVG010000002.1, read on the forward strand.
CCTCCGGACGCGAGGATGTCCATCAACTCCTCGAAGTAGCGCTCGTGGTCGGGGGGCGGGGAGGCCTGGAACAGCATGCGCACCGGGTCGCCGGTGGGGTTGGCGAAGGCGTGCGGGCAGCCGGGCGGGACGAGGATGAGGGTGCCCGCCCCGGCCCGGACGACCCGCTGCCCGGCGGCGGATTCCCAGCCGCGCCAGCTGTCGCGGGTGCGGACCAGCGGCTCGAAGGCGAGCACGTCGAGCTCGCCCTCCAGGACGTAGAACAGTTCCTCGCTGCGCTCGTGGGCGTGCGCGCCGACGTCGAAGCCGGGGGGCACGACGACCTCGAAGGTCGAGGAGGTGGAGGTGTGTTCGCCGGTCGCCTTGAAGGTGACGCGCTGGGCGGCGGTGACGAGGGTCTTGCCCTGGCCGGGCGGCACGATCAGGCCGCCGGCCGGTCCGATGGCTGTGGCGGTCACGGGGTGGCTGCTCCTCTCACCAGACCACGGGCAGCGTCTCGGGGCCTCGGATGAGGGCTCCGCGCTGCCAGCGGACCTCCTCCTCGGGGACGGCGAGCCGCAGGCCGGGAAAGCGGGTCCACAGGGTGTCGATCAGGATCTCGGACTCGATGCGGGCGAGGGCGGATCCGGGGCAGTAGTGCGGGCCGTGGCCGAAGGCGACGTGCGGGTTGTAGCCGCGGTCGAAGTCGAGCCGGTCGGGGTCGGCGAAGACGGCGGGGTCGCGGTTGGCGGTGAGGTACGAGACGTAGACGGGGTCCCCGGCGGGGATGAGGACACCGCCGACCTCGACGTCCTCCAGCGCGATCCGGGACAGGCCGACGGCGTTGCGGTGCGGGATGTAGCGCAGCAGTTCGTCGACGGCCCCCGGGAGCAGGGCGGGGTCGGCGCGCAGCCGGGCCAGATGGCCGGGGTGGGTGAGGAGCGCGTAGACCATGTTGGCGCTGTTGTTGCGGACGGAGTGGGCGCCGCCGAGCTGGATGAGGACGGCGAGGCCGACGGCCTCCCGCTCGTCGAGGGAGCCCTCGTCGACGGCGTCGGCGAGGACGGCGGCGAGGAACTCCTTGCCGGTGCCGTGGCTGCGGCCGATCAGCTCGGTGAAGTAGCGGGCCATCTCGGACTTGGCGCGTTCGCAGGCCTCGCGGCTGGCGCCGGCGGAGACGATGGCGTCGGACCACCGGGCCATGAGCGGGCGGTCGCCCTCGGGGATCCCCATGAGTTCGCCGACCATGGCGAGCGGGAAGGGCCGGTTGACGTGTTCCATGAGGTCGGCGGGCGGCCCGTGCCGTTCGAGCCGGTCGAGCAGCCGGTCCATGACGTCCTGGGCGTGGTCGCGCAGCGCGGCGAGGGCGCGGGCGGAGAAGGCGCGAGCGACGACGCGGCGCATCCGGGTGTGCTCCGGAGGGTCGGCGAAGCCGACGGCGTCCTCCATGGGGATGAAGTGGGGGGCCAGCCGGGTGACGGAGCGCCCGTAGACGGCCTGCCGGCTGAACCGGGGGTCCGTGGTGACGAACTTGACGTCCTCGTAGCGGGTGACGAGCCAGGCGTGGCCGTCGCCGTGCGGCAGCCGGACGCGGCCGACCGGCTCCTCGTGGAGGAGCCTGGCGAGCAGGGGGTCGAAGGCGAGGCCGGTGAGGTCGGGGACGGCCCAGAAATGGACGCGGGGCCCGTCCTCGGTGCCCGGGCTCGTCGCGGTCGTCGTCATCGGGCCACCACCGTGGGGGACGCTGCGGGGCCGGTGGGGCGGCGGGGCACGGCGCGGCAGGGGACGGGGACGACGGGGCGGAGCGCGTGGAGCATGGTGGTCCCAGGGTCCGGGGGCGGGCGGAAGCCGGGCGGCTCCCTCGTCCGTTGCCTTTCCCTGGTTCGCGCTGGTTCGCGCGTACGGGCGGGCGATCGCACCCGAATGCGTGATCGGCCGGCAAAGTCCGCCGCCGGGTCCGGTGGCACGGTCCTCCAGGCCTTCAACGCGCTCCGGGCAAGGCCCGGTTCGCCGCTCCTCGGCTCGGCGCGGCCGGTTCCAAAACGCCCGGGGGGCGGGGTGCGCGACCGCCCCGGGCCCGCACTGGACCCACCCCGGGCTCGCCTCGGACCCACCCCGGACCCACCCCGGACCCACCCCGGACCCGCCGCGGACCCACCCCGGACCCGCCGCGGACCCGCCGCGCGCTCGGCCGTCCGGGTCGGCGCGCGGGAGAAGAAAACCCGCTCCCACCTCTTGCCAAACCCCCCGGGCGGACGGTTTTACTGACCCCGAAAGGATCTACCGAATGATCGGTCGTCCGTTTTACGACGGGCGGCCCGGTGGAATACGCGTGAGGCGAGGGAGTGGCGCATGAGTGACCTGCTGGACGCGGGCGAGCGGCTCGGACGCGACGAGCTGGAGGCGCTCCAGCTGGAGCGGATGCGCGCGAGCCTGCGGCACGCCTACGAGAACGTGGCGTTCTACCGGCAGTCCTTCGACCAGGCGGGGGTACGGCCGGAGGACTGCCGCTCCCTCGCGGACCTGGCCCGCTTCCCCTTCACCGTCAAGTCCGATCTGCGCGAGCACTACCCGTTCGGGATGTTCGCGGTCGACCAGTCCGAGATCCGCCGGCTGCACGCCTCCAGCGGTACGACCGGGCGCCCCACGGTGGTCGGCTACACCCAGCGCGACCTGGACACCTGGGCGGACGTGGTGGCGCGCTCGCTGCGCGCGGCCGGCGCCCGGCCGGGCCACAAGGTGCACGTTGCGTACGGCTACGGCCTGTTCACCGGCGGCCTCGGCGCGCACTACGGGGCCGAGCGGCTCGGCTGCACGGTCATCCCGGCCTCCGGTGGCATGACCGCCCGCCAGGTCCAGCTCATCTCGGATCTGCGGCCCGAGATCATCATGGTGACGCCCTCGTACATGCTCACCCTGCTCGACGAGTTCGAGCGCCAGGGCGTCGACCCGCGGGGCACCTCGCTGAAGGTCGGGGTCTTCGGCGCCGAGCCGTGGACCGAGGAGATGCGCCGGGAGATCGAGGAACGCTTCGCGATCGACGCCGTCGACATCTACGGCCTGTCGGAGGTGATGGGCCCCGGTGTGGCGCAGGAGTGCGTGGAGACCAAGGACGGTCTGCACATCTGGGAGGACCACTTCTACCCGGAGATCGTGGACCCGATCACCGGCGAGGTGCTGCCGGACGGGGAGGAGGGCGAGCTGGTCTTCACCTCCCTGACCAAGGAGGCGATGCCGGTGATCCGGTACCGCACCCGCGACCTGACCCGGCTGCTGCCCGGCACCGCGCGGACCTTCCGCCGGATGGAGAAGGTGACCGGCCGCAGCGACGACATGATCATCCTGCGCGGGGTCAACCTGTTCCCGACCGCGGTCGAGGAGATCGTGCTCCGCACGCCCGCCGTCGCCCCGCACTTTCAGCTCCGACTGACCCGCGAGGACCGCCTCGACTCCCTGACCGTACGGGCCGAGGCCCGCCCCGAGGCGACCCCCGAGCAGCGCGCCGAGGCCGCCCGGTCCATCGCCGCGGCGGTCAAGGACGGCATCGGTGTCTCCGTGACGGTGGAGGTGGTCGACCCGGAGACCATCGAGCGGAGCGTGGGCAAGATCAAGCGGATCGTGGACCTGCGCGGGAAGGGCTGATCGCGCGCCCCTGCCCGGCAGACCGAATGCGGCGGCCTCCCGGGAGGCCGCCGGCCGGCCGGGGGGTCCGACCGCTTCCCGCCGAACGCACCGGGGCCGGCCGGACGGTGCCGATCCCCGGATCGTCGCCGACGGCCGGCCCCGCGCGCCATCGGCCCACGCACCGCCGGGCCGGAGCCCCGTCTCACGGTGCGAAGGCCACCGGCCCGTACGTCCCTCAGCTCAGCGTCTTCAGCGCCGCCGCGTCGTAGGGCTTCAGCTCGTCGGTCCGGCCCGCGAGGACCTTCGCCGCCCACTCCGGGTCCTGGAGCAGCGCGCGGCCGACCGCGACCATGTCGAACTCGTCGCGCTCCAGACGGTCGAGAAGGTCGTCGATCCCCTGGACCGGCGCGCCCTGGCCCACGAAGGCGTGGATGAAGTCGCCGTCGAGACCGACCGAGCCGACGGTGATCGTGGGCCGGCCGGTCAGCTTCTTGGTCCAGCCCGCGAGGTTCAGGTCCGAGCCGTCGAACTCGGGGATCCAGTGACGGCGGGTGGAGGCGTGGAAGGCGTCGACACCGGCGGCGGCCAGCGGGGCGAGGATCGCCTCCAGCTCCTGCGGCGTCCCGGCGAGCCGCGCGTCGAAGGCGCCCTGCTTCCACTGCGAGTAACGGAAGATCACCGGGAAGGCGGGCGAGACGGCCGCGCGGACCGCGGCCACGATCTCGGCCGCGAACCGGGTACGGGCCACGGGGTCGCCGCCGTACTCGTCGGCGCGGCGGTTCGTGCCCTCCCACAGGAACTGGTCGATGAGGTAGCCGTGGGCGCCGTGGAGTTCGACGCCGTCGAAACCGATGCGCTCGGCGGCCGCGGCGGCCTCGGCGAAGGCGCCGATGACCTCGTCCAGGTCGCTCCTGGCCATCGCCTTGCCGGTGCCCTCGGTGCCGTCGATCCGGATGCCGGAGGGGCCCATGGCCGGGGCGTCGGCGAACGGGGGCTGGCCCTGCTCGCGCACCATGCCGATGTGCCACAGCTGCGGCACGATCGTGCCGCCCGCCGAGTGCACGTCCTCGGCGACCTTCGCCCACCCCGCCAGCTGCTCCTCGCCGTGGAACCGCGGCACGCGGTCGCTCTGCCCGGCCGACGCGTGGCCGATGTAGGTGCCCTCGGTGACGATCAGGCCCACGCCGGCGGCGGCGCGGCGGGCGTAGTACGACCGCACGTCCTCGCCGGGCACACCACCGGGGGAGAACATGCGCGTCATCGGCGCCATCGCGATGCGGTTCGGGACGGTCAGACCGTTCAGGGCGACGGGCCGGGAAAGGATCTCGGCCGCACGGGAGGCGGGGGACGCGGTGACGCTCACGGGGGCACTCCTCATGGCTGTTGCTTGACAACCTTGATGCTTGAGAACTTCATGCAATAAAAGAATGTAGAACTTGATATTTGAGGTAGTCAAGTTTCTCCCGGTAGAGTGGCGCCATGACAGAAGCTCCCCGCACGCACGCGCCCGCCGACACGGCCCGGCTCATGGAGCTGCTCTCGGTGTCCCTCGGCGTCTACTACGGCGACTTCACCGTCGCGGCGGCGAGCGAGAACCTCACGGTGAGCCAGGCCAAGACCCTGGCCACGCTGCGCCGGGGCCCCGCCTCGATGCGCGCCCTGGCCGGACACATGACCTGCGACGCCTCCAATGTGACGGGAATCGTCGACCGGCTGGAGAAGCGCGGCCTCGTGCGCCGCGAGGCCGACGTCTCGGACCGGCGCGTCAAGAACGTCGTCCTCACCGCCGAGGGCGAGCGCGTCGCCGACGCGATCCGTGCGGGGATGGGCACCACCCGGGAGGGTCTGGACCGGCTCGGCGACGAGGGCCGGGCCTGTCTGTACGCACTCCTTGAGAGGGTCTTCACTCCCCCGCCCGCCGCCTGACCCGCCCCGAGGGCCCCCCACGCCCCTGGCAGTCCCCCGCCGGAGCACACCCGTACGGCCGCGACCTGCCTGGTCCGGTCCGCCCGCCATCCGTACGGCCGGTCAGCCGGCCGTACGGGAACCGCCCCCGCTCGAACGCACGTCCCAGCCGGCATTATGAGCCTTCCCTCCTCCCTTCCCGGCCCCCCGTCCTCACCGCTGCGTCAGCTGCTCGGTTTCGGCTGGATGCAGACCCGCGCCTGCGCCTTCGCGATCGCGCTGCTGTCGGGAGTGGCGGCGTCCACGCTGCTGCCCGACCTGCCGGTGGCCCGCTACGACCTGCTCGTCGTCTACGGAGTCCTGCTCACCCTGCTCTTCTGGACGCGCGGCTGGGAGAGCAACCGGGACGTGGCCGTCATCGCCGTCTGTCACGTCATCGGACTGGCCTTCGAGCTGGTGAAGGTGTCCCTCGGCTCGTGGAGCTACCCGGAACCGGCGGTGCTGAAGTTCGCCGGCGTCCCGCTGTACGGCGGGTTCCTGTACGCGGCCGTCGGCAGCTACGTCTGCCGGGCCTGGCACCTGGCCGACCTCGAACTGGTCCGCTACCGGCCGCGGGCGACGGCCCTGGTGGCCGCCGCCGTCTACGCGAACTTCTTCACCCATCACTGGCTGCCCGACGTGCGCTGGCCGCTCGCAGCGCTCTTGGCCGCGGTCACCGCGCGCACCTGGGTGCGGTTCACGGTGCGCGGGGTGCGCCACCGGATGCCGCTGGCGCTGTCGTTCGTACTGATCGGCTTCTTCCTGTGGCTGGCGGAGAATCTCGCCACATACGTGGGTGCCTGGCGCTACCCGTACCAGACGCACGGCTGGCAGCCCGTCGGAGTGGAGAAGTTCGGCGCCTGGGCCCTGCTGATCAGTGTCACCGTCGTACTCGCCGCAGCCGCCTTCAGCGGTCGGCGAACCGCTCCCGCAGCTCGCGCTTGAGGATCTTGCCGCTCGCGTTGCGCGGCAGCGCGTCGAGGAGGATCACCCGCTTCGGGGCCTTGAAGCCGGAGAGCTTCTCCTTCGCGTGAGCGAGGAGTTCGGCCTCGGTGACCTCGGCGCACGGGACGACGAAGGCGGTGACGGCCTCGATCCAGCGCTCGTCGGGCAGTCCGACGACGGCCGTCTCGGCGACCGCCGGGTGGGTGTAGAGGGCGTCCTCGACCTGACGGGAGGCGACCAGGACGCCACCGGAGTTGATGACGTCCTTGACCCGGTCGACGATGGTGAAGTAGCCGTCGGCGTCCCGGACGGCGAGGTCACCGGAGCGGAACCAGCCGCCTCGGAACGCCTCCCTGGTCTCCCCGGGCTTGTCCCAGTATCCGGCGCACAGTTGCGGGCTGCGGTAGACGACCTCGCCGGTCGTGCCGTCGGGGACTTCCCTGCCCTGCTCGTCGACGACCTTCGCCTCGACATGGCGCACCGGCCGCCCGCAGGAGTCCATCCGCCCCTCGTGCTCGTCGGGCCCGAGGACGGTGGCCAGGGGCCCGATCTCCGACTGGCCGAAGCAGTTGTAGAAGCGCAGCCCGGGCAGCCGGCCCCGCAGCTGCTCCAGGACCGGGACCGGCATGATCGAGGCCCCGTAGTACGCCTTGCGCAGCGCCGACAGATCGCGGGTGGCGAACTCCGGGTGCCGGGAGAGACCGATCCACACCGTCGGCGGCGCGAACAGGCTGTCGCAGCGCCCGGAGGCGACGAGATCCAGCAGGACGGCCGGGTCGGGCCCGTCGACGATGACGTTCTCCGCGCCGACCGCGAGGTACGGCAGCAGGAAGACGTGCAGCTGCGCCGAGTGGTAGAGCGGCAGCGCGTGCACGGGCCGGTCGTCCTCGTGCAGGTCGAGGGCGTCGATCGCGCTCGCGTACTCGTGCACCAGGGCGCGGTGGGTCATCATCGCGCCCTTGGGCAGGGCAGTGGTGCCCGAGGTGTAGAGCAGCTGGACGAGGTCGCGGGCGTCGCGCTCCGGCTGGTACGCGGCCGGCTCGGCGAGCGCCGTGAGGAAGGAGTCCGCGGTGTCCCGCAGGGCCCGTACGGGGATGTCCTCGGGGATCTCGCCGACGAGGTCCGGATCGGCGAGGACCAGCGCGCTGCCCGACTGACGGAGGACGTAGTCGAGGTCGTCGCCGGTCAGGTGGTGGTTGACCGGCACATGGACGAGACCGGCGCGGGCGCAGGCGAGGAACGCGATCAGGCAGGCGTCGGAGTTGTGCGCGTAGGTCGCGACCCGGTCGCCCTCCTGGAGCCCGGTCCGCTGCCCGGCCTCGTACAGCAGCGACGCCCCGGTGGAGACGGCGGCGTCCAGCTCGGCGTACGTCCAGGTCCGGTCGCCGTAGCGGACGGCGATCCGGTCGGGGACGCGCTGGGCGCTGCGGCGCAGCACGCCGTCGACGGTGCGGGACAGCAGCTCTCGTTCCATGGCTGGATCTTGGGCGGGACCGGACACCTGGTCAAGTACCGGGGACGAGCCGGTTGTACGGATCCGGGGAACGCCCGTGCCCGGGTTCGGCGGTTGACAGGGCGGGCGCCCGCCTGTCTGGATGGGCCCCGCGTTCGACTCATGCCCGTTGTTCCTCGTCTGTTGGGAGAAACGTTGCATCCGCGCACTCTCTTTCCCAGCCTCGTCCCCGGCCGGCTGAAACGCCTCGCGCTGTTCGGCGCGGCCATCGCCACCGTCACCGCCTCGCTGCCCGCCGCGGCGGCCACCGGCCCGGGCGACCGGTCGCACCGGCCGTCGGACCGCGGTCTGTCGGCGGTCATCCGCTATACCGAGTACGGCATCCCGCACATCGTGGCCAAGGACTACGCGAACCTGGGCTTCGGCACCGGCTGGGCGCAGGCCGCCGATCAGATATGCACGCTGGCCGACGGTTTCGTGACCGTGGACGGCGAACGCTCCCGCTGGTTCGGCCCCGACGCCGTGACCGACGGCGCGATGTCCTCGGTCACCAAGAACCTCTCCAGTGACCTGTTCTTCCGCGGCGCCAAGGACGCGGGGACGGTCGAGGCACTGCTCGCCCAGCCCGCGCCGGCCGGACCGAGCGATCGGGTCGAGGAGCTGACGCGCGGCTACGCGGCCGGCTACAACGCCTGGCTGCGCCAGAACCGGATCACCGACCCGGCCTGTGCGGGCGCCGGCTGGGTACGGCCGATCACCGCCCTCGACGTGGCGCGCCATAGCTGGGCCCTGGCGGTGATCGGCGGTCAGGGCCGCGCCGTGGAAGGGATCACCGGCGCCCAGCCGCCCTCCACCGCCAACGCCGCCACCGGTCCGGCGCCGGCCGGAAGCACGCGCCGGGGCCCGGCTTCGGATCCGGGCCCCGACCCGGGCCGTACCGCCGCCGCGGCGAAGGAACTGTTCTCGGCCGCGAACGCGACCATGGGGTCCAACGCGGTCGCGTTCCGGGGCGGGGCGACCGCGGGCGGACGCGGGCTGCTGCTCGGCAATCCGCACTACCCCTGGCAGGGCGGCCGGCGCTTCTGGCAGTCCCAGCAGACCATCCCGGGCGAGCTGAACGTCTCCGGCGCCTCTCTGGTGGGCAGCCCCGTCGTCAACATCGGCTTCAACGACAAGGTGGCCTGGAGTCACACCGTCGCCACCGGCGTGCCGATGACCCTGCACCAGCTCACCCTCGACCCGGCCGACCCGACCGCGTACCTGGTGGACGGCCGACGGGAGAAGATGACCCGGCGCCCGGTGACGGTCGCGGTCGGCGGCGGCGCCTCGGTCACCCGGACGCAGTGGTGGACCCGGTACGGGCCGGTGATCGGCGGGCTCGGTTCCGCGCTGCCGCTGCCGTGGACGGCGACGACCGCCTACGCGCTCGGCGACCCGAACGCCGCCAATCTGCGGATGTCCGACACCGAGCTGGGCTTCGCCAAGGCCCGCTCCGCCCGCGACGTCGAGGCGTCGCTGCGCCGCACCCAGGGCCTGCCCTGGGTGAACACCATCGCCGCCGACGCGGCGGGACACACTCTGTTCACCCAGGCACAGGTGCTGCCGAGGGTCACCGACGAGCTGGCCGGGCGCTGCTCGACGGCGCTCGGCCGGGCCACCTATCCCACCTCCGGACTCGCGGTGCTCGACGGCTCGCGCGGAGACTGCGCCGTCGGCACGGACCGGGACGCCGTGCAGAGCGGGATCTTCGGGCCGGCGCACATGCCGGTCCTGCGGGACGCCCCGTACGTGGAGAACTCCAACGACAGCGCCTGGCTGGCCAACGCCGACCGGCCCCTCACCGGTTACGAGCGGGTCTTCGGCACCATCGGCACCGCACGCTCCCCGCGCACCCGCGGCGCGATCGAGGACGTGTCGGCGATGGCCGAGCGCGGCCGACTGACCGTGCGGGACCTCCAGCGGCAGCAGTTCGCCAACCGGGTGCCGATCGGCGATCTGGCCGCGTCGGACACGGCACGGGCCTGCGCCTCGGTGCTCGCCGGCGATCCGGAGCCGTGCCGGGTGATCGCGGCCTGGGACCGTACGATGAACACGGACAGCCGGGGCGCGCTGCTCTTCGACCGCTTCTGGCGGAAGTTCACGGCGCGGATCCCGCCGGCCGAGCAGTGGAAGGTGCCGTTCTCGGCGGCCGATCCGGTGGGCACTCCGCGCGTCCTCGCGACGGACTCCCCCACGTTCGCCAAGGCGCTGAAGGACGCGGTGGCCGAGCTGCGGGCGGCCAAGATCGCCCTGGACGCGCCGCTGGGCCCGCACCAGTTCGTGGTGCGCGGCGGGGAGCGGATCCCGGTGGGCGGCGGCACCGAGGGGCTGGGCGTCTGGAACAAGACGGAGTCCGTGTGGAACGCGGCGGGCGGCGGCTACACCGAGGTCGTGCACGGTACGAGCCATGTCCAGGCGGTCGGCTGGGACGGGAGCCGGTGCCCGGTGGCCCGGACCCTGCTGACGTACTCCCAGTCCGAGAACACGCTCTCGGCGCACTACAGCGACCAGACGCGGCTGTTCTCGGACGAGCGCTGGGTGACCTCCCGGTTCTGCGAGAAGGACATCATGCGCTCGCCCGCGCTCAAGGTCGTGACCGTGAAGGACTGAGCGCGGGGCGTGAGCAGGCCACGGCTGTGACCGGGCCGGGGCGGTAAGCGGACCGAGAGTGTGACCGGGCCGGGGCAGGTGGCCGGACCGGGGTATGGCCTGACCGGGGTATGGCCTGACCGCTGATACGACGACCGGGCGGGAGCGGATCGTACGATCGCTCCCGCCCGGTTTCATGGCCCGCTCACCTCCCGTTCAGGGGGTGAAGGACAGGAATACGAAGGCCGCGAAGAGGGAGAGATGGACGCTGCCCTGGAGGAGGTTGGCCCGGCCGGGCACCACCGTCAGGGCGCTCACCACGGCCGTGAGCACGAACAGCACCATGTGGAGCGGGTCCAGTCCCAGGATCAGCGGTCCCTCCAGCCAGATCGAGGCCAGCGCGATGGTGGGAATGGTGAGGCCGATGCTGGCGATGGCGGAGCCGTACGCCAGATTCATGCTGGTCTGCATGCGGTCGCGGCGGGCCGCCCGCACGGCGGCGAGGGTCTCGGGGAGCAGCACCATCATGGCGATGACGACACCGACGACCGCTTTGGGCAGTCCGGCCGTGGCGACGGCCTCCTCGATGGTGGGCGAGACGAGCTTGGCGTTTCCGACGACGGCGATGAGGGCGACCAGGAGCAGGCCGAGGCTGATCCACGCCAGCTTGGCGCTCGGCGGCGGGGCGTGCTCTTCGTCGCCCTGCTGGCCCGGGCGGGTCACCGGCAGGAAGTAGTCGCGGTGCCGGACGGTCTGGACGCCGACGAACACGCCGTACAGCAGGAGTGAGGCGACGGCCGCGAAGCCCAGTTGGGGGGCGGAGAACTGGGGGCCGGGGTGGGTGGTGGTGAAGGCCGGCAGGACCATGGTCATCGTGGTGAGGGTGCAGACGACGGCGAGTTCGCCGCCGCTGCCCTCCGCGTTGAAGACCGCTGTCCTATTGCGTAGCGCGGCGACCAGGAGGGCGAGGCCGACGATGCCGTTGCATGTGATCATCACGGCGGCGAAGACGGTGTCCCGGGCGTAACTGGTGGCTTTGTCGCCGCCGCCGATCATCAGGGTGACGATCAGCCCGACCTCGATGACGGTGACGGCCACCGCCAGCACGAGTGAGCCGTAGGGCTCGCCGACGCGCAGGGCGATGACCTCGGCGTGGTGGACGGCCGCGAGGACGGCGGCGAAGAGGCAGAGCACGATGAGGGCCACGGCGAAGCCGGGAAGGTGGTCGTGCCCCCATCCGAAGGCCAGGCCGATGGCCGCGACGACCGGTCCCCAGGTGGTCCACTGTCGTGTCAGTCCTGCGGTAGTCGAACTCATGGCCTGAATCCTGCCACAAAGGGGAGCCTAACCCTCCGCTTGAAGTGTGCGCGCCGAATATGACGCTCACTCAAGTACGTTGCCAGGCAAGGGATCACGGGGCCCTCACCATTTCTTGCATCGGACGGGCGTTCGACGCAGGGCATATTTCTCAGGTACGTTCGAGGGGACCGAGGCGAGCTGCGCCCCTGGTCGTGCGGGACCGCCCGTGGCGATCCCGGATCCGTTCCGGGGCCGTTCGCGGGACTGCTTCTCCGTTGTCCCGGAGGCGTTCGCGCAGCCGGTTCCGAATCCCTCGCGGGAGCCGGTCAGCGCGGTCCGGCGCGGTCTTCCCCGCCTTGCCCGCCCTGCCTGTTTTCCCCGTCTTGCCTGTGCTCCCCGTGTTCCTGGTGTTCCCCGTACGTCGCCCGCAGGCGTCGCTTGTACAGCTTGCCGTTGGGATCGCGGGGCATGACGGCGATGAAGTCGACGGATCGCGGGTGCTTGTACGAGGCCAGCCGGCCCGCGCAGTGACGGAGGAGCGCGGCGGCGAGTTCCGGGCCGGGCGGGTGCCCCTCGGCCGGTTCGACCACGGCCTTGACCTCCTCGCCCCAGTCGGGGTGCGGGATGCCGAAGACGGCGGCGTCGGCGACGGCGGGGTGGGCCAGGAGCGCGGCCTCGATCTCGGCGGGGTAGATGTTGACGCCGCCGGAGATGATCATGTCGATCTTCCGGTCGCGCAGGAAGAGGTCGCCGTCCTCGTCGAGGACGCCGAGGTCGCCGACGGTGAAGAAGTCGCCGATCCGGCCGCGCGCGGTCTTGGCCTCGTCCTTGTGGTAGCGGAATCCGCCGGTACGCATCTTCATGTAGACGGTGCCGAGCCGGCCCGGCGGCAGCCGGTTGCCGTCGTCGTCGAAGACCGCGAGTTCGCTGATGGGCCAGGCCCGGCCGACGGTGCCGGGCTTCTTCAGCCAGTCCTCGGCGGTGGCGAAGGTCCCGCCGCCCTCGCTCGCCGCGTAGTACTCCTCCACGCAAGGGCCCCACCACTCGATCATGGCGCGTTTGACGTGCTCGGGGCAGGGCGCGGCGCCGTGCAGGGCGTGCCGCATCGAGGAGACGTCGTAGCGGCCTCGGGTCTCCTCGGGCAGCGCGAGCAGCCGGTGGAACTGGGTGGGCACCATGTGGGTGTGGGTGCAGCGGTGGGTCTCGACGAGCCGCAGCATCTCCTCGGGGCTCCACTTGTCCATGACGACGAGGGGATGGCCGAGGTGCAGGGCGGCGGCCGCGAACTGGAGCACGGCGGTGTGGTAGAGCGGCGAGCAGACCAGATGGACGTTGCCGCCGAAGGGCCGTATGCCGAAGATGCCGAGGAATCCGCCCAAGTGGGTCTCCTCGGGGAGCACACCGGGCAGCGGGCGCCGGATGCCGCGGGGGCGGCCGGTGGTGCCGGAGGTGTAGTTCATGACCCAGCCGAGGGTGCGGTCGGCGGGGGCCGCCGCCGGCTGTCCGTCGAGGAGTGCGCCGTACGGGCGGAATCCGGCGATCCGGCCGATCGCGAACCGGCCGGCGGGGGCGAGGCCCGCCTCGTCGGCGGCGAGGGCGGCGGCCCCGGCGAATCGTTCATGGGCGAGCAGCAGCCGGGCGCCGGAGTCGGCGACGATCCAGGCGATCTCGGAGCCGACCAGATGGTGGTTGACCGGCACCAGATAGAGCCCGGCCTGGACGGCGGCGAGATAGGCGGTGAGGAGTTCGGGGCCGTTGGGCAGCACGACGGCGAGGGCGTCGCCGCGTTCCATTCCGGCCGCGCGCAGTCCGTGGACGAGCCGGTTGGCGTCGGCGAGCAGCCGGCCCGCGGTCCACTCCGTACCGTCGGGCGCGACGAGGACGACGCGGTCCGGGTCGGCCGCGGCCTCGGCCCAGAAGCCGCGGGGCGCCTCGCCCTCCCGGCGCGCCGGCCCCTCACCCTCCCCGCGAACCAATCCTTCACCCTCCCCGCGCACCGGCCCCTCGCTCACCGCGCGCGCCGGTCCCTCGCTCACCGCGCGCTCCTTCCGGCGATGCGCTCGATCCGGTCGACGGCCCGCTCGAAGCCCCGGGTGAGCTCGTCGACGACCTGCCGGACGGTGCGCTCGGAGGTCATCCGGCCGACGATCTGGCCGACCGGGGTGCCGAGCAGCGGGGCGACCTCGTACGTCTGGATACGGGAGACGGCCTCGGCGACCAGCAGTCCCTGGAGCGGCATGGGCAGTGGGCCGGGGCCGGCCGGGTCGTCCCAGGCGTCGGTCCACGCGGTGCGCAGCTGGCGGGCCGGTTTGCCGGTCAGGGCCCGGGAGCGGACGGTGTCGCCGGACCCGGCGGCGAGAAGCTTGGCGGTGAGGGCGCGGGAACCGAGTCCGGCTTCGGTGGTGGTGAGCCAGAGCGAGCCGAGCCAGACACCCTGGGCGCCGAGGGCGAGACCGGCCGCGATCTGTTCGCCGCTGCCGATGCCGCCGGCGGCGAGGACGGGCAGCGGGGCGACGGCCTCGACGACCTCGGGGGTGAGGACCATGGTGGCGATCTCGCCGGTGTGGCCGCCGGCCTCGTAGCCCTGGGCGACGACGATGTCGATGCCCGCCTCGGCGTGGCGGCGGGCGTGCCGGGCGCTGCCGGCCAGCGCGGCGACCAGGATGCCGTGGTCGTGGGCGCGGGCGACGACGTCGGGGGGTGGCGAGCCGAGAGCGTTGGCGAGGAGTTTGACGGGGTAGTCGAAGGCGACGTCGAGCTGGGCCCGGGCGACCTGCTCCATCCAGCCGGTGATGCGCCAGCCGGACACCTTCCCCTCGGGCAGTTCGGGGACGCCGTGCCGGGCGAGCGTGTCGTGGACGAACGCGCGGTGGCCGTCGGGGATCATCGCCTCGACCTCGGCCTCGGTCACCCCGTCGACCTTCTTCGCGGGCATGACGACGTCGAGGCCGTAGGGCAGCCCACCGGTGTGCGCCTGCATCCAGTCGAGATCCCGGGCCAGGTCGCCGGGGTCGGTGTAGCGGACCGCGCCGAGGACGCCGAGTCCGCCGGCTCTGGTGATCGCCGCGGCCACCGCGGGGAACGGCGTGAAGCCGAAGAGAGCGTGCTCGATCCCCAGGGTGCGGCTCAGCTCCGTCTGCATGGGCGGCATGCTGCCGCAGCCGGTGTGCCGAGGGAAGAGATTTCCTGATGCGGTGTCAGATTGTTTCGGCGCGGTGCGGTGGGTGGGAGAGCATGAGCATGACGGAACCGGTGAGAGAGCCGAGAACGACGGGAACCACGGGAACCACGGGAACCACGATGCCCGCGGGACGGGCGGGAACGGAGGGCCGGGGGCCGAGCCGGCGGGCCTTCGGCGGCGGGGTCCTGGCCCTGGGAGGTGCGCTGATGATCGGTGCGGTACCGGCGGCGGCCGGAGCCGAGCCCGGGCCGGGGTCCGCGGCCAAGGCGGGTGGCACGGCTGCGGGAGAAGCCCCGGAGCCGGGCTTCGGCAGCGGGCGCCGGACCACCCTGCGGCGCGGCTCGGCCGCGCGGGCGGGACTCCTTCCCGAGCACCTGGACCGGCTGGTCACCACCGCCGAGTCCTTCCTGCGCCCCTCCCCCACGCACCCCTGGTACGCCGGCGCGGTGCTGCTCGCCGGGCGTGGCGGGACCGTCGCCCTGCACCGGCCGATCGGCATGGCGGCGCGCTACTCCGCGTACGACGAGAAGACCGGCACCGGTGTCGAGCTGCCGCCGGACGAACAGGTCCCGATGCGCGAGGACACCGTCTTCGACCTGGCGTCCGTCTCCAAGCTGTTCACCTCGATCCTGGCGGTACGGCAGATCGAGCGCGGCACGCTGGAACTGGAGGCGAGGGTCACAACGTATCTGCCGGAGTTCGGCGGCGGCGGCAAGCAGGACGTCACGGTACGTCAGCTGCTCACGCACACCTCCGGCTTCCGGGCGTGGATCCCGCTCTTCAAGGAGCCGACCCGGGAAGGACGGCTGCGGCTGCTGTGGAACGAGGTGCCGGCCAACCCGCCGGGCACGGTCTACCTCTACTCCGACCTCAATCTGATCACCCTCCAGCTGATCCTGGAGAAGCTCACCGGCCACCCCCTCGACGAACTCCTGCGCACCGAGATCACCGGCCCGCTCGGGATGGAGCGCACCCGCTACAACCCGCCGCCGTCCTGGCGGCCGGGCATCGCGGCGACGGAGGACTCACGGCTCCCCTGGTCCGGGCTCGACCGGGGCATGGTGTGGGGCGAGGTGCACGACGAGAACGCGTACGCCATGGGCGGGGTCGCCGGGCACGCCGGGGTGTTCTCGTGCGCCTGGGACCTCGCGATCCTGGCCCGGACCCTGCTCAACGGCGGCGCGTACGGCACGACCCGGATCCTCTCCCCCGCCTCGGTGGAGCTGATGTTCAGCGACTTCAACACGGCGTTCCCGGGCGACGCGCACGGCCTCGGCTTCGAGCTCTACCAGCACTGGTACATGGGCGCCATGGCCACCCCGCGCACGGCCGGGCACACCGGCTTCACCGGCACCAGCCTCGTCCTCGACCCGTCGACCGACGCGTTCCTGATCGTGCTGGGCAACTCGGTGCACCCGGTGCGCTCCTGGCGCTCGGGCTCCGCGCCTCGCGTCGCCACCGCCGACGCGCTGGCCCGCGCCGTACCGGTGCGCCCGGCCCGGGGCCGTACCGCCTGGTTCTCCGGGATGGCGAACGGCACCACCGCCACCCTCACCCTGCCGGACGTCGCGGGCGCGGCGCGGATGGAGTGCGCGCTGTGGTGGGACACCGAGCCGGACGCGGACGGCGTCACCCTGGAGGCCTCCGCCGACGGCGGCGCGCACTGGTCGCCCGTCCCCTTCGCCACCTCCCCTCACGGCTTTGGCCACCCGCACGGCACGGACCATCCGACGGGGACGGCGAGCGGCTGGTCGGGGCGCGCGTGGCACGATCTGTCCGCCGATCTGTCGGCCTGGTCGGCGGCGCCGGTACGACTGCGGTGGCGGTACACCACCGACCGGCTCTACGTCGGGCGCGGGGTGTACGTGGACGGTCTGCGGCTCCTCGACGCCGCCGGCAAGCCGGTCTTCGACGAGGCCCGGCCGGCGGACCGGTCGCGGATCGAGGCGAAGGGGTGGACGGCCTCGGAGGATTAGGACGCGCCCTCCACATCATCGACGGGGAGGGGCGGGGTGGCTTGCCCGTCCGCCTTCGGCCCTGCCCATCGATGACGACCCGCGCCGCGATTCCCGGCATGGACGGGGAGGCTCTTCTCGCGGCTCTCGACGCGGAACCGGCCCGGTTCGGCGAGCACGGCATCGACGCGGCGGTGACGCCGGTCGTGTTCGACGCATCGGCCGAGTCCGTCCTGGTCGAGTCGCCGACCGGGCGCCGTGGGACGTGGTGGTCGTCGGCGGCGGGATCCTCAAGGCGAAATCCCCTGCTCCCGTTGTTCGAGCAGATGGTGAATCTGATCCGCCGTCACCTCCCGCAGACTGCCGTCGCGTTCAACACCACCATCACGGACGGCGTCGAGGCGGCACCGCGGCGGCTGTGACGTGAGCGTCCGCTCGCTCACGGCCTGAGAAAGTGTTGGGTCATCGGGTGATCACCCGTTCTTGAGGTCGTCAGCGAGGCGGCGGGCTGCTTCGGTCTCGATCGGGCCCTGTGGTTCGATCTCCTCGCCGGCGAGCCGGGCGGCCATGAGCCGGATCATGGCGACCTTGATCATCGCTTCGGTGTGCGCGGTCTTGCGCTCGTCGTCCACCGCCCACTGAGCACCCGTCAACGACGAGTACTCCCCGGTCGGCGCGGTCCAGCCCTGACGGCCCGTCCGGGCTCGCCCCGGCTCGTCCCGGCTCGTCCCGGCCCGCCGCTCCTCACCCCGGCCCGCCCGGTTCCCCTGGGGAGGGCCGGGCTCCGTTCTTCCGGACGTCACGAAAGCGCACTCAATCTGATAACGGGTGACATTGAGGCCTGGTCGTACTGTGCGGAAGTTCATACATTCGATTTATTCGGTTCATTCGGAGGATTCGTGATGAACGGAGGCACTCCATGCGCGGAACCATGCATGTCCGGTGGGCCGCTCTGGCCGCCGTCGTCGCCCTCGCCGCCACCGCCTGCGGCGGCGGAAGCGGTGATGACGTCAACGGAGCGAACGGCATCGTCTCCTCCTCCTGGGGGGATCCGCAGAACCCGCTGGAGCCCGGCAACACCAACGAAGTCCAGGGCGGCAAGGTCCTCGACATGATCTTCCGCGGTCTGAAGCGCTACGACCCGAAGACCGGCGAGGCCAAGAACATGCTCGCCGAGAAGATCGAGACGACGGACTCGCAGAACTTCACCATCACCGTCAAGGACGGCTGGACCTTCTCCAACGGCGAGAAGATCACCGCCAAGTCCTTCGTCGACGCCTGGAACTACGGCGCCGACCTCAAGAACAACCAGAAGAACGCCTACTTCTTCGGCTACATCGACGGCTACGACAAGGTGCACCCGGACACCGGCCGGCCGACCGCCACCACCCTGTCCGGCCTCAAGGTCGTCAATGACCGGACCTTCACCGTCAAGCTGTCGCAGAAGTTCTCCACCTTCCCCGACACCCTCGGCTACGTGGCCTTCGTCCCGCTGCCCCGCGCCTTCTACGACAGCCACGCGGCCTGGCTCTCCAAGCCCGTCGGCAACGGTCCGTACACCGTGGACTCGTACACCAAGGGCTCGCAGATGGCCCTCAAGAGGTGGGGCGGCTACCCCGGTCCGGACAAAGCGCAAAACGGCGGCATCACGCTTCGGGTCTACACCGACAACAACACCGCCTACACCGACCTGACCGCGGGCAACCTCGACCTCGTCGACGACGTCCCCGCCGCGCAGCTGAAGAACGTCTCGTCCGACCTCTCCGGCCGCTACATCAACACCCCGGCCGGCCTCATCCAGACCCTCTCCTTCCCCTTCTACGACCCCGCCTGGCACAAGCCGGGTCAGGAGAAGCTGCGCACCGGCCTGTCCATGGCCATCGACCGCAAGCAGATCACCGAGACGATCTTCCACAACACCCGGACGCCCGCCCAGGACTGGACCTCTCCGGTGCTCGGCGCACAGGGCGGCTTCCGCGGCGATCTGTGCGGCGCCGCCTGTACGTACAACCCCACCGAGGCCAAGAAGCTGGTCGCCGAGGCGGGCGGCATCCCCGGCGGCACCATGAAGATCTCGTACAACGCCGACACCGGCTCCCACAAGGTCTGGGTGGACGCCGTCTGCAACTCCATCAACCGCGCGCTGGGCAACAACCGGGCCTGTGTCGGCAACCCGGTCGGCACCTTCGCCGACTTCCGCAACCAGGTCACCCAGCACAAGCTCAGCGGCCCCTTCCGGGCCGGCTGGCAGATGGACTACCCGCTCATCCAGAACTTCCTCCAGCCGATGTACTACACCAACGCCTCCTCCAACGACGGCACTTACTCGAACCCGAAGTTCGACAAGCTCGTCGACGAGGCCAACGCCGAGACCGACCGGGCCAAGGCCGTCGACACCTTCATCGAGGCCGAGAAGGTGCTCCGCGACGACATGGGCGTCATCCCGCTCTGGTACCAGAACGGCAGCGCCGGCTACTCGGACCGGATCGGGAACGTCACCCTGAACCCCTTCAGCGTCCCGGTCTACGACCAGATCAAGGTCAAGTGACGCATCGGGGCGCCCGAGCAGGGCGCCCCGTACGCCCGCCAACCCGGAGCCAACCCTTGGAGCCTGCCCATGGGTCGTTACGTGATCCGGCGGCTGCTGCAGATGATCCCGGTCTTCTTCGGCGCCACGCTGCTGATCTTCCTGATGGTGAACGTGATGGGCGACCCGATCGCCGGACTGTGCGGCGAGCGCCGGTGCGACCCGGCCACCGTCGCCCAGCTCAAGTCGGAGTTCGGCCTCGACAAGCCGGTCTGGCAGCAATACCTGACCTACATGGGCAACGTCTTCACCGGCGACTTCGGCACCGCCTTCAACGGCCAGCCCGTCACCGAGCTGATGGCCAGCGCCTTCCCGGTCACCATCCGGCTCACCATCGTCGCGATCGTCTTCGAGATCGTCCTCGGCATCACCCTCGGCGTGATCACCGGCCTGCGCCGCGGCCGGCCCGTCGACACCGCCGTCCTGCTCCTCACCCTCGTCGTCCTCTCCGTCCCCACCTTCGTCACCGGCCTGCTGCTCCAGCTGCTGCTCGGGGTGCAGTGGGGCCTGATCAAACCCGCCGTCTCACCCGAGGCGCCCGTCTACGAACTGATCGTCCCCGGCCTGGTCCTCGCCTCCGTCTCACTCGCCTACGTCACCCGGCTCACCCGGACCTCCATCGCCGAGAACCGGCGCGCCGACTACGTCCGCACCGCCACCGCCAAGGGCCTGCCACGCCACCGCGTCATCACCCGCCACCTGCTGCGCAACAGCCTCATCCCGGTGGTCACCCACATCGGCGCCGACATCGGCGGCCTCATGGGCGGCGCCATCGTCACCGAGCGGATCTTCAACATCCACGGCGTCGGCTACCAGCTCTTCCAGGGCATCGTCCGTCAGAACACCCAGACCGTCGTCGGCTTCGTGACCGTGCTCGTGCTGGTCTTCCTGGTGGCGAATCTGCTGGTCGACCTGTTGTACGCCGTCCTTGACCCGAGGATCCGCTATGCCTGAGCTGGAACCGTTCGAGGAAGGCCGGGCCATCGCCGCCACCGGCGCCGGCGGCGCGGCCGACCTGGCGATGGCCGAGGCCGAGACCGTGGAGGGCGCCCCGGGCGGCCCGCACGGCACCGGCACCGACAAGAAGCCCCGCTCCCTGTGGTCCGACGCCTGGCACGACCTGCGCCGCAACCCCGTCTTCCTCGTCTCCGGGCTGGTCATCGTCTTCCTGATCGTCATCTCCTTGTGGCCCTCGCTCATCGCCTCCGGCGACCCGCTGAGCTGCGACCTCGCCAAGGCCCAGGAGGGCTCCCAGCCCGGCCACCCCTTCGGCTACGACGGCCAGGGCTGCGACGTCTACACCCGCACCGTCTACGGCGCCCGCACCTCCGTCACGGTCGGCGTCCTCTCCACCCTCGGCGTCGCCGTTCTCGGCAGCGTCCTCGGCGGCCTCGCGGGCTTCTTCGGCGGCACCGGCGACAGCCTGCTCTCGCGGATCACCGACGTGTTCTTCGCCATCCCCGTCGTTCTCGGCGGCCTGGTGCTGCTGTCGGTCGTCACCGGCGACACCGTCTGGCCGGTGATCGGCTTCATGGTGCTGCTCGGCTGGCCGCAGATCTCCCGGATCGCCCGCAGTTCCGTCATCACCGCCAAACAGAACGACTACGTCCAGGCCGCCCGCTCGCTGGGCGCCTCCAACTCCCGCATACTGCTCCGGCACATCGCGCCCAACGCCGTCGCCCCGGTGATCGTCGTCGCCACCATCGCGCTCGGCACCTTCATCGCCCTCGAAGCCACCCTGTCGTTCCTCGGGGTCGGCCTGAAGCCGCCCGCCGTCTCCTGGGGCATCGACATCTCCTCGGCCTCGGCGTACATCCGCAACGCCCCGCACATGATGCTCTGGCCGGCCGGCGCGCTCGCCGTCACGGTGCTCGCCTTCATCATGCTCGGCGACGCGGTGCGCGACGCCCTCGATCCCAAGCTGAGGTGAGGCAGGCCATGCTGCTCGAAGTGCGCGATCTGCACGTGGAGTTCCACACCCGGGACGGGGTGGCCAAGGCCGTCAACGGCGTGAACTACTCGGTCGACGCGGGCGAGACCCTCGCCGTGCTCGGCGAGTCCGGCTCCGGCAAGTCCGTGACCGCGCAGGCCATCATGGGCATCCTCGACGTGCCGCCCGGCCGGATCGCCGGCGGCGAGATCCGCTTCCAGGGCCAGGACCTGCTGACACTGAAGGAGGACGAACGGCGGAAGATCCGCGGCGCGAAGATGGCCATGATCTTCCAGGACGCCCTGTCCTCGCTGAACCCGGTCCTCACCGTCGGCGAACAGCTCGGCGAGATGTTCCGCGTCCACCGCGGGGCGTCACGGAAGGACGCCCGTGCCAAGGCGGTCGAGCTGATGGAACGGGTCCGCATCCCGGCGGCCCGCGAACGCGTCGGCCAGTACCCGCACCAGTTCTCCGGCGGCATGCGCCAGCGCATCATGATCGCCATGGCGCTCGCCCTGGAGCCCGACCTGATCATCGCCGACGAGCCGACCACCGCCCTCGACGTCACCGTCCAGGCCCAGATCATGGAACTCCTCGCGGAGCTCCAGCGCGAATACAACATGGGTCTCATCCTCATCACCCACGACCTCGGCGTCGTCGCCGACGTCGCCGACAAGATCGCCGTGATGTACGCGGGCCGGATCGTCGAGCAGGCGCCGGTCCACGAGCTCTACAAGGCCCCCGCGCACCCGTACACCCGGGGTCTGCTCGACTCCATCCCCCGCCTGGACCAGAAGGGCCAGGAGCTCTACGCCATCCAGGGCCTGCCGCCCAACCTGCTCCACATCCCGCCCGGTTGCGCCTTCAACCCGCGCTGCCCGCTCGCCCAGGACGTGTGCCGCACCGACGAGCCACCGCTCTACCCCGTCACCGAATCGCCCGTCCCCCGCGCCAGCGCCTGTCACTTCTGGAAGGAGTGCCTCCATGGCCGAGGCCAGCGCTGAGCCCCCGCCGCGTCACCCCGCCCCCCGGGCGCCCCTCACCCAGGAACCCCTTCAGGAACCCCTTCTCCAGGTGCGCGGCCTCGTCAAGCACTACCCGCTGACCCGGGGCATCCTCATCAAGAAGCAGATCGGCGCCGTCCGCGCGGTCGACGGCGTCGACTTCGACCTCGCCGCCGGCGAGACCCTCGGCATCGTCGGCGAGTCCGGCTGCGGCAAGTCGACCGTCGCGAAGATGCTGGTCAACCTGGAACGCCCGACCGCCGGCTCCATCCGGTACAAGGGCGACGACATCACCAAGCTGTCCCCGCGCGCCCTCAAGGCGGTCCGCCGCAACATCCAGATGGTCTTCCAGGACCCGTACACCTCGCTCAACCCGCGCATGACGGTCGGCGACATCATCGGCGAACCCTTCGACATCCACCCCGAGGTCGCCCCCAAAGGCTCCCGGCGCCGCAAGGTCCAGGACCTCCTCGACGTCGTCGGCCTCAACCCCGAGTACATCAACCGCTATCCGCACCAGTTCTCCGGCGGCCAGCGCCAGCGCATCGGCATCGCCCGCGGCCTCGCGCTCAACCCGGAGATCATCATCTGCGACGAGCCCGTCTCGGCCCTCGACGTCTCCGTCCAGGCGCAGGTGGTGAACCTGCTCGAACAGCTCCAGCACGAGTTCGGCCTGAGCTACGCCTTCATCGCGCACGACCTGTCGATCGTCCGGCACATCTCCGACCGGGTCGGCGTCATGTACCTGGGCCGGATCGTGGAGACCGGCTCCGACGCCGCGATCTACGACCACCCCACGCACCCCTACACCCAGGCGCTGCTGTCCGCCGTGCCGGTCCCCGACCCGGCGGCCCGCGAACACCGCGAACGCCTCATCCTCACCGGCGACGTCCCCTCCCCGGCCAACATCCCCTCCGGCTGCCGCTTCCGCACCCGCTGCTGGAAGGCCCGCGAACGCTGCGCCCTCGAAGTCCCGCTGCTCGCCGTCCCGGAGGAGTTCCGGCACACCGACAGCCCGGCGCGGCACGACTCGGCCTGCCACTTCGCCGAGGAGAAGCGGGTGGTGCCCCCCGAGACCCGGTAAGGGAATTGTCCCGGGCGGCCGTTGACCGCGAGTATCGGCGCCGTGGCTGTGACACGCACGGCACGTCTCACCGGCGCCGGCCTCTGCGCCGCGCTCGCGTTCCTCGTCGTCGTCCGGCCGCTGCGGGACCTCGCCGTCCTCGGCCCCACCGCCGAACCGCTGAGGCAGTGGCTGGGCGAGGGCGGCTCACCCGGCCGAGGCGTCGCCGCCACCTCGCTGGTCGACCCGCTCCTCCTCGTCGCCTGCACGGTCACGGCCGTCATCGCCCCGCGCTCCCGGTTCGCCGGGCCCGCTTTCACCGGCCTCATCACCCTCGCGCTGCGGCTGCCCGGCCTGTGGATCGCCGACGCCGACGCGCTGGTCACCACCCTGCTCACCCTCGCGCTCGCCACCGGGCTCGTGCTGACCGCCATCGCCGGCCGCGGACCCGACGGCACCGGGGCGCCCCGCCCCGGGCCGGGCAGGAGAACGTGGAGATCGTCGCGGTTCCGCGCAACGCCGATGTGAAGGCTTCCAGGTACTGCCCCGCAGGTGGGTGGTCGAGCGGACATTCTCCCGGCTGGGACGGTGCGGACGGTTGGCACGGGACGACGAGCGCAAGACCGCGCGCCGAAGCGATGATCAAGGTCGCCACGATCCGGCTCATGGCCGCCCGGCTCGCCGGCGAGAAGATCGAACCACACGGCCCCATCGAGACCGAAGCAGCCCGCCGCTTCGCCGACGACCTCAAGAACGAGTGATCACCCGATGACCAACACTTTCCGAGTCGGGGCCGGGGGCCCCGGCGGAGTAACGGCGGCGGTCATCGCGGAGTCGCCACGTTCCGGCGGCGCGATCCGACGGCGCGATCCGGCGGCGCCGCGGAAGGCACCCAAACGCCGATCGCGGCGTATCGCCCCGGCTCCGGGAACCGCCGCCCCCCGCGTACACCGGCCGAAGCACTCCCGTTCCGGTCCGGGACCACCGAGCGCCCCTGGAGGACCCCACACATCGCACTTGTTGCAACTCTCTTGCTTTTACGAGTAACAAGCAGAAAGCTAGTCCAGTCCTTACCCACCCTGGACGCGGAGCTACCCCATGCCTCTGTTACCGACATCCGGACCCCAACGCGTCCTCGCCGCCTCGAACTTCGTCTACACCGTCGGCAGCGGCCTCTATCTGACCGCCGGAGTCCTGTACTTCACCGAGGCCGTCCACCTCCCCGCGGCCCAGGTGGGCCTCGGCCTCGGGATCGCCGGCGGTCTCTCCCTGGCCGTGGGCATCGGCGTCGGCCACCTGGCGGACCGGCGCGGAGCGCGCGGCGTCTACGCGCTCACCCTCGCCGCCCAGGCGCTGGCCACCGCCGCCTTCGTCCTGGCGGACAGCTTCTGGCTGTTCGCCGTCACGGTGGGCACGACGATGAGCGCCAAGGCCGCCGGACTGGCCGCACGCGCCCCTCTCATCAGACATTACGGAGGGGGCCGGCCCCAGATCTTCCGCGCCTACCTCCGCGCCGTGACCAACGTGGGCATCTCCCTCGGCGCCCTGCTGGCGGGCTGGGCCGTCACGGTGGGCACCCTCCCCGCCTACCGGCTCCTGGTCGCCGGCAACGCGGTCGCCTTCGCGGCCTCCGCGGCGATCCTGATCCTCCTGCCGCCGACCCCGCCCGCGCCCCCCGCCGGCGGCCCCCGCTGGATCGCCCTGCGCGACCGCCCCTACCTCCTGCTCACCGCGCTCGACGGAGTCATGGCCGTCCAGTTCAAGGTGCTCACGGTGGCCGTCCCGCTCTGGCTCGTCACCGCCACCACCGCCCCGCGCTGGCTCATCTCGGGCACGATGCTCGTCAACACCGTCATCGTCGTCCTGTTCCAGATGCGAGCCGGCCGCGGCATCGATTCCCCGGCGGCCGGCGGAGCCGCCTACCGCCGGGCGGGCGTGGCCTTTCTCGTCTCCTGCTCACTGGCCTCCCTGTCGGCGGGGATCCCCGCATGGGCCGCCGCCGCGCTGCTCGTGACCGCGATGACGATCCACACGGTCGGCGAGCTCTGGCACTCCGCCGCGGGCTTCGAGGTGTCCTTCGCCCTCGCACCGCAGCACGCCACCGGCCAGTACCTCGGCGTCTTCGGCCTCGGCGCCGGACTGGCCGAAGCCTTCGGCCCGGGGCTGCTCATCGCCCTCTGCGTCACCTGGGGCCGGCCCGGATGGTACGTCGCGGGCGCGCTGTTCGCCCTCACGGGCCTGGCGGCCCCCCGGGCCGTCCGCTGGGCGCACCGCCGACAGCCCGATCCCGACATCGCCGGGGCGGCACCGGCCGCTCCCGCCCCGGCGCGGCGCGCATGACCGGCGCGACCGGACCCCTCCCTTATCGCCCGTAAAAGCCGATTGTTAATATCAGACTAATTCGGGCAATAAGCGAAGGAGTCGGTTCACTATGAAGGCTGCGCGCTACTACGACCGCGGTGACATCCGTATCGAGGACATCCCCGAGCCTGCCGTACGGCCCGGCACCGTCGGCATCGATGTCGCGTACTGCGGAATCTGCGGCACCGACCTGCACGAATACCTCGACGGACCGATCTTCGTCCCGCCGGCCGGCCACCCGCACCCCATCTCCGGCGAGGCCGCCCCCGTGACGCTCGGCCACGAGATGTCCGGTGTGGTGTACGCGGTCGGCGAGGGTGTCGAGGATCTGAAGCCGGGCGACCGGGTCGTCGTCGAGCCCTACATCGTGCGCCCCGATGTCGATACCAGCGAGAACAACCCGACCTACCATCTGTCGCCCGACATGAACTTCATCGGGCTGGGCGGCCGAGGCGGCGGTCTCGCGGAGAAGATCGTCGTCGAGCGCCGGTGGGTCCACCCGGTCGGCGACGTCCCGCTGGACCAGGCGGCCCTCATCGAGCCGCTGTCCGTGGGCTACCACGCCTTCGAGCGCTCGGGCGCGAAGGCGGGCGACTTCGCCCTCGTGGGCGGCGCGGGCCCCATCGGGCTGCTCACCTGCGCGGTGCTCAAGGCGATGGGCGTGGAGGTCGCGGTCAGCGAGCTCAGCTCGCTGCGCCGGCAGAAGGCGCTGGACGCCAAGGTCGCCGACCATGTCATCGACCCCGCCACCACCGACGTCGCCGCCGAGGTGCGGCGTCTCACCGGCGGCAAGGGGGCGGACGTCGCGTTCGAGGCCACCTCCGTCAACGCCGTCCTCGACACTCTGTTCGACGCGGTCCGGCCGGGTGGTGTCATCACCGTCATCTCGATCTGGGGCAAGCCGGCCAGCCTCGACATGCAGAAGCTCGTCCTCAAGGAGGTCGACCTGCGCGGCACCATCGCCTACGTCAACTCCCACCCGCAGACCATCAAGCTGGTCCAGGAGGGACGGATCGACCTGTCGCCGTTCATCACCAAGACGATCGGCCTGGACGGCCTCGTGGACGACGGCTTCGAGACCCTCATCCACCACAACGAGACGGCCGTGAAGATCCTGGTGGACCCGCGCCGCTGACCGGCCCTTTCCCCACCGCGCCGGCCGGCGCCCGCCGAGAAGTGCCTCCCGCGCCCGGGAGGCACTTTTCCGTCTCCGGCCTCGGGTCCGTCTTCGGCCGCGGGCCGGCCCTACGGTTCGTCCACCGGCCCCGGCCCTGCGGCCTCGCGCAAGGCGTCGAGCACCGGGCGGATCAGCGGGTGCTGCTCCGCGCCGCGCCGGACGGCGGCGAAGACACGGCGGGTGGGGGCGACCCCGTCGACCGGCCGGACCACCACATCCGTAAGGTCGTTGCCGCGCAGGGCCGAGCGCGGTACGAGGGCGACCCCCGCGCCGGCCCCGGCGAGGGCGACGACGGCCCGGAAGTCGTCCGAGATGTGTTCCAGAGAGGGCTCGAATCCGGCGTATTCGCAGGCCAGCACCGTCACGTCATGGCAGGGATTGCCGGCGGACTGGCCGATCCAGGGATCCTTGGCGAGATCGGCGAGCGCCGTCCGCTCGTCGTCGGCGAGCCGGTGGTGCCGGGGCAGTACGGCGTCGAACGGCTCGGCGTACAGCGGCACGCGGGTCAGCCGCGCGTCGTCCTCGCCGGGCGCGCCCCGGTATTCGACGGCCACGGCGACGTCCACCTGCCGGTCGAGGACCATGAGCAGGCTCTCGTCCCCCTCGGCGTCGCGCACCCGCACCCGGATGCCGGGCGCCTTTCGCGCGAGGGCGCCGATGGCGGGGGCGACGACCAGGCCGATACCGGTGGCGAACGCGGCCACCGTGACCGTCCCGGCCTCGCCCGAGCCGTACGCGGCCAGCTCGGCCTCGGCGCGCTCCAGCTGGGCCAGGACGGCGTTGGCGTGGCTCAGCAGGATCTCGCCGGCCGGGGTCAGCCGGGTACCGCGCGCGTTGCGGTCGACGAGCCGGTGGCCGGTCTCCTGCTCCAGCGCCGCGAGCTGCTGGGAGACGGCCGAGGGGGTGAGATAGAGCGCGGCGGCAGCCGCCGTGACGGTGCGGTGGTCGGCCACCGCCCGGAGAATGTGCAGCCGCCGCGCTTCGATCATGTCCCCAGTGTCCCTCACGGCGGGCTTCGCCTCGCCGCGCGGACACCGGGGTCGTGACACTGGCCCTACAGAGCGGCCCGCGCGGCGACGAACGCGTCCACGGCCCGGTTCACGTCCTCGGCCGAGTGCGCGGCGGACAGCTGGACCCGGATGCGGGCCTTGCCCTGCGGGACGACCGGGTAGGAGAAGCCGATCACGTACACCCCGCGCTCCAGGAGCAGCTCGGCCATCCGGCCGGCCTCGGAGGCGTCGCCGATCATGACGGGGGCGATCGCGTGGTCGCCGGGGAGGATGTCGAAGCCCTCCTCGGTCATCCGGGCGCGGAACAGCGCGGTGTTGGCGTTCAGCCGCTCGCGCAGGTCGCCGGCCGACTCCAGCAGGTCGAGGACCTTGAGGGAGGCGGAGGCGATCACCGGGGCGAGGGTGTTGGAGAACAGGTACGGGCGGGAGCGCTGGCGCAGCAGGGCGACGATCTCGGCGCGGGCGGCCACGTAACCGCCGGAGGCGCCGCCGAGGGCCTTGCCGAGGGTGCCGGTGATGATGTCGACCCGGTCCATGACGCCGTGCAGCTCGGGCGTGCCGCGTCCGCCGGGGCCGACGAAGCCGACGGCGTGCGAGTCGTCGACCATCACCATGGCGTCGTAGCGCTCGGCCAGGTCGCAGATCTCGTCGAGCGGCGCGACGTAACCGTCCATGGAGAACACGCCGTCGGTGACGATGAGCTTGCGCCGGGCGCCGCCCTCGGTGGCCTCCTTGAGCTGCTGCTCCAGGTCGGCCATGTCGCGGTTGGCGTAGCGGAAGCGGCGGGCCTTGGACAGCCGGATGCCGTCGATGATGGAGGCATGGTTGAGTGCGTCGGAGATCACCGCGTCCTCGGCGCCGAGCAGGGTCTCGAAGACACCGCCGTTGGCGTCGAAGCAGGAGGAGTAGAGGATCGTGTCCTCCTGACCGAGGAAGGCCGAGAGCCGCGCCTCCAGCTCCTTGTGCACCTCCTGGGTGCCGCAGATGAAGCGGACGGAGGCCATGCCGTAGCCCCAGCGGTCCAGCGCGGTGTGGGCGGCGGCGACGACCTCGGGGTGGTCGGCGAGGCCGAGGTAGTTGTTGGCGCAGAAGTTGAGCACCTCGCCGGGGCGTCCGCCGGCCGTGACCTCGACGGTCGCGGACTGCGGGGTGCCGATGACCCGCTCGGGCTTGTGCAGCCCGGCCTGGCGGATCTCGTCAAGGGTGGTGCGGATGTCGTCGCGTACGGAATCGAACATGGCTGAAGCTCCTGGAGGGGTGGTCAGACGGTCCAGTCGAGGATGATTTTGCCGCCCTGGCCGGACGCGGCGTCGTCGAAGGCCGCTTCGAAGTCGCGGTAGTCGTAGCGCCCGGTGATGACCGGGGCGAGGTCGAGACCGCCCTCCAGGAGGACCGACATGGCGTACCAGGTCTCGAACATCTCGCGGCCGTAGATGCCCTTGACGGTGATCATCGAGGTGACGATCCGGGACCAGTCGACGGCGAAGTCCTCGCTGGGCAGGCCGAGCATGGCAATCTTGCCGCCGTGGGTCATATTGGCGACCATGTCGCGCATCGCGCGCGGATTGCCGGACATCTCCAGGCCGACATCGAAGCCCTCCTTGAGACCGAGGGTGCGCTGGCCGTCGGCGATGGTCTGCTCGGCGACGTTGAGCGCGAGCGAGACACCCGTCTTGCGGGCGAGCGCGAGGCGCTCCTCGCTGACGTCGGTGATCATGACGTTGCGCGCGCCGGCGTGCTTGGCGACGGCCGCCGCCATGATGCCGATCGGGCCCGCGCCGGTGACCAGGACGTCCTCGCCGACGAGCGGGAAGGACAGCGCGGTGTGCACCGCGTTGCCGAACGGGTCGAAGATCGCGGCGACGTCGAGGTCGACCGGGACCCGGTGTACCCACACGTTGGAGGCGGGCAGCACCACGTACTCGGCGAAGGCGCCGTCGCGGCCGACACCGAGGCCGACGGTGGCGCGGCACAGGTGCCGGCGGCCCGCCAGGCAGTTGCGGCACTTGCCGCAGACCAGGTGGCCCTCACCGCTGACCAGGTCGCCGACCTTGATGTCGTCGGAGACGTCGCGGCCGGTCTCGACGACCTCGCCGACGAACTCGTGGCCGAGGACGAGCGGGGTGGAGATGGTCTTTCGCGCCCAGCCGTCCCAGGAGCGGATGTGCAGATCGGTGCCGCAGATTCCGGTCCGCTTGACCTTGATCAGTACGTCACCGGGTCCGGTCTCCGGCTCGGGGACGTCCGCGAGCCAGAGTCCCGGTTCCGACTTCTGCTTGACCAGCGCCTTCAATGTCACGGCTCCCGACGTACGAATTCCTGTGGTGCGGGGGTTCCGGGCAGGCTGAAACATCGGAATCCCCGGACGAAATCTTTCGTATGTCGGGGCCGCGGTCCATCGAGGATTTCTTAAGCGCCCTCGCAGATCAGCTTCACACCGCTGGCGGGGCGGGGCCGGGCGTCAATCCGCGAGCCCTTCGAGTACCGCCATGGCCGCGTTGTGACCGGGCACACCGCTCACTCCGCCGCCGCGTACGGCACCGGCGCCGCAGAGCAGGACGTTGGGGTGGCGGGTGCCGACGCCCCAGCGGGCGGCGCCGGTGGCCTCCTCGTCGCCGTAGGGGAAGGAGAGGTCGCGGTGGAAGATGTGGCCGCCGGGCAGCCGGAGTTCGTTCTCGAGGTCGACGGGGCTCTTCGCCTCGATACAGGGCCGGCCGTCGGCGTCGCGGGCGAGGCAGTCGGTGATCGGCTCGTCGAGGACGGCGTCGAGCTGGGCGAGGGTGGCCTTCAGGAGTTCTTCGCGGGCGCCGTCCGGGTCGGCGGCGAAGAGCCGGGCGGGCGCGTGCAGCCCGAAGAGGGTGAGGGTCTGGTAGCCGCGGGCGGTGGCCTCGGGGCCGAGGATCGTCGGGTCGGTCAGGCTGTGGCAGTAGATCTCGGCCGGCGGGGCGGTGGGCAGCCGGCCGGCGGCGGCCTCGGCGTACGCGGTGGCCAACTGGCCGTATCCCTCGGCGATGTGGAAGGTGCCGGAGAACGCCTCGCGCGGGTCGACGGCCCGGTCCCGGAGCCTCGGCAGCCGGCTCAGCACCATGTTGACCTTGAGCTGGGCGCCCTCGGCGGGGGCGGCGGGGGCCGGGTCGCCGAGGAGTTCGGCGAGGGCCTCGGGGGAGGCGTTGACGAGGACGTGCTCCGCGTCGATGACGCCGTCGCCGTCGGCGGTGCGGTACGCGATCTCGGCGCGGCTTCCGTCGGTCTCGATCCGGGTGACCTCGTGGCCGGTCAGCAGGGTCGCGCCCGCGGCGCGGGCGGCGTCGGCGAGGGCGGTGGTGAGCGCGCCCATGCCGCCGACGGGGACGTCCCAGTCGCCGGTGCCGCCGCCGATGACGTGGTAGAGGAAGCAGCGGTTCTGGATCAGGGAGGGGTCGTGCGCGTCGGCGAAGGTGCCGATGAGGGCGTCGGTCAGGACGACGCCGCGCACCAGGTCGTCGGCGAAGTGCCGTTCGACGGCGGCGCCGATCGGCTGCTCGAAGAGCATGTCCCAGGTCGGTTCGTCGTCGAGGCGGGCACGCAGGGCGGCCCGGCTCGGCAGCGGTTCGGTGAGGGTCGGGAAGATCCGCCGGGCGGCGCGCGCGGTGCGGCCGTAGAACTCCTGCCAGGCCTCGTACTCACGGTCGGATCCGGTGAGCGCGGCGAAGGAGGCGCGGGTGCGCTCCTGGTCGCCGCCGACGAGCAGACCGGAGTCGCGGTACGGGGTGTACGAGGAGACGGAACGTTTCTGCACCGCGAAGCGCAGCCCGAGATCGCGCACGATCTTCTCGGGGAGGAGGGAGACGAGGTACGAGTAGCGGGACAGCCGCACATCGACCCCGGCGAAGGGCTGTGTCGAGACGGCGGCGCCACCGGTGGTGCCGAGTCGTTCGAGAACGACGACCCGGCGCCCGGCGCGGGCGAGGTAGGCGGCGGCGACCAGGCCGTTGTGTCCACCGCCGACGATGACTGCGTCGTAGGAGCTGTGCGAATCGATCATGCCCCTTGCTAGCACCTCGCGGGCGCTTCCACCAGGGATCCGACACGACGGGATCGGCGAAATCCCCTGCTCCGAGGGGGATGGCGGGCGGGCGGGGGGCGGCCCGCCCACCCGTACCCCTGCCGCCGTAAGCCGGGTCCGCCCGGGGCCCGCCGCGTCTCGGCACGTTTCGGGGCGCGGGCGCGGGCCGGCCGGACGGCGGCACGCCGTCAGCGCTCCCGCAGCCAGGCGGCGATCCGTTCCTTGAACTCGCGGTGCCGGCCGAAGGATCCGTCCTGTGCCACGATTCGTTCCAGAAACCGCAGGACGCTCTCCGAGCGGTCCGGGCGACGCACTTCCAGCACGTCGACACCCCGCTCACCGGTCGAGCACCTGATGTACACACTGCCGTCGAGGGCCAGCATGTCGAAGCCGGGATGACCGGCGTGGATACCGAGGAACGCCGACTGCGCGCCCCGGCCCATGATGTCCCAGCGGTCGAGCAGCCGAACCCGGGTCCAGACCTCGGGCGCCCCGCGGTCTCCGCAACCGGCATCGCGCAGGATCTCCTGGTGCGACCGGGCGCCCTGGGGCAGTTGGAGGAGGAACTCCCGCCGGTCGTCGAACAGACCCGCCGAGACGGCGAGGTCGTACCAGCTCTCGTTCAGCCGCTCGACGAGCCTCGGGGTGTCGTACGGGCAGGAGAACCCGCCGGCCACGTCCTCGGTGCCGTATCCGAGGACGAAGGGGATCGTGCCGGCCGGCACGGCGTCCGGAATCACCTCGAGACCGGCCCGCCGCAGCGGCCGGTACACCTTGCGCTCGCGCTCCTTGGCACCCATCTCCCCCTGTCTACCAGGACATACCCCCTCGATCGAACAGATTGGCGCGGGTGGGCCGTCTTACGCGGATGTGGCGCCCAGCCGTCGCCGGCAGTGGGTCTCGTCGGCCAGGGCGGCGCGGGTCGCCGGGTGGCCGGCGCCGAGCAGCCGGGTGCGGGTCGCCGTGATGTGGCGGTACTCGGCCAGGGCCTCCGCCCAGCGGCCCAGATGGCCGAGCGCGATCCCGGCCTCGCGGTGGCTGGCGAGGGTGTCCGGGTGGTCGTCGCCGAGGACGCGGGCGCGGGCGGAGCGGACCGTACGGGCCTCGGCCAGGGCGCCGTCCCAGTCGCCGAGGCGGCCGAGGTTGACACCCAGGCCGTGCCGGGCCCGCAGGGTCTCCGGGTGGTCGGGGCCGTTCGCCCGGGTCCGGGCGCCGACCAGGTCGCGGTAGAGCACGGTGGCCTCCTCGGCGCGCCCGAGGCGGCCCAGGCAGATGCCCGTCTCGTAGCGCGCGGCGAGGGTGTCGGGATGGTCCGCGCCGAGGACGGCGCGCCGGGCCTCGGCGACCTCGCGGTGCTGGGCGAGCGCGTCCGACCAGCGGCCGAGCCGCCCGAGCGCGTGGCCTATCTCGTGCCGGGTCGCCAGTGTGTCGGGATGCTCGGCACCGAGCAGCCGGGCGCGGACGTGGGCGACCTCGCGGGCCGTCGCGTACGCCTCCGTGACCCGGCCGATCCGGCCGAGGGTGAACGCCAGGTTGTGGCGGCAGCGCAGGGTGTCGGGGTGCTCGGCGCCCATGGTGCGGGTCCGGGCGGCGAGAACCGTCTCGTAGACCTCGTGCGCCTCGGCGTGGCGGCCGAGTCCGCCGAGGATGTACGCGGTCTCCTGACGGGCCGCCAGGGTGTCGGGGTGGTCGGCGCCCAGGGTGCGGGCGCGGCCCTCGGCGACCGCCGCGAACCGGTCCAGGGCGTCGGTGGCGCGGCCGAGCCGCCCGAGCGCGAAGCCGAGTTCGTAGCCGCTGGCCAGGGTGTCGGGGTGGTCGTCGCCGAGCACGTGCGCCCGGTCGCGCACCACCGTACGGAGCAGGTCGGCGGCCTCCGTCCAGCGGCCGAGCCGGCCGAGCCCGAGGCCGGCCCGGTGCCGGCCGGCGAGGACGGCGGCGATCTCGCCGGCCGGGGAGGCAGGGGCGATCTCGCCGGCTGGCGAGGCGGGGGCGGACCCGCTCTCGGGGGGCGCGGGCGGGCGTGACGGGGCGGTCCCGGTCCAGACGGTGGTGAGCGCGGCGGCGTGGTCGTGCGCCGGGGCGGGGCGGCCGGCGGGGCTGGAGGCCGCCGGGCGGCCGACGGCCAGCGTGCGGGCCCAGGCGGGCAGCACGGCCGGTGCCGCCGGCCGGAGGGCCGGGTCCGTGCCGGTGCGGCCGCAGACCAGCCGCCGGCCCAGTTCGGCCGCGTCGGCCGGGCGCTCCCCGGGGGCCTTGGCGAGCAGGTCGAGGACGGCCAGGTCCAGATAGCCGGGCAGTTCGGGGCGATGGCCGCGCAGCGGCGCGGGGGCGGTGTCACGGTGTCCGATGAGGATCGCCCAGGTGTCCTCCATGTCGAACGGCGGCCGTCCGGTGGCCACTTCGTAGAGCACACAGCCGAGGGAGTACAGATCGCTGCGGTGGTCGACGGCGCCGCCCCCGCCGATCTGTTCCGGCGACATGTAGTGCGGGGTGCCCATGGCGATGCCGGTGCCGGTGAGACGGGAGGTGAAGTCCATGTCCGCGCCGAGCCGCGCGATGCCGAAGTCGCAGATCTTCACGGTGCCGTCGGTGAGCCGCATGATGTTGGCGGGCTTGAGGTCGCGGTGCACGACGCCCTGACGGTGGGTGTAGGCGAGGGCCTCGGCGACCTGTTCGGCGATGTCGAGGACCTCGGCGACCGGCAGCGGCCGCTTGTCGTTGTCGGTGAGCAGCTGGCTCAGATTGCGCCCGTCGAGGAGTTCCATGACGAGGAAGAGGACCCCGTCGGACTCACCGAAGTCGTGGACGACGGTGATGCCCCGGTGCTGGAGCGCGGCGGCGACCCGGGCCTCGCGCCGGAAGCGCTCGCGCAGGACGGCGAGATGGTCGGGGTCGCGCTGCCGGCCGAGCGGTCGCAGGCATTTGACGGCGACGCGCCGCTCCAGCGATTCGTCGGTGGCCCGCCACACCTCGCCCATGCCGCCGCGGCCGATCACTTCCTGGAGCCGGTACCGGCCCTGGATCAGCCTGGTGTCCGTGTCCGCCATCGCGTGCTGTCGCCCCCGAGTACCCCGTCGCCGTGCCGCCCCTCCCCGGCCCGTCCCAGTATGGCGGCACCGGTCCGCAGACTGTACGACATGGGCGGGGTGTCCGGTCCGGGCCGGTCCCCGCGCGTCCGCCGTAGCGCGCGGAAACCGCCGCCGGAGCGGCGTCTTCGACGGCCGGCCGCCGGTTCGGGAAGAGTGCGTGAGCCATGGCCGGGGGTGCCCGGCCGCCGGTCGGTGGCGTTGCGGGGCGGCGAACGGGGCGCTGTGGGGCGCACGGGGGCCGAGGGCGTACGCGAGAGTCGCGGTACGCCGTCGGGTCGCTCCGCGCGCGGGGCCGAGCGCCGTCGGCGCCGGGGCACGGGGGCGGTGGGCGGCGGCGCGGAGGAGGCCGTCGGGATGTGGCGCGGTACGCCCTCTTGTCAGCCGGGCCCGGGGTTCCAAGAATGCACATGACAACTCGCACCGCTTCGAACGCACCGTCACCAGAGGGGAACCCCCACATGAACAAGCCTCTCGCCGGCACGCTGATCGCGCTCGCCCTGGCGGGCGCGACGACGGCCCCGGCCATGGCCTCCGCGCCCGGGAACACCGCGCCGGTCAAGGCCGTCGCACCCGCCGCCGTCGACTTCGCGGGGACGGTCGCGCTCAGCAACTGTTCCGGCTCCGTCGTCCGGATGCCGTCCTCGCTGTCGACCGACCCCGCGCTCGTCCTCTCCAACGGGCACTGCCTGGAGACCGGCATGCCGGCGGCCGGTCAGGTCGTCAAGGACCGGGCGTCGACCCGCACCTTCTCCCTGCTCAACGGGGCGGGCACCAAGGTGGCCACGCTCCAGGCGAGCAAGATCGCGTACGCCACGATGACCGACACGGACATCTCGGTCTACCAGCTGACCAAGACGTACGCGCAGATCCAGAGCCAGTACGGCATCGGCGCCCTCACCCTCAACGACGTGCGCCCGACGCAGGGTTCGGCGATCACCGTGGTCTCCGGGTACTGGAAGCGGACGTACAGCTGCAACGTCGACGGGTTCGCGTACCGCCTCAAGGAGGACGCCTGGACCTGGAAGGACTCGGTCCGCTACACCTCGTCCTGCAACACCATCGGCGGCACCTCCGGCTCGCCGGTGATCGACACGACCACCGGCAAGGTCGTCGCCGTCAACAACACGGGCAACGAGAGCGGCGGGACCTGCACCATGAACAACCCGTGCGAGGTCGCCGAGAACGGTGCCGTGACGGTCCGCCAGGGCATCAACTACGCCCAGCAGACGTACCAGATCATCCCGTGCGTCGGTCCCGGGAACGTGTTCGACCTGAACCGGGCCGGTTGCACCCTGCCGAAGCCGTAGCCGGGTCGGGTCGGGTCGGGTCGGGTCGGCAGAAAAGGCCGTACCGCTCCGCTCCGTTCCGCTCCACTCCGGTAGTTCCGGTACGCCGGGGGGGGGGGGGGGGGGGGGGGGGGGGGGGGGGGCGCGGCGGCGCCCGCCGGGGCGGGGGGGGGGGCGCCCCCGCGCGCCGCGCCCGCCCCCCCCGGGGCCGGGGGGGGGCGGGGGCGGGCGCCCCCCCCCCCCCCCCCCCCCCCCCCCCCCCCCCCCCCCCCCCTCCCTCTTCGCCGTGATCGGGCACTCGGCCCCTTCTCGGCTCGCGATTCAGCCCTTGGCCGCCAAGTCCCTGAGTGCGGTGTTCAGTTCGAGGACGTTGACCCGGGGCTCTCCGATGAAGCCGAGGATCCGGCCGCTGGTGTGCCCGGCGACCAGTTTCTCCACCTGCTCGACGGTCAGGTGGTTCCTCTCGGCGACCCGGCGGACCTGGAGCCTGGCGTACGCCGGGGAGATGTTCGGGTCCAGGCCCGAACCGGAGGAGGTCACCGCGTCGGCCGGCACCTCGGACGGCGTCACCGGGTGGCCGGGGACGGAGTTGTCCTTGACCACGGCCGCCTTGGCCTCGGTGATCCAGGTGATCAGCTCGGGGCTGTCGCCGGCGCGGTTGGTGGCGCCGGAGAGCAGGAGCGCGTACCGGGTGTTGACGGTGTTGGCACCAAGGCCACGGGATGGGCGCGGCTGGAACCAGCGCAGATCCGGGGCGGCCGTCTCCTGGCCGTCCTTGAGTGGCAGGTCGTAGCGCTGCCCGATGAGCGAGGAGCCGACGGCTTTTCCGCTCGCGTCCTCGATCGTCGATCCGTTGGCCTTGGCGGGGAAGGCGAGCTGGGCGATCCCGGTCACGGCGAGCGGGTAGAGCACCCCGCACACCACCGTCAGGACGATCAGGGCCCGCAGGCCGGCCCAGAGCACACGGCCCGTGTTTCCTACCGAGTAGTTCATCGTGGGTCAGCCGATTCCGGGGATGAGGGAGAGGAGCAGGTCGATGATCTTGATGCCCACGAACGGGGCGACGAGGCCGCCGAGTCCGTAGATCCCGAGGTTGCGCCGGAGCATCGAGTCCGCGCTGGACGGGCGGTAGCGCACGCCCTTGAGGGCGAGCGGGACCAGGGCGATGATGATCAGCGCGTTGAAGACGACGGCCGAGAGGATCGCGGACCTCGGCGACGACAGGGCCATGATGTTCAGCTTGTCGAGCGAGGGATACGCCACCGCGAACATGGCCGGGATGATGGCGAAGTACTTCGCCACGTCGTTGGCGATGGAGAAGGTGGTCAGCGCGCCCCGGGTGATGAGGAGCTGCTTGCCGATCTCGACGATCTCGATGAGCTTCGTCGGGTTCGAGTCGAGGTCGACCATGTTGCCGGCCTCCTTGGCGGCCGACGTGCCCGTGTTCATCGCCACGCCGACATCCGCCTGGGCGAGCGCCGGGGCGTCGTTGGTGCCGTCGCCGGTCATCGCGACCAGTTTGCCGCCCGCCTGCTCCCGCTTGATGAGGGCCATCTTGTCCTCGGGGGTGGCCTCGGCGAGGAAGTCGTCGACTCCCGCTTCCTCGGCGATGGCGCGGGCGGTCAGCGGGTTGTCGCCCGTGATCATGACCGTCTTGATGCCCATGCGGCGCAGTTCGTCGAACCGTTCCCGCATGCCCTCCTTGACGACGTCCTTCAGATGGACGACGCCCAGGACCCGCGCGCCGGCGTCGTCCTTCACCGCGACGAGCAGCGGGGTGCCGCCGGCCTCGGAGATCCGGTCCGCCAGTGTGTCGGCGTCGGCGGCGATGTCGCCGCCCTGCTCGCGGACCCAGGCGAGG
Organism: Streptomyces sp. NPDC048718; assembly: GCF_043198875.1. Taxonomy (NCBI): domain Bacteria; kingdom Bacillati; phylum Actinomycetota; class Actinomycetes; order Kitasatosporales; family Streptomycetaceae; genus Streptomyces; species Streptomyces sp. NPDC048718. Next base: position 169,048 of record NZ_JBICVG010000002.1, read on the forward strand.
ACCGAACCGGCCGCGCCCTTGCGGGTCTGCCGGCCGTCGACGTCCACGCCCGACATCCGGGTCTGGGCGGTGAAGGCGATCCACTCCGCCTGGGCGAGTTCGCCCTGGTGGCGTTCGCGCAGCCCGTACTTCTCCTTCGCGAGGACGACGATCGAACGGCCCTCGGGGGTCTCGTCGGCCAGCGAGGAGAGCTGCGCGGCGTCCGCCACCTCGGCCTCCGTCACACCCTTGACCGGCACGAACTCGGCGGCCTGCCGGTTGCCCAGGGTGATGGTGCCGGTCTTGTCGAGCAGCAGCGTCGACACGTCGCCCGCCGCCTCGACCGCGCGGCCGGACATGGCGAGCACATTGCGCTGCACGAGCCGGTCCATGCCCGCGATGCCGATCGCGGAGAGCAGGGCGCCGATCGTCGTCGGGATAAGGCAGACGAGAAGCGCGGTGAGGACGATGAGGGAGGTCTGCTTGTCGGCCCCGGCGTAGATCGCGAAGGGCTTCAGGGTGACGACGGCCAGCAGGAAGACGATCGTCAGCGAGGCCAGCAGGATGTTGAGCGCGATCTCGTTCGGCGTCTTCTGCCGGGCCGCGCCCTCGACCAGGTTGATCATGCGGTCGATGAAAGTCTCGCCCGGCTTCGTCGTGATCTTCACGACGATCCGGTCGGACAGCACCTTCGTCCCGCCCGTGACCGCGCACCGGTCACCGCCGGACTCCCGGATGACCGGGGCGGACTCGCCGGTGATCGCGGACTCGTCCACGCTCGCGACCCCCTCGACGACATCGCCGTCGCCGGGGATGATGTCGCCGGCCTCGCAGACCACGAGGTCGCCGACGCGCAGATCGGTGCCGGGGACCGGTTCCTCGGTGCCGCCGGCCAGCCGGCGCGCGACCGTGTCGGTCTTGGCCTTGCGCAGGGTGTCGGCCTGCGCCTTGCCGCGGCCTTCGGCCACGGCCTCGGCGAGATTGGCGAAGACCGTCGTCAGCCACAGCCAGCCGGCGATCGCCCAGCCGAACCAGTCCGAGGGGCTCTGGATCGCGAGGGCCGTGGTGACGACCGACCCGACCAGGACCACGAACATCACCGGCGTCTTGACCATCACCCGCGGGTCGAGCTTGCGCAGCGCGTCGGGGAAGGACGTGACCAGCTGCTTCGGGTCGAACAGACCGCCGCCCACCCGTCCGTGGGCATGCTGCCCGCCGGAGGGGTCCCCGTGGGGCGCGGTGGTCGGTCGCGTGGCGGACATGGCGTCCTCGTGATCCTTTACGTCGGGGTGCTGTGGGCCGGGGTGGTGTGGGGCGGGGGTCCGAGCGGGGTGGTTCCGGGCGGCGTCGGTCCGGGGGGCGTGGGCCTGGGGGGCGTGGTTCCGTGGTGCGGGTTCCGATGCGCCGGATTCCCGTATGCCGGATTCCGGTGTGCCGGGTTTCCGTATGCCGTGTGTCATGCCGCGAGCCCTTCGGCGAGCGGTCCAAGAGCGAGGGCCGGGAAGTAGGTGAGACCGGTGACGATCAGGATCGTGCCGCCCAGCAGGCCCGCGAACAGCGGTTTCTCGGTCCGCAGTGTTCCGGCGGTCGCCGGTACGGGTGCCTGTTCGGCGAGCGAGCCGGCGAGGGCGAGGACGAACACCATGGGCAGGAAGCGGCCGAGCAGCATCGCGATGCCGATCGTCGAGTTGAACCACTGGGTGTCGGCGTTCAGACCGGCGAAGGCGGATCCGTTGTTGTTGGCGCCGGAGGTGTAGGCGTAAAGGATCTCGGAGAAGCCGTGGGCGCCCGTGTTGAGCATCGAGTGCGGGGGCGTGGGCAGCGCGATCGCGAGTGCCGTGAAGCAGAGCACCAGCGCCGGGGTGATCAGGATGTAGCAGGCCGCGAACTTGATCTCGCGGGTGCCGATCTTCTTCCCCAGGTACTCGGGCGTACGGCCGACCATCAGACCCGCGATGAAGACGGCGACGACCGCCATGATCAGCATGCCGTAGAGGCCGGAGCCGACACCGCCGGGCGCGATCTCGCCGAGCTGCATGCCGAGCATCGCGATGCCGCCGCCGAAGCCGGTGTACGAGGAGTGGAAGGAGTTGACCGCGCCGGTCGAGGTCAGTGTGGTGGCCACGGCGAACAGCGACGAGCCGGCGATCCCGAACCGGGTCTCCTTGCCCTCCATGGCCCCGCCGGCCAGCTCGAACGCCGGGCCGCGGTGGGCGAACTCGGTCCACATCATCAGGGCGGTGAAGCCGATCCAGATGACGGCCATCGTGCCGAGGATCGCGTACCCCTGCTTGACCGACCCGACCATCCGGCCGAAGGTCCGCGTCATCGCGAAGGGGATCACCAGTATCAGGTAGATCTCGAAGAGGTTCGACAGCCCGTTGGGGTTCTCGAAGGGGTGGGAGGAGTTGGCGTTGAAGTAGCCGCCGCCGTTGGTGCCCAGCTCCTTGATGACCTCCTGCGAGGCCACCGCGCCGCCGTTCCACTGCTGCGGGGTGCCGCCGAACTGGCCGACCTCGTGGATGCCGGAGAAGTTCTGGATGACGCCGCAGGCCACCAGGACCACCGCGCCGACGACCGCGATCGGCAGGAGGATACGGACGGTGCCGCGGACCAGGTCGGCCCAGAAGTTGCCCAGTTCACCGGAGCGGGACCGGGCAAATCCGCAGACGAGGGCGACCGCCACGGCCATGCCGACGGCCGCCGAGACGAAGTTCTGCACCGCGAGGCCGCCGGTCTGCACCACGTGGCCCATGGCCTGCTCGCCGTAGTACGACTGCCAGTTGGTGTTCGCGACGAACGACGCGGCCGTGTTGAAGGCCTGGTCCGGGTCGATCGACACGAATCCGAGCGAGCCGGGCAGCGAACCCTGGACCCGCTGCAGCAGATAGAGGAAGAGGACACTGACGGCGGAGAAGGCGAGCACTCCGCGCAGATAGGCCGGCCAGCGCATCTCCGTGTCCGGGTTGGCGCCGATCGCCTTGTAGATCCACTTCTCGGGACGGTAGTGCTTCTCCGAGGAGTAGACGCGCGCCATGTGGTCGCCGAGCGGCCGGTACGACAGACCGAGCGCGACGACCAGCGCCAGAAGCTGGAGGACTCCAGCGAGGACGGGACTCATCTCGGGGCTCAGAACCTCTCGGGCTTGACGAGGGCGAGGATCAGATAGCCCAGCAGGGCGACGGCCACGACGAGACCGACGATGTTCTCGGCAGTCACAGCTTGGCCACCCCCTTGGCGATGAACGCCACCAGCGCGAAGATCGCGACCGTGGCGAGGACGAAGGCCACGTCGGCCATCGTGAGCTCCCGGAGAATGAGGAAGGGAATCGAATACTCGGACACGAGGAGCGAACCGCATATCAGCCACGCCGCCGCTGCCGTTGACGCCCCTCTGACGCCTGGGGGTCCGGTCTTGACGCGTCCTCTACGGGTTCGGGCGCGGACGCCGTGGAAAGACGGCGGGGGCGTTTCGGCCAGGGTGAGGTCGGGGTGCGCGCCGGCACCGCGGGCAGGTGAACGAGCGGGCGGGGCGCGGGGCCCGGCGGTGCCGGTGCGGTGTCCCGACGCGGACGCGGAGCCGTCGCCACGCCGCCCGCAGGCGTCCCGGGGCGCCCCGAAGCCGCCTCGAAGGCGTCTCAAAGGCGTTGGTGCACGGCGTCGAGGTGGCGCCGTGAAGAGAAGGGCGCCCTTCCGGCGGTCTTGCGGGACTCCCGCGCGCTCGGTTTCCATGGAGGCGCACACAGCACACGGCCCCCATCCGGCGTACCGCGCCGGCGGACGTCCCGTCCGTATGCCCGGCCGACCGGATTCCCCGCCGCCCTGACCGCCGGGGCGTCGCGACCCGCGGTCCGGTGCCCCTGCTCCGTACCCGTGTACCCGCGCTTCCTCCGCGCCCGCCGGCCGAACCGCCGGCCGGCGCCGCCCCGCGTTCGACCTCGCGTTCGCCCCGCCCCCGGCACTGCCCTCCGCACCGCTTCCGGCTCCGCGTCCCGCCCCGTACCTCCTCGTCCCCGCCGTACCAGGAGCACCCGTGATCCCCCACGCGTCCCACCAACCTCCCGCGCCCGCCCGGGTGTTCCTCTCCGGCACCCCGGGGTCCGGAGCGCTCGCCGAGCACGTCCTCGCCACCGGCCACGGCCGGTGGTGGACCGACCGGGCGCGAGAACCCCGCGTCGTGGCCGTGACCTGCGGCGGGTACGCCCTGCTCACCGGGGACCCCGGGGCCGCCGCCCCGGAGCTGCTGGCCCCGCTCGCCGGGCACTACGTCGAGGCGCCGGACCGTTTCCTGCCGGTCCTCGGCGCGGCCTTCGGCCACCTCCACCCCTGGGAGCGCATGCTCTACGTCCACCGGGCCGAGCCCGTCGCGCCGCGCGTCCCCACCGGGGTGATCGTGCGCCGCCTCGCGCCCCGGGACGCTCCCGCGCTCGCCGGCCTGGATCCGGCGGCGGCCTGGCTCCACGACACCTGGGACGGGCCCGCCGCCCTCGCCGAATCCGGCCTGGCCTGGGCCGCCTTCCGCCGGGGCCGGATCCTCGCCCTGGCCTGCACCCGCTTCCTCGGCAGCCGCTACGAGGACGTCGCCTGCGCCACCGGCCCCGGCGAACGCCGCCGGCATCTCGCCCTGGCCTGTGTCACCGGGTTGACCGCCGACATCACGGCGCGCGGCCACCGCGCCAGTTGGTCCTGCTCGCGCGACAACCGCCCAAGCCGGCTGCTCGCCTGGACCGCGGGCTTCCGGCTGACGCGTGAGTACGTCCACTTCGCCGCCGGACCCGCCGTCGGCACGTCGGCACCGGCGGACGCGGCGCGGGGGCCTCGGGCGGGGACCCTATGAGGAGAGCCGAGCGCGCCACGCGCGAAAGGGGGGCGGTAATCCTGTCGGGCGGGTTTTGACTCCTCGGCCGAGCCGATCCACCGGAAAGCACCCCACACGCCCTTGGAGGCGCCCGTATCGGGCGCCTCCAAGGCGGCAATTCACCGGACCGGAAATTGCCGGGATTTGGGAATCACATTACCTTCGCCGTTCGGCGAGGCAATACGCACCGTCAGTTCCAGCAGGTCATCGCGGAATAGCCGGCGTAGTTGTTGTTGAACACGTAAATCCAGGCGTTCGCCTGCGTGACCCCGCAGGCGTTGTAGCGGTCCCCCACGGCGTAACCCCGGCACCACCAGGTGGTGCCCTTCTGGGCGGTGGTCACCACGGCGGCGCTGACGCTGGGGCCGGTTCGGACGGTCACGGCCTCCGCCGCCGTCGCCAGCTCCACGCCTCCACTGTTGCACCTCGTGTAGGAAGCGGAATCGGCGGACCCCTGCGCGGCGTCGGCGACGCCCGGAACCATCAGGCCGATGAGCGCCGCGGCGGCCAACGCCGCGACCGACCTTGCTCCCAGGTACTTTCTCACTGTGTTCCTCCGGTCGACTCTTGTGAAGTGGACACCGGAAAGGAAACGACCCTTGACTGTGACGCGTCAAGGCGGCGGTACCGGAGAGGCTTATTTACCTCACTCCCGGCTTGTTTCCTACCGGCGGCCGCTCCCGGCTTGTTCCGGACGGGCGGTGCGGCATCAGAAAAGCGCTCCGGAGAATGCGTCGACCGCATTCTCCGGAGCGCTTTTCGGTCAGCTTCGCCGCGTCCGCGTCGATCACCGCCAGGACATTCGGGAGGCCCGTCCTCCCCGCCCCCGCCGAGGCCGAGGAGGATGCGACAACCTCGCGGAGGGCCGCCTCGGCCGCCTCGCGCACCGCCTTCTCCCGGCCGCCCTTTGCCATGCCGTGCCGAAGAAAGAGCGATGGGCGCCACACCTCACGCGTCACGAACCGTCAGCGGCGGACGCGGGGCATGCCGAGGCCGATCCAGGAGATGATCTCGCGCTGGATCTCGTTGTTGCCGCCGCCGAAGGTGAAGACGACGGCGGAGCGGTAGCCGCGTTCGAGTTCGCCGTGGAGGACGGCGCCGTGCGAGCCCTCCTTGAGCGCGCCCGCCGCGCCGGTGACCTCCAGGAGCCAGGCGTAGGCGTCGCGGCGCGCCTCGGAGCCGTACACCTTGACAGCGGAGGCGTCCTGGGGGGTGAGGGTGCCGTCCTGGACCGCGTTCACCATCTGCCAGTTGAGGAGCTTCATCGCGTCGAGGCGGACATGGGTGCGGGCCAGGACGCGGCGGACCCAGCCGAGGTCGAGAACGCGGCGGCCGTCGGCGAGTTTGGTGGCCGCGGCCCAGCGCCGGACGTCGTGGAGGGCGCGGATGGCCATGGTGCCGTGGGCGGCGAGGGTGACGCGCTCGTGGTTGAGCTGGTTGGTGATCAGCCGCCAGCCCTGGTTCTCGGCGCCGACCCGGCGGGAGCAGGGGACACGGATGTTCTCGTAGTGGCTCGCGGTGGTGTCGTGGGAGGCGAGCGTGTCGATGAGGGTGCAGGAGTAGCCGGGGTCGGCGGTCGGGACCAGGAGCATGGTGATGCCCTGGTGCGGCGGAGCGGCCGGGTCGGTGCGGACGGCGAGCCAGACCCAGTCCGCCGTGTCGCCGTTGGTGGTCCAGATCTTCTGTCCGTCGACGATGTAGTGGCCGTCCGTCTCGTCGCCCTCGCGCACGGCGCGGGTCCGGAGCGCGGCGAGGTCGGTGCCGGCGTCGGGTTCGCTGTAGCCGATGGCGAAGTCGATCTCCCCGGAGAGGATCCTCGGGAGGAAGTACGCCTTCTGCTCGTCGGTGCCGTAGCGCATGATCGTCGGTCCGACGGTGTTGAGCGCCATCAGCGGCAGCGGGACGCCGGCCTGCGCGGCCTCGTCGAAGAAGACGAACTGTTCCATCGGGGTCAGGCCGCGGCCGCCGTACTCGGTGGGCCAGCCGACGCCGAGCCAGCCGTCGGTGCCGAGACGGCGCACTGTCTCGCGGTAGAAGCGTTTCCGTTCGGCGGGGGCGGCACCGCGGGTACGGACGTGGACGTCGTCGGGGACGAGCGTCGCGAAGTAGGCCCGCAGCTCGGCGCGCAGCCGGTGCTGGTCGGGCGTGTAGTCGAGATGCATGGCGTCTCCCGTGGCTCGGTCCTCGGCGCGGGGCGGTGCGGGCGGTGCGGCGCGGTACGCCGCGGCGCGGACCGTCCTGTGCGGCGAGCCACGGTAGAACGTGTTCCATAAAGGGGGAAGGCCCGTGCGCCGGCCGGTGGCGTACGGACCTTCCCTTCCCGTCCCGCCCGGTGGCGGGGACGCGGTCTTCAGGGCAGGAGTTCGTCGAGGGAGGCGCGCGCCCCCTTCCGCTCCATCCGCCGCTCCGCCCACGCGAGGTTCTCCGGGTTCAGGTCGCGGCCCGAGGCGAGGACCAGGTCCTCGGCGGAGAACTCGCCCTCCGACCCCGCGTGCAGCAGCTTGTCGGGGGTGGGCGTCTCCCCCCGGGCCCCCCGGGACGTCTTGTCGGTGTCTCCGGTCATGGCGCCTCCTGGCGTTCCGCACGGTTCCACAAGTACTGGCCATTCTCGTGTCCGGGCCGGGGTCCCGCATCCGGGGCCGCCGGCCCGTCGAAATCGCCCGCGGGCCGTGCTGTCGCCGCCGTGGCGTCGGCGGGGGCCCGGCTCGACAATGAGGAGGATGACCGACGACGAGTACAGCGCGCGCGGCGGTGAGATCGGGCCGGCCGAGCGCCTCGCCATGAACCGAACCGGCAGCTTCGACTGGGATCTCGACACGGACGCCATCGATGTCGACGACGCGGGCCTACTGGTCCTCGGGGTGGATCCGGAGGGCTTCGACAGGCGGGCCGCGTCGCTGATGCGTGGCCTCGACCCGGCCGAGCGGGACCGGCTGAACCGGCTGATCCAGGAGGCGGTCTCCGGGGACAGCACCTCGTACGCGGCCCACATCCGCCTCGGTCCACCCGGCGGCCCGCCTCAGTGGACACATGTGCAGGCGCGGATCCTGCGCCGGGCGGACGGGACGGCGCACCGGGTCGTGGGGGTCGTACGGGACACCACCACCGAGGTCACGAACTCGGAGTTCATCCTCAACCTGGCCAAGCGCCAGGAGGTGCAGACCACGATCGTGCAACGCACGACGCACGCGCTGTCGCGGGCGGTGACCGTGGACGACGTGACGGCCGCGCTGACCGGTCCGGCCGGGCTCGGGCGGCTCGGCGCGGACGGGCTGGGGCTGGGGCTCGTCGAGAACGGCAACCTCGACCTGATCGCGCTGAGCGGTGAGGGCATCGATGTCTTCGAGGACTTCCGCAGCCGCCCGCTGGAGCCGGGGCTGCCGCTGGCGGAGGCGGTGCTCAGCGGCGAGGCCCGATTCGTGTCCGAGTTCCCCGAGCACGTGGAGCAGGACTTCCCTCGCCTGGTGCCGTACGTGCACCGGATGCCGTACCACTCCGCCTGCTATCTGCCGCTGGTGGCGCAGGCCCGCTCGCTGGGCGGGATGGCGCTGTTCTACCGGCGGCGCAACCGGTTCGACACGGACGAGCGCAATCTGCTGCTCGGGCTCGCCGCGATCGTCGCCCAGTCGCTCCAGCGCGCGATCCTCTTCGACGAGGAGCGGGAGCTGGCCACCGGGCTCCAGGCGACGATGCTGCCGCGCCGGATTCCGAAGATCGAGGGCGGCGAGATAGCCGTGCGCTATCACGCGGCGTGGAGCGGGCGGCAGGTCGGCGGCGACTGGTACGACGTGATCCCGCTGCCGCGCGGCCGGGTCGGGGTGGTCGTGGGCGATGTGCAGGGGCACGACACCCACGCCGCCGCGATCATGGGGCAGTTGCGCATCGCGCTGCGGGCGTACGCGGGCGAGGGGCACCCTCCGTCGACGGTGCTGGCCCGGGCCTCCCGTTTCCTCGCGGAACTGGACACCGATCGCTTCGCGACCTGCGCGTACGCACAGGTGGACCTGGCCGGTGGCACCGTGCGCGGGGTACGGGCGGGGCATCTGGGGCCGCTGATCCGGCATACGGACGGACGGGTGGGCCGGCCGAAGCTGCGCGGCGGGCTGCCGCTGGGACTGGCCACGGTCTTCGGCGAGGAGGAGTTCCCGGAGACGCGGCTCGACCTGGTGCCGGGCGAGACGCTGGTGCTGTACACGGACGGGCTGGTCGAGCAGCCCGGCACCGATCTGGAGGCGGGGCTCGCGAAGCTGGCGGCGGCGGTGGGCGGCGGCCCGCCGGAGGCCGAGGCGCTCGCGGACCATCTGTCGGACCGGCTGTGGGAGCGGTGGGGGGCGGGAGACGACGTGGCCCTGCTGGTGCTGCGGCGCAGTCCGGACCCGGGCACGCCCCGGGCACCGCGGATCCACCAGTACATCCACCAGGCCGATCCGCAGGGGCTGTCGGACGCGCGGGCGGCGGTGGGACAGACCCTGGTGGACTGGGGCATGCCCGAACTCGCCGACGACGCCGAGCTGTTGACGGGCGAGCTGCTGGTGAACGTACTTCTGCACACGGAGGGCGGGGCGGTACTGACCCTGGAGGTGCTGCCGGAGCCGGTACGGCGGGTCCGGCTGTCCGTGCAGGACCGGTCGAGCGGCTGGCCGCGCCGGCGCACCCCGGGCGAGGCGGCGACCTCGGGGCGCGGGCTGCTCCTGATGGACGCGATCGCCGCCCGGTGGGGTGTGGAGCCGCGCGGCGAGGGCAAGGCGGTGTGGTGCGAGCTGGAGCCGGTCGAGCCGCGCGGCGGGAACGGGCGGGACGGCGGCGCGGGCGGCGGTGGTACGGGCGGTGGCGGCGGGGGCGGCATCGACGGGGGCGGGGATGGGGGCGGCGCGAGCGGGGAAGCCACGCGGCGCGCCGCGGACTGGATCGAGGACGAGGGCTGAGCGGACGGCGCGGCCGGACGGCGACAGGCCGGCCGCTCCCCGCCGAGGGAAGGACGGTGCGTTCCCATGGACCCGGTGGCGGCGCTGGACCGGATCGCGTACCTGCTGGAGCGCTCGCGGGAGCCGACGTACCGGGTCCGCGCGTTTCGTACGGCCGCGGCGGCGGTGACGGCCCTCGGCCCGGACGAGGTCGAACAGCGGGCGGCCGCCGGGACCCTGGAGTCGGTGAAGGGCATCGGCCCGAAGACGGGCGCCGTGGTGCGCGAGGCGCTGGCGGGCCGGGTGCCGGAGTATCTGGAGCGGCTGGAACGGGAACTCCCGGTGCCCGAGGTGTCGGGCGGCGAGGAGTTGCGGGCGGCGCTGCGCGGCGACTGCCATGTGCACTCCGACTGGTCGGACGGCGGCAGCACCATCGAGGACATGGGGCGCGCGGCGGCCGGTCTCGGCCACGAGTGGATGGTGCTCACGGACCATTCGCCGCGTCTGAAGGTGGCCCGGGGGCTCTCCCCCGAGCGGCTGCGCGAGCAGCTGGACGTGGTGGCCCGGCTGAATGAGCGATGGGCGCCGTTCCGGCTGCTCACCGGCATCGAGTGCGACATCCTGGAGGACGGTTCGCTCGACCAGGAGCCCGGCCTGCTCGACCGGCTCGACCTGGTGGTGGGCTCCGTGCACTCGAAGCTGCGGATGGACGAACGGGCGATGACCCGGCGGATGGAACGGGCGGTGCGCAATCCGCTGATGGACGTGCTGGGGCACTGTACGGGGCGGCTGGTGGGCGACGGCCGGCAGCGGCCGGAATCGGAGTTCGACGCCGAACGGGTGTTCGCCGCGTGTGCGGAGTCCGGTACGGCGGTGGAGATCAACAGCCGTCCCGAGCGGCTCGACCCGCCGCTGCGGCTGCTGCGGGAGGCGGTGGAGTGCGGGGTCCGCTTCGCGGTGGACACGGACGCGCACGCGCCGGGGCAGCTGGAGTGGCAGATCCTCGGCTGCGCGCGGGCCGAGGAATGCGGGGTGACGGCCGAGCGGGTGATCAACACCTGGCCGGCGGACCGGCTGCTGGAGTGGACCCGGGGCTGAGGGCCACGGGGGCGGGCCGAGGGCGGCTCCCGCGACGCCCGGCGTCCGGCGCCGCTGTTCGTTTTTCGTTGCCCTGGTCCGCCGGCTACGACCGCGCCTGGCGGGGCCGGGCGGGCAGGAGGACCGCGCAGGCGGTGGCCGCCAGCAGCCCGCCGGCCAGGAAGGCGGCGCGGACCCCGGCGTACGGCAGGATCAGCCCGCCGAGGGCGGCGCCCGCGGCGATGCCGACGTTGTAGGCACCGGAGTTGGCGGCGAAGGCGAGGTCGGTCCGGCCGGGGGCACAGTGCAGCATCGCGTGCTGGGTGGCCATGAAGACGGGTCCGAGCGCGCCGCCCGTGAGCACCAGGAACAGGACGGCCGCCGCGGGCCGGGCACCCCACGCGGACAGGCCGAGCAGTCCCGTCGCCTGGACGGCCACGGCGCCGGTCAGGACACCGTGCGGGAAGCGGTCGAGCAGCGGACCGGCGAGGCTCACCCCGGCCAGGCAGGCGCCCCCGAAGGCGAACAGCAGGACGCCGGTGGTCTCGGGCCGGAACCCGCCCACGTCCCCGAGGAAGGGCACGAGGTAGGTGTATCCCGCGAACGCGCCGGTGGCGGAGAGCGTCCCGGCGGCCAGCACGACGGCGAACCGGCGGCGGTCGGGGCGGGTGCCCCGCGCGGCGGCCTCCGTCTCCGGGCGCGCGGTGGGCAGCAGGGCGGCGACCGTCACCATCGGGACGAGCCCCAGCACGGCCAGGACGGCGACCGGCAGCGGCCAGCCGCCGTGCCGGCCGAGCCAGGTGCCGCCGGGCACCCCGACGACGAGCGCGAGCGAACCGGCCACCGACAGCGCCCCGATCACTCGCCCCCGCACGCCGGGCGGGAACAGTCCGGCGGCGACCGGACCCATCACGGCCCAGAACAGGGCCTGGCCGAGCGCGGTCACCAGCCGCGCGGCGAGCAGCGGTCCGTACGAGGAGAGCAGCGCGGCCGCCAGGCTGGAGACGGCCAGAGCGGCGAACACGCCGGTCAGGACGTGGCGGCGGGGCACGGCCCGTACCGCGTGGGTGAGCGGCAGAGAGACGACGGCCACCGTCAGGCCGTAGCCGGTGACGAGCAGTCCGGCGGCCGGCACGGACACGTCCAGACGGCCGGCGAGGACGTCGAGGAGCCCGATGGGCAGGTTCTCGGCCGTGTTGAAGGCGAAGGCGCCCAGCATCAGCGCCCCCAGCACCGCGCCGCGCGCCCGCGCGAAGCGCTCGGGGAGGGTGGGGAGAGTCGTGTCCATGGTTCCAGCTCAGCGGGCGGCCCCGGGCCGCCGCAAGCGAATTCGTCCGGCGGGCGGGGCGGGTCGCGCCGGGCCGGACGGACATCGGCCGGACCACCGAGCGGACCGCCGGACCGCCGGTCGGGCGGTCGGGCGGTCGCGGACCAGGGCAGGCCGGGCGTCGGAACGAGTGGTCGGGCCGCCCGAGGAGACGCAGGGGCGGGGCCGTTCCGCGGCGGGTCAGGGGCGGGGCCCCGTTCCGTGGCGGATCAGGGGCGGGGCCCCGTTCCGTGGCGGATCAGGCGCGCTGCCAGACCGTGGTGGCGTTGCAGAACTCGCGGATGCCGTGCCCGGCCAGCTCGCGGCCGTACCCCGAACGCTTCACCCCGCCGAAGGGCAGGGCGGGGTGGGAGGCCGTCATGCCGTTGACGAAGACGCCGCCCGCCTCCAGGTCGCGGACGAAGAAGGCGATGTCCTCCTCCTTACGGGTCCACACGTTCGAACTCAGCCCGAAAGGCGAGTCGTTGGCGACGGCGACGGCCTCCTCGATGTCGGCGACCGGGTAGAGGGTGGCGACGGGCCCGAACGCCTCCTCGTGGTGGACGCGCATCGTGGGGGTGATGCCGGTGAGCACGGTCGGCTTGTAGAACCAGCCGCGCGGGAAGGCGTCGGGCCGCCCGCCGCCGCACAGCACGGTGGCCCCGGCGGCCACGGCGTCGTCGACGAGCGCCTCCAGGTCGGCGCGGCCCTGCTCGGTGGCGAGCGGGCCGACGTCGGTGTCGTCGTCGAGCGGGTCGCCGATCGTGAGGGCGTTCATGGCGGCGGTGAACCGCTCGGCGAAGGTGTCGTAGACGTCGCGGTGGACGATGAACCGTTTCGCGGCGATGCAGGACTGCCCGTTGTTCTGTACGCGGGCGGTGACGGCGGTCTTGACGGCCCGGGACAGGTCGGCGGAGGGCATGACGATGTACGGGTCGCTGCCGCCGAGTTCCAGCACGGTCTTCTTGATCTCGTCCCCGGCGATCGCGGCGACGGACCGGCCGGCCGGTTCGCTGCCGGTGAGGGTGGCGGCCACGACCCGGGGGTCGCGCAGCACGCTCTCGACGGCCCCGGAGCCGATGAGCAGGGTCTGGAAGCAACCCGCCGGGAATCCGCCGCGCCGGAAGAGTTCGCCGAGGTAGAGCGCGGTCTGAGGCACGTTCGAGGCGTGCTTGAGCAGCCCGGTGTTGCCGGCCATGAGGGCGGGCGCCGCGAAGCGGACGACCTGCCAGAGGGGGAAGTTCCACGGCATGACGGCGAGGATCGGGCCGAGCGGCCGGTAGCGGACGCGCGCGAAGTCGGCGCCCGAGTCCTGGACGTCGTGCTGCGCCGGCCGCTCGTCGGCGAGCAGCTCCTCCGCGTGATCGGCGTACCAGCGCATGGCCTTGGCGCACTTGGCGACCTCGGCGCGGGCGGCGACGATCGGCTTGCCCATCTCGGTGGTCATGGTGCGCGCGATGTCCTCGGCGTCCTCGTCGAGGAGGGCGGCGGCGGCGCGCATCAGCCGGGCGCGTTCGGCGAAAGGGGTGGTCCGGTAGCGGCGGTACGCCTCGTGGGCGGCGTCGATGCGCCGCTCGATCTCGGCGGGCCCCTGCGCCTCATAGGTGCGCAGTGTCTCGCCGGTCGCCGGGTTCACGGTGGCGATACCCATGTCGTCTCCTCCAGGCCTCCGCCCCCGTGCCGCGCTCCCCCGGGGTCAACCTCTCGCGGACCGGGCGCGCGCGCAATCGGGACGGGACGAATGGGGCTGCGGGGCGTCTGCCGTGGACCGGGGTCACCCGGCCGTGCGGGCGACCCAGCCGAGGGCGCCCGCGAGGTGGGCGCGAAAGGCGGGGTCCGCGTACGCCTCGGTGGCATGCCCGAGCGCGGTGAAGAGGAAGCGCCCCCGTCCGGGCACGGCCTCCCGGCACCACACCAGGGGATGGTCGGCGCCGAGTGTGCCGCCGCGGTAGGAGTTCTCGTCGACGCGGGCGAGGACCCGTACGCCGGCGGCCCGCGGGTGGGCGGTGAAGTCGTACCACTCGTCGGTCCACTCCCAGCGGGCCGGCAGCGCGGCCGTCGCCGGATGGCCGGGGTCCTCGGCGCACACCACGCCGGGCTGGAGCGCGGGGTGTCCGGCGAAGCGGGTGCCGAGGAGTTCGCCGTAGAAGGGCCAGCCGGGCTCGGCGTTGGCCGCCGCGTGCACGGCGAGGACGCCTCCCCCGCCCCGTACGTACGCCTCGAAGGCCGTCCGCCCCTCGTCGGTGAGGACGGTGCCGGTGGTGGAAAGGAGGACGACGGCGGCGCAGCGGGCGAGCCGGGCGGTGGTGAAGGCGCCGGGGTCCTCGGTGGTCTCGGGGGTGAGCCCGGCGGCGCGGGCCAGCGTGGCCAGGGCGGCGGCGCCGGCGGGGATCGATTCGTGGCGGTAGCCGGTGGTGCGGGTGTAGACGAGGACGTCGCCGCCGCGCCGGGGTCCCCGGTCCGCCCGGCCGCCGGCCCGTCCCGTGGGTTCGTCCTGCCTGACGGGTCCGCCCCGTCCCGTGTGTCCGGACCGTCCGGTGGCTCCGCTGTCGTCGCCGTCCGCCACGCGGTGTCCTCCGCTCTCCCCCGCCGTCGGCAAGCGCTTTCGCGCCCGTCCGGCCGACCGTAGCCAGCGAAATGCCCGCGCCGCAAGGTCCGTCCTTCCGGCAGACTGCGGCGATGGATCTCCTTCCCCGGTCGCGCCGCGCGCTCGCCCATGTCTCCGCCCGTGCCGCGGGCGGCCCTCTCGATCCCGGGCTGCGGGTCACCCTCAACTTCCATCCCGTCTTCCTCGGCCGGCTCGCCGAGGACGGGGTCTACCGTTCCCAGTTCGTCACGGGCACAGGCAACGGCGGTCTCACCGCGCGCCCCGGCGGTGACCGATGGCACTGGGAGAGCCGGATCTTCGGCGGGGCGTACGACGACGCCCCGGCGGTCGAACGGCCCGTGTACGGCGCGCTCGACCACCGGCGCCGTTCCTTCGGTGCCGCGCCACGGTTCGGCTCCGCGCATCTGCGGCTGACCTCCGCCACCCTGGCCAGGACGACCTTCTGCTATCCGGACAGCGTCCTCGAACCGGCCGACTTCGGTGTCGCCGGACGGGCCGCTCGGCTCGTCGCGCTCGCCGTCGCCGACGGTCGGGACGCGCTGGACGACTACGTGGAGGCCCAGATACACGGCCCGGTCGAACTGGCCCGGGACGTCGAGGAGTTGGTTCTCGACCCGGCCTTTCGCGGTACGGAGGTGGAAGCCGCGGCCCGTGCGCTGCCGTGTCCCCTCGCGTGGCACGGGGGCTTCCGGCTGTCGGTAGGGGAGCTCGGGCGCCATCCGGACTACCGGGGGTCGCGGTACGTGGAGTTGGGCGCCGCGCTGGCCGTGGACGGGTGGCTGGACGCGCGGATCGTGCAGGAGGCCGCCGAGTCGGGGCGGTACGACCGGCAGGAGGTGAAGCGGGTCTGGCATCTGCTGGCCCGGTTCGGGGCGCCGGAGCGGTAGACGCCACAGCGGTGGGCGCCGGGCTCCCGTCCGGGCGGGACCGGGGCTCAGGAACGGTCGCGACCGGGGAACCGGGGGCTCCAAGGACTCCGAGGGCTCCGAAGGCTCCGAAGACTCCGAAGACTCCGAAGACTCCGAAGGGTGGGTCTCCGACCAATTCGGCGAGCGGTCACCGCCACCGTCGGAGACATTGTCGTATCGGATACAGCTCTGTATCTTTTGGCGCGCCCGCATGCCCGACCTGCCGCACCGCCGGAGGTTCCCATGACCGATCTGTCGCCCGAACTCGCCGAACTGCTCTCCGCCGCCATCGGCCCCCTGCCCGAGGGGGCCGTCGTGCCGCTGCCGCCCACCTTCGATTCGGTCGACGAAGAGCGTCAGTACCGCAAGGAGCAACTGGCCGCCGGTTTCCGGATCTTCGGCCGGTTCGGCTTCTCCGAGGGCGTCGCCGGGCACATCACCGTGCGCGACCCCGGGGAGCCGGAGACCTTCTGGGTCAACCCCTTCGGCATGCACTTCGGCCAGATCAAGGCGTCCGACCTGATCCGGGTCGACCACGAGGGACGGGTGCTGGACGGCGTACGGCCGGTCAACCGGGCCGCGTTCGTCATCCACGCCCAGGTACACCGCGCGCGCCCGGACGCGATCGCCGCCGCGCACTCGCACTCCCTGTACGGCAAGGCGTTCTCCAGCCTCGGCGTCCCGCTCGATCCGATCACCCAGGACGCCTGCGCGTTCTTCGAGGACCACGGGATCTACGACGACTACCGGGGTGTCGTCAACCAGCGGGAGGAGGGTGAGCGCGTCGCCAAGGCGCTCGCCTCGCACAAGGCGGTCATCCTCAAGAACCACGGGCTGCTCACGGTCGGCCAGTCGGTCGCCGAGGCGGTCTGGTGGTTCGTCACCATGGAGCGTTCCTGCCAGGCCCAGTTGCTCGCGATGGCGGCGGGGACGCCGCATGTGATCGACCGGGAGACGGCGCTGCTCACCCGCGGCCAGGTGGGGTCCTCGATCGCCGGCTGGTACCAGGCCCGTCCGCTGTGGGACCAGATCACGGCCTCGGATCCCGACCTCTTCGGCTGACGGCCGAACCCGGCCGAACCCGGCTGGGTCCCCCACCGGGTTCACTCCTGGAGAACGTTCGCCTCCTCGCGCGAAGTTCCCGTCCGGGGCTGTGACATTCCCCTGCCCCACCGGACCTGTTCGTCACGGCCGCGACCTGCGCATACTCCACTGCCGCCGCACCCGAGCCCGTCGGGCGCGGCGGTCCTTCGAAAGGGAGTTGAGGAAACGGATGACCTCGCGCACGGCCCCGGCGGCGGCCTCGGGTACCTGGACACTCGGCGACCACACGGTCCACCGGATCGGCTTCGGCGCCATGCGGCTGACCGGGAACGCCGCCTTCCACCTGGGTGATCCGAGCGACCGGAGCCGGTCGATCGCCGTCCTGCGCCGCGCCGTCGAGCTCGGCGTGAACCACATCGACACCGCCGCCTTCTACTTCTCCCGGCTGCGGTCGGCCAACGAGCTGATCAACTCGGCGCTCGCGCCGTACCCGGACGATCTCCTGCTGTCCACGAAGGTCGGTCCGGCCCGGGACGCCTCCGGCGAGTGGGTCGCCTCGGCCCGCCCCGACCAGCTGCGCGGCCAGGTCGAGGAGAACCTGCGCCAGCTGGGCCGCGACCACCTCGACCTGGTCAACCTGCGGGTCATGAGCCAGCCTTCGGTCAGCGAGCACTTCGGGGCGCTCGCCGAGCTGCGTGACGCCGGACTCGTCCGTCATCTCGGCCTGTCCAACGCCCGCCCGCAGCACCTGGACGAGGCCCGCGCGATCGCTCCCGTGGTGTGCGTGCAAAACCGCTACGGTCTCGACGCACGCGACGACGGGGAACTCCTGCGCACCTGCGGCGAACTGGGCATCGCCTTCGTCCCTTTCTTCTCCATCGCGGGGGCGGGGCGCGAGGCCGGCACCGCCGCCGACGAGCACGACGCGGTCCTCGCGGTCGCCCGCGCGCGCGGCGCGAGCCCGGCCCAGGTCCGTCTCGCCTGGACGCTGCACCAGGGCCCGCATGTCCTGGCCATCCCCGGCACGGGCAACCCCGACCATCTCGTCGACAACCTGGCGGCCGGTGAACTCCGGCTCACCGACGCGGAGATCGACAGCCTGAACGCGATCGGCAACGGCTGACCGCTCACGGCGCGGCGCCCACCGTCCGGCCCGTCCCTACGCCCGCCGGGTGACCGACTCCAACAGCCGTGGAAGGAAGGCGCGTTCGAGACTGCCCGGCGGAAGTACGTCCGGTTCGACATAGCTCTGCGCGAGAGCACCCTCGCGCAGGGCCACGACAAGGCGGGCGAACCGATCGGCGTCCACGGTCAGTTCACGGCCGCCCCGGCGTACGACCAGCTCCAGCCCCCGGGCGATCTCGGCGCGCAGCCGGGCCTCGTGCCGGGCGAGGACCCGGGCGGCCACCGGGTCGCGGATGGCGTGCAGGGTGAACTCCATGCTCACCAGATACCAGTCGCGCTCGTCCGGTTCGATCCGCGCGACCAGCTCGGCGAGCCGCTCCAGGGTGCACTCCTCGGGTGCGAGCGCGTCGACCGACGCGGCGAGGCGCTCGACGACGCGCGCGCCGTGCTCGTCGAACAGGGCCAGGAAGAGTTCTTCCTTACTGGCGAAGTTGGAGTAGTACGCGCCACGCGTGAAACCCGCGCGCTCACAGATCTGTTCGATCGACACCGCGTGGAAGCCGTGCTCGGCGAAGGTCTCCAGGGCCGCCCGCAGCAGGGCCGCGCGGGTCCGGGGCCGGCGCTTGGTGACACCTTTCGGCACGGGTGGTTCTCCTTCGCTCCCCGGCCGGGGCGGGCCGCAGGTGGGTCGGCCGCTCACGATACCGGCGCCCATCCCGGGCACGGTCCGACCGCCGACGATAGGCTTGACGTATGGGAGAGCGGTCTATCGCGCCCTCCGCGCCCGCCTTGGTCCTGACGACCGACGGGGACGCGACCGTCCTGGACGCGCGCCGCGTCTATCGCATCGGACGCGACCCCACCAGCGACATCGTCCTGGCCGACGCCCGGGTGTCCTGGCACCACGCGGTGCTGCGGGCGGTGGGCGGCCACTGGACGCTGGAGGACCAGGACAGTACGAACGGCACGTTCGCCGACGGTCATCGGGTGGGGCTCAGCGTGGTCGGCGCGGGAACGGTCCTCCGCTTCGGCCATCGCGAGGACGGTCCGAGGGCGGCTTTGCGACCGCCCACTCCCCCGGCACCCGACGCCCCGGCCTCCGAGCCCGTACGCATATGGGAAGCAGCGCCATCGCCCCCTCCTCCCGTACCGCCGTCACCGCACGCCCCGGCCCCCGGACCTCCCGGCGCCGATCAGCCGGCCGCCGAACCTGCCGCCGCCGAACCGCAGCCTCCGGAGCCACCCGCCGAGCCGCCGGCAGCCCCCGTCCCCTCCACTCCCCGGCCCTCCTCCGCCGCCGTCGCGTCCCCCGCCCTCACCGGCGCCTTCCGCCGCCCCACCTCCGTCCGGCCGCTGCCCGCCCGCACCGTGCGGATCGGCCGGGCCCCCGACAACGACCTGGTGATCGACGATCTGACCGTCTCGCGCCGGCACGCCGAGCTGATCGCCGAACCCGACGGCACGTACCGCATCCACGACCTCGGCAGCCACAACGGCACCTTCCTCGACGGCCGGCCCGTCACCGACGCGCGGGTGACCGCCGAGGATCTCGTCGGCATCGGCCACCGCGCGTACTGCCTCATCGGCGGCTCGCTCGTCGAGTTCACCGACACCGGCGAGGTCTCGCTCGACGTCCGGGAACTGGCCGTCACCGTCGACCGAGGCCGCAAGACCCTGCTCGACGGGGTCTCCTTCCCCGTCGCGGAGAAGAGCCTGCTCGCGGTCGTCGGCCCGTCGGGCGCGGGCAAGTCGACCCTGCTGAACGCGCTCACCGGTCTGCGCCCCGCCGACCGGGGCACCGTCCTGTACGACGGCCGCGACCTCTACCAGGACTATCCCGAGCTGTGGCACCGGATCGGTCTCGTCCCGCAGGACGACATCCTGCATCTCCAGCTGACCGTCCGCCGGGCCCTCGGCTACGCCGCCGAGCTGCGCTTCCCCGAGGACGCGACCCCCGCCGAGCGGCGTGACCGGGTGGACGAGGTGATCGGCGAACTGGGGCTGACGGAACGGGCCGCGCTGCCCATCCACAGCTTGTCCGGCGGACAGCGCAAGCGGGTGAGCGTGGCCCTGGAGCTGCTCACCAAGCCCTCTCTGCTCTTCCTCGACGAGCCGACCTCCGGGCTCGACCCGGGCATGGACCGCTCGGTGATGCACATGTTGCGCGGGCTCGCCGACGACGGCCGTACCGTCATCGTCGTCACCCACAGTGTGCTGAGTCTGGACGTCTGCGACCGGCTGCTCGTGCTCGCGCCCGGCGGCCGGGTCGCGTACTACGGGCCGCCCGGCGACGCGCTCGGCTTCTTCGGCTACACGCAGTGGCCGGAGGCGTTCGAGGCCTTCGAGCACGACCGGGACCGCGACTGGGCCGGTCTGTTCCGCCGCTCCCCGATCCACCGCCATTACGTCGAGGAGGCAAGTACTTCTGCCGGGCCGCCCGGCGCCCCGCGTTCCGGCGGCGCACCGGAACCCGGCACGGGGCCTCCTGGCGGCAGATCGAGGGCACAGCAGGCCACGCGGCTCGCACCGCCGAAGGCGCAGAGCTGGGGTTCCCAGCTCCGTACCCTCGTCCGGCGGTACGCGGCGGCGCTGTCCGCCGACCGGACCTTCCTGGTCATCATGGTGGCGCTGCCCTTCGTCATGGGCGCGATGGCCCGTGCCCTGTCCGAGGGGCACCTGAACGCCGACTCCACCATGAACGTCCTGCTCATCCTCTGTGTGGGCGGGGTGCTCACGGGCGCGGCGAACGCGGTGCGCGAGCTGGTCAAGGAACGTTCCATCTACCGACGTGAGAGAGCCGTGGGCCTGTCCCGCTCCGCGTATCTGATGTCGAAGGTGGTCGTCCTCGGCACGGTCACGGTCGTGCAGGCCGTGGTCCTGACCCTGGTGGCCCTCGTCGGGGTCCCGCTCGGCGCGCCCGGCGGGCGGGGCGTGCTGCTGCCACCGCTCGTCGAGCTGACCCTGGCGGTGGCGCTGCTCGCGTTCACCGCCATGATGCTCGGGCTGTTCGTCTCCGCCCTGGTACGCAAGGAGGAGGTGACGATGCCGCTGCTCGTCCTCCTCGCGATCGTGCAGGTGGTCTTCTGCGGAGCGCTCCTTGACGTACGGGGCACCCCGGTCCTGGAACAGCTGGCCTGGCTGGTGCCGTCCCGGTGGGCGTTCGCGGCGATGGGCGCGACGATCGACATCCACGCGACCGTGCCGGGCCCGCGGACGGCGGACCCGCTGATGGCGCACACGGTGGGCGCCTGGCTCTTCGACATGGGCATGCTGGTCGCGCTGTGCGTCGTGCTCGGGCTCGTGGTGGCGTGGCTGCTGCGGCGCCACGAGCCGGTCGTGATGCGGAGGTAGGACGCCCTTGAAAGGCATGGACGGTACGGAAAGCACGGGTGGTACGGACGGTCCGGGCGGTCCGGGCGGTCCGGGCGGTCCGGGCGGTCCGGGCGGTCCGGGCGGTCCGGGCGGTCCGGGCGGTCCGGGCGGTCCGGGCGCCGACGATGCCACGCGTACGACAACAGAAGCCGGGTCCACCGCACCCGGAGGCGCGGCCCCCGGGCCCGCCGCCGACGGCGAGCCGACCCGGCTCGTCCCGGGGTACCCGCCAGAGTCCGCGACGACGCGGATCGGCGAGGGGAACGGTGCGGACGAGACCGCCTTCCGGCCCACCCATGTGGTCCCGCGCGACGGACTGCCCACCTGGGAGGCTCCCGATCCGGCGCTGCCGGCGGAGCCGCTGGACGCGTTCCTGCCGGTGCGGCTGATCGACCGGGCCGGCGACTGGGGCCGGGTGCTGTGCTCGAACGGCTGGTCGACCTGGGTCGACGCCCGGCTCCTCGTCTCCGTACCGGCCGATCCGCCCGCCGCGAGCGGCCCCCTCACCCGGACGGCCGATCCGCGCCCGCTGATCGGACGGGCGGCAAACGCCCTGACCCGCTACCGGCGGGCGGCGGAGGGACTGGCGGCGGGGCGGTCGGACGGCGAGACCTTCCGGCGGCGCACCCGGGGGCTGCGGGTGGGGATGGTCGTCGACGGGGAGTCGCTGTGGCTGTACGACGCGGAGCACGAGCGGTGGGTGTACTGCGACGGCAGGGCGCTCGGTACGTACGCGGCCTCGGCACCGCCCTCGACGGCATCGGCGCCCGAGGAGGAGGGGGAGGGGCGGGACGCGGAGCCCGAGCCGGAGACGGAACAGGAACCGGCAGCGGGGACGGAGCCCGGGCCGCCCGGCGGGACCGTCACCGTACGCGCACCGGACCCCGGCCCCGCCCCGGGCCGCGCCGCCGACCCCGTACACGAACCGACACGCGTGGTGCGCGAGCCCTCGCCCGGCCGGCCCGGCGATCAGGGTGAGGGCGGATGAGCGGCACCGGGCCGGAGCTGCCCGCCGGGCGGGAGTCGGAGCTGATCGGCCGGCGGATCGCCGGCTACCGCGTGGAGGCGGAGATCGGGCGCGGCGGCATGGCCGTGGTCTACCGGGCGCGCGATCTGCGTCTGGACCGGACCGTGGCGCTGAAGCTGCTGGCGCCCGAGCTGGCCCGCAACGACACCTTCCGACGGCGGTTCGCGCACGAGTCGCGGGTGGCGGCGGCGATCGACCATCCGCACATCGTGCCCGTCTTCGAGGCGGGTGAGACGGAGGGGGTGCTGTACATCGCGATGCGGTACGTCCCCGGGCTCGACCTGCGGGCGCTGCTCGACCGGCGGGGCGCCCTGGAGCCGGTGGCCGCAGGGCGGATCGCGGTGCAGGTGGCCTCCGCCCTGGACGCGGCGCACGCCCACGATCTGGTGCACCGGGATGTGAAGCCCGGCAACATCCTGGTGGCGGAGGGCACCGACCGGGACCATCCGGAGCACGTCTACCTGACCGATTTCGGCCTGACGAAGAAGTCCCTGTCGCTGACCGGGTTCACGACGGTCGGGCAGTTCGTCGGAACGCTGGACTACGTGGCGCCGGAGCAGATCTCCGGCAGGCCGGTGGACGGCCGCTGCGATGTGTACAGCCTGGCGTGCGTGGTCTTCGAGACGCTGGCGGGGGCGCCGCCGTTCCGCCGGGACGACGACATGGCGCTGCTGTGGGCGCACCAGTACGATCCGCCGCCCGCGCTGTCGGCCGAGCGCGAAGAGCTGCCCGAGGCCGTGGACGCGGTGCTGGCGAAAGCGCTGGCCAAGGCGCCCGAGGAGCGGTACGGGACGTGCCTGGAGTTCGCCTCGGAGCTGCGGGCCGCGCTGGAGGGCGGGACACCGGGGGCGGGTGCGCGCATCTCCGCGGGGGCCGGTGCGGGCGGGGCGCCGGGCCCGCCGCCTGAGCCGCCCGGCTGGGCGCGGCCGGTGTTCCGGGAGCTGTGAGCAGCGTACCGGCGCCGCACCACCCCCGACGTCGCGCCGCGATCTCCGCCGCCCTCTCGGGCCCGGGTGCGGTCCGGCGAGTCAGGGCATCCCGGTCCCGGCGCGCCGGCGGAGCGGGGCCGCGAGGAGCCCGCCGAGGAATCCGGCGACGAGACCCCAGAGCAGGGCGAGACCGACCAGGCCCCAGATGTGCGGGCGGAGCAGCACCACGGCGCCGAGCGCCGCGAGGTCGCCGATGCCGATGACCGACAGGCCGAAGCGGGCCTCGACCAGGGTCAGCGGGGCGATCACCAGCATCGCGACGGCGAAGGCGACCCCCAGGTGCAGGGCGTGCCGCCCGGGGCGGACGCCGGCCGGTGAGCGGGCGGCCATGACGAAGGCCGCGCCGAGCACGAGCACGGCGGCGATCGGCAGCAGCCACCAGGCCCGCCCGTCGTGGGAGGCGAGGGTGGACAGATCGACGGTCGACAGCTCCCTTCCGCCGTCGCCGCCGCGCAGGACACGGTCGAGGAGCTGCGGCATGGGCAGCCCGAACGGTCCCTCGGCCCGGCCCTCCCAGGAGCCGCCGATGCCGACGCCGAGGGCGAGCCAGCAGACGTTCGGCAGTCCGAGGAGCAGTACGGCGAGGGTCTCGGCGGGGTGCCCTCTGGTGGCGGCGACGACGAGCCCGACGACCAGGCCGGCGGCCACGTATCCGAGGAACAGCAGCAGGACCGCGGACGCGGCGGGGCGGACGGCCCGGTGGTGGCGGATGAAGCGGGGCGGGAGCGGGGTGCGACGGGAGACCAGCACGGCGACGACGAGGACGCCGAGGATCCACAGCAGGCCGTACCAGAGCGTGGGGCCGAGGTCGGTGCTGAAGCCGATGGCGGGGCGGGCCGCGGCGAGGAGCTGCCGTACCAGCTCGCCCAGGTCGCCGGCGGGCTTCTCGCCGGCGCCGAACGTGAGCGGGAAGTCGTGGCGGGCCAGGGTGGCCAGGCCGGCGAGCGCGGCCAGCCAGAACACGACGGTGGGGACGGCCAGGGCGAGCAGGTCGCGGGCGCGGGCGACGGCGTGGTGGCGCAGCGGGCGCAGGAACAGGGCGCCGGTGACGAGCGCGCCCACCAGGGTGACGGTGAGCGGCATGGCGGTGAGTTCTCCCCGGGCGCCGGCCAGGCTGCTCGCGTCGCCGGCGAGGGCGACCTGGCCGCCCGCGGCCATCACGACGGCCGCGGCGACGACGGCGGTGAAGGCGTCTGTGCCGCCGGGCAGTCCGGTGGCGCCGGCCGCCCACAGGCCGAGGGCGGCGGTGACGCCCATGGCGACGAAGCCGGTGACGACCGCGCCGAGGGCGGCCGTCAGGCCGTGGACGAGACGCCCGGACGGGTCGGCGGGGGCGGGCGGTACGGCGGGGGCGGGGAGCGGTGGGCTCACGCCGGTCACGCTAATACGGGCGGACGCGGTCCGCTTGCGGGCGGCGTCCGGGCGGCGCACACAATGAGCGCGGAACGGAAGAAAGGGAATCGATGTGACGTCGCACCTGCCGTCCGACCGCCCCTCGGTGCCTCCCACGGGGCCGCCGTCGGGGCCGCTCTCGGACCGTGGCGCGCGGCCCGGTCCGGCCGCTCCCCCGCCGGCCTCCGGGCCGCCGTCCGACGACGGTACGGGCGGAGGCGCGGGCCGCGGCGGCAGGGGTGACGGCGGCGGTACGGGCGGGGGCGCCGCGAGCGGTGGAGGAGGCACGGGAAGCGGAGGCGGCGGAGGCGGGGGCCCGTGGTGGCGTTCCGTACCCAAGGTCGCCTCGCTGGCCGCGGTCCTGGTGGCGGTGGTCGCGCTCGTCGTCGTCCTCACCCAGCGCGGCGGGGGTGGCGGGGGCGGATCGAACCAGGCGGCGCCGGGTGGCGGCGAGGTGTTCCTGCAGAGCACCTCCTCGACCGGCCCCGACCCCTTCACCCGTTCCACGGCCCACACCCAGGGCACGGCGGAGTCTCCTCCGGCGCTCCCCAGCCCCACCGGGACCACCGCCTACGCGGCGCGCAGCGTGCAGGGGTCGACGCCCGGGCTCTACGGGGGCACCCGCCACATCGCCAGCTGTGACGTCGAGCGCCAGATCAACTACCTCACCGAGGAACCGGCCAAGACCGCCGCGTTCGCCTCGGTCCTCGGGCGTACGGCCGGGGAGGTCCCGGACTATCTGCGGTCCCTGACACCGGTCCAGCTGCGGGTGGACACCCGGGTGACCAACCACGGCTACCGCGACGGCCGTCCGGTGGCCTTCCAGGCGGTACTCCAGGCGGGTACGGCGGTGCTCGTCGACGACCGGGGCGTTCCCCGGGTCCGCTGTGCCTGCGGCAATCCGCTGACTCCGCCGGTGGCGCAGAAGTCGCCGAAGCAGGTGGGCACGCCCTGGCCCGGCTACCGGGCGAGCAACGTCGTCGTAGTGCGGCCGGCGGCCAAGCCGATCGAGGTCTTCGTGCTCCACGACGAGCGGTCGGCCGGCTGGATCGCCCGTCCGCCGGGCGATACGGGCGGACGCGACCGGCCCACCACGGCCCCGTCGCCTTCGCCCTCGCCGACGGCCCCCACCTCGCCCGCGTCCCCCGCCTCGCCGACCGCGCCAGGGACCCCCACTCAGCCGACCCCGCCGGGCACCTCGCCGACCGGCCCGGCACCCAAGCCCACAACGACCGCGCCGACCGCGCCGACGGCACCGGCGACCCCCACCGGTGAGACGCCGCCTCCGCCGTCCTACGGCTCGCCCGGCACCCTGGCCCCGGCCCCGGCCCCGGCCCCGGCCCCGGCCCCGGGAGGAGTCACGGGGAAGGCGCCCGCCGCCGAGGACGCCGGCTGACCCGTACCCGTGGCCCGGCGGCCCCCGTACCCCGGGCCCCAGCCCCGCACCGCCGTCACCGGCGCGGGCCAAGAAACGAATGGCCCGGGCGGCGGCGCAGTGTGTACGGTCGGCCGGGTGGACGCACTGACCGACAAAGAGATCCGCTCGTCTTTTGTGAACTGCACGAAGGGTGACGCGGCCCGGATGAGACTGCCGCTCGACTTCGCCGAGCTGCCGTGGCCCAAGCTGGACTTCCTCGGCTGGGTCGATCCGGGCGCGCCGCTGCGCGCCCATCTCGTCGTTCCCCGTCCCGACGGCCCGGTCGGCGTCACGCTGCGGGTTCCGGCCACCGGCCGGACCAGCGTGACGAAGTCCAGCATGTGCCAGATCTGCCTGACCTCGCACGCCGCCTCGGGCGTGACGTTGCTCGCGGCCCCGCTGGCGGGCCCCCGGGGCCGCGAGGGCAACACGATCGGCCAGTATCTCTGCGCCGATCTCGCGTGCCCTCTGTACGTGCGCGGTGTGCGCCAGCCCAAGCTGCGGGCCGGCCGCCACGAGGAGTCGCTGTCGCTGGAGGAGCGGGTGGCCCGGATGACGGGCAATCTCGACGCCTTCGTGAACCGGATCCTCGCCGGTTAGAACCCCCTTCGCGCCCGCCGACCGCCGCCCGCGCCTCGTGGTCGGCGGTCGGCGGTCGGCGGTGTACGCGGTACGGTCCCGTACCCGTCAGCGGAAGGCCTGCTCGCCGGTGAGCGCCTTGCCGATGACCAGGGCGTGCACCTCGCTCGTCCCCTCGTAGGTGAGGACGGACTCCAGGTTGTTGGCGTGGCGCAGCACCGGGTACTCCAGGGTGATGCCGTTGGCGCCGAGGATGGTGCGGCACTCGCGCGCGACGGCGATGGCCTCGCGGACGTTGTTGAGCTTGCCGACGCTGATCTGTTCGGGCGTGAGGACGCCCTGGTCCTTGAGCCGGCCGAGGTGGAGGGCGAGCAGCATGCCCTTGCCCAGCTCCAGGGACATGTCGGCGAGCTTCTGCTGGGTGAGCTGGTACGAGGAGAGCGGCCGGGCGAAGACGGTACGGTCGGCCGCGTACGAGAGCGCCGTCTCCAGGCAGTCGCGGGCGGCGCCGAGAGCGCCGAAGACGATGCCGAAGCGGGCCTCGTTGAGGCAGCCGAGCGGGCCGGACAGGCCGCGGGCCTCCGGAAGCATCGCGTCGGCGGGCAACCGCACGTCCTCCAGGACGAGTTCGCTGGTGACGCTGGCGCGCAGGGACAGCTTCCGCTTGATCTCGGGCGCGCTGAAACCGGGCGCGTCGGTCGGCACGACGAAGCCGCGAACGCCGTCCTCGGTGCGGGCCCAGACGATGGCGACATCGGCGACGGAGCCGTTGGTGATCCACATCTTGGTGCCGTTGAGCACCCAGTCCGCGCCGTCGCGCTTGGCGTGGGTACGCATGGCGCCCGGGTCGGAACCGGCGTCGGGCTCGGTCAGACCGAAGCAGCCGAGGTACTCGCCGGCGGCCATGCCCGGCAGCCAGTGCCGCTTCTGCTCCTCGGAGCCGTACTTCCAGATGGCGTACATGGCGAGCGAGCCGGTGACGGAGACCAGCGAGCGCAGTCCGGAGTCGACGGCCTCCAGTTCCATGCAGGCCAGGCCGTACGCGACGGAGTCGGTGCCCGCGCAGCCGTAGCCCTCCAGGTGCATGCCGAGGACGCCGAGTCCGCCGAGGGAACGGGCGAGTTCGCGGGCGGGGATCGAGCCGCTCTCGAACCACTCGGCGACATGCGGGCGCAACTCGCGCTCGCCGAAGGCCCGTACGGTTCGGCGGATCTCCCGCTCCTCGTCGGTGAGCAGCCCGTCGATCGCGAGCAGATCGAGCGGGTGGACGGGCGAGGACTGCGACGAACGGGGCGACTGCGGCGACGACTTCACGAACGGCCTCCTGGCTGCGGTGCTGCTGTGGCGACTCGGCGAGCCGCAGCCTAGCGCCAGATCGGATATTGGATCCAGTATTGAATATCCGGCCCTCTCCCCGTACGTTCCGCTTGGATCCGATCACCGATCACCGACGCATGGCCGACCCATCGCCGACGAGGGAGAGCGGAAGTGCACGCGGAACAACCGGCACAGACCAATGATCCGGCACCGCCGGACGCTCCGGCCCGGCCGGAGGAACCTCAGCGGACGGAAGAGCCCCGGCAGTCGAAGCGGCCCGCGCGGCAGGAGCCGGCCGGGCCCGGCGCGCTCGCACCGGGCGCCCTGTCGGGCCTCGTGGTCGCGGACTTCGGGCGGGTCCTCGCCGGGCCGTACATGACGATGCTGCTCGCCGACCTCGGCGCCGAGGTCGTCAAGATCGAACGCCCCGGCACCGGCGACGACACCCGGACCTGGGGCCCGCCGTTCGCGGACGGGCAGGCCACCTACTTCCTCGGGGTGAACCGCAACAAGCGGTCCGTCGCCCTCGATCTGACCGATCCGGAGGGCCTGGCGGCCGCCCGCGCGCTCGTCGACCGCGCCGACGTCCTCGTGGAGAACTTCCGCCCCGGCACCATGGACCGGCTCGGCCTTGGCTACGAGCGGGTCCGGGTCTCCAATCCGGGCCTCGTCTACTGCTCCGTCACCGGCTTCGGTTCGGACGGGGGCGCCCATCTGCCGGGCTACGACCTGCTGGTGCAGGCCATGGGCGGGCTGATGAGCGTGACCGGCGAGCCCGGCGGCCCCGGCACCAAGGCGGGTGTCGCGCTCGTCGACGTCGTCACCGGTCTGCTCGCCGGGCTCGGCGTCCTCGCCGCGCTGCGGCACCGTGAACGCACCGGCCGGGGCCAGCGGATCGAGGTCTCCCTGCTGACCTCGCTGCTGTCCGCGCTCACCAATCAGGCCGCCGCCCACCTCGCCACGGGGACCGTCCCGCGCCCCCTGGGCAACCGGCACCCCAGCATCACACCGTACGAGGTGTTCGAGGCGAGCGACCAGCCGCTGGTCCTCGCTGTCGGGACCGACCGGCAGTTCCGCACACTGTGCGCGCGGATCGGCAGTCCCGGGCTCGCCGACGACCCCCGGTTCGCCACCAACACGGCCCGGGTCGCGCACCGGGAGGAGCTGACCGCCGCGCTGGCCGGGCCGCTCGCCGGCCGTACCGCCGACGCCTGGTTCGAGGAACTGACGGCGGCCGGGGTGCCGTGCGGACCGATCAACGACCTCGCCGGCGCCTTCGCGTTCGCCGACCGGCTCGGGCTCGGGGCCCGTCTGGCCGAGACGGAGGCGGGCCCGGGCCAGGTCGCCCATCCCGTCACCTTCGGGGACACCCCGGCCGTCTACCACTCCGCTCCCCCGCGTCTGGGCGAGCACACCGCCGAGGTCCTGGCCGAGTTGGCGGGGGCCGGGCTCGCGGGGACGGGACTCGCGGGAGCCGGGCTCGCGGAGACAAGGCTGGCGGAGACAAGGCTGGCGGAGACCGGGCTCGCGGGGGCCGGACTCCCCGGTGAGCGGCTCGGCGAGAAGCTCGGCGACCGTACCGAAGACCGGTCCGGCGAGCGGCCCGGCGAGCGGCCCGTAAGAGAATGAACGCCACGCCAGCGAGCGAAAGGGCACAGCCGATGAGCAGCACGGTGGAGCGGAAACGGCCGCCGACCGCCCAGCAGTTCGTCCTCGCCGAGCTGCGGCGCGCCATCACCACCGGCGAACTGCGGCCGGGCGACCCGATCCGGCAGGACGCGCTGGCGGCCCGGCTGGACGTCAGCCGGGTTCCGCTGCGCGAGGCGCTGAAGTCCCTGGAGGCGGAGGGACTTGTGGTGCACCACGTCCACCGGGGGTATTTCGTCGCCGAGTTGTCGCTCGCGGACCTGGAGGAGATCTACCGGATCCGCCGGATCCTGGAGACCGAGGCGGTGCTCGCGGCCCTCGCCCGGCGGCCGGACTCGCTCGCCGGCTCCCTGGAGCGGATCCAGCGGGAGGTGGAACGGGCGGCGGACGCGGGCGACGTCTGCGCGATGGCCGGGGCCAACCGGCGTTTCCACTTCGCCCTGATCGAGGCGTCCGGCATGCCGCGCCTGGTGCGCCTGATCGCCACCCTGTGGGACGCGACCGACGCGTACCGCGCCCTCTACTACGCGGAGGATCCGCATCGCGCGCTCGCCGTCGACGAACACCGGGAGGTCGTCGCGGCGGTCGCCGCGGGCGACTCGGCGGCCCTGGTCGAGTGGCTGGACCGGCACCGCGACCACGCGGTGGCGGCGCTGCGCGAGGTGCTCGACCTGGCGTGAACGCGGGCCCTGTCCTCCTCCGTCCTCGGGGCCGCGGGCCTGGAAGTGCACGAGCCTGAAGGGGCGCGGGGCCGAGGATGCGCGGATCCGGGGGCGGGCCTGGCGCACGGGTACGCAGGCGCGTACCCGAGGGCGGTGGACGGGGTGTCGGGCGCGGTGGCGAGGGGGCGTCGGACTCGCCGCGCGCGACCAGGGGTGCGGGCCTAGCCTTGGGAGAGCACTTCGCCCTCGTCAGGCAGGAGGACTGCCGTGAGGAATCCGACGACGGCGCGCCGGCGCAGGCTCTGCGTCGGCGCGGTTCTGGCGGGGGCGCTGTCGCTGCCCGCCCTCGCGCACCCGGCGTACGGGACGCCGGCCACCGGCCCGTACACGCCGCCTGGTTCCGCCGCTCTCGCGACGCCGCAACCGCCGTCCCCGAACCCGACTCCGACCCCGCCGGCGGGCGACACGTTCGCCACGCTCGACCGCTCGGTCACCGGCCAACTCGACGGCGCCGTACAGCATGTCATGCGGCAGGCGCATGTCCCGGGTGTCATCGCGGCCCTGTCGGCCCCCGGCAAGGGCGAGTACATCCGTTCCTTCGGTGTCGCCGACAAACAGAGCGGCCGGTCGATGACCCCCGGTCTCAACATGCGCATCG
Organism: Streptomyces sp. NPDC048718; assembly: GCF_043198875.1. Taxonomy (NCBI): domain Bacteria; kingdom Bacillati; phylum Actinomycetota; class Actinomycetes; order Kitasatosporales; family Streptomycetaceae; genus Streptomyces; species Streptomyces sp. NPDC048718. The sequence continues at coordinate 199,916 of NZ_JBICVG010000002.1, forward strand.
GCAGCGAGACCAAGACCTTCACGGTGACCGCCCTGCTCGAACTGGTGGACAGGGGCAAGGTCGGCCTCGACGACCCGATCGGGAAGTACGTCGACGGCGTACCCAATGGCGACCGCATCACTTTGCGCCGACTCGCCGACATGCGCAGCGGCCTGTTCAACTACACGGCCGACAACGCCTTCTTCAAGGCCTTCACCACCGATCCCCGACGCCCGTTCACGCCACAGGAGTTGCTGTCCTACTCCTTCCGGCATCCGGTGAACTTCCAGCCCGGCCAGAAGTTCGAGTACAGCAACACCAACGCCGTGCTGCTGGGTCTCGTGGTCGAGAAGGCCGGCGGGATGCCGCTGAACGAGTTCCTGGCGAAGAACGTGATCGGACGGGCCGGCCTGCGGCACACCTTTCTGCCGACGGACGCGGCGTTCCCCCAGCCGCACGCCCGCGGCTACACCGACCAGACCGCCTCGGGGCGGGTCGAGGACGCCACCGACTGGAACCCGTCCTGGGCCTGGGCGGCCGGGGCCATGATCTCCGACCTCCCGGACCTGCGCACCTGGGCCCGGGTGGTCGCCACCGGCACCCTGCTGAGCACGCACACCCAGGCGGAACGTCTGAAGACCCCGCCCTCCGGGATCCCCGGCACCGGGTACGGCCTCGGCATCTTCAACGTACAGGGCTGGATCGGCCACAACGGCTCGCTGCCCGGGTACGAGTCCCTGACGCTCTACCTGCCCGAGCACCAGGCGACCCTGGTCGTCCTGCTCAACACGGACATCCAGGTGAACCAGACCGAGCCCAGCACCCTCTTCGGCCAGGCGATCACCCGGATCGTCACGCCCCGGCACGTCTACAACCTGCCCGAGCCGACCGCCCCCCGCGCCACACCGCCCCCGGCGTCCTCCCCGTCCCCCGGCGCGCCGGGCTCCTGAGACCGACCGCACCGGGTTCGCCGGGTTCGACAGCCCCGGGTTCCTCAAAGACCGCACCGGGCTCCTGACCGCGATCCGGCCTCCCTGGCCGGATCCGTGCGGCCCCGGTCCCGCGGACCCCTGCCCGTGAGGGATCATGGACAAAGGATCCGAGAAGGGACGGGATCGAAGATGAGGCACCGCAACGTCGCCGACCTCATGACACCGACCGCGGTCGCGGTGCAGCGGGGGACTCCGTTCAAGGAGATCGCCCGGCTGCTCGACGAATACGGCATCACCGCCGTCCCCGTGGTCGACGAGGCGAACCGGCCCATCGGCGTCGTCTCCGAGGCGGACCTCATGCGACGGCACACCGTCAAAGACGGTCCCAGCAGCGCCGAGGCGATGATGACGAGCCCCGTGGTCGTGGCCCGCCCGTCCTGGACGGCCGTGGAGGCGGCCCGCGTCATGGAACGGCACCGCGTGAAGCGGCTGCCGGTGGTGGACCCGCAGGGGCAGCTGATCGGGGTGCTCAGCCGCAGCGATCTGCTCCAGCTGTTCCTGCGGCGGGACCGGTCCATCCAGGAGGAGATCGTGGAGGACGTGGTCACCCGTATCCTCCGGCTCTCCCCCGCCTCCCTGCACATCGACGTCACGGAGGGCCGGGTCACCCTCAGCGGGGTCCTGCCGCGCAAGAGCCTCGCGCCGATCTTCCTGCGGCTGTGCGAGGACGTGGACGGCGTGGTGGAGGTCGTGGACCGGCTCACGTACGAGGACGCGCCCGCGCCGACCGACTCGTAGGCTTCCGCCGACCGACTCGTAGGCTTCGGGGCTACTGGGCCGCCTCGGGCCAGCCGTATCCCGGGCCGGTGCGCCGTGGCACGGTGCCGGCGCCCGCGGCCTCCATCCCCCGGTCTGCCTCTCTCATGAGCTGACCGGCCAGGTCCTTCATGGCCCGCCCGGCTGCCAGCTCGTCGCCGATCGCCGGTACATCCACGTCCGCCGGGTTGCACCGGGCGGAGCCGTGCCCGGTGAGGGTCGACGTACCGGTGTCCAGGCGGGCCTTCGCCTTGGTCCTGCCGCCGTCCTCGACCAGGTCCAGGCCGACCTTCCACTCGAGGTGCCGTGTCATGGCCTGCCTCCTCGTGCCCTTCGCCGCGCGCGAGTACCGCGCGGCCTTTCTCCCTCCCATGGTCCCGCCACCGGCCCGACGCCGCCACGCGATGATCGCCCGCTGCCTGGTGTGCTTCCCCCGCGCTACTCCACTCCCCCTCCATGCCCCCCGTGTCCTCGCATCGGCGAGAGCCCGTGCGAGAGAATCGCGGGCGGGGATATCGCGGTCGGGAGGATCACGCAGGGGCCGGCTGTCAGTGACCTGGGGCACACTTGCCGCCATGAAGACGAATCTCGGGACCGTGATGATCACCGGGGCGGCCGGACGCATCGGATCGGCTATGCGGATCGGGCTGCGCGAAGAAGCGGAACGCCTGGTGCTCGCCGACCGCGTCGCCCTCACCGCGCAGTCGCCCGTCGAGGAGGTCCGGCGGTTCGACCTGCTCGACCCCGACGCGGTGACCGCCGCCCTGGAAGGCGCGGACGCCGTGGTGCACCTGGGCGGAGTGCCGGACGAAGCGCCGCTGCCGGAGCTGCTGGAAGGCAATGTGCTGGGCACCCACCATGTGCTGGAAGGTGCCCGCCGGCAGGGTGTGAGGCGGGTCGTCCTCGCCAGCAGCAACCGGCTCACCGGCTTCTATCCGGTCTCGACGATGGTCACGCCCGAGATGCCGCCGCGGCCCGACGGGCTCTACGGGGTGAGCAAGGTGGCGGTCGAGACCCTGGGGCGTCTGTACGCGGACAAGTTCGGTCTGTCCGTGGTCTGTCTGCGCATCGGGAGCTTCGAGGACGTGCCGAGCGAGCCGCGCCATCTCGCCACCTGGCTGAGCCCGCGTGACTGTCTCGGCTTCGTCCGGGCCGCTCTCACCGCTCCGGACATCGGCTTCGCGGCCGTCTACGCCGTCTCCGCCAACAAACGCCGGTTCTGGGACCTGGAGGCCGCGACGGCTCTGGGGTACACGCCCGTGGACGACTCGGAACCCTTCGCTCCGCGCCTGGCCCGGGAAGGGGACGAGGAGGGGAACCAACCGCAGGGCGGCGTGTTCGCCAGTCCGGAATTCACGCTCCGGCACCTCTGACCTCGCGCCGCCCGCCGCGGTGGGGCTCCTCAGACCACGCCCACCAGCACGATGACCAGGGCGGGCAGGGCGATGAAGACGGTGCCGAGGTAGACGGCGAGGACCCACCGGTGCTCGGAGGCGACATGGGCGAGGTTCTCGGCACAGAACAGCGGCACGGGGCGCAGGAACGGAATCACATAGATCACGACGATCGCGAAGAGGTTGTAGACCAGGTGGACGAAGGCCGCCTGCAGGCCGATCTCCGCGTCCGGCCCGACGCCCGCGAACGCCGCGAAGACCACCGTGAACGTGGTCCCGAGGTTGGAGCCGACGACGACGGGATACACCTGCGCCGGCGTCAGGATGCCCGTTCCCGCGAAGGGGACCAGCACGGATGTGGTGATGGTCGAGGACTGGGTGACGACGGTGACTCCCATCCCCGACGCCATGGCGAGGTAGGCGTTGCGGCCGACGGCCCGGATCAGGATGTCGCGGGCTCTGCCGACCATGAGAAGTTTGAGCAGTTTTCCCAGGTAGCGGACGGCGACCAGGATCAGCACGGCGCCGATCACGATGGTGAACAGCGGGCCGAGTGTGCTGCTGATGTGTGTGGTCGCGTGGATCACTCCGTGTTCCACGGGCCTGGTGGCCGCCCGGATGAAGTTGAAGTGCGACGGATTCGGCAGCCAGTCCGTGCCGTACAGCGCGTGGGTCAGCGCCCCGCTGAGGTGTCGCAGTGGATGCCAGATCAGTTCGATGGGAAAGAAGATCAGCAGCGCGAGCCAGTTGTAGAAGTCGTGGACGGTCGAGGCACCCAGCGCCCTGCGGAACTCCGCGCGGTTTCGGACGAAGGTCAGCGCGACCAGGCTCGTCGTCACGGTGGTGCCGACGTTCGCGCCCAGGATGATGGGAATCGCTCCTTGGATGGGCAGCGCGCCCGAGCCCACGGCGGTGACGGCGATGGCTGTCGTCGTGGTCGAGGACTGGATCAGGACCGTACCGAGCACGCCGACGCTCAGCCCGACCCACGGGTTGGCGGCGAAGGCGAACATGGCGTGCGCCGCGTCGCTGCCCAGCCCCGCGAAGCCGCGGCTGATGATGCTCACTGCGCAGATCAGCAGATAGATCAGCCCGGCGACCCCACACCAGCCGAGGACCTTGGTCCACACCGGGAACCGGCCGGCTCCGGCGTCGTCCCCGGCCTCGGCGGCGGGTTCCGTGGGCGCCCGGCCGCCGGAAGGGCTTCGCGCGGAGGAGTCACCCTTCCCATGGCTCTCGTCCGGCCCGCCGCCGGAGGTGGCTTCCGCCATGGGGCAAGGCTACGAGCTCCCGCCGAGGGCCGCGCGCGACCGGGCGCCGTCCGTGGGGGGCGTGAGCCCGCGGGCCGGTCCTCGACGGGTCCCGCCACGCCCGGCTTCGGGCGGGGTTCCGGATCGCGGAAAGTACGGGCAAGTCCGCCGCAGCCTCCGCTTACCAGCAGCGGGCGATGGGGGGTGCACCAAAGGCGTCACTCCCGTCGCCTCGGAATCACTTTGGCGAGGATCAAAGAATGAGCCGCACATTGTTCGTACTCCGTTACCGGAACGGCGAACCTGAGCCCCTTGACCTGGAGCTTGTCCGGGAAGTCCTGTCGCCGTACATCACCGCCGCTGCCGAGGAGATCGGAAACGGCGTGCTGCTCCGGACGGCCGACGGTCGCGAGGTCGACGTGGACGTCAATGATTTCTGCGTCGCCGTCAGCCGCTTCCCACCGGGTCAATTTTTCGACATCCTGGCCCAGCTGGTGGACCGCCTCGGAGCGAGTGTCACCCCTACGGACATGCCGGTGGCCCTCCGCGAGGAAGCGGACCGGGCTCATCTTCCCGCGCGAAACGCAGCAGACGCTGCCGTCATCGCCTTGACCGGCCCGGCCCTTCAGCGATACCTCACCACCTGAGGTGAGCGGCCGAAGGGACGAAGGGACAACCGGGCTTCCGGAATCTGAGTACATCGACTCAGGCCCCCGACCTCCGGACCTGTGAGTGTTCCGCCATGAACACCCCTCACTCAGAACCACTGCCGGTGAACCTGCGAGCGGCCGGTGCCGCCGTCACCGGTGGGTCGGTGGCCTTGGCCGCCTGCTCCCTGTTCGCCGCGACGGACCGCCGGCACGAGCAGAGCTGCGCGGCGGTCGACGGCTTGTGCTGGACGTGGTGGGACTGGGCCGCGATCCCCGTCACCTTCGCGGCTGGACTGACCGTCCTGGCCGTCGTCTGCAAGGTGCTGGACATCAGCCCGAGGATCGCGGTCATAACGCCGACGGTCGTCTTCGCGCCGGTTCTGCTCGGTGTCGCGCGATCGACCGGCGGTATGTGGGCTGCCACCGTCGCGGGCGGAGTCTGGTCCGGCTGCCTCGCACTGGCCACGGTGGGCGACCGGCGGCACCGGATGGCGGGCCTCCCCGTGGCAACCGCCCTCGTCCTGGCCACGCTCATCCTGCTCATCGCCCTGCCCGGCTGAGCCTCCGTCCGGACCCCGCGTCGGCGCCCTCCGGCACCGAACCTCCGCGCCATGCCCGCCCAGGTCACGCCACGCCACGAGCCCCAAGACCGGCCTTCCGGCGTGCGCCGACGGCCCGCCAAGAAACAGGGCACCCCCGAGGCGACTCCGTCCGCCGGACCCTCTCCCCCCATGACACCCCCACCCGCTTATACACTTGCGCAACAAAGCAAGCGTCAGCTCGGAGACGAGCGAGCGGCGCACTGCCCGAGCGGACGAGAAGGAAGTGGCCGAATGCTCCGCAACGCACTGGAACCGTGGCATCTGCTGCTCGTGGTGATCGCGTTCATCGCGCTCTTCGGTTCGAAGAGGCTGCCGGACACCGCGAGATCCCTGGGCAAGTCCCTGCGCATCCTCAAGAGCGAGACCCGCGCCCTGCGCGACGACACGGAAACCGGCACCGCCCCGGCCGGCCCGGATGGAGGCACCCGGACCACCCCCTGACGACATCTCCGCTCTCGCGACTGCCCCTGGAAGGCCACATCAGGCCGAGCCCAGGGCCGGGCAGCGCAGAGCCCGCACGCGCCATGCGCATGTGCGACCAAGAGGCCGACCCCCGTCCATCCGGACGGGGGTCGGCTTCTCGCATGTCCACCGCGGGGAGCCCGACGACGACCAGGACGTCCGCGACACGTCAGCCCTCACTTACCCCTAAATGGCTCCGGGGTTCCATTAGTTGGCGATGGCCTGTTACGCTCGCCCAAGTTAACGGAACGCAAGCCCCATTAGGAGTTGGTCGTGAAGTCTCGCCCCACCCTTCGCCTCGTCGTCGCCCCTCTCGTCGCGGGAGCCCTCGCGGTCGGATTACCGGCCCATCCGGGCGCGGCCGATACGAGCCAGGCCCGCCCCGTCGACTGGTCCGCCGCCTGGGGCGCCTCCCCCCAGCTCCCCAGCGAGGGCTTCACTCCCAACTGGTCACGCGAGGGCTTCTCCCACCAGTCCGTACGCCAGGTCGTCCGCGTCACCGACGGCGGCGACGCGGTCAGGATCCGGCTGTCCAACGCCTACGGCACTTCCCCGCTGAAGATCACGGGCGCCACGATCGCGCGCACCACGCACGGCGCGGCCGTCGAGAAGGACTCCATCCGCCCGCTCACCTTCGGCGGCCGGCACTCGGTCGCGATACCGGCTCACGGCGAACTGCGCGGCGACGCGGCCTCGTTGGATCTCAAGCCCCTGGAATCCGTCTCGATCACCCTCTACTTCGAGGGAACCACGGGCCCCGCGACCTTCCACTCTCAAGGGTGGACCGACACCTACCGCGCGGACGGCGACCACCGGGCCGACGCCTCGGGTGCCGCCTACACCGACAAGACCCAGTCCTGGTACTACCTTTCCGGCGTCGAAGTCGGCGCAGCGGACCGCGCGGGCGCCACCGGACCCGCGAACGGCAAGCAGAACAACGGCAAGAGCGGGATCGTCGCCTTCGGGGACTCCATCACCGACGGCTTCGCCTCGACTCCCAACGCCAACCACCGCTACACCGACGTCCTCACCGAGCTCACCGGGCGCCCCGTCGTCAACGAGGGCATCGGCGGCAATCTCGTCCTCAACGACTCGGCCTGGTTCGGCGAGCGCTCCACCGCCCGCTTCTCCCGCGACGCCCTGGACCAGCCGGGCGTCTCCACCGTCGTCATCCTCGAAGGCCTCAACGACCTCGGCTACAGCGAGGCCTCCAAGGGCGAGCACCCCCCGTACATGTACAAGCCCGCGCCCGTCGTCTCGGCCAGGGAACTCATCGACGGCTACCGCGCACTGATCGACGCCGCGCACGCCAAGGGCCTCAAGGCCGTCGGCGCGACCCTGCTCCCCTTCAAGGGAGGCGACCACTGGGGCCCGCACTCCGCGAAGGTCAGTGACGAGGTCAACGACTGGATCCGCGACTCGGGAGAGTACGACGCCTACGCCGACCTCGACCGGGCCCTCGCCGACCCCACCGACCCCGACCGCCTCGCCCCCGCCTACGACTCCGGCGACGGCCTGCACCCCGACGACGCCGGCTACCGCGTCATGGCGGAGACGGTCGCCAAGGCCCTGCCGAAGTAGCGAGGTCGGGGGCGGCAGAGAGCCCGATCATCCGGGGCCGTCCCTCGCGGTGGTCGCCGCACCGGCACGTCGCCCCCGTCGATCCGAGCCGCACATCTGTCAGATTTACCTGACCTTCACCGCCGCAAGGCCGATACTGCCGACGAGAGACCGTCCAGCCCGCCCACCCCGGCGCCAGGCACGGCGACCGCTCGGCATCATCAGCGCCGACGGAGTCCGCCCCGGAGCGCCGTGGACCGCCTGCCCACCTGCCCACCGCACGAGGAGACACCTTGAAGATGCTGATCAATGTGCCGGAGACCGTGGTCGCGGACGCGCTGCGCGGGATGGCCGCCGCGCATCCCGAGCTGACCGTGGACGTGGAGAGGCGGGTCGTGCTGCGGCGCGACGCACCGGTCGCCGGTCAGGTGGCACTGGTGTCCGGCGGCGGGTCGGGGCACGAGCCGCTGCACGCCGGGTTCGTGGGTCCCGGAATGCTCGCCGCCGCAGCGGCCGGCGAGATTTTCACGAGTCCCGTTCCGGACCAGATGGTACGGGCGGCGGCCGCGGTCGACAGTGGCGCCGGAGTGCTGTTCGTGGTCAAGAACTACACCGGCGACGTGCTCAACTTCGACATGGCCGCGGAGCTCGCGGAGGACGAGGGCATCCGGATCGCCAAGGTTCTCGTCGACGACGACGTGGCCGTGACCGACAGTCTGTTCACGGCCGGGCGCCGGGGTACCGGTGCCACGCTGTTCGTGGAGAAGATCGCGGGCGCCGCCGCCGAGGAGGGCGCCCCGCTCGAACGCGTCGAGGCGATCGCCCGCCGGGTGAACGAGCGTTCGCGGAGCTTCGGGGTGGCGCTGAGCGCGGTCACCACCCCGGCGAAGGGCTCGCCGACCTTCGATCTCCCGCCGGGCGAGCTGGAGTTGGGCATCGGCATCCACGGGGAACCGGGCCGGGAGCGGCGGCCGATGATGACCTCGGGAGAGATCGCGGATGTCGCCGTCGACGCGGTCCTGGACGATCTTCGCCCGCGCGGGCCGGTGCTCGCGCTGGTGAACGGGATGGGGGCGACCCCGCTTCTGGAGCTGTACGGGTTCAACGCGGAGGTCCACCGCGTGCTCGGCGAGCGCCGGGTGCCGGTCGCGCGCACTCTGGTCGGCAACTACGTGACCTCGCTGGACATGGCGGGCTGCTCGGTGACGCTGTGCGAGGCGGACGAGGAGACGCTGCGGCTCTGGGACGCGCCGGTGCGGACGCCCGCGCTGCGCTGGGGACGGTGAGCGGGCCGTGCCGGAACGGAACGAAGACGGTACGACCAGGACGGACGAGGCAGACGTGACGACGGAGAGGGCGGCGGACATGGCCGGGGAACCGGAGACGCAGACGGAGTACGGCGCGGAGTTCTTCCGCGCCTGGCTGACGGCGGCGGCGGTCGCCATGGACCGGGAGGCGGACCGGCTGACCGAGCTGGACTCGGCGATCGGCGACGCCGATCACGGCGCCAACCTCAAGCGGGGCTTCGCGGCGGTCGGCGCGGCCCTGGAGAAGGAGCCGCCCGCCACGCCCGGCGCGGTGCTCGCCACCGCCGGGCGGCAGCTGATCTCGACGGTGGGCGGCGCGTCCGGTCCGCTGTACGGGACGCTGCTGCGGCGCACCGGCAAGGCGCTGGGCGAGGCCCCCGCGGTGTCGCGGACCACGCTCGCCGAGGCACTGACGGCCGGGGTCGCGGCGGTGGCGCAGCTCGGCGGGGCCCAGGTCGGCGACAAGACGATGCTGGACGCGCTGACGCCCGCCGCCGAGGCCCTTCGGACGTCGTTCGCGGCAGCCCGGGAGGCGGCGGAGGCCGGCGCGCTGGCGACCGTACCCCTGCTCGCGCGCAAGGGCCGGGCCAGCTACCTGGGCGAGCGGTCGCGCGGGCACCAGGACCCCGGCGCGACCTCGTCGGCGCTGCTGATCGCCGCGCTCGCGGAGGTGGCGGCATGAGCGGCACGGATGACATGAGCAGTACGGGCGGTACGGATGGCATGGGCGCCACGGCGAGCGGCGGCGGGTCCGCGGGCCGGGTCGGGATCGTGCTGGTCTCGCACAGCGCGGCGGTCGCCGCCTCGGTCGCCGAGCTGGCCCGGGGGCTGGCCGGCGGCGGGGACACGGCGCCGGTCGTGGCGGCGGGCGGACTGCCGGACGGCGGTCTGGGCACCAGCGCGGAGCTGATCGCCGAGGCGGCCAAGAGCGCGGATGGAGGCGCCGGGGTGGCGCTTCTGGTCGATCTCGGCAGCGCTGTGCTCACGGTGAAGGCGCTGCTCGCGGAGGGCGACGAGCTGCCGGAGGGCTCGCGCCTGGTGGACGCTCCGTTCGTGGAGGGCGCGGTGGCGGCGCTGGTGACGGCCAGCGCCGGGGGCGATCTGGACGCGGTGGTGGCCGCGGCTTCGGAGGCGTACGCCTACCGCAAGGTGTGAGCCGCCGCCCCGGGCCGTACCCCGGACCCCGTCCGTCCCTCACGTCGGGCGGACGGGGTACGGGCCGGGACACACCGGCACCGGCCCGCCGCGGGGTGGCATGCCGGGTGGGCCGCTTCTGTGGCGTCGGGCACATCGCCCCACCCCCGTTATGCAACTTGTTGCACAAGCCTCCGCCGGTCGTCTACAACAGTCGATGACGACCCCGCGCGAGGAGGCGCCCCCATGGCCCCGAACACCCCGTACCCGCATCTGCTCAGCCCGCTCGACCTCGGCTTCACCACCCTGCCCAACCGGGTGCTGATGGGCTCCATGCACGTCGGCCTGGAGGAAGCCGAGCACGGCTTCGCACGCATGGCCGCGTTCTACGCGGAGCGGGCCCGCGGCGGTGTCGGGCTCATCGTCACCGGCGGCATCGCCCCCAACGAGGCCGGCCGGCCCTGGGACGGCGGCGCGAAGCTGACCTCGGCCGAGGAGGTCGCCGAGCACCGGCTCATCACCGACGCCGTGCACGCCGAGGGCGGCCGGATCGCGATGCAGATCCTGCACTTCGGCCGGTACGCCTACCACGAGGGCCTCGTCGCGCCCAGCCCTCTCAAGGCCCCCATCAGCCCCTTCGTACCGAACGAGCTGAGCGACGCCGAGGTCGAGCAGACCGTCGAGGACTACGCCCGCTGCGCCGAGCTGGCCCGGGAGGCCGGCTACGACGGCGTCGAGGTGATGGGCTCCGAGGGCTATCTGATCAACGAGTTCATCGCCTCGGCGACCAACCACCGCACCGACCGCTGGGGCGGCTCGTACGAGAACCGGACGCGCTTCCCGCTGGAGATCGTGCGCCGCATCCGCGAGCGGGTCGGCGACGACTTCATCGTGGTCTACCGGCTCTCCATGCTCGACCTGGTCCCCGGCGGCTCCACCCTCGACGAGGTGGTGGCCCTCGCCAAGGAGATCGAGTCGGCCGGCGCCACGATCATCAACACCGGCATCGGCTGGCACGAGGCCCGGATCCCCACCATCGCCACCTCCGTGCCGCGCGGCGCCTACACCTGGGTGACGAAGCGGCTGATGGGCGCGGTGTCGGTGCCGCTGGTCACCGGCAACCGGGTCAACACCCCCGAGGTCGCCGAGCAGGTCCTCGCCGAGGGCCGCGCCGACATGATCTCCATGGCCCGCCCGTTCCTCGCCGACCCGGAGTTCGTCGCCAAGGCCGCGGCCGGCCGGCCGGAGACCATCAACACCTGCATCGGCTGCAACCAGGCGTGCCTCGACCACACCTTCAGCCTGAAGATCACCTCCTGTCTGGTGAACCCGCGGGCCTGCCACGAGACCGAGCTGGTCCTGGCCCCCACCCGGCTCGCCAAGCGGATCGCCGTCGTCGGCGCCGGTCCGGCCGGTCTCGCCTGCGCGGTGTCGGCCGCCGAACGCGGCTACACGGTCACCCTGTTCGACGCGGGCGCCGAGATCGGCGGGCAGCTGAACGTGGCCCGGCGGGTGCCCGGCAAGGAGGAGTTCGACGAGACCCTGCGCTACTTCAGGGTCCAGCTCGCCGAGCGCGGTGTCGACGTACGCCTGAACACGTACGTCACGGCGGACGACCTGGCGGAGTACGACGAGGTCGTCGTGGCCACCGGTGTCACCCCGCGTGTCCCCGCCATCGAGGGTATCGAGCACCCGAGCGTGGTCGGCTACCTGGACGTGCTGCGCGACGGCGCCCCGGTCGGCGAGCGGGTCGCGATCCTCGGTGCCGGCGGCATCGGCTTCGACGTCGCCGAGTTCCTCACGGACGGCGGCGAGGGCGCGAGCCAGGACCCGGAGACGTACTTCCGCCAGTGGGGTGTCGACACGGCCTACGCCTCCCGGGGCGGACTGCGCGCGCCCGAGCGGCCCCGTCCGCCGCGCCAGGTCCACCTGCTCCAGCGCAAGACCACCAAGGTCGGCGCGGGCCTCGGCAAGACCACCGGCTGGATCCACCGCACCGAACTGAAGCACCGCGGCGTCACCATGGTCGCGGGCGTCACGTACGAGCGGATCGACGACGCGGGGCTGCACCTCACCGTCGACGGCGAGCGGCAGGTCCTGCCGGTCGACACCGTGGTGCTGTGCACCGGTCAGGAGCCGCGCCGCGACCTGTACGAGGCGCTGACCGCGGCGGGCCGCACGGCGCACCTGATCGGCGGGGCGGACCTCGCCGCCGAGCTGGACGCCAAGCGGGCGATCGACCAGGGCACGCGGCTCGCCGCCACGTTCTGACCGACAGGCCCATACACGCCGAGGGCCCGGTTCGCCCCGGGCCCCGGCCGGTCGGCGAACCGGCCCCTCGGCCGGACGGCCGAACCGCCGGACCCGCCGAACCGCCCAGTACCGGCCCCCTCGCGGCCGGTACGCCGGCGCATCGACACCCGCACGGCCGGCCGGTACGTCGGCACACCGGCGCCCCGATGACCGGCACCCCGCCCCCTCCACGGGCCGTATCTAGGATGCGTGCATGTCCCTCCCGCACGCGATCCTCACGGCCCTGCTCGAGAAGCCGTCCTCCGGTCTCGAACTGACGCGCCGTTTCGACCGGTCGATCGGCTACTTCTGGTCGGCCACGCACCAGCAGATCTATCGCGAGCTCGGCAAGCTGGAGCAGGCGGGGCACATCCGCGCCCTGCCCGCTCCCGTCCCCGCGCGCGGGCAGAAGAAGGAGTACGAGGTGCTCCCCGCCGGGCGGGCCGAGCTGGCCGCCTGGGTGGAGGCCAGCGAGGATCCCAAGCCGCTACGCTCGGCGCTGCTGCTGCGGATGCGGGCGGCGGCCGTCGTCGGCGGTCATGGCCTGCGGTCCGAACTCGAACGCCATCTCGCCTTGCATCAGAGTCAGTTGGACGAGTATCTGGACATCGAGGCACGGGACTTCCCGCCCGCGCGCCGGACGGCGGAGCCCGACCGGCTGCGCCATCTCGTCCTGCGGGGCGGCATCGACCTGGAACGATTCTGGGTGGGCTGGCTCACGCACGCGCTGGCCGAGTTGCCGGAGGTCCGAAACGGTGGGACGGCCCGACCGACGGACGTCGGCCACGAGGCCTGAATCCGCTCCTCGCCGTACACCGCCGTGGATACTGGTCGCACCGAGACCGGACGGATCCACGGGCGTGGATCCACCACGCGAAAGGGCGAGGATGGTCGACGAGTTGAGGCCCCGCAGGACACGTCACGCGGTGGTCGTCGGGGGGAGTCTCGCGGGTCTGCTGGCCGCCCGGGTGCTCAGCGAACACGCCGAGCGGGTCACGGTCGTGGAGCGCGACCGCTTCCCGGAGGGGCCGGACGCCCGGCCCGGTGTCCCGCAGGGACGCCATCTGCACGTACTGATCGAAGGCGGCCAGCGGGCGTTCGACGAGCTGCTGCCCGGCTTCGTCGACGAGCTGAGCGCGCTGGGCGCACCCCGGCTCGGATCGCCCGAGGACATGGTCCAGTGGCAGGACGGGCAATGGGTCCCGCGCACCGAGCCGATGGTCCACTTCTACGCCGGGCCCCGCGCGCAGCTCGACTGGCTGACCCGTAAGCGGGTATTCGCCGATCCCCGCATCGAGCGAATCGAGGGTGCCGAGGTCACCGGGCTCATCGGCGATTCCCGGCGGGTACGGGGTGTGCTGCTGCGCGAGCGCGGGGCGGGCGGCGAGTCCGGCCGGGAGCCGCGCCGGCTGGAGGCCGACCTGGTGGTGGACGCCTCCGGCCGTTCCTCGAAGGCGGCGGACTGGTTGGCGGGCATCGGCGCCGAGGCGCCGCACGAGGAGACCCTGGACACCGGTCTCGCCTACGCCACCCGGGTGTTCCGCTCCCCCGCCGAGGATCCGTCCACCGACGCTCTCGGCTATTACGTCGTCCCCAACCCCGGCCAGGTGTACGCCGGAGTGGTGCTGCCGCTCGGCGACGGCCGCCATCTGGCCACCCTGTCGGGGCTGCGCGACGATCCGCCTCCCGCGGACGAGGAGTTGTTCGAGGCGTACGCGCGCAAGCTGCCCCACCCGGTGATCGCGGACTGGATCGCCAAGGCCGAACCGCTGTCCCCGGTCCATGGTTTCCGCAAGACCGCCAACATCCGCCGCCGCTACGACCGTCCCGGGCGCCGCCCGGCCGGATTCCTCGCCACCGGCGACGCGCTGTGCTGCTTCAACCCGATCTACGGGCAGGGCATGGCCGTCGCGGCGCTGAGCGCGGTCGCGCTGCGCGACGCGCTCGCCGACCGCAAGCGGGTGCCGACCACACGGCGCGTCCAGAAGGCGTTGTTCGACGCGTCGCGGCAGGCCTGGGAGATCTCGGCGGGCGCCGACAAGAAGATGCCCGGCGCGACGGGTGACGCGGCACGGGCCAAGCCCCAGGACAGACTGACCGACTGGTACATGGGCCGGGTGCTACAGCTGACCCCGACCCACCCGGTGGTCGGCGCGGCCTTCCGCGCCGTGGCTGCCCTGGACGCTCCGATGAGCGCGCTGTTCGCGCCGTCCGTGGCCCGGGCGGTGCTGTTCGCCCCGGACCCGAAGACCCTCACGGAGCCGCCGATGCACCGCCCGGAGGCGTAGCACCGCCGAACGCCACGCGCCGGCGGTGGTCACGGTGACTGCGGTGGCGGTCACGGCGATGACGGTGGCGGTGGCCCGGGCTCAGACGTCCGGGGCCGCCGTCACCACGCCGGCGGCGATGGCCGCGCCGAGGGCCGCGTAGTCGTCGGCGTTCTGCGCCGCGTAGCGCACGGCGAAGTCGGCGATGGCCCGGTCGAAGACGTCCGAGGAGCCGAGGTAGGCGGCGATGGCGATCCGGTCGCCGGATCGGGCGTGGGCCCGGGCGAGGGCCCGGCCGCACAGCCGCGCGTACTCCCGCAGCATGGACGGGGGCATGGTCTCGACCTCGGCCGACCCTTTCATGTCGCGCAACTGGCGCCAGTAGAAGTGGCGCTGCTCGGGTCCGGTCATCCAGCCGAGGAAGATGTCGCTGGCGGCCTGGATGAGCCGCTGCCCCAGGACCACCCGGCGCCCCTGGTGATCGAACCGGCCGGCCGGCAGATATCGCTCCAGGACCGAGGGGACGGCTTCCTTGATCTGGAGGAAGAGCGGGTCCCCCTCGTCACGGCCTTCCAGGAACAGCACGAAGCAGCGGGTGCCGACGCTGCCGACGCCGACGACCTTGCGGGCGGCGTCGACGAAGTGGAAACGGTCGAGGAGGATCCGGCGCTCCTCGGAGAGCGAGCTGCGGTAGTCGCTGAAGATCTTGCCGAGCGAGACCCGGTCGATGTCGTCTGTCCGCTCCAGCAGGGGCGGGGCGTGCACGATGTGCCGGCCGGAGTCGTCCTGGACGGTGAGTTTCCCCAGCGCCTGGAGGCTGTCGTGGCCGCGGACCCGGGACAGCCGGCGCTCCACCCGTTCGCGCTGCGCGCCGCTCACCAGGGGCGTGATGTCCTCGGCGGTGATCCGCTCGTACCAGACGGCGAGTTCGCCGAGCCCGGCCAGGCGCCGCATCGCGCCGCGGTACGCCTCGGTGGCGGCCAGGGCGGCACGGTGGGCCTTGGCTTCACCGGCACCGTTCTGGAAGGCGGCGACGGCCAGGGAGGCGGCGAGGCGTTTGACGTCCCATTCGAAGGGGCCCGGCAGCGTCTCGTCGAAGTCGTTGACGTCGAACAGAAGCGACCGTTCGGGTGATGCGTAGACGCCGAAGTTGAGCAGATGGGCGTCGCCGCACAACTGGACGGTCAGTCCGGTGTGCCGGACGGCGGCGAGATCCGCGGCCATGACGGCGGCGCCGCCGCGCAGGAAGGCGAAGGGCGAGTCGGCCATCCGTCCGTAGCGGATGGGCACGAGGTCGGTCAGCCGGTCGACGGACTGGCGCTCCAGGACGGTCAGCGGGTCGGGGCGCTGGGAGGAGGGTATCCAGCGGCCGTGCGAGGTGCGGGGGGCGCGCTTGCGGGCGGCCCTGCCCCTCTCGGCCCTTTCGGACGGCGTCGTCATCCCGACTCACCCGCTTCTTCCACCGCCTCGAACACGCGGTTTGTGCGATGCGATCCATTACACGGCGCGCCGCTCGTTTCGGCCACTCTCGCCGGCGGGACTTCCTCAATGGTTTAGACCAATGCTAGGAAGGGATCGCCTCTCGATTCGGAGGGGTACGCCCACAAATGGTTGAACCTGGCACGACGGGCGTCGTGACGTGCACCACGGCGTCACAGCGGCACCGGTACGACCTCGTCCGCGCGCCGACGCCCACTCCGACACCGACACCGACACCGACCGTACGCAACCGAAAGGACCCGAGACATGACCGAGGCCGCAATCGACCGGGGGCCCAGGACGTCGGTCCCGCGCTATCTGGAGGTCGCCTCCGCGCTGCGCGACGGTCTCCTCCACCACCGGCCCGCCCCCGGCTCCCGGCTCCCCTCCGAGCGGCATCTCGCGCTCCGCTTCCGGGTCAACCGGCAGACCGTCCGCAGCGCGCTCCAACTGCTGCGCGAGGAGGGCCTGGTGCTCACCGACCGGCGCGGCACCTTCGCCGCTCATCGGGCCGATCCGGCCGGTCCCGCCGATCCCTCCGATCCCACTCGGCTCGTCAGGCCCGCGGCGGACGGCGCGGACCGGGCATGGCGCGGGCCCATCGCCCCGTACCACCGGCCTTTCCCGGGCGGGCCCCGGGCCGCCGACGCCCTCGTCCGCACGTCGCTGTCCTGGGAGGCGCCGCCGGTGGCACTGACCGGGCGTCTCGGCCTGACGCCCGGGGAGCCGACGCTGGTGCACCGGCACACGGTGCTGACCCCGGCCGGCGCCTCCGTACAGCGCTCGGTCTCCTGGTTCTCCCGGCCCGCGCTCGCGGAGGTGCCGCAACTGGGCCGCTTCCGGCGGGGCGCCGAGCGGTTCCGGCAGCCGGATCTGCGACTGCTGTACCACTGGATGCGCCTGGCGGGTCTGCGCACCACCCACCGCGAGTCGGTCGGCCTTCCGGCGCCCGAGGGCCCGCAGCGGGAGGCGGAGGACGCCGGGCGCGGGGCGTCCCGGCTGAGCGTCCACCGGGTGGTGAGCGACCAGCACGGGCACGCCCTGGAGATCACGGACATCGACCTCGCGGCGCATGGCCGGACATGGACTTACGAGTACGGGGGCTGAGCCCGGCGCCGGCGGGCACCCGCGCCGCCGGGAGGCCCCGGCCGTGCGCTCCGGACCGTCCGCCCCCTTGGTGTCCTGGTCGCCCGCCTCCAGCCACGCGCCCGGCGCGTCACCCCGCCCTCGCCGCGCCGTCCGCCACACTGGCGGCATGCCTCCCGCGCGCAGTGCCGGCCTGCTGCTCTTCCGCCGGACACCGGAGGGTGTCACAGAGGTCCTGATCGGGCACATGGGCGGCCCGTTCTGGTCCGGGCGGTCGGCGGCCGCGTGGTCGA
Organism: Streptomyces sp. NPDC048718; assembly: GCF_043198875.1. NCBI lineage: Bacteria > Bacillati > Actinomycetota > Actinomycetes > Kitasatosporales > Streptomycetaceae > Streptomyces > Streptomyces sp. NPDC048718. Next base: position 217,419 of record NZ_JBICVG010000002.1, read on the forward strand.
TTCCCAAGGGCGAGTACGGGGCGGACGAGCAGCCCGAGGCGGCGGCGCGGCGGGAGTTCGAGGAGGAACTGGGCCTGGCCGTGCCGGACGGGGCGTGGATCGCGCTCGGCGAGAGCCGGCAGCGCAGCGGAAAGACCGTCACCGTCTGGGCCGTCCGCGCGGATCTCGACCCGGCGCGGGCGACGCCCGGGACGTTCACGATGGAGTGGCCGCGCGGCTCGGGCGTGCTGCGGGAATTTCCGGAGATCGACCGCTTCGGCTGGTTCCCGCTCGCCGAGGCCGAGCCGCTGCTGGTGGCCGGTCAGCGGGTGTTCCTGGAGCGGCTCGCGGCGCATCCCGACGCGTCCGGGGCCTGATTGTCAGACCCGTGCGAGAGGGTGGACGGTGCCAGTCCCGAACCGTCTTCCAGGGAGCCCGACATGACGACGACGATCAGCGGCCGCGAGCGGGCGGCCGCCCAGGCGTATCTGCGGCTGCTCGAATCCACCCGGGCCGTGCTCTCCGATCCGCGTCTGGAGCCGTACGCGGCGGCGATGCTGACGCATCCGATGGCCGAGGCGGACGCGGCGCTGCGTGAGGCGGGTCTATCGGGCAACGAGGAGCGGCTGCTCGGTCTGGTGGCGGCGTTGCGGGACTCGTCCGCCTTCCCCGCCGGCGAGCGGGGGAGAGCGGTCTGAGCCGCCGCTCCCCGGGCCCGCCACTCCCCCGGCCCGGCGGCCCACCGCCCGGCGGAATCCGGGCGGGGGCGCGGAGGTCGCCGGCTCAGCCGAGGCGGACCGGCAGGGTGCGGACGCTGTTGCCGACGAAGCTGGCGTGGCGCGGCAGTTCGGCCTCGGGGGCGGCCAGGTCGAGGTCCGGGAAGCGGGTGAAGAGGGCTTCCAGGGCGAGGGTGGCCTCCAGGCGGGCGAGCGGGGCGCCCAGGCAGTAGTGCGCGCCGTGGCCGAGGGAGAGATGCCTGACGGCCGGAACGCGGGTGACGTCGAAGCGGTCGGCGTCCGGGCCGTACGCCTTGGGGTCGCGGCCGGCCGCCGAGTATCCGGCGAGCACCGGGGTGCCGCGCGGGATGAGTGTGCCGTCGACCACGAGGTCCCGGGTCGGGTAGCGGAAGGGGAAGTAACCCAACGGGCTGTCCCAGCGCAGGGTCTCCTCCACCACCTCGGCCCAGCCGGCGCGTCCCTCGCGGACGTGCAGGAGCTGGTCGCGGTGGGCGCACAGCGCGCGTACGGCGTTTCCGACCAGGTTCAGGGTGGTCTCGTGGCCCGCGACGACCAGGAGCACCAGGGTGCCGATGAGTTCGGCGTGGGTGAGCCGGTCGCCTTCCTCGTCGCGGGACGCGATCAGCGCGCTGGTGAGGTCGTCCCCGGGCGCCTCCGTCTTCTCTGCGACGAAGGCGGTCAGGAGGGCGACGAGTTCACGGTTGGCGGCCATGGCCCGCTCGGGGGTGGTGTCGGTGGCGACGATCCGCTGGGAGAGGTGGTGCAGGGACTCCTGCCGGTGTCCGGCGAGCCCCAGCAGTTCGCAGATGACACGGAGCGGAAGCGGCATGGCGAAGTGCCGGCGCAGATCGGCGACGCCGCCGCCCGCCTCGGCCGCGGCGGCCAGGTCGTCGAGCAGTTCCGCCGTGACGGCCGCGACCCGGGGGCGCAGCGCCTCGACACGGCGCGGGGTGAAGGCGCCGCTCACCAGGGAGCGCAGCCGCCGGTGGTCGGCGCCGTCGGCGGTGGACATGCCGGGGACGGTGGCGAAGGTGAGCAGCGGCCAGCCGTCGGGGACGCGGCCCTCGGCGAGGGCGGTGAAGTGCCGTGCGCCCTTGGCGACGTCGGGGTGCCCGAGGAAGTCGCGCAGGGCGTCGTGGCCGAGGACGGCCATGCCCGCGACCTCGCCGGGGAGCACGACCGGGGTCACCGCGCCCTGGGCGAGCAGCCGGGCGTTGGCGGCATGCGGGCAGCCGCCGGCCGGGTCGGGGCGGTAGGGGGGTCTGTCCTGCGGGGCGGTGGGAGGGGTGGGTGCGGGCACGGCGGGAACTCCTGACGGCTCGATCGGTGCGGGAGGAAGAGAAGAAGAGAGGGAGCGAGGGAGCGAGGGAGAGAGGGAGTGGGGAGGCGGGAAGGAAGGGGCGGGTGGGGCTTCGGGCGGGTGGCTGGCGCCCGCCTCGGTCCCGGGGGCGTGCCGTGCGTATGGCGTCCGGCGAGACCGGCCGGGCTTCGGCGACTCCCTGTCGGATCGGCACGGTTGGACCGCGGCGGGGCCGGTGAAGGTGAAGAGGCCGAGAAGCCGGCGGTCACCATGCTCGGTGCCGTGGTCCCGTGTGGGGAAGGCACCGCCGGCCAGGGCGATCCCCCCGCGCAAGCGCGGCGGGCCACCGCGGGTGCGAGGCCGGACCGTGGCCTCGTACGACCGACGGCAGACGGCCGCGAGCACGGCGGTGACCAGGCGGAAGGAGGCAACCGGGTCCGCGGGGCTTCGCGGAGGGCGGCGGTCGGCCATGGGGTACGGCGGCCTGACGAGCGCGCGCACGGCGGCGGTCCCGTACCCGGGCGGGTACGGGCCGCGCGGCCACCGGCCCCCGGCCACCGACGGCCGGGAGGAAGGCGCCGGAACGCCCCAGCGTCAGACGGCCGAGCCGGACAGGCCGCCGGTACCGAGGGCCGGACGGCGGCGGGCAGTCCGGGAAGCCGGGTCCGGCCGCCGTGCGGAGCGGCGGGCAGCCCGACGGTCCCACCCGCCACGCCGGCCGTCATCGTGAGCGGAAAGACGGTTATGCGTCCCGCCCTTGGGGTGAACAGGGCAGGTGAGGCCCACAGCGGAACGGTCAAGGCACCGGTCCCGCCGGCCTTCGTCCGGCGGCCCGGGAACTCCACCGGACGCGGCGCGCCGGGGCAGGCCCCTCGCATGGGGAGTCCGGTGTGCGTGTGCCGCCCGTCCACCCGTCCTCCTGTCCGCCGCGCCAGGTGACGGCACGCCCGTCCACGGCTCCGGACGCATCGTAGTGACGGAGGCCGGGCATGCCCATGACTTTACGGACGGCGACAGGCGGGGTCTGAGGGCCGCTGCCCAAAGGGTCATCTCCCGGCTCTGTTCACGGTGTTGACACCGGGGCTCCCCCGCGGGTCCGCCCGAGCGTTCCCGGCCCCCACAGGCCCCAAACGCCCAACCACCCCACCCGCCCCCCGCACCCGCCGTCAGCCGACGGGGGCGCGGGACGGGTTGCGGGCGCCGCCGTCCGAGCCGCCCTGCTGGGGCATACGGCCGTGGAGTTCGGCGAAGCCGCGGCGGGTGGCGGCGACCACCACCCGGTCGCCGGGGCGCAGGACCACGTCGTCGGGTACTTCACCGAGGGGCCCGAACCCGGCGCGGTCGGACGGGACACCGGCGTCGCCCCGGGCGATCACCCGCCAGGCGCCGGGCCGGAACGCCTCGGCGATCGTCCGGCCCTCCAGCAGCGGGTGTTCCGCGACGTCGAGCGCCGCGAACAGCAGCACCCGGCGCTCGACGGGGATCGCGCCGAGGATCTGGCGTCCCATCATCGCCCCGGCGAACGAGGGCGCCGCCAGGTGCGAGACGCTGCGGCTGCGGGTGAGTGCGTGCGGGTGGACGGCGCGCAGGGTGCGGTAGACGGCGGTGGCGAAGTCGTCGTCGTACAGGCGCAGCGCGACCCGCAGGCCGGGGCTGATCGAGCGGGCGTGCAGCGCCGCCTCCAGGTTGGTGATGTCGACGCTGGTGAGCGCGAGCAGGGCGCGGGCCCGGTGGATGCGGGCGGCCTCCAGGACGCCTTCCTCGGTGACGTCGCCGACGACGGTCGGGACCCGCATCCGGCGGGCGAGCGCTATGCCGCGCGCCTCGGGGTCGGCCTCCACGCACACCACCGGGATGTCCATGGCGCACAGCCGGCCGAGGACCCGGGTGCCGATCTTGCCGAGGCCGAGGAGCACCACATGGCCGGAGAGTCCGCGCGGTGGCCGGCGCAGAGTGGTCGCGCTGCGGAAAGTGCCGAACGCCTCCAGGATCGCGGCGATCATCAGGGGCAGCAGGAGCAGTCCGACGAGTCCGGCGAGGATCTGGAGCACCTGGCGGCCGGTCGGCTCGTCGACGGCCGGATCGCCGATGGCGAAGATGTCGAGCAGGATCAGGTACGCGGAGTGCAGCGGGTTGTCTCCGGTGGTGAGGGTGGACGCCACGGCGAGGGCGGCGACGGCCGCGACGACCCCGGCGACCGACCAGCGCACCCGCGGCGAGAACAGCGAGCCGACCGGCAGCCGGACGGCGCGCAGCCAGCCGCCCGCCCGCGACGGGCCCTCGTAGCCGACCCGTTCGAGGGTGAGGGTGGCCCGCCCGGTGGCGGCGGCCACCTCGTCGTCGCCGGGCAGCAGCCGGGGCGCCTGGTCGCCGCTGAGGTCGGATCCCTCGCTGCCGGCCGGGTCGGTGCTGGTCGCGGAGAGCAGGGCGAGGGTGCACAGGCCGGGGGCGGCGAGTTCGCCGGGGCCGGGCGGGTTGCGGTCGACGGCGTGCAGCAGCAGGCCGCCGGCCTGGATGACCTTCTTGCTGCCGACGACGGCGGTGGCGGCGAGCGCGGGCGCGGCGGTGGCGGCGTCGGACAGCACGGTGGTCGCCGCGTCCGGCTTCTCGGGGTCCAGACCAGGGTCGGCGATGGTCGCGGCCTGGTCGAGAAGGGTGGCGAGATGCTGGCCGAGCTTGCGGTTGTAGAGCCGGATGACCAGACGCAGCCGCGGGTTGAGCCGGCGGGCGGTCAGCGCGGCGCGGATGTTGCGCTCGTCGTCCTCGTAGACGAGGGCGAGCGCGGTGGCCCGCGCCACGTCGGCGTCGCGCAGCACGGTGTCGTCGGCGTCGGCGGCCTCGATGAGCCGGACGGCCGGCCGCGACTGCCCCGGCCCGCCGCCGGGGCCGCCGGTTCCGGCCCCCGTTCCGGGTCCGGACGGGGTCCCGGCTCCCGTGGTGCGGGTGACCGCCGCCGTCACCCGTCCGAAGAGTGCCATCGCCCGTCCGGTCCGCGAGGCGGGCCGCCCGTCCGGTCCGTCGTCGGGCGGCGGAACGATCAGGGTGACGGGCTCCCCGTACATCTCGTGCAGCTCGGCCGCGAGGCGCTGGGCAAGGACGTCGTCACCACAGACGACCATATGTTCGGACATGGGGGCGGCAGCGCCGGCTGGCCCAACGGACCTGCTCTGATACGGAAATGAGGACACGTCACCAGGATGCCCTGTCACTCCGACAGCCGACCGGGGCGCGGGCGGAGTACTCCGCCCGGAGCGGGGCGCGGACGGCGGCCCCGATGCCCCGGGGCGACGGGGGCGGCCACCGCGGTCGGGGGCCGTAGGCGGTGCGGAGAGGGTCCGGGGACGGCTCTTCGGCCCGCCGCGGCGGCTACGCCGGACGGCGCACTCCGTTCTGCGCGGCCCCGGCGCCGTTTCTACGGTGGCTGAATGATCGTCACGCCCGCTGTCCGTCACACCGCCGCCGGTGCCGCGGCGCTGCTGCTCGCCCTGCCGGTCACGGCGGCCTCGGCCGCCTCCGTCGCGGAGCCCACCCCGCCCGCGCGCCATGCCGTCGATCCCGCCCGGCTCGACCGCTCCGGCACCCAGGTGCAGCCGCTGCGCGGAGCCCCGGAGCCGCCCGCCGTCTCGGCGCTGTCCTGGGTGGTGGCCGACGCGTCGACGGGCGAGGTGCTCGCGGCCCGCAACGCCCACGAGCCGCTGCCGCCCGCCAGCACCCTCAAGACGCTGTTCGCGCTGACGGCGCTGCCGGGCCACGACCCGGAGGAACAGCACACCGTCCTCGACGAGGAGCTGTACAACATCGGCGACGGCAGCAGCCTGGTGGGGGTGAAGGAGGGCTACACCTACAAGGTGTCGGACCTGTGGAACGGAGTCTTCCTCAGTTCCGGCAACGACGCCGTGCATGTGCTCGCCGCGATGAACGGCGGCTGGGACGCGATGTCCGCGAAGATGCAGCGAAAGGCCCGCGAGCTCGGCGCCCGCGACACCCAGGTGGTCTCCCCGGACGGCTACGACGCGCCGGGCCAGGTCTCCTCGGCGTACGACCTGGCGGTCTTCGGCCGGGCGGGACTCCAGGACCCCCGGTTCGTCCGCTACTGCTCGACGCCGTACGCCGACTTCCCGGCCGGCTCCTGGTCGTACGGCATCGTCAACACCAACCGGCTGCTGACCGGTGCGGACGGGGTGGCCCCCTATCCCGGCCTGATCGGGGTGAAGAACGGATACACCAGCGGTGCGGGCAACACCCTCGTCGCGGCGGCCCGGCACGGCGACAGAACTCTGGTGGTCTCGGTGATGAACCCGCAGGGCGGCGACGGCTTCGCGGTGTACGAGGAGACCCGCGAGCTGCTCGACTGGGGGTTCGGCGCCTGGGGCCGGGTGACACCGGTGGGGTCCCTCAAGCCCGCCGAGCAGCAGCCGCACAAGCAGCCGGAGGAGGGACAGGACCGGACACAGGCCCAGGCTGGTCCCGAGGACGGCGGCGACAGCCGGCGAAATCCGCGTGAGGCGGCGGCGACGGGGCCGCGTGAGGCGCCGAGGGACGGGGTGCCGTCGGGATCGACCGCCCGGCTGCCGCTCGCCCTGATCGGGGCGGCGTTCGGGGCAGCGCTCTCGCTGTGGCTGTGGCGGCGGTTCGGGACGCGGGGGAACTGAACCCGTAGGGGTACGAGGTCGGGGACGGGCCACGAGGGCTCGCGGGGGCAGTCGGTCAGGGGCCTGGGGCGGCGGTCCGGGGGCGGGGGCCGGGGCGGCGAGGCGCCGACTGAGGTCAGCGGATCTCCCCCTGGTCGGGACGGGGGCGTTCGTCACCGGTGAAATGGCGGCGCGACCAGCGCAGGAGCAGCCGCGTCAGGAGGACCAGGCTCAGCGCCCAGACGGCGGCGAACGCCCACACGAGGCCCGGGGCCCCGGTGACCACGGCGACGACGAGGAGCGCGAGGACGACGGGCGCCAGGACGGCGGCGACCGCGGCGGGGCGGAGTGGCCGCCGCAACGAAGGGCGCCGCGGCCTTCCCCCGTGACGAGGAGCCTCCGGCGCGGGTGTGCCGAGCAGGCGGGCGAGGGAGGCGTCCTCGGCCAGGTCGTGCTCGATCTCGTCGAGGATCCGCCGCTCGCGCGGCGAGAGCCGTGAGCCGTCCATGTCGACACCTCCCGTCGGGGCATGCCCATGCGGCCTGTGGCCAAGCCGGTGGCTACTCGGCGGGTACCCCCGCTCGGGTGCGTCGAACCGCTCACGCACGGTTCCGGGGCATGCCGGACGGGAGGCCGGGGCCCGGGCGAAGACCCGAGGAGGGGGAGGGGAGAGCGGAGGTCTGCGTGGGGCCTGCGGGACAGCGGACGCCTGGCGAGCAGGGGCCGGAGCACCACGGCCACGGGCCACGGCCGTAAGAGCGGGCACGGGCGCGGCGCCCTCGAACCGCCGGAGGCGGGCCCCACCCACTCCTGAGTCCGGGAGGCCCACAGCAGGCGGGGCAGCACGGCGGTTCGGCCGGGGGCCGCATACGGCCTTCCGGTCTTCCGGTCTTCCCGGCACTGTTCCCGGCACTGCACGGCCCCCGGAGCCGCTGTCGTCCACCCCGCGTCCGACGGCTTCACCGTCCGTCACCGGCGCGGTCCGCGTGCGGGCACCGGCGCGATGGCGGAAGGTCGGTACATGAACGCGAGCGAGCGACTGCGGGTCGTGATCACCGGCGCCACCGGGAACGTCGGCACGAGCGTGGTACGGGCCCTGGCGCGGGAGCCCCGGGTCGGTTCGATCCTGGGCCTGGCCCGACGCCGGCCCCGGCTGTCCCTGGCGAAAACCGAGTGGGCGGAGGTCGATCTGTCCATGGAGGGGGACGCCGGACGGCTCGCCCGGTACGTGGCGGACGCCGACGCGGTCGTCCATCTGGCCTGGCGGTTCCAGCCGGTCCGCGATCCGGTGACGACCTGGCGGACCAATGTGCTCGGTTCGCTCCGGGTCTTCGACGCGGTCGCCGCCGCACGTGTCCCGGCCCTGGTGCACGCCTCGTCGGTGGGCGCCTACTCGCCCGGCCCGGCCGGCGGGGGGCCGGTGTCGGAGTCCTGGCCCGCGCACGGCTGGCCGGGAGCCGCTTACACCCGGGAGAAGGCTTATCTGGAGCGGGTCCTCGACACCTTCGAACGCGATCATCCGCAGACCCGGGTGGTGCGGATGCGGCCGGCGTTCCAGTTCAAGGAGGAGTCGGCGAGCGGGCAGCGGCGCATCTTCGCGGGCCGCTGGTTCCCGGGGCAGCTCATCCGGCCGGATCTGCTGCCGCTGCTGCCCGGACTCCCGGGGCTGCGCCTGCAGTTCCTGCACACGGACGACGCGGCCGACGGCTACGCGCGGGCGGTCCTGCGCGATGTCCGCGGCGCGTTCAACCTGGCGGCCGAGCCGGTGGTGGACGGGGAGCTGCTCGCACGGTTCTTCGACGCGCGGCCGGTGACGGTGCCGGTGCCCGCGATCCGCGCGGCGCTGGCCGCGGCCTGGCGGATGCGGGTGGCCCACGCCTCGCCCGACCTGCTCGACGCGGTGCTGCGGCTGCCGGTGATGGCGACCGGGCGGGCGCACCGGGAACTGGACTGGGAGCCGTCCCGGACCTCGCTGGAGGCACTGGGGGCGTTCCTGCGCGGGGTGCGCGCGGGCGGCGGCGACGCCACCGCGCCGCTGTCCGGCGGGCGCTTCGGCTGACCGGCGGGTGCTTCGGCCGACCGGCCGGGCCACGCGCCGGGCCGCTGCCGCGGTGGGCGCCCGACTGGTGGCGGGAGCCGTACCGGGTCGTGGCCGCAGCGGTGCGGGCGGCGCCTGTCGTGGCGGATCGGTACGGGGGCGGCGGCACCAGCGGGGGCCGCCCCCGTCGCGGTCCGCCCGCCGCGTCCACGCCCCTGCCTGTCATGCCTGTCTCCCCGGGCTCGCCCCCTGCCCACCCGCCCGCTGCCGCCTCGTGCAACGGCTGCGGCACTCCCTCCCCCGGCATGGGTTTCCCCGGCGTCCGGGGCCCCGGGCGGCTGTGCATAATGCGCGTATGCGCATTTCAGCCAAGGCCGACTACGCCGTGCGCGCCGCCCTTCAGCTCGCCGCCGCCCGGGACGCCGGCCCGCTGAAGGCGGAGGCCATCGCCGAACACCAGGGCATCTCGCACAAGTTCCTCGAAGGCATCCTCGGCGACATGCGCAAGGGCGGTCTGGTGCTGAGCCAGCGCGGCGGCAACGGCGGGTACTGGCTGGCCAGGCCCGCCGGGGAGATCTCGCTGGCCGACGTGATCCGCTGTGTCGAGGGTCCGCTGGTGTCGGTGCGGGGCGAGCGGCCCCCGGAGCTGTCGTACACCGGCCCCGCCGCCTCGCTCCTGACGGTCTGGGTCGCGCTGCGCGCGAATGTGCGCCAGGTGCTCGAAGGTGTCTCGCTCGCCGAAGTGGCCGCCGGGCGGCTGCCGTCGGAGATCACGGCACTCGCCGAGGCCCCGGAGGCCTGGGCCAACCCCTGACCGTCCGGCGTACGCCAACTCACCTTCCGGGCAAGGCCCTTCCACACCCTGATACGGCACCGTCCGCCATGCGGGCGCCTCTTGGGCGCGGAAAGCCCTCTCTGCGACTATCCCTACCAGTCCAGTGGGGATAGTCGCGGAAAGGCCGGTGAGGTGACATGAGGACCCGGAAGCAGGCGAGGCGACGACCCGACTCCGTCACACCGCCCGACCGCCTCGCGGACGACACGGTCTGGCCGCTGGTCGTCCGGGAGCTGGCCGACGACCTCGCCGCCGATGCCCGGGACCGCGACCGCGCCGGCAAGGTGCCCTTCGACGAGGCCGCCCGGCTCCGGGAGGCGGGCCTGCCCGGTCTGCTCACCGCTCCCGGCCCCGGCGGGCCCGGCGCCGACTGGCACACCGCCTGCCGGGTGATCCGCGAGATCTCGGCGGCGGACGGTTCGATCGGTGAACTCCTCGCCCATCACTGCGCGTTGTCCTGGACCGTACGGCTCCTGTCCCCCGGCCTCGCCGCGCACGATATCGGGGAGCCTGGGCTGCTCGCCGGATCGGCCGAGCCTCCGCGCGCGGAGAGCGGCCCGGCCGGACTCGCCCTGACCCCCGCCGGCGACGGCACGTACCACCTCACCGGACGGCGCTTCTTCACCTCCGGCGTCGCCGTCGCCGACCGCCTCCTGGTGGGCGCCCGCGACACCGCGAGCGGGGACGTCCTCGTCGTCCTGGCCGACCCGGCGCACCCGGCCGTCTCCACCGAGCCGTACACCGAGCGGCTGGGCCAACGCCTCGCCGGGGCGGGCACGGTGACCTTCGACCGGCTGCCCGTCGCCGCGGAACGGATCCTCGGCGTCCTGCCGTACGACGAACACGCCGTCACCCCGTACGCCACCCTCGCCCCGCTCGTCCTGCGTCTGCTGCTCGTCCATGTCACGCTGGGCATCGCCGAAGGGGCGCTCGCCGAGGCGCGGGACGTCAGTCGGGCCTCCCGGTGCGCGCCGCCCCCGCCCACCGGGCCAAAGGAGCCGACCTCGCCCGTCGGCCCCGCGCCCGAGGACGATCCGTATCTGCTGCTCGCCTACGGGGAGTCGGCGACGGCCGCGCACACCGCGGCCGCCGTGGCCGACCGGGCCACCGAGGCCCTGGCGCACGGCCTGCTCGCCGCGCACGGCCTCGGTGTCACGGAACGCTCCGACATCGCCGTCCTCGTCGCCGCCGCCGAGACCGTCGCCCACCGCGCGGCGGGCGACATCACCACCCGGGTCCTGGAACTCGTCGCCCCGCACTCCCCCGCCGACCCCCTCGGCGCGGACCCCGGCTTCGACCGCTTCTGGCGCAACGTCCGGGCGCTCACCGCCCCCGTCTCCCCCGACCACCGGCTGCGCGACATCGGCGACCACTATCTGCACGGCACCCACGCCCGGCTCACCCTCCCGGTCTAGTCCGTCCCTCGATTCGCACCGCCAACCGACCCGCCGCAACACCGTCGGATTCCGCGAATGGCCAGTTCAGGCCGGTCGGCGAGGCAGCTCGGGACGTAGGTCCCTCTTCTTTCGCCGCCGATACGATCAAGCTGGTCACAGCAAGAGGGTCCGCCGCCCGGCGGGCCCCGCGCCGAACCGACGGAGGCATCCTGATGAGTCGTGAGATCGTCGCGGGAGTCGACGGATCCCCCGAAAGCCTGGCCGCGGCCGACTGGGCCGCCCGGGAAGCCGCGTACCGGGGCCTGCCGCTGCGGCTGGTGCACGCCTGGCGCTGGGAGCCCCTCGACCTGCCGCTCGCCCAGGACCCGGCGGTCCAGCAGAAAGCCGCGAGCGATCTGCTGCACCAGGCCGAGGCCGAGATCGCCGCCCGTCACCCCGACCGTCCGCTGTCCGCGCAGGTCCTCGGCGACACCCCGGTGGCCGCGCTGCTCGACACCGTCAAGGACGCCGACCTCCTCGTCATCGGCTCGCGCGGACACAGCGCGCTGGTCGGCTTCATCCTCGGCTCGTACGGACAGCAGCTCATCGCGGCCTCCCCCGTCCCGGTCGTCGCCGTCCGTTCCCGCGACGGCGAGGCGCCCGAACCGGCCGGCGGCGAGATCGTGGTGGGCCAGACCGGCACCGGCGAGGACAGCGCGCCCGCGCTGAAGGTCGCCTTCGAGACGGCGGCGGCGCGCGGCGCGGCGGTGCGGGCCGTACGGGCCTGGAGCCTGCCGCCGCTGTTCGCGTTCAGCCCGGGGTCGCTGCGGGTCGCCGACGAGGCCGGCGGGCTCGTCCCGTACGAGGAGAAGGCGCTGCGCGAGGCCCTGGCACCGTGGCGGGAGCGGTTCCCGGACGTGCCGGTGACCGAGCACGTGGAGATGGGCAGCGCCGGTGAGGTGCTGCTGTCGCAGGCCGGGGCGGCGCAGCTGCTCGTGGTGGGGCGGCGGTCCCGGCGCGGGGCGCTGGGCCGGCGGATCGGGTCGGTGGCGCACGCGGCGCTGCACCTGGCGCCGTGCCCGGTGGTGGTGGCGCCGCACGGGGAAGACAACTCCCAGGCCTGACGGCCTGACGGCCGACGAGCGACAAGACCGCCGGTTTCCCGGGTGCCCCGGAAAACCGGCGGTCTCGGCCCTGTCGGCGCTCGTCGACCGTATCGGCATGACCGAGGGGTGGGGGGGGGGGGGGGGGGGGGGGGGGGGCGCCGGGGGGGGCGGGGGCGCGGGCGGGGGGGCGCGGGGCCGGCGCCGGCGCCCCGCCCGGGCGCGGGGCCGCCCCGCCGCCCGCCCCCCCCCGCGCCCGCGCCCCCCCCCGCCCCCGGCCCGCCCCGCCCCCCCCCCCCCCCCCCCCCCCCCCCCCCCCCCCCCCCACCCCTCGGTTTCTCACCGGCGGCTCCGGGGCGCCGCCAAGGGTCGCCAAAGGCCCGGGGCCCTGACAGGGAACCCGGGACCGCGCTCGCCGCCGAGGCCCGCGCATGCGGCCTCGGCACGGGCGGACCCTATCCGGACAGATGCGGCATGCTCGGCACGATCGCTCCGCCTCCTTCCCGTACGGCTTCCCGTACGGCCTCCACCACAGCGTCGTGCAGATCTCGGCTCTCGGACTCCGATCCGCAGGGAACGGGGCTGCCCGACATGGTGAACCAGTCGGACGCTCCGCTGTACTGCACGGCCACGCGTGCTTCTCCGTCGGCGAAGGTGGTGTGCACCGTCACGTCACCCGTGAGGACACCCACCTCGTCGGTCAGCACCCCGCCCCCACCGGTGTACACACCAGTGGTCGTCCATGATGCCCAACTCATCCATCCAGACTCACACCCGAACGGCGGATGCGCCACCGACAGGGCCGCCCCGGCCGGAAGGGTCCCGGCCGGGGCGGCCCCGGTGTCACGGTGTCACCGCCGGTGTCCGCGCGGACACCGGCCCTGGCCTCAGGCCAGGGAGGCGATGGCCTCGTTGAAGGTCGCGGACGGACGCATCACGGCCGCGGCCTTGGCCGGGTCGGGCTGGTAGTAGCCGCCCAGCTCGGCCGGGGCGCCCTGGACGGCGATCAGCTCGTCGACGATCTTCGCCTCGTTGGCGGAGAGCGTCTCGGCGAGCGGGGCGAAGGCCTTGGCCAGCTCCGCGTCGGCGGTCTGCTTGGCCAGCTCCTGGGCCCAGTAGAGGGCCAGGTAGAAGTGGCTGCCGCGGTTGTCGATGCCGCCGAGGCGACGGGTCGGCGACTTGTCCTCGTTGAGGAAGGTGCCGGTGGCGCGGTCCAGCGTGTCGGCCAGGACCTGGGCGCGGGTGTTGCCCGCGGTGGTGGCCAGGTGCTCGAAGGAGGCGGCCAGCGCGAAGAACTCGCCGAGCGAGTCCCAGCGCAGGTAGTTCTCCTTGACCAGCTGCTGGACGTGCTTCGGGGCGGAGCCGCCGGCGCCCGTCTCGAAGAGGCCGCCGCCCGCCATCAGCGGGACCACGGAGAGCATCTTGGCGCTGGTGCCCAGCTCCAGGATCGGGAAGAGGTCGGTCAGGTAGTCGCGCAGGACATTGCCGGTGACCGAGATGGTGTCCTCGCCGCGGCGGATGCGCTCCAGGGAGAACTTCGTGGCCTCGACCGGGGACAGGATCTTGATGTCCAGGCCCTCGGTGTCGTGGTCCGCGAGGTACGTGCCGACCTTGGCGATCAGGCGGGCGTCGTGGGCGCGGTTCTCGTCCAGCCAGAAGACGGCCGGGGCGCCGGTGGCGCGGGCGCGGGTGACGGCGAGCTTGACCCAGTCCTGGATCGGCAGGTCCTTGGTCTGGCAGGCGCGGAAGATGTCGCCCTCGGCGACCTCCTGCTCCAGGACGACGTTGCCGGCCGGGTCGACGAGGCGGACGGTACCGGCCGTCTCGATCTCGAAGGTCTTGTCGTGGGAGCCGTACTCCTCGGCCTTCTGCGCCATCAGGCCGACGTTCGGGACGGAGCCCATGGTGGCCGGGTCGAAGGCGCCGTGGGCGCGGCAGTCCTCGATGACGGCCTGGTAGACGCCGGAGTAGGAGCTGTCCGGGAGGACGGCGAGGGTGTCGGCCTCCTGGCCGTCCGGGCCCCACATGTGGCCGGAGGTACGGATCATGGCCGGCATCGAGGCGTCGACGATGACGTCGGACGGCACGTGCAGGTTGGTGATGCCCTTGTCGGAGTCGACCATGGCGAGGGCCGGGCCCTCGGCCATCTCGGCGTCGAAGGAGGCCTTGATCTCGGCGCCGAGACCGTGCGGGATGGCCTCCAGGCCGCCCAGGATGGTGCCGAGGCCGTCGTTCGGGGACAGGCCGGCGGCCGCCAGTACCTCGCCGTACTTGGCGAAGGTGGCCGGGAAGAAGGCGCGCACGACGTGACCGAAGACGATCGGGTCGGAGACCTTCATCATCGTGGCCTTGAGGTGCACGGAGAACAGCACACCCTCGGCCTTGGCACGGGCGACCTGCTCGGACAGGAAGGTGTTGAGCGCGGCGGCGCGCATCACGGAGGCGTCGACGACCTCGCCGGCGATGACCTTCAGCGGCGCGCGCAGCTCGGTGACGGTGCCGTCGGCGGCGACGTGCTCGAAGCGGAGGGTGGTGTCCTCGGCGATGACGGTCGACTTCTCGGTGGAGGCGAAGTCGTTCTGCCCCATCGTGGCCACGTTGGTCTTGGACTCGGCGGTCCAGGCGCCCATGCGGTGCGGGTGGGTCTTGGCGTAGTTCTTGACGGCGCCGGGGGCGCGGCGGTCGGAGTTGCCCTCGCGCAGGACCGGGTTGACGGCCGAGCCCTTGATCTTGTCGTAACGGGCGCGGACGTCCTTGTCCTCGTCGGTCCGCGGGTCGTCCGGGTAGTCCGGAAGCGCGTAGCCCTGGGCCTGGAGCTCGGCGATCGCGGCCTTCAGCTGCGGGATCGAGGCCGAGATGTTCGGCAGCTTGATGATGTTGGCCTCGGGCGTCTTGGCCAGGCGGCCCAGCTCGGCGAGGGCGTCCTCGATGCGCTGACCCTCCTCGAGACGCTCGGGGAAGCTGGCGATGATGCGCCCGGCCAGGGAGATGTCACGCGTCTCGACGTTGATGCCGGCGGTCGAGGCGTACGCCTGGATCACGGGCAGGAACGAGTACGTCGCCAGGGCGGGCGCCTCGTCGGTGTGCGTGTAGATGATGGTCGAGTCAGTCACCGGGTGTGCTCCGCTCCACGTCTGCGTCTGTGTCTGCGTCTACAAGATTGCTCGACATCAAGATATCTCGTGATCCCGTCCCCGGGAAAAGGGGTACCTGGGAATCCGGGGAATCCAGGGAATCCGGCGGAGCGGATCGACGGGACGCGGGGCGTCGGTGCCGGGGCCCGCGCCGTGGCGAGCATCGAGGTGGGTATCGCGGCGGGAGGCGAGACCGGATCCGCGACCGGAGTCGGTGCCGAGGCCGGAGTCGGTGCCGAGGCGGGAGGCGAGGCCGGTGCCGAGGCCGGAGCCCAGGCCGGGGTCGGTCTCCGCGTCGGGGTCGAACTCCGCGTCGGGGTCGGCCTCGGAGGGCGCGTGCCGGTACGGGACGGGCTCCGGGTCGAGTTCCACGCGGCGCAGCATCCCCAGTAGGGCGAGGGCGACGGCGGCGCCCGTTCCGGCGGCGAGGGCCTGGCCGCAGCGGTGGGCGATCCGGGGCAGTTCGGCGGGCAGGGGCCCGGGGCCGGAGCCGGGGAGGCTCGCGCCGAGGAGGTACCCGCCCGCGGCGAGCCCCGCGACGGCGAGGGCGGCGAGCGGGAGGGTGACCAGGAGCCGCTGCGGGGGCAGTCCGCGCCGGGGCGCCGGGCGTACCTTGCCGCCCCGGGCGAGCACCCCGACGGCCGCGGCGTAGGCGGCGAGGACGAGCAGATCGGCGGCGATGACGTCGCCGGGGCGGTGGTGGCCGGCCGCGATGCCGTACGCGCCGAGGGCGGCGGCCCACAGGGCGCCGAGGCCGACGGCGACGGAGCGCAGCCGGTACGGGACGACGAGGAGGAGCCCGAGGGCGACGCCCGCCGCGATCACGCCGGAGACGCTGGGAAAGCCGCTGGGGACGGTGGCGCCGGAGGCGCCGGCGAGGCGGGGGCCGGGCGCGTAACGCCTCAGGAGTTCGGCGACCAGGAGGGCGGCGGCGAGGGTTCCGAGGGCGGCGCCGGTGTGCGCGTACCGCTTGCGCAGGAGGCCGGTCGCCGCGAGCAGCAGGACGGCGAGGATCAGGGTGAGGGTGGACAGGCCCTGGGCCGAGGGATGCTCGCGCAGCAGGCGGGCGACGATCGGATCGGCGAGCCGGCCGGCCACCGCGGCGTCGCCCCAGCGCCGGCCGGTGGCGGTGAGCACGAGCCCGGCGTAGGCGAGGGTGAGCAGCAGGATCGCGGCGAGGCAGGCCCGCCGCATGCGTATCCGGACACGGGCTCTGAACGAGTCGGCGGCCTCGCCGGCTATGGCGGCGTACCACCATGTGCCCTGGGCGGCGACGCTCGGCACGGAGCCGCCGGTACGGGTCCTGTCGAAGGGGGCCATGCCTCGATTCGACCGCGCGGCGCGCCGGCGCGCCCGCTGGAGACACCCGAACGGCTCGGAGGGCGGGGCACGGCCGCCCGGCTCGGTCCCTCCTCTGGGCGGAGTCGGTGCGGCACCGCGTGGTGGTACGGCGCCGGGTGACGGTGCGGCACCACGGGGCGGGACGACATCGCGCGGTGCTACGTCATCGCCCGGCGGCGCGCCGCTTCCTGGCCGGACGGTGTGAGCCCGGCGCGGCGGGCGGTGCCTTCCCGGGTCAGCGGCGGGAAGGGCCACGCTGCGCGAGGCCGAGCAACAGTACGCCTGCCACGAGGATGCCGGAGGCGGCCAGGGGCAGTGTCTGCGGGAGGCGCCCGGACTCGAACGAGATCAGGAGAACCGCCGCCTGGGCGGCGAACGCCACGCCCATGACCAGCAGAGCCCAGCCGTGGAGCACGGGGCGCCGGACGTGGCGCCGGTGCCAGGGAAGGATCCAGCCGGTGCGCAGGGCGGCGATGCCGCCGGCGCCGAGCACGACACCCAGAGCCGCGATGACGAAGATCATCAGGTACCGCATACCGCCCCTCCGTCCGGACGCTTCCGCCCGTTTGGGGTGATCATGGCATGGCACGCCGCAGCGAACGGGGCCGGGAGGGTCCGGGTCACCGCGGCGGCCCGGCCGGGTCAGACGCGAGCGAGCAACCGCTCCAGCGGGCGGGGGACGCCGACGGCCAGGTCGAGGTGGGCGACGAGCGCCCGCGCGTACTGTTCCTTGCGTCCGCTGTGGGTACCCATGAAGCGTCGCAGCTGATGGGCGACGGGCCGGTCCCGCTGGGCGGGCTGGCCCTGGAACGTACGGAACGGGCGGGTCTCGCCCTGGCCGTCGATCACGTCGCGTACGCCGTCGGCGCCGAGCGCGCGGATCAGCTCGTCCTCCAGGTCGGCGTCGCACACCTGGAAGCCGAGGTCTTCCAGGCCGTCCGGGGTGAGCCCCGGCTCCGCGAGTCCGACCCGCTCCAGATGACGCCGGAAGTGCCGCTCCTCGCCGAGGTCGCAGAGCCCGGCGAGCGGGAGGCCGAGCCCGGGCGGGCCGCATACGTCGAGGTAGTGCCCGATGTTCGTGGCGCCGCCGAGCGGAACGACGGCGACTCCTTCCGCGCCGAGGTCGCGGCCGTGGCGGGCGGCGAGCGTCTCGATGGCGGCCCGGTCGCTGTCCCCCTCGACCAGCACCGCCGCGCGTACCCCGCCGGCCAGTTCACGGGCGGCCGTCGCCGCCCGCTCCGCCTCGGGTCCACCGGCCACCCAGGTGACCAGTGCCTCCTCGAATCGCATCAATCCGCCCACGGGACCTCGCCTTCCGGCGTCATCGTGGCACGGCCGGCACGACGGACGCACTCGGATTTCGCCGGGGTCGGCAGGGGGTCTTCCCAGCTCGCGAACCCGCCGGGCGACGCGTCGACCCGTCGACCCGCCGACCCGTCGGCCCGTCGGCCCGTCGGCCCGTCGGAAGCCTCGGGGCCCGGAAAACGGAGACGGGCGGTCGCCGTGTGCGGCAACCGCCCGGGGAACTCCGGCGGGTTCGGCGAGTACGCCGGGGGGCGGCGGGCACTACCTGCTCAGGCGGCTCGGCCGGCCCGGCGGACCAGCGCACTCGACGGACCCGGCCGAGTCGCGGACTCAGCGGACTCAGCGGGCGAGTTCGCCCATGGGGCCCCAGCCCTGCAGCTCCGGCGAGTTCACGTGGATGATCTCGGGGGTGGAGGCGATCAGGGCGCCCATGGTCTCGAGACCGGCCTTGAAGTGGTCGGAGGCGACGTGCGTCGCACCGGCTTCGTCGTCGGCGAAGCCCTCCAGGAGAACCCACTGGTTCGGGTCTTCGACACCGCGCGACCAGTCGAAGAAGAGGTTGCCGGGCTCGGCGCGGGTGGAGTTGGTGAAGTCGGCGACGTGCTCCAGCCAGGCGTCGGCGACGTCGGGGCGGGCGGTGAATCGTACGGCGATGAAGATCATGCCTCCACGGTGCGGCCTGCCCGGGCCCGCCGCCAGCCGGGCGGCTCAGGATTCCGGCAGGGTCGGAATCCCGCACGGTTCCGGCGGGGCCTGATCCCCGCCCGCGTCGAGGAACGGCACGAAGAGCGGGACGGCCCGGGCCAGGGCGGCCCGTACCTCGCCGTGCCGCCGTCGGAAGTCGGCGGTGGGGAGGGACACGGACAGCGCGTGCGTGATGCCGTCCGCGCGCTCGGGGAGCACGGTGGCGAGGCAGGTGTACGCGGGGTCCGCCTCCCCCACCGAGACGGCGACGCCGCTCTCGCGTACCCGGGCCAGTTCCGCCTCGAAGCGTTCGGGGCTGGTGATCGTACGGTCGGTGAACCGGGCCATGCCGTGCTCGTCGAGGTAGCGGCGGCGCGCGGCGCGAGGCAGTCCGGCGAGCAGGACCTTGCCGTGGGCGGTGGCGTGGGCGCGGGACTCGGGGCCGGGGGTGAAGGGGTGGCCGGTGTCGGTGACGGGCGCGGTGGTGTCGAGGACGGTGATGCGGCCGTCCCGGTAGGTGGTGAAGTACGCCTCGGCGCCGGCGGTGCGGCGCAGATGGCCGAGGAGGGTGGCGACCGGGCCGCCGAGGCCGTGGTGGCGCTGGTAGGCGCGGTGCAGGGCGGGGACGCGCGGTCCGGGCGCGTAGCCCTCGGGGGTGCGGACGAGGTGACCGCGGGCGATCAGGGGGCCGGCCAGGTGGTAGACGGTCGACAACGCGCAGCCGAGGGTACGGGCCAGGGTCTTGGCTCCGACGGGTCGCTCGGCGTCGGCGACGGCATCGAGCAGAGCGAGCGCGCGATCGACTGACTGGGGACCGATCGGAGACGTGGACACCGATCCACCTTAGATCGAGAGGCGGCGAGACCGGAGTCGCCGACGGAAGAAAGAGATCATATAGACCGTTTACCCCATTCGGCGTATCGTGGCCGGGTTGCCCCCGCACGGAACCTGCCCCGGCTCCGCTCGCGCACGCCCGGATTCCCCTTGGCTCGGCCCGGCCTCCTCGGCCGCCTCTGCCTCTTGGTCTCCTCGCTCTCTTCGGCTCCTCAAGGCCGGAGTGCGCCCGGTTCGTGCGGCGGCCGGTTCCTTCCGATCCCATTTCGCACCGGGAGGGTGTGTGCACCGCTCCACGACCAACGTCCGTACCGCCGCCAGAGGCCGGCACGGACGCCGCCGCCCTCTGCGCAAGACGGCCCTCGCGACCGGTGTGGTCGCCGCCGCGGCCGGCGGACTGTACGTGGCGGGTCTCGTCGCCACCGGGGACGACATATCCGCGGGCACCCGGGTGAGCGGGATCGACATCGGCGGCCTGAGCCGCGCCGAGGCCGCCGCCCGGCTGGCCTCGGCCGCCCCCGCCGCCTGGAACGATCCGATCAAGGTCGCCATCGGCGACACGACGACCACGGTGGCCCCGGAGTCCGTCGGGCTCGCCATCGACGCCGCGGCCACGGCGCAGCGGGCCGCCGACCCGTCCCGCGACCCGGTCACGGTGATCGGCCGGCTCTTCTCGCCGGGCAGCCGCGACATCGAGCCGGTCGTGTCCTTCGACGTCCCGAAGGCGCACGCGGCGGTCGCGGCCGTTGCGAAGAAGACGGATCGCACGGTGCGCGAGGGTGCGGTGGCCTTCGAGAACGGCAAGACCGTGGTGACCCGGCCGCGCGACGGGCAGAGCCTGGACGCGGACAAGGCGGTCGACGCCCTGCGTACCGCCTACCCCCCGGTCGGCGCGGGCGCCTCTCCCGTCCTGCTGCCGGTGTCGGTCACCCACCCGAAGGTGCGGGCCGCCGAGATCGCCCGGTTCGTGAAGGACTTCGCCGAGCCCGCCGTGTCGGGGCCGGTCACCCTCACCTCGGGCGACCAGCGGCTGTCGATCTCGCCGGCCACGCTCTCCGCCCATCTGAAGGTGACGGCGGAAAAAGGCCGGCTCGGCTCGTCGCTCGACGCCTCCGGTCTGATGAAGGACCCCGCCGTGGCCCGCCGACTGGACTCCTTCACCGGCAGCCCCGTCGAGGCCCGGCTCGGTGTGCGGGACGGCAAGGTGGTCGTGGAGCAGGAGGGCCGGTCCGGTCGCCAGGTGAGCGCCGAGGCCCTCGGCGCGGCGGTGGAACCGCTGCTCACGAAGAAGGGCGACGCCGCCCGTACCGGCCCGGTCACGACCACCGCCACCCCGCCGCGGCTGTCCTCGGGAAGCCTGGCGCAGCTTGGGATCACCGAGCAGATGTCGACGTTCACGGTGAACTTCCCGACCGCCCCGTACCGGACGACCAACATCGGCCGCGCGGTCGAGCTGATCAACGGTTCACTGGTCCAGCCGGGCGAGGAGTGGAGCTTCAACCGGACGGTCGGCGAACGCACCCCGGCCAACGGCTTCGTCGACGGCACCATGATCCTCGACGGCCGCTACCAGCTGGCGCCGGGCGGCGGTGTCTCGGCGGTGGCGACGACCGTCTACAACGCGCTCTTCTTCGCCGGCGTCCAGCCGGTCGAGCACGGCGCCCACTCCTTCTACATCGAGCGCTACCCGGCGGGCCGGGAGGCGACGGTGGCCTGGGGCTCGCTGGACCTGAGGTTCCGCAACGACACGGGCAAGCCGCTCTACATCAAGGCGAGTTCGACGGATTCGTCGGTGACGGTGACCTTCCTCGGGACGAAGAAGTACGACTCGGTGGAGGCGGTCGCGGGCCCGCGCACCCACATCACGGCGCCGGGGGTCCGGACCGGCAGCGGCGCCACGTGCCAGGCACAGGATCCACTGGAGGGCTTCGACATCACGGTGGACCGGGTGTTCAAGAACGGCGGCACCGAGGTGAAGCGCGAGACGTTCGCGACGCACTACACACCACGGGACAAGGTGACGTGCGAGTGACCGTACGCCGGTTCGCCGCCGGAGCGGACCGGAGTGCGCGCCGCGGGCCGCGCGCC
Organism: Streptomyces sp. NPDC048718; assembly: GCF_043198875.1. Classification (NCBI taxonomy): domain Bacteria; kingdom Bacillati; phylum Actinomycetota; class Actinomycetes; order Kitasatosporales; family Streptomycetaceae; genus Streptomyces; species Streptomyces sp. NPDC048718. Next base: position 238,804 of record NZ_JBICVG010000002.1, read on the forward strand.
GGTGGAACCGCGTGACGGCACGGCCGCATGACGGCGTGACGGCATGACGGAAGGGCCCCTCGGGAGGATGAGGGGCCCTTCCGTCGGTCCTGGCCGCGCCGTCGTACCCGCGTTGTGGAGGCGTGGGGCCGCGTGGGGCCGCCTGGGGGTCAGACCTCGGCGTGGGCCTTGGCGGCGGAGGTCCGGTCGTCGGCGACGTCGGCGAGGTCGCGGTGGCGGGTCTCGCGGGCACAGACGAGGGCGACGATCGTGAGGAGCGAGGCGGCGATCACGTACAGCGCGATCGGGGTGGAGTCGTCGTAGCCGTCGAGGAGCGCGGTCGCGATCAGCGGGGCGGGGGCACCGGCGGCGACCGAGGAGAACTGGGCGCCGATGGAGGCGCCGGAGTAACGCATCCGGGTCGCGAACATCTCGGAGAAGAAGGCCGCCTGCGGGGCGTACATCGCACCGTGCAGGACCAGGCCGACGGTGACGGCGAGCAGCAGGCTGCCGAAGGCGCCGTGGTCGATGAGCGCGAAGAACGGGAACATCCACAGGCCGACGCCGACCGCGCCGATCAGATAGACGGGCCGCCGCCCGATCCGGTCGGACAGCGCGCCCCACGCCGGGATGACGGCGAAGTGGACGGCGGAGCCGATGAGGACGGCGTTGAGGGCGGTCTGCTTGGACAGGCCGGTGTGGGCGGTCGCGTAGACGAGGATGAACGCGGTGATGACGTAGTACGAGATGTTCTCGGCCATCCGGGCGCCCATCGCGATGAGCACATCGCGCCAGTGGTCCCGGAGCACGGCGACCAGCGGCATCTTCTCGGCCTCGGCGGCGCCTGTCTTGCGCTCCTCGGCGGCGGCGAGCGCGGCCTTGAAGACGGGCGACTCGTCGACGGACAGCCGGATCCACAGGCCGACCATCACGAGGACGCCGGAGAGCAGGAACGGCACGCGCCAGCCCCACGCCCCGAACGCCTCGTCGGAGAGCAGCGCGGTCAGCGCGGACAGCACACCGGTGGCGAGCAACTGCCCGGCCGGCGCGCCGGTCTGCGGCCACGACGCCCAGAACCCGCGCCGCTTCGCGTCGCCATGCTCGGAGACGAGCAGCACGGCGCCGCCCCACTCGCCGCCGAGCGCGAAGCCCTGTACGAGCCGCAGCGCCGTCAGCAGCAGCGGCGCGGCGGAACCCACGGTCGCGTGCGTCGGCAGCAGCCCGATCGCGAACGTCGCCCCGCCCATCATCAGCAGGCTCAGCACCAGCAGCTTCTTGCGCCCGAGCCGGTCCCCGTAGTGCCCGAACACCAGCGCCCCGAGCGGCCGCGCGGCGAACCCCACCGCGTAGGTGAGGAACGACAGCAGCGTGCCGACGAGCGGATCGGAGTCGGGGAAGAACAGCTTGTTGAACACCAGCGCCGCGGCCGACCCGTACAAGAAAAAGTCATACCACTCGATGGTGGTGCCGATGAGGCTCGCGGCGACGATGCGCTTGAGCGAGCCGGGCGGCGTGGGAGCGTGTGTTGCGGCGGCCATGTGCACCACTTCCGAGCGGATACGGGGGGACGTTTGCGTGTCGCCACACCGTAGGAACGCCCAGGTCGACCGCGTATGTGGCGGGACACCATAGTTCGGGGTACGGGGGTGCGGGCGGGCACCATGTGGGGCGCGGCGGAAGCCTTCCGATCCGGTCGAGAGCCTCCTGAATGTCGGTCGACAGCCCCCACAGACTCATGTCAGGTATGGCAGTGGGTGCCCTGTTTTGACGGTGGGGTTCCGGCTCCCGTGCTGGTTGGGTGCTGACCTGAAAGCCCATGTCAGCACCCCTGCCCACCTCTCCCGTGCTGTCTTGGTGCTGACTACGGAGCATTTGAACTCGGGCATTCAGACACGGACCGGATGGCGATGGGTGATCGAATGCGTGCGGCCGACAACCCTCCCCGGGGGCTGCCGGCCGCACGTCTCATCGACTGGCGTCAGGCCACTGCGGCGAGCGCGTCGAACTCCAGAGGCAGGGTCAGCTCCGTCTGCCCGGCCTGAGCCACTCGGGCGCGTCGGTGCGCGCACGTCTCGAGCGTGATGCGCGGGTCGCGGTGTCCCAGCCACTCGGCCATGTCCGACATGGACACGCCCCTGGAAAGGCTGGCCGAGGCGAAGAAGTGCCGGAGCCAGCCGCAGATGGTCCGCGCCGAGGCAGGCCCCCGTCGTCCCGGACCTCGAGTCGGCAACCCGCTCCGCACCTTGCACCCGGCGCACCGTAGGCCGCCCCGCGCGTCACGGTCGGGCGTTGGCCCCGGCTGGGCCGGTGTTGCGCACCTTGCGAGCCCTCGGCGCAGTTGTACGAGCTAACGGCGGCGCCCCGCAACGGACCGGCCGGCGCCGTTCGCAGAGCGGAGAAGCGAATGACGGCGTGCGCTGAGCCGAAGATACCGGCCTGCAAAAGACTCGCCGGAACCGCTCGCGTCAACGGCGTGGACATCGTGGGGCCTGCGCCTCGGCATCGGTGGCCCCTGCGCGCGTGGGTCGTACGATCTCGTGCGGCTCTACACGGCCGACATCGTCGTCCGCTCAATCAGGTCTGGGAGTGCCTGATGGAAGGGTCCGCTCCGCTCACGCGGAACTGAACCGACATACGGCGTGCCGCTTCAGGACACGGTTCTCTCCACCACCCAGCGGTGACGGCCCAACCGTTGTGAGGACTCGATGCCCTTGCGCGCGATGCGGTGCTCGCGGAGCCGCCGGCGCAGGTGGTCGTAGTCGTATCCCTTTTCGCCGTGCAGTTTCGCCGGCTTCCGGCGCCGAGGGCCGCGGGCGGGAACGGATGGGCGGGATGCCCCGGACATGCGGCTCCGAACCCTGACTGTCGTGCGTGTTCGGACCGGAGATGCCCAGGGACAGCGGCAGTCCGTTCCGGTCGGTGATCAGGTGGATCTTCGATCCGAGTTTGCCGCGGTCGGTCGGATTCGGTCCAGTCAAAGGCCCCCTTTTGCTGCCCTCGGACTGACCGAGTCGATCGTGCACCGCGACCAGTCCAGCTCGCCTCGCGCTCCGAGTTCGTCGAGGATCACGCGATGGAGCCGGGCCCAGACCCGGTCCCGGCTCCACTGGGCGAATCGCCGGTAGACCGTGTGCCAGGCCGGGCCGAACACCGGCGGCAGTTGCCGCCGGGTGCGACCCGAGGTCGCCACGAAGATGATCGCGGCCAGAACCTCGCGGTCACCTGCTCGACGTCGGCCCCCGCCCTGCGACGTATCACCACTGTCGGCGGCACCACCCGCCGGAACAGCCCGCAACTCGTCCGGCACCAACCGCTCGACCAGATCCGCCATGAAAGAATCAAAGAACGATCACGCCATAAGAAACGACGTCTCAATCCTCCGGCGCCATCGCCTCGCGCATCTGCCCGATCGTGGCGCGGGCACGGGCGGCGTCGATCAGCGCCGGCAGCACATTGACCCCGGCCAGTGCGGCCTCTCGGAGCCGGGCGAGCTCGGGACCGCACTCACGGCGCACGACGGTCCTCTGGACGGCCTGCGGCGCCTCGTGACGCTCGCGGCGAAGAATCTCCTGCTCCAGCTCAGACCTGAGCTCGTCCTGGACGCCGACCTTCGGACCAGTGTCCCGGTACGCGAGCTCCTCGACCTCGCCCTCCAGCCAGCCGCTGCGGATGCAGCCCAGCATGCCGCCGCGGTCCTCGATCCGCTTCAGCCAGTCCTCGACCTCCACAGTCAGCTCTGTGGTGATCCGCTCGATCACCTCAGAGCCGCCAAGCGGGTCCACGTACTGGGCGACGTCGGTCTCCTGCGCGAGGATCTGATGGGTCCGCAGGGCGATCCGGGCACCGAGCTCGCCGGGCGTCTGGTGGGCCTCGTCGAAGCTGCAGATGTGCAGCGACTGGACGCCTCCGAGCACCGCGGCCAGCCCCTGCAGGGCGGCCCGGACCACGTTGTTGAGCGGCTCTTGGTGGGCGAGCGTCGAGCCGAAGGTGTTGACCTGGATGCGCATCTTCATCGCCCGCTCGTCGGTGACGCCGTAGCGCTCGTTCAGCCGGCGCGCGTACACCGACCGGGCGACGCGGAACTTCGCCGCCTCGGCCAGGAGTTCCATGTGGGCGCCGAAGATGAAGCTGAACCGCCGGGCCACCGCGTCGGCGGACAGCCCCCGGGCCATCATGCCCTCGAGGTAGGTCTCCGCGTCGGCGATGCCGCAGGCCACTTCGAGGCTGCGATTGGCGCCGGCCTCACGGGCGTGCCCGCCCGACAGTGAGACGCCGTTGACTCCGGGCAGCCGGTGGATGCAGTGCTCCAGCACGTCCAGCGAGTAGCGCATACTGGTGTCGATGTCGAAGACGAAGGCCTTGCGGGCAAGGAACTCCTTCAGCATCTCGTTCTGCAGCGTGCCGCGCAGTTTCGCCGGGTCTACACCCGATTCCTGGGCAACGACGATCCACATCGCCAACAGCATCGGCGCGGTGGCGTTGATGGTCATCGACACCGACACCTGATCGAGCGGGATCTCGCGGAACACCTCCGCCAAGTCGTCGACGGTGGCGATGGACACACCGGTGCGGCCGACCTCGCCGTAGGCCTGCGGGTCGTCCGGGTCGAGCCCGAGTTGGGTGGGCAGGTCGAAGGCGAGCGACAGGCCCGTCTCACCCAGCCCCAGCAGGTACTTGAAACGCTCATTGGTGGTGGTCGCGCTGCGCAGGCCCGCGAGCTGACGCATGGTCCACACTTTGGTGGTGTAGCCGGTCGGGTGGATACCGGCATCGAACGGGTACCGACCCGGCACGCCCATGGTTGCTCCTTCGGTTGACCGCTGCTGGGTGGCCCACGACGACCGGCTGCCGTCGAACACCCGGGATACGGGCGGTGCAGCGGGTCGGGCCGAGGACGACGGGGAACCGTCGTGTGTCCCATGCTCTCCCACCGGCTCGTCGATGATCACCGCCGGGAGCCGTCGTTTCGCCGCACTGCAGCGATGCGACGGCAGGGTATTTCTGACAATCCAGTCTTCCATGCCTATTCCGCCGGGCGCCCCCGCCAACCGTCGCCGGCCTGGTGAAGCTTGATCACGGCAGACACGACTCCGGAGGCACCACGACCACTGACCCCTCCGTCCGCGGCGAGCCGATCCGTGTGGTGATCGGCAAACCCGGCCTGGAGGGCCACGACCGCGGCGCGAAGGTGATCGCCCGGGCACCGCGGGACGCCGGCATGGAGGTCATCCTCACCGGGCTCAAGCAGACCCCGGAGTCGATCGTGGACGCGGCCGTCCAGGAGGACGCGGCGGGGATCGGCCTGTCCATCCTCTCCGGCGCCCACCTGCCGCTGTTCAAGGGGTCACCGAACTCTTCAAGGAGCAGCAGGCCGAGGACATCGGGGTGTTCGGCGGCGGGATCGTCCCCGAGGACGACATCCCGCCGTTCAAGGAACTGGGCGTGGCCGAGATCTTCGGCCCGGGCACCCCGCCGCCTCCATGGTCGACGGGGTCAGGGAGCGCCTCGGCCGAGTGGGCCGAGACGCCGTCCGAGTAGGCTGGCGAGGACGCCAAGGACAGCGGGAGCCCCGTACCGTCGCCGGGATGCCGGTCAGGCGGAACGCAGCTCCAGCGTGCAGCACTTGACGCTGCCCCCGGCCTTGAGCAGCTCGCCGAGCTCCACCCCGATCGGATTGAAGCCGCGCTTGCGCAGGGAGTCGATCAGGCCGGTGGCGGCCGACGGCAGCAGGACGTTCCGGCCGTCCGAGAACGCGTTCAGACCAAACACCGCAGCGTCCTCCTCGGAGGCCAGCACGGCATCGGGGAACAGCTCACGCAGGACCGCCTGGCTGCCGGATGTGAAGGCCTCCGGCCAGTACATGACCTCGTCCGGCGAGAGCACCGCGAGTGCGGTGTCCAGGTGGTAGTGGTTCGGGTTCACCAGCGTGAGGCTGGTCACCGGCAGGCCGAAGAACTCCTGCGCCTCGGCGTGCGCGCGTTGGTCCGTACGGAAGCCTGCGCCGGCCAAGATGCGGCGGCCGACCAGAAGCAGGTCGCCCTCGCCCTCGTTGATGTACTCCGGCCACAGGACGTCCTGGTAGCCGTTGCGGACGAACCAGTCCAGGTACGCGGGCCCTTCGGCGGTCCGCTCCGCGTGCCGGAACCGGGCGCCAAGGACCTTGCCGTCCACAACGGTGGCGCCGTTGGCCGCGAACACCATGTCCGGGAGGCCGTCGATCGGGTCGATCACCTCGATGGTGTGGCCGAGCGACTCGTACAGCTCGCGCAGCTGCTCCCACTGGAGCAGGGCGAGGTCGGTGTCGACCGGCTTGTCCGGGTGCATCCAGGGGTTGATGCGGTAGGTCACGCCGTAGTACTGCGGGCGGCACATCAGCAGGCGGCGCGGGACGGCCTTGCGGGCCCCGATCTCCCGGTGCATGCCGCTGATGACGTCGGTGAGGGGCATGGTCGATTCCTCCATGTGTCAGCGGAATGTGCGCTCGGCGCGGCGCGGGTGCGCAGCCGCGCGAGCAGCCCGGCGACCGGTCGGGCACGGGTAGTGCCCGACCGGGTAACCGGGGGGGTGTTGTCCGTGGGCGGGTCCGGGCCCGCCGCCGTCAGCGGCGCGCGGCGTCGGTGACGTCCGTCAGCAGCCGGAGCAGCCGGGCGTGCTGGGCGGGGTCGCGGAAGTAGAAGTGGCCGCCGGGCAGGATGGTGAGGGACGAGTCACTGGTGGTGAACCCGGCCCAGGCGGACAGGAGTTCGGTGGGGATGTCCTGATCGCCGCCGACCACGTGCAGCGGCACGCCCAGCGGCTCACCCGGTGCGTACTGGTAGGTTTCGTAGACGGTGAAGTCGGCCCGGTAGTAGGGCATGATCAACTCCAGCAGGGCCTGGTCCCGGGTGACCTCCGGGGGCAAGCCGCCATACCGCTGGTTGATGATCTCCAGCAGTTCACTGTCAGGCAGGTCGCGCACCGACGCACGGCCCCGCTTGCGATCGGGGGCCGGGCAGGCCGACACCACGAGCGCCGATGGACCGGGCAGCCCTGCCGCGCGCAGCGCCCGGGCGGTCTCGAAGGCCGTCAGCGCGCCCAGGCTGTGCCCGAAGAAGACCGCGGGCGTCCCGAACTCGGCGGACCGGACCAGGTCCTCCACCAGCTCGGGCATCGCGGTCAGCGGCGCCTCAGCGATCCGCGAGCCGCGGCCGGGGGCCTGGATCCCCCAGACCTCGGCCTCCGGCAGCTGCCCGGCCCAGCGGATGTACTCCCCCGGTGAGCCGCCGCTGTGCGGGAAGAAGTACAGCCGCACCGGCGTACCGTCGGGCCACTTGCGGCCGATCAGCCAGGGTGAGCCAACGCGACGGGCGCCGGGCCGGACGTCGGTCATCGCGCCGCCGCCTCTCGCCGGCTCAGCGGGCGCAGGTCTGTCCAGAGCCCGGTGATTGCGGTGAGGCACTCGTCACGGGTGCCTCGTGGGCCCGCGTCCGCCCAGCCGTCGGGCGCGGTCCGGTCCTCCGGCCAGAGCGAGTACTGGTCCTCGGCATTGCGGAGCACCCGGAACCGGCGGTCGGGGTTGTCGTCGAACATGGTTTTCCGATCGGTGAATTGGGCGGGTCTGGGCATCAGGTCAGCCGGCCAGGCGTTCCTCGACGGCTGCGGCGAGACCGGCGACCGTCGGTGCCAGGAACACGTCCCGGACGGACAGCTCGACGGCGAACTCGTCCCTGATCCACCCGGCGAGCCGGGTAGCGATCAGCGAGTCCCCGCCCAGGTCGAAGAAGTTCTCGTGGCGGTCGAGGTGTGACAGCCCGAGGATCTCGGCGAACGCGCCGGAGATCCGGCTCTCCGGACCGTCCCCGGCGAGCGCGGAGAGCGCCTCGGAGCCGTCCGCCGGGTCGGCCCCGACCTGCGCCGGACCAGGCTCGGCCTCGCCCAGGTGGACGGCGCCCGCCGCCGAGCGCCCAGGCCGGGCCGGCTCCACCAGGAACCGCCGCCGCTCGAACGGGTAGCCGGGAAGCTCGACCCGGTGGTGACCGCGGCCCCCCTGCATACGGGCCCAGTCGACGGCGACGCCCGCGAGCCACAGCCGTCCGACCGCGGTGAGGAACGCCTCGTGGTCGGAGGACTCGTCGTTGGGGTGGGGCAGGGACTGGATCACCCGGTGGCCGGCGCCGATGCCTGGGTGCTGCCGCGCCAACGAGGCCAGCGTCCGGCCCGGTCCGACCTCCAAGAGGATCCGGTCCGGGCCGTCGAACAGGGTGGTGAGCGCCTGACCGAAGCGTACCGGCCGCCGCAGGTGCGCGGACCAGTAGGACGGGTTGGTGACCTCGTCGGTGACCCAGTCGCCGGTGGTGTCAGAGAGGAAGGGGACCTGCGGCCGCTGCCGAGGCACTGCGGCGACTGCAGCCTCGAACTCCGCCATGATCGGCTCGACCAGCGGCGAGTGCCCGGCGGTCGCGATGTGCAGCAGGCGCCCCTCGATGCCCTGCTCCTTGAGGTCGGTCGCGAACTGCTCGATCAACTCCCTGCGCCCGGAGATGGTGCACCGGCCCGGCCCGTTGACCGCCGCGACCGAAAGGCCCTCCGGCAGTAGTACGGCGGCCTCGTGCTCGGGCAATTCGAGCGCCAGCATGGTGCCCTGCGGCAGGCCCTGCAGCAGTCGGCCGCGCTCGACCACCAGGCGGACGGCGTCCGGCAGGGTGAAGACCCCGGCCACGCAGGCGGCGGCCCAGGCGCCAAGGCTGTGGCCCACGACGGCACCGGGACGGATGCCCCACGAGCGCCAGAGCATGGCCAGCGCGTACTCGACCACGAACACCGCGGGCTGGCTCACCCGGATGGTGCCGAGCAGCTGTTCCGCCTCGTCGGAGTCGCTCCCGCGCTCCTGCGGGAAGAACACGTCCCGCAGGTCCAACCCGAGGGTCCGGGCGGCCAGTTCGCAGCCCTCGTCCAGCCGGCGGCGGAACTCGGGCTCCCGGGCGTAGAGTTCGCGCGCCATGCCGACGTGCTGGCTACCCTGCCCGGGGAACAGGAAGACCGGCACCGACACCTCGGCCGGGGCGGTGCCGCGGACCAGGCGGCCCGGTTCGCCGCCGGAGAGGATCCGCGCCGCGTCCGCGGTGTCCCGGGCAACGGCGAACCCGCGCACCCGATGGGCCGCGCGGCCCTGCTGGAGCGTCCAGGCGACGTCGCCCAGCGGCAGGGTGGGCCGCGCGGCGAGCCGGGCACCGAGCAGCCCGACCGCGGTCTTCAGGGTGGCCTCGCTGCGGGCGGATAGCGGGACGAGCTGCGGACGACCGTCCGGCGCGCGCTCCGGCCGGGCCGGCGGCTGTTCCAGGACGGCGTGCACATTGGTGCCGCCCAGCCCCAGCGCGCTCACCCCGGCACGGCGGGGCAGCCCGGCCGGCTTCCACTCGGTCCGCTCGGTCACCACGCTGAACGGGCTGTCCGCCCAGTCGATCTGCGGGTTGGGGTGCTCGAAGTTGAGGCTCGGTGGCAGGACACCATGCTCCACGCACAGGACGGCTTTGATGAAGCCAGTGACGCCCGCCGCGGCGTCGGCGTGGCCGATGTTGGTCTTCACCGAGCCGAGCGCGCAGAAGCCCCGGCCCTCGGCGCCGCCGGCCCGGAACGCCTTGGTCAGTGCGGCGACCTCGATCGGGTCGCCGAGCGGCGTACCGGTACCGTGCGCCTCGACGTAGGTGATCGTGGCGGGGTCGACCTCGGCCACCACGTGCGCGGCGCGGATGGCCTTAGCCTGGCCCTCCACGCTCGGCGCGGTGAAGCCGATCTTGTCGCCGCCGTCGTTGTTGACCGCGGTGCCGCGCAGCACCGCGTGGATGCGGTCGCCGTCCGCGAGCGCGTCGCTCAGCGTCTTGAGCACGACCACGCCCACGGCGCTTGCTCCGACCGTGCCGGCACCGGCCGCGTCGAACGCCCGGACTTTGCCGTCGCTGGTGACGATGCCGCCCTCGGTGTACGAGCCGCGCGGGGCCTGCGGGTGCACGGCGGCGCCACCGGCCAAGGCGATGGTGCACTCCCCCGCCAGCAGGGCCTGGGCGGCCAGGTGGATCGCGACCAGCGAGGTCGAGCAGGCGCTCTGCACGGTCGCCACCGGGCCCCGTAACCGGAGCTTGTGCGCGACCCGGGTGGCCAGGAAGTCGGGTGCGGTGGCCAGCCGGATCTGCCAGTCGTCCAGGAACGGCATCGCCTCACGCTGGGCTTCCAGGGCCGCCTGGTAGCGGGTAGTGCTGCCGCCAGCGAACAGGCCGATTTCGCCCGGGTAGGCCGCGGGGTCGTACCCGGCGTTCTCCAGCGCCTGGTGCACGCACTCCAGGAACAGCCGGTGCTGCGGGTCGGTGATCAAGGCCTCCCGCTGGGAGAAGCCGAAGAACTCCGGGTCAAAGAGGTCCGCGTCGTCCAGCAGTCCGTAGGCCGGGACGTACCCGTCCGCGCCGCCGGGGCCGTTGTCCGGGTCCCGGCCGATCCGGGTGATCGACTCGACGCCGCCGCACAGGTTCGTCCAGAACTCCGCCACGTCGGCCGCGCCCGGGAACCGGCCTGCCATGCCGACGACGGCGAGGAACGGGCTGTCGTACTCGGCTGTCGGTTCGGCGGCTGTCAGTTCGGTCATGCTGTTCTCCATCACTGTTCCGTCGGGGCTTCGGCCAGGCTGCGGCGGCGGGCCTGGGCCGCGCTGCGCAGCCGGGAACGGCCGCCGAGCCGGGACTGGCCGGCCACGCTCCCGGTGTCGGCGGCGGGCTGTGCCGGGGGCGCGGCCGGGTCGGCCTCCCCGGCCGAACCGCGGATGAGGAGGTAGCCGGCGAGGCTGCGCGGCGTGGGGTGCTCGAACAGCGCAACCAGCGGCAGGCCGGGCCCGTATTCGACGCAGAGGCGGCTGTGCACGTCGGCCAGCAGCAGCGAGTGGCCGCCGAGCTCGAAGAAGCCATCGTCCAGGCCAACGGCGTCCAGATGCAGCAGTTCCTGCCAGATCGCGACGATCTTCCGTTCTAGGTCGGTGCTCGGCGATCCGCCGGGCCGCTCGGCCGCGGCGGGGGCGGCCGAACGGTCGACGGGCGGCAGCGCCCGGCGGTCGACCTTCCCGCTGGCGTTGGTCGGCAGGGCCCCCAGCAGCACCAGGTGACGCGGCACCAAGTAGTCAGGCAGGGCTCTTGCCAGCTCGGCCCGCAGCGTGGCCGGGTCGCCCGGTCCACCGGCCGGCACCACGTACGCGACCAACTCCGGGTCGGCGGACGGCCTGGGAACGTGCACGCCCACGTGCGCGGCGGCCACCCCGGGCAGACCGAGCAGCACTCCGGTGACCTCACCGGGCTCGATCCGGCGGCCGCGGATCTTGACCTGGTCGTCGCCCCGGCCGGCGAACTCTACCGAGCCGTCCGGGAGTCGGCGCCCGAGGTCACCGGTGCGGTAGAGCCTGGCGCCCGGCATCACCGGGCGCGGGTCCGGGACGAAGCGCTCGGCCGTGAGGTCCGGTCGGCCCAGGTACCCGCGGGCCAGGCCGGGGCCGCTCAGGAAGATCTCCCCCACGACCCCGTCCGCGACAGGCGCCATCTCGGCGTCCAGGATGCGCAGTTCGGTGCCCGCGATGGGCCAGCCGATCGACGGGAGCGCGTCACCCGCCGCGTCCGGGGCGACCGCGCCGGCGGTCGCGACGACGGTGTTCTCGGACGGTCCATAGTTGTTGACCAGGACGAACGGCAGGTCGGCGGCCGGGCGCAGGTGCAGGCGGTCGCCGCCGGTACGCAGGACGCGCAGCGGCGCGTCGGCCGGCCAGGTGAGGCCGATCAGCCGCTCGGCCAACGGCGTGGGCAGGAAGGCGACGGTGATCCCCTCGCGCAGCAGCCAGTCCCGCAGCCGCGCCGGCACCAGCAGCGTCTCGCGGTCGGGTACCGCGAGCGACGCGCCGCAGGCCAGCGGTGGCCAAAGCTCCCAGACCGAAGCGTCGAAGCCCGGCGAGGCGATCAGGGTGCCGCGATCCTCCGGGCCCAGCGTCGCGGCCTCGCGGTCCCAGGCCGCCAGATTGGCCAGCGAGCCGTGCTCCACCAGGACGCCCTTGGGCTCACCGGTCGATCCGGAGGTGAATACGACGTAGGCCAGGTCGCCCGGCCGGAATTCCCGTTCGGAATTCATCGGCGAGTATCCGGACAGCTCCACGGCAGCTATGTCGACCACCTCGGCCCGGGCCCCGGAGAGCGCGCCGGCGAATTCTGCGGTGGTCAGCACCAGCGGGGAATCGGCCGCATTCAAGGCGCGTACCGAACGCTGCGAGAGGTGCTCCGGGTCGAGCGGGAGATAGGCGGCGCCCGACTTCAGTACGGCGAGCGCGGCCATCGCCAGCTCGGGGCCGCGGGGCAGACAAACGCCGACGATGATTTCTGGACCGGCGCCGCGCTCGGCCAGCCACGCTGCCAGCCGGTTGGCCCGTTCGTTGAGCTCGCGGTAGCTGGTCACCCGGCCGCCCTGAGACAGCGCGGGAGCCTCGGGCGTCCGGGCGGCCCAATGCTCGAACCTGCGGTGCACGGGATCGGCCGCGTCCCCCCGGTCGATCGGATGCGCGTCGACCACAATTCCCCCAAACTTCTCCCGAATCGAGTCCACTAATCATCGATCGAGATTTCTAAATAGCAGATCGAATGCCATGAGTCGGCATCAGGAATTCAATATAGCGAGGGCCCGTCGAGCTGGGAAGTGATAGCGATCACAGCCGTTCGGGCCTTTCCCCGGCGCACGCGAAAAAACGCCTCCCCGAACTCGCGACGGGGGAAGCGCGAGGTCGGGGAGGCGGCTTTGGGGTAGGTCGCCGGACAGGGCGGCGCGAGGTGCTAGTTGGCGGCACCAGCCTTGGTGGGCTCGGCCGCGGTGGCCGGGGCGGCGGCCGGAGGTGCGGGCGCCGGACGCACCAGCAGAACGGCGAGCGCGCCGACGGCCGCGATCACGGCCGCTACAGCCCAGGAGTGCTGCAGACCGTGCGCGAAGGTGTCGGAGACGGCCTCCACCAGCGTCTTCGGCTGGACCCCTTCGAGCGCGGGGACGGTCCCCTCGGAGATGGCGTCCACCGCTTGCCGGGCCGCGTCGGCGCCCACGCCGAGGCCGGCGAGCCGTTCCCGCAGGGCGTCGTGGAAGCCACCCGCCTGCACCGCGCCGAGGACGGCGATGCCGATCACCGTGCCGAACTGCATCAGGGTCTGGATGGTGCCGGAGGCCGCGCCCGCCGAGGTGGGCGGGACGGAGCCCAGCGCGGTGCTGTTGTTGTGCGGGATCGCGATGCCGAGGCCGGCGCCGATCAGCACCAAGGCGACGCCCACCAAGGCGAACGGGGTGTCAGGACCAGTGAAGGCGAGGCCCGCCAGGCCGATCATGCCGGCGCCGAGGCCGGTCACAGTGATCGTTCGGGGCTTGAACGTGGCCGCGAGCTTGGCGGCGTAGCGCGCCGCCAGGGCCATGGCCGCGGCCGCGGGCAGGAAGCCCAGACCGGCCTTCATCGGCGAGTAGTCGAGCACCTGCTGCAGGTACAGCGACAGGAAGTAGAAGGCAGTGGAGAGCGAGCAGCCCAGCACGAAGGCGGTGGCTCCGGCGGCGGCGAAGACCGGCAGGCGGAACAGCGACAGCGGCAGCATGGCATGCTCGGCACGGCTCTCGACCACCAGGAACGCTGCCAGGCCGAGGGCGGCGACCGCGAACGCGCCGATGATCAGCGGCGAGCCCCAGCCTCGGGAGCCACCCTCGATCACCGCGAACGCCAGCGAGAAGGCCCAGACGATGCCCAGGACCACTCCGGCCACGTCGAGGCGGCGGCCGCGCTGGGCCTGGGTGACGGGGAGAGCCTTCGCGGCGCAGAACAGGACCACGGCGCCGAGCGGCAGGTTGATCCCAAAGATGGTCCGCCAGCCGGCGAGGTCGACTAACGTGCCGCCGATCACAGGGCCGAGGGCGACCGCGATGCCGGAGAGCGCACTCCAAAGGCCGAGCATCTTCACCCGCTGGGCCGGGTCCGGGAAGAGGTGGGCAATCAGGGCCATGCAGCCCGGCACCAGGACGGCCGCGGCCGCGCCCTGGATGGCCCGGCCAGTGATCAAAACCCCGAGGTTCGGGGCGCCGGTGCAGACGGCGGAGCCCACCACGAAGAGCGTGACGCTCAACAGGAGTGCCGTCCGGTGCCCGAGCCGGTCGGAGATGAGGCCGCCGACCAGGAGGAGGCCGGCGAAGCAGAGCGTGTAGGCGTCGACGGTCCACTGGAGACCGGAGAGCGAAGCCTGCAGGCCGTCCCGAAGGGCCGGGAGCGCGACCATACTGATCGACAGGTCGAGCATGGCGAGGAAGGCGGCACCGAAGAGGGCCAGTTTCGCGAGGGGGGAAGGCGGCGGCGTAGCGGCCGCAGCGCCGGATTCGGCGGCAATCATGGGGACTCCCTGATGGGCGGCGGCCGACGGCCGCCACTGCTGTGACGTGATACGTAGTTTTGCAAAGCATTGTGGTTTGCAAAAGACCTTGTCAAGGCCTGACCTGCCGTCAATCGCCGCACGAGCACACGGCCATGCCAGCGGGCACGCCTCGGAGAAGGCGCGTCCGCGGGCAGGAAGTGAGGTGGCGTCAGCGACCCTCAGGCCGGTCCTCGCTGGGCGTCGAGGGCAGGATCGGGAAGATCCGGCTGATCACGGCCACCGGCGCGGCCTCCGCCGGCCGCGTGGAAGGCAGCCACTCCCGCGCCTGGTACGGCGCCAGCAGTCGGCGCACCTTCTCGCCGAGCGCGGCGATCTCATCGGGCGTCAGGTACAGGACGGAGCTGAATGCATCGTCCCGCCGCCACTGCTCGGGCGCCTGGTCGCGCTCGGCGAGCCAGCGCCGGAAGCTCTCGTCCTCCAGCCCACGGGTGAAGCACGAGAAGGTCTCGGGACTCTCCGTCTGCTCCGCACCCTCGTCGGTCCGGGCCGCGCCGCCGCGCAGCCGCCACGGCCGTGCCCGGCCACCGCTCTGCGGGACCTCCTCGATCAGCCCGGCCCGGCCCAGCTGACGCAGATGGAAGGAGCAGAGCCCAGAACTGTGACCCAGCCGCCGCCCGGCCTCGTTGGCCGTCAGCGACTCCACCTGCCCGAGCAGCTCGATCAGCGCGGCCCGCACCGGATGGTTCAAGAGCGGAACGGCGGAGCTGTCCGAGTTACCTGCTGCATGGCTGGAGTTCATGTTGCCAGGGTCGCCCTTTGCAAAGTAACGTGTCAAGTGGCCCAGTTGACCGACCCTTCCGCCGACTCCAGCTGCCGCCCATTCCCACCGGGCGCGTGCGGCGTCGAGGTCGAGCGCCCACCGTTTCGCGAAAGGTTCTCGCGCCCATGTCCAAGCTCCAGCCTGCCACCGTGGACCACCGGGTTCGTGTCCAGGGGCAACCCGTGGACGACTACCCCGAGTTCGCGCCCGAGTCCAAGCGCGGCCGGGTCCTGCGCGTCACCGTGGTCGGCGAGGACATCCTGCACCGCCCCTGCAAGGAGGCCGTGGAGTTCGGCACACCTGAGCTGTCGCAGCTCATCGACGACATGTTCCTCACCATGTACGTCGCCGAGGGCGCGGGCCTGGCGGCCAACCAGGTGGACGTGGACCTGCGCCTGTTCGTCTACGACTGCGGCGACGACGACGGCGTCCGCCACGTCGGCCACATCCTGAACCCGGTCATCGACGACCCGGCCGGCCGTCGGCGCCTGCTCGAGGCCGGCGAGGGCTGCCTCTCCGTCCCCGGCCCCCGCCACGACCTCGGCCGCGAGGAGCGCACGGTCGTCCGCGGCTTCGACAAGGACGGAAACCCACTGGCCATCGAAGGCACCGGTTACTTCGCCCGCTGCCTCCAACACGAGACTGACCACCTGAACGGCATGCTCTACATCGACCGGCTCTCCAAGCGGCAGCGCCGCTCGGTGCTCCAGGAGATGGCCGAGGTGAAAGAGGGCGTCTTCGCCGAGCGCCGCACCCGGGCCGAGGCCATGGGTGCGGAGTACCTCTCCGTCGGCGGCTGACCGGTGCGTGGGGCCGGGCCGAGCGCCCGGCCCCACGCAGTACTACCGCCGCAGCGGCGCGATGTTCAGCTCACCGATCCGCTCGCGCAGCGCCTGGTCGGTCACGCCCAACCCCGGCTTGGGGGCCAGCCCGAGAACACCGACCTTGCCGATGTGGCCGTTCTGCTGCACCAGCCGGGCCGCCTCGGCCGCCTCCTCCATCGGGTAGGTGACGGACAGGGCGGTCTTGATCGCCCCCTGCGAGATCAGCCGGTTGGTCTCCGACTGCTCCTGCAGGTTGGCGCCGTGGCTGCCGATCACCTTCTTCAACCGCATCCACAGGTAGCGGTTGTCAAACTCGTGCTGGTACCCGGTGCTCGAACCGCAGGTCACCACCGTGCCGCCGCGGCGGGCGACGAAGACAGATACGCCGAAGGTGGCCCGTCCGACGTGCTCGAAGACCACGTTCGGGTCCTCGCCGACCGCCTTGCGGATGAGTCTCCCAAGGCTCTTGCCGACGACGCTCGGGTCGGCCGGCTCACTGCCGGCGAGTCCGATCTCCTGACGGTTGATCACCGCGTGGCAGCCGAGCGACCTGGCCTGCGCGGCCTTCTCCTCGGAACTCACGACACCGACGGCGATCCCGCCGCCGTTGCGGACGAACTGCGAGGCGTACGCACCCAGGCCACCAGCCGCGCCCCAGATCAGGACGACGTCGCCCTGCTTGATCCGAGCACCGCGGTCGCCGACCAGCATGCGGTAGGCGGTTCCGGCGCACAGCGGGTTGGCGGCGGCCTCCTCCCAGGTGAGCGCCTCCGGCTTCGGCAGCAGCTGGTTGGCCCGGACGACCGTGTAGTGGGCGAGCCCGCCGAAGTTCGTCTCGAAGCCCCAGGCGCGCTGGTCCGAGCCCAGCATGCCGTCCTGGTGGGTGAGCGGGTCCTGGTCGTCCACGTAGGCGGTGGTGACCACCACGTGGTCACCGACGTCCCAGCGGCGCACACCGCTGCCCGTGCGCACGATGACACCCGCCGCGTCCGAGCCCATGACGTGGTACGGCTGGTCGTGCCGGGCCTGCCAGCCGCCCTGCTTGCCGAGCTGGCGCAGGAAGGCATAGGTCGGCACGGGCTCGAAGGTGGCCGACCACACGGTGTTGTAGTTGATGCCGCTGGCCATCACGGCGATCAGCACCTCGTCCGGCGCCAGCTCCGGCATCGGCACCGCGCCCAGGCGGAGAGAGCGGCGGACATCCCTGTCTCTCTCCCCGCGGAAGAGATCCACGTCCTCGATCCTGGTGTGCAGGGCCGTGAACTCCTTCGGCACGGGCAGGCTCTCCAGCTCCTCCCGGCCCGCTCCGTTCACCACAGCCTCGGCGAGTACATCCGTCATGGGTTCGATCTCCTTAGCTCTTTCCGTATTCCCTGGAACCGGCGGCACCGAGTGCGACGGTGTCCACCGATCCGTGGTCGTCACGCGGCAGCACGCGCGTGATCTCGATCCGGCCGGGCAGGTCCTGCCCCGGCAGCCGCTCGCGCAGTGCCGCGCGGATCGTGCCCGCATCCACGGGCTCCACCGCGTCGGCCACCGCTACGACCAGCACCGCGGCCGAGCCCCGCCGGGTCTCCCGCAGCACCACAGCCGCCTCGTGGACTCCCGGCAGTCCGTACAGCACCCGCTCGACCAGCGGAACGTCGATCAACCCGTGGTGGCTGAGCCAGCGTCGGCCGTCGGCTCCCAGGTAGTCGATCCGTCCTTCGGCCGTGACCCGGCCTTGCCCGGCACCGTGCCGTCCGTCGGTCACCGGCCGCTCCATCCCGTTCACTACGGCGGTGATCCGCCCCGGCACGCCTTCGGGCAGCGGCTCGCCGTCCTCGCTTCGGACCTCCAGACGCAGCCCGGGCACGGCGGTGATCCGCGGCGGGTCGAACGGCCGCGCACCGAGCCCCGCCCAACCGACCACCTGGCCCGCGGCAAGGCAGGGCGCCTGCAGAACCCGCCCCGACGCGGTCCAGTCGAGCAGCTCGGCCGCGGGGCACAGCTGGTCCAGCGGAACCACCAGGGCGTCCGGCTCGCCGGATGGTCCCGGCGACAGCCGTCGGCCCGCGAGCTCCCGGAGGACCGCGAGCGGCCCGTACAGCCGAGCGACGCGCTCGCCAGGTTCGGCCGCCGGGTCGCGCAGTAGTTCCAGCGCCGCGCCGCGCCGCCAGGCCGCGACCGCCTCCACCGCGAGCACCGGAACCGGCGCGGGCAGGTACGCGGCCGTCGCCGTCCCTTCTCCCGGTCCGGCCGGAACCGCGAGGTCGGCGGCCGCCCACAGAGCGTCGGCACCGCTCACCGGGCCGGTCAGCACCTCGCGTAGGGCGGCTAGAACCTCGGCCGTCTCCCCGTGGTCCGACGCGGTGGCCGACCGCAGCAGCGGCACCAGCTCGGCGAAGGTGAGCCGCCATCGCTCGCCGCGCAGCGCGGCCGCAGCCGGCCGCTCCGCCGCGAGCCGACCGAGCAGCGCGGTGAGCGCGGCACGGCCGTCCGCCGGTTCGGCGGACCGGTCGTACGTCAGTGGCAGCCGCAGCGCGCGCCCATTCGAGCCGGTCCGCTCGACAAGCGCCTCAACGGCCCGGCAGAAGTGCTCGTTGAAGGCCGCGGCCTCGTGCTCCCCGGTGTTCTCCACCCGGTAGTCCAGCCGGACCCGGCAGTTCGGCCAGTCCGCCCGGATCTGCAGCGTCCGTTCGAAGGTCGAGGCCCGGTTGGGAGTGAAGAAGTCCCAGTCCAGCGCGAGCCCGGGGACCTCCAGCCGCAGCCCGCGCGGCGGGCGCGGGAAGGAGACGCCGACCTGGGTCATCAACCGCGCCGCGCTGCCCGACGGCAGGGCCTTCACCAGTTGCTGGAAGGGCACCCGGCGGTACCGGCGGACCCGGCCGAGCGCAGCGGCGGCCTCCGCCACCAGCGTCTCGCCCGAGGCGTCCGGATCGGTCTCAAGAAGCATCGGCACCACATTGATCTGTGCACTGGCGACCCTGGCCGTGCGGGTGTCGCTGACGTCCGCGGCGATGCCGAGCACGGAGCGCCGGTTGCCGTACCGGGCCAGCTGAAGGCCGAGCGCCGCCACCAGTGTGGTGAAGGTGCTGACCCCCTGGCGCTCGGCCAGATCGCGCAGCCCGGCAACGTGGGCGGGGTCGATGTCGACCATCCTGGTCCCCGCCACGGGCCCTTGCCTCCCGGTCACCGTGCCGGGCAGCGCCATCGGCTCCCGGATGTCGGCCATGGCCCCGGTCCAGTGGGCAACGGCCTCCGCGCAGACGTCCTCCGCCGCCTCCGGGGCCTCCGCCTCACTCAGGACCTCGCGGTCCAGCGGCTCGCCGGCCCGCACAGAGCTGAGGAACCGGGTGAAGTCGGCCGCGACCAGGAACTTGCTGCGGCCGTCGAAGCCGGCGTGGTGGGCCGGCATCGCCAGGGTCCGGCGGCCGCCACCGTGGTCAAGCAGGAGGAACTGCAGACAGCCCTCTTCAGCCAGGTCCCAGCGGCGCGGTGCCTCGTGCCTGGCCATCCACGCGCGTACCGACTTCCGTTCCTCCCCCGGTGAACAGGGCAGCGCGGCGGTACGGAAGCGCAGGAGTTCCGCGGCGGGCAGGACGAATCCGCGCAGCACGCCGTCGACCAGGCGCAGGACGGTACGCACCGGCTCGTGGCGATGCAGGACCGCCTCGGCGGCGGCGCGCAGCTCCCGTTCGGTCACCGAGCCGGTGATGGTGACCGCCAAGTACCCGGAGTTGCTTCCGAGTTCGGCCACCTGTTCCTCCGCCCACAGCACCTGCTGCGCGGCGGTCGGCGGTAACCCGGCCGCCCGATCCCCCGTGAGCACGGTCATGCCCGCGATCCCCCGGCCCGGTTCGCCGCCTCGGTCGCCCGTCGGCGTGCGATGTCCTCGGTGATCAGGTTCGCCACGGCGTCCCGGTCGGTCTTGCCGCTCGGGGTGCGGGGCAGTGCGGGCAGCACGGTGATCGTCAGCGGCACCGACACCTCGGGCAGCACCTCGCGCAGGTGGGCGAGGATCGCCGGCAGATCGGGCTCCGGACCGTCGGTCGAGGCCGTCACGGCCGCCCGGAGGCTCTTGAGACCGGAGGCGCTCTCCACCACGACGCAGGCGGCACCGTCGACGCCGGGCCGGCCGAGCAGCTGGACGTCTACCTCCAACAGGTTCACCCGGATGCCGCGGATCTTCACGTCGCTGTCCAGCCGGGAGAGGAACTGCACCACGCCGTCCTCGATCCGGACCAGGTCGCCCGTGCGGAACACCCGCTCGTGCCCGTACGGGGTGGGCTCGACGGTCCGGTAGCGCTCCTCGTTCAGCTCCGGCCGGTTGAGGTAGCCGAGCGAGACCGGAAGACCCGCGACCAGCAGCTCGCCGACGTTCGACTCCTCCTTGCCGGTCGGGTCGATCAGGAGTTCGCACCCGGGCAGGGGCACGCCGATCGGCGGCAGGGTCGGCCAGTCCTGGACGGCGGCGGGCAGGATGTGCGAGGTCACCATCGCGGACTCGCTCTGCCCGTAGTGGTTGACCAATCGGGCCTGCGGCAGCCGCTCGAACATCGCACGGATCTGCTGGCTGCAGACCACCTGCTCGCCGGCGGTGTTCAGCTCGCGCAGCCGCAGCCCGTCCAGATCCGGCTCGGCCGCGACCGCGACGGCCAGCATCTGCAGCGCCACGTACGGCAGGAAGAGCCGTTCGATCCGGTTCTCGGCCAGCCAGGCGAGCAACTGGACCGGCTCGCGGCGCAGCCGCTCGGGCACGATCACCACCGTCCCGGCGCCGCGCAGCGAGCCGAGCACCTCCTGGAAGGAGACGTCGAAGTTCAACGGGGCGAACTGGCCGGTGCGGAGGTCGGGCGCGGGCGAGTGGGCGGCCTGCCACTCAACCATGTTGTCCAGGCAGCTGTGCGGGATCGCGACGCCCTTCGGCCAGCCGGTGGAGCCCGAGGTGTAGATGACGTAGAAAGGAAGGTCGGGACGGCATGCGACCGGCTGCCAGCCGTCGCCGGGCCGGTGGGGCTGCGAGTCCTCCGGCCCCGGGATGGGCACGCGGACGGCGGAGGATTCCAGGTCCGCCACCTCGCCGGTGTGCAGTAGCACGGACGCCCCGCTGTCCGCCAGCATGTGGGCCAGGCGGCGCACCGGGTATTCCGGGTCCAACGGCACATAGGCGGCGCCCAGGAAGGCGGCGCCGAGCATCGCGGCCACCACCTCGGCACCGCGCGGCCCGGTCACTCCGACCCGGTCCTCGGCCGCGACCCCGTGCTTGGCCAGCAGGTCCGCGATGTCCCTGGCCCAGCCGACCAGGTGGGCGTAGCTGAATTCGCGGTCCCCGTCGACGACCGCGATCGCGTCGGGTCTGGTCGCCGCGGTCTCCAGCAGGGCCTCCAGGAGGCAGCGGGGGTCGGCGTCACCGCCCCAGAGCGAGATCCCGGTCATGCCACGGCCTCCACGGTCAGTGCGGCGGCCAGTTCGGCCACGGTGGGGTGGTTGAAAATCAGCCGGATCGGCACCTCTTGGCCGAGCTCGCGCTGGATGCGGGTGGCGATGGTGGTCGCGGCCATCGAGTCACCGCCGAGGTCGAAGAAGTTCTCCTCCATACCGATGTCGGCCATCCCGAGTGCCTCCTCCCATATGCCGATCAGCACTTCGACCAGGCCGGTACCGGACTGCGTTGTCATTGCTTGCGCCTCTCTAGTGGTTCGTCCAGGGCGCGCGGCAGGCCGGCTCTCGCGGTGGGGCCGGCCGGCCCGCGGCCCGCTAATCGTCGAGGTCGCCGAGCGCCAGCCCGGGCGCGCGGGTCCACCGGTCGGCCAGGGCGGTGAGCTCCTCGACCAGCGTCTCGGCCGCGTCCGCCTCGAACAGGTCTGCAGAGAGCAGCAGTTGCCCGGTCGTTCGGTCCCGCCGGTGCTCCAGGTGCAGTTCCACCTCGAACCGGGTGACCAGCGGCGGGATCGGCCACTCGACGGCGGTCGGACCGCCGAACTCGGGTACGGCCGCCGGGGCGTGCAGATCGAAGCCGACCTGGGCAAGCGCCGGGCGGTGTGCCTGGCGCGGTACGTCGCTCAGCGCCACGACGCGATCGAACGGGAGCAGGTGTTCCAAAGCGTCGAGCAGGGCCTGCCGGGTCTCGTCGACCAGTGTGTCCAAGGTGGTCTCCGCCGTGCACCGCACCCGGACCGGAACGACGTTGACGAGGAAGCCGACCAGACCGGCCGCCTCCGTCCCGGCGGCGCGCCCGGCGCTCGGCACCGCGACGATGATCTCCTCGGTGCCCGCGCACCGGCAGAGCATGCCGGCGTACAGCGCCAGCGCCGTGATGAACGCGGTGGAGCGATGGGCCCGGCCGAGGCCGGCCAACCGCTGCCGCACCGGCTCAGACAACTCGAACCTCGCCAGGTGCGCCCGGCCGCTGCTGTGGCGGCCCGGCGGGAAGTCGAGCGGGAGCCCGGAGTCCGCCGGGGCGCCCGCCAGCGTGCGCCGCCAGTATTCAGCGGCCGCCGGGTCCTTCGGCCGCGCCGCGACCCGCTCGAGGTGCGCCAGGAAGCCGGGCGCGGGGTCCAGCCCGGGCTCGGCTCCATCCGCGAACGCCCTGTAGCAGAGCGCGAGTTCATGGAAGAAGACGCCCATCGACCAGCCGTCGAAAGCGATGTGGTGGATGGTCAGCAGCAGCAGGTGCTCCTGCTCGCCGAGCGGGACCAGCTCGACCCGCAGCAACGGCCCGGCGGCCAAGTCGAATCGTCGCTCCCGGGCCCGCTCGATCAGCTCCCGGAGCTCCTCGTCCCGCTCGCCACCCGGCGGGAGCGTGAGTGGCTCGCGCAGCTCGAAGACCTCCGGACCGCTGTCCCGGACCACCTGCCGGACGCCGTCGCCGGTCTGCCGGTAGGTGGTGCGCAGGCTCTCATGCCGCTCCACCAGCCGGGCGACCGCCCGCCGGAGAGCGGTGATGTCCAGCGGACCGGTCAGTCGGAGCGCACGCTGGATCAGGTACCCGATGTTTCCCGGGGCGAGCTGCTCGCTGAACCACATGCGGCGCTGGTGGCTGCTGAGCTCCGCGACGACCGCGGTGGTCTCGGCCGTGCTCATGCCTGCCCGCTCCCCCGCTCGGCGAGCCACCCCGCCGCGACCGCGGCGCAGTCCGGCTCGGTGCCCTCCACCAGCGCGTCGATCCGGCGGCGCGCGTCGGCGATGCGGTGCCCGGCCCCGGCGCAGAAGAGGTCCGCCAGGGCCTGCCCGTCCCGGGCCCCCTCCGGGCACGCGCCGTCGGCGGTGCGGGCCAGCACGAGCCCCATGGTGAGCAGTTCCTCGATGATCAAGCCCAGCTGGACGAGCAGGTGGTCCTGGGCCGCCAGCTCCCGGCGGTCGGGCCACCGCTCGGTCAGCCGGGCGCAGAGCCTGGCCAGTTCGCGGGAGCCATCGGCCACGGCCCGCCAGTTCGCGAGGTTGCGTTCGGACAGACCGGCCAGGTCGGTCGGGTCGGTCGGCGTCCCCCCGGCGGGCTCGGCCGGGGAGACGGGGAAGTAGCTCAGGGCGATGAGTCCGAGCCGGGCCTGGAGCAGCGACTCCACCCCTCCGGCGATCCGCAGCCCGCGGGCGTCGCGGTACATCCGCTCCAGCGGCAGCGCCGCGGCCTGCCGCCGCTCCTTGCTGCGCGCGGTCTCGTACCCCTCGCCCGCGAGCAGGGTCAGGGTGCGCTCGACGGTCCGCCAAGCGAGCAGCGAGGTGATGTTCTTGGCGGCGAAGCGGTCGAAGACCAGGTTGATCTCCCGGCCGTCCGCGTCGGCGAGCGTGGTCCACTCCACCACGCTTTCCAGGGCGTACAACTCGGCCAGGCTGGTCGCCAGACCGCGCTGGATCTCGTCATAGTCGGCCAGCGGCCGTCCGTTCACGCGCCGCCGCGCGAGGAAGTCCCGCGCGTACTCCAGGCACTGCCGAATAATCGCGGCCGACGGCGGGGCGATGATCTGGAGCCGGCCACGGGCGAGCGGGTAGCTCCGATGCGGGGTCCGCCAAACGCCGGGCTGCTCCTCGGACAGCACCAGCTCGGCGGGGACGCGCACGTCCTCGAACACCAGCAGGCCGCTGGGCATCCCGCGCAGGCCCAGGTAATCATGGCGCGCGGCGACGGAGAACCCGGGGGTCGTGGTGTGGACGAAGAACTGCCGGATCCGCTTGCCGTCCGGCTCCTCGACGGTGGCCGTGACGGTCAGCAGATCGGCAATGGGCCCGTTGCCGATGAAGATCTTACGGCCGTTCAGCAGGTAGGCGGCGCCGTCCTCGACAGGGGTGGCGGTCACATGGCGGGCCGCGTTGGCGGCCCCCTCGGGTTCGGTATCCGCGGCTCCGGTCAGCGCCCCGGCGGCGATCGCCTTGCGCAGGTGGTCCAAGAGCGGCCCTTCCGCGAGCACCGGAAGGTAGGCGGGCACGCCGAGACCGTTGTGGAAGGCGAGCAGCAGGCCGGCGGCAGGGGCCCAGTCGGCCGCCGCCTCGATCACCCGCAGGACATTGCGCGGCGACAGGCCGGCGCCGCCGTGCTCGGGGTCGACCGCGAGGTGCAGCAGCCCGGCCTCGCGCAGCCGGTCCACCAGTCCGTCCGGCAGGGCGCCGGTCTCCTCGACGGTCCGCGGGTCGGCGCAGTCGTCGAGCAGTTCACGCAGGACTCGGGCGGTCTGCTCGCCCTGATGGAGGTCCTGCTCGTCCTGCCGCGGCCAGGGGAAGAGCAGGTCCCAGCGGAGGACTCCCTGGACCAGGTCCTCGAAGAGGCTGGGGAGTCCGGGGACGCTCATGGGGTTTCGGGCGGGCTCGGTCATCGGCGTGCCTTCGGGCTAGATGTTCGGTAGCGGCCGGCGGCGGCCGCCCTCGGCGGTGAGGACCGGTCGGGCCGCGGCTTGACAGCGAATGAAGCGGGTGGCCGGCAGAGCAGGGGCCTGCACGGCACCGCGGTGCCGCCAGCGTGTGGCGGAGTTGCGGCCGGCCGCCGGGCAAGGCTCCGGTTCGACGACCGGATGGGTGGTCACCACCCATAGCCGGTTCTGCGGTTCGAGGGCCGCCGCCCACGAGAAGAGCGGGGCGAGTTCGCCGTGGACGAGCATGGTCACCGGGCCGCCCGCGTCGCTCAGCAGTCTGGCGGAGAACTCCTGGGCGAGCCTCAGGCCCGGCGCGCCGGGCAGGGCCGCGAAGCGCAGCCCCGCCCGGCCGGTCACGGCGGAGATCAGGGTGACCGGCTCGGCACCGAGGACGGAGCCGCCGCCCACGAGGTAGCACACCGCACCGCGCCGCGCCGACTCGGCCCGCAGCTCCGGCAGCCGGTCCCGCCTCCAGGCGGCGAGCCACTCGGCGTCGGCGTCCGGTGCCTGGTGCAGCGGGTGCCGGGGGGCGAGGCCGAGCCGGTCCAGCGCTCGGCCGAGAGCGGCTGTGGACAGCGCCACGCCGAAGGCGTCGGCCGCGAGTGAGCCGACCGTCTCCCGCGTCCACAGCGCCCCGTCGAGTCCGTACTGCCGCGGCTGGCCGCCGACGACCAGCCGGGCTAGTTCGGTCAACTGTCGGGCGCCCAGGATCGGTGCCCGCCCCGGGGCCGGACGCCGGTGCAGCGACTGCTCGCCTTCCGACCTGTACTTGGCCACCCAGGCAAACACCGCGGCCCGGGAAAACCCCAGCGCAGCGGCCACCTCCTCGACCCGGACCCCGCTCTCCACCTGCTGGACGGCCCGCAACCGTATTGCCTCCAGCGTGCGCCGGTCGATCTTCCGGCCGTCGTTGCCTCGCATTCCCAGCTGCCCCGCGCCGGTCAGGAGGCGGTCGGACTGGCGGTCTCGCCGAGCCCGAACTCGCGCATGACGCGCGCGAGCTGACGGTGGCCGCCTGCGGTGTCCTGCTCGAAGCGCTGGATCACCCGCTCCTGGATCTCGGCTGACTTCTCCTGGCTGAGCTTGAACGTCGCGTCCACGGACTCTATCTCCAGGTAGAACGCGCCGACCCCGGGGAGAATACTGCGGAAGTAGTCCATGGAGGTGCCGGCGTCCCACTTGTCGCCGAACAGCCGCTCCAGGGTCTCCACGGTCCAGCGGACGATCTGCAGCGTCTCCTCGGGGTCCTGCACCAGGCGCAGCCGGCCCTGCACGTGCACCGAGGTGAAGTTCCAGGTCGGCGCGGCGGGGTCGGTGTGGTAGACCGCCGGGGTGACGTAGCCGTACGGCCCGTCGAACATCATCCGGGCGGGGGTGCCGTCGCTGAGGGCCGACCAATGAGGGTTGGCCCGGTTCATGTGGCCGATAAGCTCCAGGCCGACCAGCGGCGCGTCCTCGGACGTGCCCGGGGTGAGCAGCGAGGGGACGTGGGTCGCGAAGGGGGCGGCCTGGCCGCCGCCGCTGGTCAGGGTGGCGAGCGGGTGGTCACGCATGATCCGCCGCGGCCACGCCTCGCCGTCGGCCTGGTAGAGGTCGGGAACAAACATGTGCTTCTCCAGTGGGTTGGGGTGGTCGTCGGCCGGCCGGACTCCTGGAGTCGCGGTCGCCGGCCGACCGGCCGGGTTCAGGGCAGGGTGACGAGTTCGGTCAGCACCCCGTGGCAGTCCCTGGGATGCAGGAAGGTCACGCGCGTGCCGCGCGAGCCGGTACCGGGCGGGTCGAAGATCGGCCGGATGCCGCGTGCCTTGAGGCGCTCGGACTCGGCTTCCACGTCGTCCGTCCCGAAGGCGATATGGTGGACACCCGGCCCGTTTTCGGCCAGCCAGGCGGAGACCGCCGAGTCGTCGCGTACCGGCTCCAACAGCTGAATGTACGAGGCGGCGCCGTCGTCGGTGGCCCCCACCTTGAGCATCGCCTCGCGCACGCCCTGACTGTCGATCACCTCGACGTGGCAGAGCTCGAAACCGTGGGTGGCCCGGTAGAACTCGACCGTGTCGTCGAGGTCCCGGCAGACGATGCCGATGTGGTCGATCCGGCTGATCACTCGGCACTCTCCGGGACTGCGGCGCCGGACAGGCCGAGGGTGATCGTGTCGACAATCTCGCCTGCCCGCACCGCGATGTTCGACAGCAGGCCGGAGGAGATGCCGTGGCTGTGTTCGGTCGGGCCCTGGAGGTAGATCCCCGCCCTCAGGGTCTCCTCGGTCACCACCCGGTAGTCCCGGCCGACCTCGAGCCTGCCGTGCTCGTCGGTCTTGCAGGAGGTGACGAGCCCGCCGAGCAGCTCCGCCGGGTGGCCCGGCCGGTAGCCGGTGGCATAGACCACGGCGTCGGCGTCGAGCGCGGAGACCTCGCCGGTCGGCAGGTACTCGATCAGCGCCCGCACGCCGTCGATGGTCGACTCGACGTCGCACAGGCGGGAGATGTTGCGGATGTGCAGGCGCTGACGCCCGGTCACGTTCTCCAGGTACGAGCGATTGTAGAGGTCCTGGATGAGGTCCATGTCGACCACCGAGTAGTTGGTGTTGGCGTGGTAGCCGAGGAGTTGGTTCTTCACCTCGCCGGACGCCTCGAAGTAGTCGTCCACGGCCGCCGGGTCGAAGATCCGATTGGCGAAGGCGCTGTCGTCCGCGACGCTGTACCCGTAGCGGGACAGCACCGCGTGCACCTCGGCCTCGGGGAACCGCCCGTGCAGGTAGGCGACCACCTCGGCGGCGCTCTGGCCCGCCCCCACCACCACAAACCGGCGGGGATCCCTCGCGGCGATCTCCTCGACCCGGGTGAGCGTTTCGGAGCTGTGCCACGTCCGCTCGCCGTTCGTGGCGCCTGGCGGCAGCACCGGCACCAGGCCGGTGGCGACCACCACATTGCGGGTGCGGTGGGTGACCAACTCCCCGTCCTGGCGCACCACCACGTCGAGCAGGCTGGTGACGCCCTGCTCGTCGGTGACGGGCCGGATCTCCACCACCTCGGAGCGGTAGTCCACCACGTCGGTGAACCGGGCCGCCGCCCAGTCGAGGTAGTCATGGAACTCGACCCGCAGCGGGAAGAAGGTCTTGTGGTTGATGAAGTCGAGCAGCCGACCCTTCTCCTTCAGATAGGAGAGGTACCCGTACTCGCTGGTGGGATTGCGCACGGTGGCCAGGTCCTTGAGGAACGACACCTGCATGGTCGCGCCCTCGATCAGCATGCCCCGGTGCCAGCCGAACTGCGGCTGCCGCTCGAAGAACCGCGCCCGCACCGGGCCCTCGGCATTCGCGCCAATGCCCTGTTCCCGCAGCGCCACCGCCAGGGCCAGGTTGGCGGGACCGAATCCGATCCCTACCAGGTCGGTCTCGGCTATTTCGTCCGTCGACCGGATTGCCATTGATCCATCCCTCGTTTCGTCGCACCGGTGCGACAACACCGAATCGGTCACTGGGGGAAGTGCCGCGGACGGTTGACCGAGACCCGCACGGGTGACGGCGCGACAACGCTGTCGCAATACCGACAGACGCCCTCCAATCAGCGTTCACAACCGACCCCTTCAGGACACATCCCCCAGTCAGAGCCTGTTTTCGAACTTGACAGCCCCCTCGAAACATCCTGCCCCGAGGTTGATCTCGAGGGCCAACTTCGTAGATGATCGATCACCGCATGACGGGGATACGAGGGGGAGACAACTATGCCCAATCCGGACTTTTATGACGCCATCGGAGTACCGGCTCTCACCGACGTTGATGTGAGCGTGTATCGCCATATAGCCGAGAGCGACGCGGTCGGACTCGCGCAGGTCTGCACGGACACCGGGCTCGGGTTCGAGCAGGCCGCGGACGCCGTCGACCGATTAATAAGGCTCAGACTGGTGAGTCGACTGTTCGAAGAACCGATGCGCTTCACCGCGATATCACCGGACAGCGCCAAGGCGAAGCTGCTCGACCGCACCGTCCGCGACCTGATGTCACGGCAGCAGGAAGTGGACCTGATCCGGTCGGACTTCGACTCCCTGCGTGACATCTTCGAGATGAGTGAGCGACGGCGATTGCAGCAGTATGCCGTCGAGCCACTGGACACGGCCGAGAACATCCGCCTCGCCGTCAAAAACGCCATCACCTACGCCGAATCCGAGGTGCTGGTCTGCCAGCCCGGCGGTGCCCATCCCGCCGCTACCGTCAACGGCTGCCTGACCATGGCCGACGAACTGCTCGGACGTGGGGTGCAGGTGCGCTGCCTCTACCAGCACGCCGCACAGTACAGCCTTTCGACCCTCGCCTACGTGGAACGGATTACCGACCTGGGCGCCCAGGTCCGCACGGTCAGCGACTACTTCAGCCGGCTCCTGGTCTTCGACCGCGCCATGGCCGTCATCGAGCTGGCGGGCAAGTCCAGTGGCGTCGTCCTGATCCGCGACCCGAGCCTGATCCAGTTCGCCGCAGACGCGTTCGAGCACATATGGAGCTACGCCCGGCCGTTCCTGGTCGACTCTGGGCCCAACGTGTCATCCTGGGCCCCGGATGCCACCAAGGCAACCATCGTCCGCCTCCTCACCGAGGGCCTGGAGGACAAGGTCATCGCCCGCCGCCTCGGCATTTCGCTGCGCACGTGCCAGCGCCATGTCGCGGAGATCATGGACTACCTGGGCGCCCGCAACCGCTTCCACGCGGGTTTCATCATCCACCAGGTCGGGCTGCTGGACCAGACGATCGCCTGGCCGCCACACAGCGGCGCCCGGCCGACCGCCAAGGCCAGCTGAGCACCCGATCCAGGCTGCACAACGTCGCGGACGCCTGCGCCCACCCTGTCATGCTCAGGAAATTTTCTGGGACATGCACGGGTCCGGGGCGCAGGCGTCAGCCCACCCGGGGCCCACGCGGCGATGTCGACCCGCCCTTGACGACACCTCAACCAAGCCGATCAAAGGCCGACCGGGAAAGCCGCACCCCAACGCGGTTGAGCAGGCCCTGGCCACCGACCGGCCGCCGAGGCCGGTCGCATCAACCCTGGACGGCTCGCAACACCCAGTGGGAATCCCCGTACGCCTCACGGGCGGGTAGTCATCAGCCCCGGAGGGCTCGCAACCCAACCCGAGCGCGACCTCGGCTCCTCCATGGCACCAGAACCGCCGACATCGCCTCCGGAGGTGGTGGTCGAACCGGGAGTGATCAACTTCGGCACGGTACGGCTGAGCCAGCCGCTGCCGGTCACCCGGCAACTGCACATCGGCTACAGCGACGGCTCGCCGGTCCGCCACGTGCAGCCGGCGACTCCGGCCGACGACTCCTGGGAGGCCTTCGCGGTCGAGCCGGGCACGGTGCTGGTGAAGTGGCACCAGGTCGGCCGCACGCTGCTCACAGCGCTGTGGATGGACCGCCTCAGTACCAGGCGGAGGGCGTGGTGGTCCAGGTGCCGCTGTGAGCCGTCGTCGGACAGCCGGTGCGCCCGGCTCCACCAAGGCCGCCGCGAGCAGACCCGCAAGCAGCGGCACCAGGCCCATCCGGTCGCGCAGCCGCCGGCATCCGGCGCCGCCGCGAGCCCATACCGCTCGGAGGCCTCCCCCGGCGGCCAAGCGATCGCCTACTACGCCAGGGTGCCCGGCACGACCACCACCGGCCCCGAGCTCTGGGACCCACCACCCCAGACCAGCGCAGGTCCGTGGGTGGCCTGGTGGACGTTGCCTCCGCCCCCCCCTTGCCGACCACGTCAAGCACAACAGCGCACAGCTCGCTTGAAACACCCTCGTCCACGGCAGTTCGCATCTCATCCCGAGTAGGCGCGCGGCCGCTTACCAGTGTCATCTCGGCGGGTGTCACTAGTGCGTGAGAGAGCGTTGTCAGCATTCGTCGTTCGAAGTAGGACTCGTCGGCCCCAACCTCCAACTGCGACTCATCGACACCCTCGCCTACCAGCTGACCAAATCGAGCACTGCTGATGACAGGAACGATGTAAGAACCAGGTCGGGCCTGGCCGAGTCGTGGCCTTCGAGCATGCTTGTGAGCCGCACGTGGAATCGATTTTCCGTAATCGCCTTGCCGGCGAATCTTTGCAGCAGCGGCAGAGACCATCAGCCGCTGAGACGAGGCAAATAGACCGATACCAGAAACAAGGGGAATGGTTCCCTCGGTGATGTCGTCGTCTTCAGCCCTGAAATCAGTCATGTCGATGAACTGCCGTGAGATCTCCAGGGCGATTTGATCAACCGGCCTTCTCGTGCCGCGAAATCTCTGTCAGCATCTCGACGGCCCTGCTGAAGTCTGGAGCCGTCGAAAACCGTGGAACGAGAACGGAATGCTCCGGGTCGTAATCGGGGTGCCAGAACGGCGAGGTCGCGATGGCCCGGGCCTCGGCTGCCCGGGGCACGGCCATGGGACTGAGTTCGTTCGCGAGCAAGCCGGCCGAGGAGGTCGTCGCGGCCAATCCGCTGACGTTCTTCCGGATGTACTGGATGGGCGGCAAGGACTCCATGATCACCCATGGAGCGAATGCGTGCGGCCGACAGCCCTCCCCGGGGGCTGTCGGCCGCACGTCTCATCGACTGGCGTCAGGCCACTGCGGCGAGCGCGTCGAACTCCAGAGGCAGGGTCGGCTCCGTCTGCCCGGCCTGAGCCACTCGGGCGCGTCGGTGCGCGCACGTCTCGAGCGTGATGCGCGGGTCACGGTGTCCCAGCCACTCGGCCATGTCCGACATGGACACGCCCCTGGAAGGCAGGCCGAGGCGAAAGGGCCGGAGCCAGCCGCAGATGGTCCGCGCCGAGGCAGGCCCCCGTCGTCCCGGCCCCCGAGTCGGCAACCCGCTCTGCGCCTTGCACCCGGCGCACCGTAGGCCGCCCCGCGCGTCACGGTCGGGCGTTGGCCCCGGCTGGGCCGGTGTTGCGCACCTTGCGAGCCCTCGGCGCAGTTGTACGAGCTAACGGCGGCGCCCCGCAACGGACCGGCCGGCGCCGTTCGCAGAGCGGAGAAGCGAATGACGGCGTGCGCTGAGCCGAAGATACCGGCCGGTATAAGACTCGCCGGATCCGCTCGTGTCAACGGTGTGGACGTCGTGGGGCCTGCGCCTCGGCATCGATGGCCCCTGCGCGCGTGGGTCGCACGTTGTCTGCCTCGCCCACACCACCTGCGGCCCGCGCGCCGGCAAGGGGCGCCGGGAACGGTGACGGGCACGACAATCACGGCACCACCCGTCCGATCACCAACACCGCCACCGTGGTCGGGCACCGTCCGTGTGATCCAGGCCGAGGTGTGACGGCGAGTTCTCGACGGGCCGGTGTTACCGCGCCTTTTTCGGGTGATATCGATCCTGTTCGGTACATCACTCGACGAGAGGACGAGCACCCGATGCGTAAGGTCAAGTACCTGCTCACCGCCGCTGCGATGGTCTGCGGGATGATCGCCGCCGCCGCGCCGGCTCACGCTGTCAGCGGCAGCTGCACCATCATCCTGCAGAATGGCTGGGTCGGCTACGAGTACCCCGGCCGGACCAGTGCCGACGGCAGCTCTTGCGTCCCTGACCCGCAGATCCCGGGCGGCGGCTGGCTCAACGCTGGTGTCCCCTGCGGCACCTGGGGCGTGGACTACGGCCCGTGGCTGCTGTACGTCATCTGCCGCTGAGTCACCCGGCTCGCCTCCAGGCCGGCCGCCGACGGTACGGCCGCCGGCGTAAGCGAGCCGCTGCGCCCCGGAGACAGGGCACTCGTTCACGAAGTGGTCGACCGTGCCATGGAGGCGAGGTGGACGCCGACCGGCCTGGGCCGGGCCGACTGGAAGCGGGACTCCTGGACTGACAACCAGTTCTGACGGTGCCCACAGAGGGGCCCGTACGCCGAGTCGTACGGACCCCTCTCGACTGTCCGGGACCGAGTCGGCGACGTGACCTGCGACTCCACACCCTCGCGGCGGGCCAGAGCACCACCTGCCACGGCACCTCGCGTCCGCGGGCCGTAGCGGGCTACCCGAGATGGAGGAGCGAGGAGGCGGCGAAACCGAAGAAGAGGAAGGCGACGCCTCGGGTGATCCAGGGTGCTGCGCGGCTGTAGAGCGTACGGACGGCTTGCAGACCGACGATCCAGGCCAGCAGGGCGTCGGCTGTGATGCGGCCCAGGGCGCCGGCGGGGAGGAAGACGGGCACAGTGGCGGCTGTGAGCATGCCGGTGTTCCCGGCGATGACAGACGTGAAGATGGCCAGGGTGACGGGGTGGCTCTTGGGGTTGATCAGGCCGAAAACGGCGCCGTGAGCGAGGGGGCGGCGCGCATGGACGGAGGAGCCGCTGTCGAGTGCGGAGGCCGCCGCCGGCGCCCGGATGCCGAGGTAGACCAGGTACAGGGCGCCGGCGACGGTCAGGGCAGGGAAAACTGCGGGGAACAGGAGCTGTACCCAGCGCAGGGCGATCAGGGCGAGCGGGGCCCACATGAGGTCGCCGGCCAGGTGGCCGAGGAGGAAGTGGGCAGCCTGGCGGCGCCCCTTGCCGGTGCCGATGTGCAGCACGGTGAGCACGCCGGGCCCGGGGTGTCACAGATCGGCGGGGCGTCCGGTCAATACTGCGGACGGGAGCGGGGCGACGGCCCCCGCCGATCACCCGGACACCCGAGGAAGGGGCACCACAGTGTCGAACCACCACGCAGGACACGTGCACGGAGCCGGAGGCGACCCGGCGGCTCCGGCGGGCTGGATGACCGCGGCGCAGGTGCTGCAGGACGCCGGACCGTTCACCGTCCCCGAGGGTGCCTCCGCGATGACCGTCCACATCGAGTGGGCGCCGGGCGACCCTGGTACCCCGCCGCACCGCCACTCCGGGCCCGCGTTCGGGTACGTCGTCGAGGGCGCGGTCCGCTTCGAACTGGAGGGCGAGCCGGAGCGGGTCGTGGAGGCCGGCGGCACGTTCTGGGAGCCGGGTGGCGACGTGATCCATTACCAGGACGGCAACGCGCTGGCCGACGCGCGGACCCGGTTCGTGGTGACCATGCTGTGTGCCCCCGGGAGGCCCATGCTCGAACTCGTCCCCGAGGAGGAGCTCGCCCGGCGCGCCCACCTGCGGGCCCCGCGCCACGCCGGCTGAGCACGCCTCGCCCGGCCACCGACCCCTCGTCGGACGGCCCCGCCCCACCCCGCCGACCCCCTCGCACGAAGGAGGAGCCCGCCGCATGCCCGCCATCCTCGTCCACGGCGTTCCCGACACCCATCGGGTGTGGGACGGCGTGCGCCGCCACCTGACCCGCACCGACGTCGAGGCCTGGGACCTGCCCGGGTTCGGCGCCCCGCGCCCGGACGGCTTCCGCTCCACCAAGGAGGAGTACGTCGACTGGCTGATCGCCCGGCTGGAGCGTGTCGGCGAACCCGTCGACCTGGTCGGCCACGACTGGGGCTGCATCCTCACCGCGCGCGTCTCCTCCCTGCGGCCCGACCTCGTTCGCACCTGGGCCGGCGGCAACGGCCCGGTCGACGCGGCGTACACGTGGCACCCGCTCGCCAAGGTCTGGCAGCACCCCGCCGACGGCGACCGCTTCATGCGTGAGCTGCGGCCGGAAGCGTTCGCGGCCGACCTCGCGGCCGGCTTCGAGGTGCCGGCCGACCTGGCCGGGGAGGCGGCCTCCCGGGTGGACGAGTCCATGAAGGACAGCATCCTGGGGCTCTACCGCTCGGCCGTGACCGTGGGGGCCGAGTGGGAGCCGGGCCTTGCCCGGGTGACCGCGCCCTGCCTGGTGTTCTGGGGGGTTCGCGATCCCGCCTGCCCGCTCACGTCCGGCCGGCGGCTGGCCGCCGCTCTGCGTGCCCCGGGCGTCGTCGCGCTCGACTGCAACCACTGGCCGCTGCTCCAGCGGCCGGCGGAGGTGGCCGCGGCCGTGGAGGCGCACTGGACGGCGCACCGGAGCCCGGGCCGGTGAGCCGCGTGCGACGGGCCACCAGTAGTGGTGACGGTCTGCCAGGACTGCTGCTGCCGCTCCCCGCAGGGGTTTGTCCGCCCCGCGCGGGCTGGTGTATGAGATGGGTTCGGCCCGGAACGATCAGGGTCCGGACCTTGACCTGTGTGGTTGGTGGCGGATGGCGGGCGGCGCTCGGGGCGCGGGCTGCGCGGCCGGCGCAGAGTGCGGAGCGCTGGACCAGGTGATCGCCGGGGCCCGCGAGGGCCGGGGCCAGGTCCTCGTGCTGCGCGGCGAACCGGGGGCGGCAAGTCCGCCCTCGTGGAGTATCCGGTGGAGCGGGCGAGCAGGTGCCGGGTCCTGCGGGCGGTCGGCGCCGAGTCCGAGATGGAACCGGCGTTCGCCGGACTGCACCGGTTCTGCGTACCCCTACTGGGGCGGCTGAAGCGCATTCCCGGCCCCCAGCGCGACGCCCTGTCCGTCGCGTTCGGCCTGAGCGCGTCGAGCGCGGGCAGCGCGCCGGACCGCTTCCTGGTCGGCCTGGCGGTGCTCAGCCTGCCGGCCGAGGGGGCGGAGGAGCAGCCGCTGGTCTGCGTCGTGGACGACGCCCACTGGCTCGACCGGGTCTCCGCCCAGCCGCTGGCCTTCGTCGCCCGACGGCTGCCGGCGGAGCGGGTGGCGCTGGTGTTCGCGGCGCGCACGACGGCGCCCTGTGCGGGCGGCGGCCCCTTCGGGGGGCTGCCCGAGACCGCGGTCCGGGGCCTGCGCGACGACGACGCGCGGGCGCTGCTGGAATCGTGGTACCCGGGCGGCTGGACGAGCGGGTCCGGGACCGCATCGTCGCCGAGTCCCAGGACAACCCGCGGGCCCTGCTCGAACTGCCCTGCGGGCTCGGCCCCGAGGAGCTGGCCGGCGGCTTCGGACGCCCCGACGCGCGGCCGCCGGCCGGGCAGATCGAGCAGAGCTTCCTGCACCGGATCCAGGCCCTGCCGCCCGCCGCCCGGCAGCTGCTGCTCCTCGCCGCGGCCGAACCGGTCGGTGACATCGCCCTGCTGGCCGCGGCGGCCGCGCGGCTGGGCATCGAGGAGCGCCGCCGCGGCGGCCGAAGCCGCGGGCCTGGTCACGATCGGCACCAGGGTGCGGTTCCGGCACCCCGCGGTGCGCTCGGCGGCCTACCGGGCCGCCGAGCCCGAGGCCCGGCAGCGGGTGCACCGGGCCCTGGCCGAGGCGACCGCCCCGGCCACCGACCCCGACCGCCGGGCCTGGCACCTCGCCAACGCCACCGCCGGGCCCGACGAGGATGTCGCCGCCGAACCGGAACGCTCCGCCGACCGGGCGCAGGCCCGCGGCGGGGCGGCGGCCGTCGCCACGTTCCTGGAACGGGCGGCCGAACTCACCCCCGACCCGGCCATCCGCGCTGCCGGGGCCCTGGCAGGGGCCCGGGCCAAGTACCGGTGCGGTGGCTACGACACCGCGCGCGAACTGCTGGACGCCGCCGCCCTCGGCCCGCTGGACGAGCGCCGGCTCGCCCAGGCGGACCTCCTGCGCGGGCGGATCGTCTTCGCCTCCCAGAACGCCGGCAGCGCCCTGCCGGTGCTGGTGCGGGCCGCCGGCCGCCTGGATGCGCTGGACAGCGGACTCGCCCAGCGGACCTACCGTGACGCGCTGCACGCCGCCCTCCTCGTCGACCGGCCGCCGAGCGGCGCCGCGCTGGCCGATATCGCCCGGGCCGCGCTCGCCGCGCCGCCCGGGCCGCCCGGGCCGCCCCCGGAACGCAACGACCTGCTGCTGCGCGGCCTGGCCGCGATGACCGTCGACGGCTACCGAGCGGGCGCGCCCACGGTCCTGCGCGCCCTGGGTGCCCTGTGCACCGAGGAGGTCTCCGCGGAGGAGGGCCTCGGCTGGTTCCCGCTCGCCGCCCGGATGGCCTTCAACGTCTGGGACTTCGACAGCAACACCGTGCTCTCCTCGCGCCTGGTCGAGCCGGCGCGCGGGACGGGCGCGCTGTCGGTGCTGCCGTCGGCCCTGCTGCAACTCGTCTCCAACCGCGTCCTGGCCGGCGAACTCGACCACGCCGACGTGCTCATCGCCGAGGCGCAGGCGATCGGCGAGGCCACCGGCAGCCGCTACCTCGCCCACTACGCCTCCCTGGTGACGGAACCCTGGAAGGGCCGGGAGGCCGAGGTGCTCAGGGCGGCCGACGCCATGTCCCGGGACGCCGGCCCGCACCGCGGTGGGCCGAGTGACGTCCCCCGGTTCCGGCGAGTGGGCGAAGGCCGTGCTGTACAACGGGCTCGGCCGCTACGAGGAGGCCTGCGTGGCTGCCGAGCGGGGCGCGGACGGCCTCCAGGAGTTCGGCCTCGCGATCAGGTCGACGGTCGAGCTCGTCGAGGCCGCCGCCCGCAGCGGCCGGCCGGCCCGGGCCAGCGGCACCGACTGGGCCCTCGGCACCTCCGCCATGGTCCGCGCCCAGGTGAACGCGGGAGCGGCCGCCGAGGCCCTCCACCAGGAGGCCGTCGAACGCCTGGGCCGCACCGGGGTCCGGATCACCCACGCCCGCGCCCACCTGCTCTACGGCGAGTGGCTGCGCCGGGAGAACCGCCGGTCCGACGCCCGCGAGCACCTGGGCACCGCCTACCGGACGCTGAGCCGGATCGGGGTCGAGGGCTTCGCGGAGCGCGCGGGGCGGGAGCTGCGCGCCACCGGCGCGACAGCGCCCCGACGCCCGGCCGAGTCCCGAACTGCCCTCACCGCCCAGGAGACGCAGATCGCGCGCCTGGCCGGGGACGGGATGACCAACCCCGAGATCGGGGCCCAGCTGTTCCTCAGCCCGCACACGGTGGAGTGGCACCTGCGCAAGGTGTACACGAAGCTCGGCCTCACCTCCCGCAAGCAGCTCGGCGGCGCCCTGCGCGAGGACACGGCGGCCACGGCCTGAGCCGCGGTACCGGCCAGTGGGACGGCTTCCTCCCCGGGGCCCTGGGGGCAGAGGACCAGGGGCACCTGGGGCGGCGGACCAGGCACACTCCGGGGCGCCATGGCGGGGGCTGCGGCGGGAGCGTGTTCCCGAGGGCATCGACGGATGCCGCAGGCGAATCGGAGCCGTGATGAGCGTGTTGACAGACCTGCCCGGCAGGAGTCCGGGCACCCGGCCGACCGCCGGGGACGGCACCCTGGAGGCGACCGCCGCCGCCTTCGAGGGACTGCGGCCGCGCCTCTTCGGCACCGCGTACCGGATCGTGGGCAGCAGGGTCGAGGCGGAGGATGTGGTCCAGGACATATGGCTGCGCTGGCAGTTGACCGACCGCTCGGTGGTGATCAGCCCCGTGGCTTTCCTGTCCCGCGCCACCGCCCGGCTGGCCCTGAACGTGGCCCGGTCCGCCCGGTCTCGCTACCAGACCCCGCTGGGCCCCTGGCTGCCCGAGCTCGTCGACCCCGGCACCGACCCCGAGGCCGGCATGCAGCGGGTGGAGGAGCTGGCGTCCGCGCTGCTCGTGGTCCTGGAGCGGCTGACGCCCGCGGAGCGGGCGGTGTACATCCTGCGCGAGGCCTTCGAGTACGCCTACGGCGACATCGCCGGAATGCTCGGGCTCAGCGTCGTCAACATCCGCCAGATCTCCAGCCGGGCCCGCCGCCGCCTGGCCGCCGAGCATCGGCGGGCCGTCGACCCGACGGAGCACCGGCGGCTGCTGGCGGCCTTCGTCGCGGCCGCCCGGGCCGGGGACACCGCCGCACTGGAGTCGCTGCTGGCCGTGCGGTGACCGGGGCGGCCGCCCCGGTCACCGCCGGGAGCGCACCGCCCGACCCCGCTCCGCCCGCCCGGCGGATCCGTACCGGGAACCGGGCGTCCGCTCCCCTGCGGGAAGACCGGCTTCGGACGGCATCTGTGACATTCCGTCGGCACTTCGTCCCGGCACCTCGTCGGCACCTCTCCGACGCCTCCTCGCTTCCGGCCGCGAGACAGCCGGTCGATGGCTCGGGCCGGCCGACCGTGTGCTGTGGCGGCTTCGGGCCGGGGCGACTGTCACGAACCGGACCGCCCGTCTGTCTATACGGATGACCGGACGGCGCAGCCCGCGGCGGCGCCATCGAAGCCTCCGGTTGACGCCCTTCGATAGGAGAACCCCATGACCCAGCTCTACCTCGCCCGTCCCGATGCGCCGGGACGCGACGAACCGGTCCCGTCGCGCTACGCGTTGAAGGTCGGCGACATCGACGTGCTGGTGATCAGCGACGGGGTGCTGCCGATCTCCCCGGTGACCATGGCCACCAACGCCCCCACGGCCGACCTGAAGGCCTGGCTCGGCGACATGTACCTGCCTTTGGAGTCGATGAACTGGCCGCTGAACGTGGCCGTGGTGCGCAGCGGCGGCCGGACCGTGCTCATCGACTCCGGACTGGGGACGGAGTTCCCGGGCTTCCCGCGGGCCGGGCAGCTGGCCACGCGACTGGCCGCAGCCGGGATCGACCCCGCGTCGGTGACCGACGTGGTGCTCACCCACCTGCACATGGACCACATCGGCGGGCTGCTCGTCGAGGGGTTCCGGGGTCGGCTGCGCGCGGACCTGCGGGTCCACCTGGCCGCGGCCGAGGCCGAGTTCTGGGCAGCGCCCGACTTCTCCCGCACCGACATGCCCGCACCGGTCCCGGACGTGCTCCGCAGGACCGCCTCGCAATTCCTGGACTTGTACCGCGGCCAGTTGCGGCCGTTCGAGAAGGAGTACGAGGTGGCGCCGGGCGTCCTGGTCCGCCGCACCGGCGGTCACACGCCCGGCCACAGCGTCGTGCGTCTGGAGTCCGGCGGTGACCGGCTGACGTTCGCGGGCGACGCCGTGTTCCAGTGCGGGTTCGACAAGCCCGATTGGCACAACGGCTTCGATCACGACCCCGAGGAGTCGGCCCGTGTCCGGACCCGCCTCCTGCGGGAGATGGCGGCGACCGGCGAGCAACTGGTGGCCACCCACCTGCCCTTCCCTTCCGTCTGCCACGTGGCGGATGCCGGCAGCGGCACCTTCCGCTTCGTGCCGGTGGTCTGGGACTACTGACCGCCTGCCCCCGGCGACCCCGCCGGGCACGGGAAGTCGGCGGGGTCGGCTTCCCGTGCCCCGGCGGGGTCGCGCCGGGTCCCCGGCGGCTGACGACCGCGCCCTCGTACCGCATCGACTGGAGGATCCCTGTGGAGCGTCCCGCATTGGACCCGACCGGGCGGGACCCGATCGTGCTCGACCCGACCGGGCGTGCCCGCGAAGCCGAGACCGCCGAGCTGTTCGCACGCGGTCCGGCCACCCCGGTCGACATCCTGGGCGTCCGGGCCTGGGCGGTGTCCGACCCGCTGCTGCTGGAGGAACTGCTCAAGGACCCGCGGGTGTCCAAGGACGGCCCGCGGCACTGGCCCGACTACGACCGGGCAGTGCGGACCTGGCCGCCGGCGCTGTGGGTGAGCGTGCGCAACATGTTCAACGCCCACGGCGCCGAGCACCGGCGGCTGCGCCGACTGGTGAGCAGCGCCTTCACGCCCCGCCCGGTCGTCGCCATGACCGCGCGGGTGGAGGAGCCGACCGACGCCCTGCTGGACGACCTGGCCCGGGGCGCCCCAGGCGAGGTGGTGGACTTATGGCGGTGCTTCCGTGTGCCTCATTCCTCGATTCCCAATCTCTGAACTCCGTCCTGCGGGCGTGGTGGGACAACAGCCAGTGCTGGGGACGGGCAATGACCAGTCTCTTGGAGAAGCTGTACCAGGCGACTGCTGACCTCGGAGCCAAGCGGAACCTCTTGTGGCGCTCGTACTTGGAGGAGCTGCGCGAGTACGAGCCGACCTATCGGGACCTGGCGGGGCGCCTTGGGCTGCCGGAGCCGGAGCCGGCGGAGAACGTCACTTCTGCGTAATGACGGAAGTCGGGGGCGGGCCGCGGTGCCCTGGTACGAGGTGGGAGGTCGCCTCCTTCGGATCACCTTGCTGGCCAGATGAATTTGGCAGCGAGGTGGAGACAGGCGAGGTAGATGGTGGCGGTCTTGTCGTAGCGGGTGGCCAGGCCGCGCCACTGCTTGAGCTCATGGCTGACACTGTCAGTCACACAAGAGCCCGGCCCATCGTGCTTACTGAGCGCACGAGGTACAGATAACGCCCTGCTCATCAGATGGAAACTCCACCGGCATACGGCGGACGTAACCACCCACATCTCATGCACGCCACGATAAGCGGCCCGGCAGCGGCGGCGCATCACTCGTTTATCGCCTGGTGATCGGTTCCCCACACGATTGCGAGGTCCTCCTCCCTCACCGGGACTTCCGACCACCAAGGGGAACCCTCGTGCGCCGAACCGCACTCGCCGCAACCGCGGCCGCCGCCGCGCTCATCGCCTGCGCCCAGACCACCGCCCTGGCCGCCACCCCCACCCCCACCCCGCCATCCACGGCCGGCACCGCCGTCAACCACACCTCCGAGGCGAAGCTCGACGCCTATTGGACCCCGCAGCGCCTCGCCAAGGCCAAGCCGCTCGATGCCCCGGCGAAGGCACCGTCCGCCAAGGCGCCGCGCAGTTCCGACACCGCTCACGGCAAGCCGACACTCATCCCGGCCACCAAGCCGTCGACGAAGGCGGTCAACTCCACCGCAGCCGCCAGCGTTTGGGGCACCACGGGGCGTCTGGTGTTCACCGTCCCCGGCCAGGGCGACTACATCTGCACCGCCAACGTTGTCACCAGCAACAACCACGACGTGATCTCCACCGGCCGGCACTGCGTCATCGACATCGGCACCCACCGGACGTTCACCAACTTCCGCTTCGCGCCCGGCTACGACCGGGGCAACGCCCCGCACGGCTGGTGGAACTGGCGCTCCATGGGCTGGCGCGAGGACGACACCTCCCCCGGCGGCGACAACGCCTTCATCGTCCTGAGCACCGGCGGCAACACCGGGCAGCACGTCCAGGACGTGGTCGGCGGCTCGGGCATCGGCTTCAACTGGGCCACCAACAACTACGCGCACGCCATCGGCATACCGGGCGACAAGGACTACGCCGTCTGGTGCGAGGGCATGCCGTACGACTCGAACCAGGGCGGCGTCAGCCTGCGCAACTGCAACGGCCTCAGCGGCGGCGCCAGTGGCGGCCCGTTCCTTGTCAACTACCAGAACGACGGCTCGGCGGTCCAGACCGGCAGCTACTTCGGGTCCTGGGGCGACGCCTACTGGGCGTACTACCGGGACGCCGCCTGGCAGGTCTTCAACGGAGCGCAGAACGCGTAAGCGCTCCGGAGCAACCGCGTTGCCAAACCCCAGTGAGCCGGTCGTGAGTCTCGGCGTCGCCACGTGAGTTGTCTTCTGCCCCGGATCAGGTCGGGGACGGTGGCATCGGGACGGTTCGGCGGTCTGCTGTGTGCGGGCGACAGCAGACTGGTCCCGCTCGTGCTCTCGGAGAACGAGCGGGTGGTGTCGCAGGGGTGGGCGAAGCGTCGTACGACCGCGCAGGGTCTGGCCCTGCGGGCACGCATCGTCCTGGCGTACGCGCAAGGCGGCAGCAACCTGGGCTCAGCCGGAATACGGCCGGATCAGGCAACCGCAGTAAATGCGGGTACCTGATCTTGTCCGGGAGTCGCGTTTCCGCAGGTCACCACAGCCGCTGTTGCGGTAAATGCGCGGTCTGTCGCAACAGGCCGACATGGCGTCACAATGCGCTGACCTGCGGAACCTTGCGGCCAGGAGGCCGGCCCGGTGGGTGATGGCTGGAGGGGAGGAAGGGCGCATGCGTCGATTGCCGCACGCCGGCAGTCCGTTCACCGTGCTTGACGCGGTACCGGCGCCCGCGCCCGCGGCAGCGCCGTACCGCTGACGCGGGCCCCGGCCCGCGCGCTACCGGCGCCGCAGCGGCTCGGACGGCTCCGGTCCGGGCGCCGCTGCCGGTGCCGGTGCCTCACCGAACCGGGTCAGCGCCAGCGCTCCCGCCACCGCCGCCAGAAAGCCGACGGCCGCCAGCCACTGCAGGCCCTCGCGGGGCCGGTCGCCCAGCCAGACGATGCCCACCAGCGCCGGGCCCGCCGTCTCGCCGAGCACCATGCCCGCCGTCGCCACCGTGACCGAGCCGCGTTGGAACGCCGAGGTGAGCAGGAGGAACCCGGTCGCCGCGCCGAACGCCAGGGCGTACAGGGCCGGGTTGCCGAGGATCCGGGGAATCGCGACGGAGTCGATCAGCCGCACCGCGACCTCGACCACGCCGAAGCCCACGCCCGCGCCGAGCCCCAGTGCCAGCGCGCGCGGCCGCCCTGACAGCCGGCCTGCGAGCACGCCGGCGAGAAGCGCGGCCACGGCGGTCACCAGCAGGCTCCAGCGCAGGGCGGGCGGCCCGGCGTCGTGCCCTTCCGGTCCGGAGGCGAAGGCGATCATCATCAGCCCCGCGCAGACCGTGCCCACCGCGGACCACTCGGCGGCGCTCAGCCGGGTGCCGAGGAGCCGGACGGCGACCAGGGCGGTGACCGCGAGACTGGCGGCGAGCGCCGCGC
Source organism: Streptomyces sp. NPDC048718 (assembly GCF_043198875.1). NCBI lineage: Bacteria > Bacillati > Actinomycetota > Actinomycetes > Kitasatosporales > Streptomycetaceae > Streptomyces > Streptomyces sp. NPDC048718. Next base: position 282,022 of record NZ_JBICVG010000002.1, read on the forward strand.
CCACCGCGTAGAGGGGGATGGACCGCAGGGCGACGACTTGGAGCAGGAACCCGAGGCCGTCGAGGGCGAGGCCGGCCAGGAAGCGCCACTGCGCCAGGGCGCGCAGCAGCAGTCCGGGGTCGATGGCGGAGCCCGCGGGGGTATCTCCGTCGGAGCCGGTGCCCGGCTCCGCGGCGCGGGTCGCGACGGCCTGGAGGACGGAGGCGGTGCCGAAGCAGACCGCGGAGGCGAGCGCGCATATCATTCCCAGGGACACAGGGACTGACTGTAGACCGGCTCGGTGCGGGAGTCCCCGCGGACGGGCCGAGTCGGACAGGCCGAGACGGCCGGTTCACCCCGGTCGTCCGTTCGGTCATCCGGTCGTCCGGTCATCCAGTCGTCCGGTCATCCGGTCGCCCGTCCGGTCGGTCGTCAGGGGCCGTCCGGTACGTCGACCGGGTCGATGTACGCCTGGGCCGCCGCGTCCGGAAGGCGGACGGACTGCGCCCAGAAGTAGATCAGCAGGCTGAACACGGCGATGATCGCCATATCCCACCACAGCGGGATGGCGCCGGTCGCACCGCAGGACACCGTCGGGACCGGCCCGCCGCTGCAATAGCCGCCCTGCCAGGAGATCAGCCCCAGCCCCACCAGATACACCGGCAGCCACTGCGCGGACCGCCAGTCCAGGTGCGGGGTCCGCGGGTTGAGCCGGAGCAGCGCCGAGCCTCCCAGCAGCAGATACCCGAGGACGATCGCGAGCCCGAGGCGCCACAGCGTGTCCCAGCCGACCCAGTAGATGATCAGGTTGGACACGATGAAGGCGACGGGAGCCCAGAACAGGCCGCCGGGGAGCCGGTACGGGCGATGGCGGTCCGGGTCCTGCTTGCGCAGGCACCCGAGGGCGAGCGGCGCGCCCGCGTACATCAGCACGCTCGCGGAGGTGACGAAACCGACCAGCTTCTGCCAGGTGGGGAACGGCAGGAAGATGACGAGCCCGACCGCGAAGGCGAAGAGCAGGCTGAACCAGGGAACCCCGCGCGCCGTCGTCCGTTCGAAGACGACGGGAACGTAGCCGTTGCGGGAGAGCCCGTACGACACACGGGAGGCGGCGGTGGTGTAGATCAGGCCGGTTCCGGTCGGTGAGACGACCGCGTCGATGTAGATCAGCGCGGCGAGCCAGCCGAGTCCGGCGGACAGGGCGAGTCCGGCGAAGGGGCCCGCCTTGTCGGTGAAGGTGAGGTCGGCCCAGCCGTGGGCGAAGGAGCCGGGTGGCAGCGCTCCGATGAAGACGACCTGGAGCGCCAGATAGAGGAGCGCGCCGATGACGATCGAGCCGATCACCGCGTAGGGGATGTCCCGCGCCGGATTGCGGCTCTCGCCCGCCAGCTGGTCCGCCTGTTCGAAGCCGAGGAGCGCGAAGATGATTCCGCTGGTGCTGACGGCGGAGAGCACGCCCTGGACCCCGAACGGGCTGAAACCCTGGTGGCCGAAGTTGTCGCCGTGGAAGGTGGTCGCCGCCAGGACGGCGATGGTGATCAGGGGGACGAGGATCTTCCACCAGGTGGCGGCGCTGTTGGTGTGGGCGAGCCAGCGGATGCCGAAGAAGTTCACCAGGACGAAGAAGGCCATGAAGGCGACGGCGAGCGCGTATCCGGCGGGGGTCAGATGGTTCTTCTCCGTCTGCACCCAGTCGGAGTGAACGCTGAGGTAGTTCAGCGAGGCCATGACCTCGATCGGTGCCGTGGAGACCGTCTGGAGCCAGGAGAACCAGCCGAAGGAGGCCCCGGCGGCGCTGCCGAAGGCGTAGTGGGGGAAGCGTGCGGTGCCGCCCGCGACCGGGTACATGGCCCCCAGTTCCGCGTGGACGAACGCCAGGACGGTGATGGCGAGGGCCCCGATCCCCCAGGAGACGAGGGCTGCCGTACCGGCCGCCTGCGCGGCGAAGAGCGCGCCGAACAGCCAGCCGGAGCCGATGATGGACCCCACGGAGGTCCAGATCAGCCCGATCAGGCCGATGTCCCGCCGGAGACCCGGCTTCCGGGACGGCTCGGTCGCGGTTGGCATCGGCATCTGTCAGACCGTCTCGCTCGGGTGCGGGCGGGACGCGTCGCCGCTGGGACGGCACGTCCGTGGCCTTCTTCTTCCTGTCCCGGCACTGGTCCGGCCACTCCGGTACGGCGGGAGTTGCTCCGAATGGACCGTCCGGTGGGTGCGGCCCGCGGACGGGTAACGCGGGATTCCGACCGGGCAGGGCTGGACTCCCTCCACTTCTTGTCGTAGCCGCCCGCGGTGAGCCGGCCGATGCCCTCACGCTGCTTGGCACCGTACTCGTACATCCGGGCAGACCACGCTGCGCCATCCGGCCCCCGGGTCGTCCCGCCTGCTCCGACGCTGAACTGGGTCTTCAGCCCAGCGACGAGCTTCGGCCCCACCCGCGCATCGACGCTGCTGGCAACTCCCCTGTCCTGCTTGGTGTAGGTGAACCAAGACCGAAATCGACGAGCAGGGCCGTCTCATCCAGGTGCAGCCGAGTTGGCCATCGAGGGAACGCCCGTGTCCACGACCACGCCGACCCTCCCCGGGCCCGGCGACCGGAGCAGTCCGGCGAGGCGTGGCTCCAGCGGCGTTTCGGCCATTCTTGCGATCGGCCGGTACCCCTGTGCCCCATGGATCGATGCACCCCGCACGAACGGGTTTTCGCTCGGTTCCGGGGTTCGAACGTCGTCCGAATCGAGTGTGCTCGCTCCCCTGCCCGGCGTCGTTGACTTCTCCGAGACCACACCCCCTCCCTCTTGGAGAACGCCATGTACCCCCGGCCCCGCCCCGTGCCCCTGCTCCCCGTACCCCTTCTTCCTGCCACCGTGCCCGGCCGCGCCGGGACCGCCCCGGCGCCCGCCCCGCGAACCTCCGCCGTCGTCCACGCGACACGTCCGGATACGGGGAGGGCGGCATGACCGAACCCACCGATGCGACAGCCGACGCCGTCCCCGGCCCGCGCGCCACCCCGGCGCAGCAGACGGCCGGATCTCCCGTCCGGCCCCTTGCCTCCCCCGAGACCGGGTCCGGGAACACCACGAAGGACCCGGTCTCGGAGGACGTCCCGAAGAGCGCCGCACCCGAACAGCGGATGCGGTACGTCGATCTGACCGGCAGCCGCGAGGCGGCGGGCCGTTCCATCCGGATGCGGGACATGGCGCGGCGCCTGCCCCAACTGGTGCGCCGCTCCCTCGTCCTGGCCTGGAAGGTGGACCGGCGGGCCACCTTCGGTCTGCTGCTGTGCCAGGCCGTCTCCGGGGTGATGCAGGCCCTGGGGCTGGTCGCGATCAGCGGCACCCTCACCGCGCTGCTGGGCAGCGCGGACGTCTACCACCGGCTGCTCCAGGCATGGCCGTCCGTGGCCTTGCTGGCCGGCGCCGCCGGGCTGCGTTCCGTCCTGGGGATCACCGTCAACTGGCTGTCCTCCCGACTGGGTCCGCTGATGTCGCGCGAGGCCCAGCAGATGCTGCTCACCGGCTGCGCCGAGGCCGAGCTGTGCGCGTACGACGAACCCGAGTTCAACCGTGACCGCGAAGCCGCGGACCGCGGCGCGGGGGTCACCGGCGATCTGATCAACGAGGGCCAGGACCTGATCGCCTCGGCGGCGTCCTTCCTCGCCGGGGCGGTGGTACTGGCCGGGGTCCACTGGGTCCTCCTGCCGCTCCTGGTCGCGGCCAGCCTCCCGCAGGCCCTGGCCCAGGTCAGCGCGGCCCGGGTGCGCTATCTGGCGAATCTGCGCAGCAACGGCGACAACCGGATGCTCTCCGTGCTGCGCTGGCACATCTTCACCCGCGACGCCGCCGATCAGATCCGCGCCGGCACCATGGCCGGCTTCCTGTCCGGGCGGTACCGGCAGACGGTCGCCCGGATCAACCGCGAGGACCGGGCCGCCGCCGACACCGGCGCCCGTATGTCCCTGGTCGGGGCGGTGTGCGGCGGGCTCGGGTCCGCGGTGGTGTGGGCGGCGGTCGTATGGCTGCTTGCCGACGGCCGGATCAGCGTCGGGCACGCGGGCACGGCCGTCTTCGCCCTCCAGACGGTCGGGCAGTCGGTGCGCGGACTCGTGGCCTCCGGGGCACGCGCCGTGCGCACGGGGCTGTACATGGACGACTGGACACGGTTCCTGGACAAGGCGGGCGGGTTCCGGATGCGGCGGGGGCCGTACCGTCCGGATCCGCCGAAGACGATCGAACTGAAGTCGGTCACCCACCGGTACGCGGGCAAGGAGAGTGACGCACTGTCCGAGGTCTCGCTCACCCTGCGCCGGGGCGAGGTCGTCGCTCTCGTCGGCTTCAACGGCTCGGGCAAGTCGACGCTGTCCAGGCTGGTCAGCGGCCTGTACCTGCCCACCGGCGGGCGCGTGCTGTGGGACGGTGTCCCCACCGGCGACGCCGACCCACAGGCGCTGTGGAAGCAGGTCGCCCTCGTGCCGCAGAACTACGCGCACTGGCCCCTGACCGTGCGTGAGAACGTCACTCAGGGGCAGCCCACCGCCGGTGGCGACGCCGCGGTGCGCGAGGCGTGCGCGGCCGCCGGGGCCGACGAGGTCGTCGACCGGCTCGGCTCCGGACTGGACACGCTCCTGGCCCGCGAATGGCTCAACGGAGAGGAGTTGAGCGGCGGGCAGTGGCAGCGCATCGCGCTCGCGCGGGCCTTCTTCCGCGAGGCCGGGCTGCTCGTCCTCGACGAGCCGACGGCGAATCTCGACCCTCGCGCCGAATTCCGGATCTTCCAGCGGCTGCGGGACCTCGCCCGGGACCGGGTGGTGCTGCTGGTGACCCATCGCATCACCAACGTCGCCGTCGCGGACCGGATCGTCGTCCTCGACGAGGGGAGGATCGTCCAGGAGGGCACCTTCTCTCAGCTCTCCCAACAGCCAGGGTTGTTCCGTCAGTTGCTCTCCTATCAGGTCACCTCGGAGGCGGACGAACGGAGGAACGGGACGCACCCGTGATCCGCTCCGCCTCGCATGCCGGATGAGAGGGGTCTGCTTCCGGGCCCCGGCTTTCGGGCTCCGGCTTCCCACCACCCCGGCTCGCCCTCAGCCCGCCCCTCCGCCCCTCTCTATCTCCGCCCGCCCTCCGCTACCCCCAAGGTGACGACATGCCCACCGCACCCTCTCCCGTCCCCGCGACCACCGAGAAGCCCCCGCACCCGGCCCGCCGCCCGGAGGGGCGGGAGGGGTCAGAGAGGCCGGTGTGGCCGGTGTGGTCGGCCGGCCGCACCGGCCGGCCCGACCGTGTCACCCTCGGTACGGTCCTCGTCGACCGTGTTCGACGGGGCCCGCGTCTCCAGCGCCACGCCACTGGCGGCCACCTGTTCGTACCGGGCTGTGGCCTCGCCCGCTCCCGGGCCTCGGGGTGGGCGCGGTGACCGGCTTCGACGCGGTAGGGGCCGCGTACACCGCCCACTCCACCAGTGCGCGCGGACGGCTCCGGCACGATCTGGTGGAACGCAGGCTCCTCGCCGAGCTGCCGGACCGGCCGTGCCGGATCCTGGACGTCGGTTGCGGGAGCGGCGAGATGACACTCCGGCTCGCCACGGCCGGGCATCGGGTGGCCGGGGCCGACCCGTCCGCCCGGATGCCGGCCGCGGCGGCCGGCCGGCTCGCCACCCGGCCGCGACTCTCCGCCCGCATCCGGTGGATGCGGGCCGGCATCGAGGAACTCCCTCTCGGCGGGCGGCGATTCGACCTGGTGTGCTGTCACAGCGTGCTGATGCACCTGGACGAGCCCGGCGCCGCGATCGCCCGCCTGGCCGGGCTCGTCGCACCCGGTGGGCTGCTGAGCGTCCTCGCCAAGAACCGTCATGCCATCGGGGTACGGGAGGCGTTGCGCGGGGACAGCGCGACGGCCCGTCGGCTCATCGAGTCCGGCGCCGACCGGAGCGTCGGGAATCTCGAAGTGACGACTCGCGGCGACACCGCCGAAGAACTCGACCGGCTCGCGGCCCGGTACGGGCTCGCACCGTTGCCCTGGCAGGGCGTACGGATCTTCCACGACCACCTCGACGACAGCTGGTCCCCGCCCCGGCCACGTACGCGGAATCGCTGGAGCTGGAGTGGGCCGCCTCCTGGCGCAGCCCTCACCGGGACCTCGGCCACCTCGTACACACCCTGGCCCGCCGGCCGCCCTGCGCGTGACCACCCCGTCCCCGCGAAGGACTCCGCAAGCCCTTCGACCTCCCCGCCCGCATGCCGGAAAGCTCCACGACGGTTCCGAGAAGGAGGCCGACCCTCAAGGGCCCCGCTCAGGAGCCGAGTTCGGAGGCCAGGTGGACCGCGGCGAAGCCCTCGTCGCGGAGCTGGTCGGGGGTGGGCAGCAGCCGGTGGTGTTCGCGGACGAGGTCCACGGGCACCGCCCGGCGGTCACGGGCCTCGTTCCGCGCCTCCAACGTGTCCAGCGGGGCATCGAACAGGACGGCGATGACGGGTCGCCGCCAGTAGCCGGCGCGGGCGACGAGGCCGGCCCTCACATGCGGGTGCACGTTGGTGGAGTCCACCACCGTGTTCAGGCCGCGGGCGAGGCGGGCGTCCAGAAGGATGTTCTGGATCTCGACGGCGACGGGAGTGGCGGACTGGTCGGTCTCGGAGTCGGTGGCCAAGCGCCGATAGAGATCCAGGGAGACGCGCCAGCTGTCCGGATAGTGGCGGGCGAAGGTCGACTTGCCGGACCCCGGCGGGCCGATGAGGACGCACAGAGTGCCGTCGGAGAGGGAGAGCGGGGTCATCGGCAGCCTCCGATGCCAAGGAAAGCGGTGCGGTACGGACATGGGCCGCCGTGCGCGTTACGCGGACCACAAGGCCCAGGGCCCCCGCCGCGATCGCCGCCGTACACCCGGCCGGGCGGGTGCTGTTCGCCGTTCATCCCCTCCAGGCTATGCCGCCTCCTTCGTTCCATGGCGCTCATGACGGGGCCGCCCGCCCGAAGGCCGGGGACCGGTACGGCCTTCGGGCCACCGCCTCTGGCTCGGCGAGCGGACCAGGCAGAACGACGGCGCCCATGTGGAGTTCGCGGCCGGTGTGGCCAACCCGGTCGGGGTGAAGCTGGGCCCGGGCGCGAGCGTCGACGACGTCCTCGCGCTCGCCGCCCGGATCGATCCGGACCGCACGCCCGGCCGACTCGGTTTCATCACGCAAGCTCGTCGAGCACGCTCAGGGCGCCCTCGACCGATTCCGGCGCGGCCGGCAGCAGCGGCAGCCGGACGGCGGCGGAGGGAATTCGGCCCTGGGCGTGCAGGACGCCCTTGAGCACGGTGGGGTTCGGCTCGGCGAACAGGGCCGCGGACAGGCGCGCGAGCCGGTGGCCGAGGGCCCCCGCCTCGGCCGCGTCGCCCGCGTGCCAGGTCCTGACCAGCCTGTCGAAGGCGCCCGTGGCCAGGTGTGCCGAAGCCAGGATGCCGCCGTGGGCGCCCATGGAGAGCAGGGGCGAGAGGAAGATGTCGTCGCCCGCCATCACCGAGAAATCGTCCGGCAGGTCCGCCATCAGTTCCACGGTGGCGCCGGTGATCCCGCCGGCCGCGTACTTCACCCCGCAGATCCCCGGCAGCTCTCCCAGCCGCCGCAGCGCCCCAACGCCGAGTTCCTGTCCGGTGCGGTACGGAATGTGGTAGACGATCAGCGGTACGGGGCTGGCGGCGGCCAGTGCCGTGAAGTGGGCGATCACGCCCGCCTCGGAGGGCCGGGTGAAGTACGGGACGACCGTCAGGGCGGCGACCGCCTCGGGCACCGCTCCGAGGGCCGTCAACTCCCCCGCGCTGGCGGCGGTGTCGTTGTTCCCGGCACCGATCGTCAGGGGCGCGCCGTGCTCGCGGCAGACCCGGGCGGCGACCTCGACGACGCTCGCCTTCTCGCCGGCGCTCAAGGTCGCGGCCTCGGCAGTCGTGCCGAGGGCCACGAGGCCGGCGGCTCCCTCCGCGAGGAGCTCGTTCGCCAGCCTTTCCAGCGATTCGAGAGCCACTTCGCCGTCGGCGGTGAAGGGCGTGATCAGCGGAACATGGATTCCGCTCAACTCCGTGCTGCGTTCCATGAATTCATCTTCGCCGGACTTCTCGCCCGGCGTCCATCGCCGATTCCTGATGCCTCTCGTAAGCTGCGCTGATGCTCGGCCCGCGGGGGATTCACCCGCCCTGGCAGGCGAAGTGCTTTTCCGTAAGTCCCTCCGGTGTCCGCCGGTGACGTCCAAGCCGGAACGCCGGCCCGGATGTGCGCCGGCCGCCGGGGGCGGGCGCGCGGACGGGACGGGGCCCCCGTTGCGCGGTCATCGTTTCGTCACATCGCGTTCTGGGCGACCGCCCGCCATACCTCGGCCGCGAGCCGTGCGGCCTCCGCGAGGTCGCCCAATTCGGCCTGCCAGGAGACCAGTAGGAGCCGGGCGCGCACCGCGTCGGCCGCGGAGATCCGCGGGTGCCGTTCGTCGCCGGCGGCGAGTGCCTCGGCCACGGCGTCCCGGGCCGCCTTCACTCCTGCGAGGTCGCGTGCGCAGCGGGCGAGCCGGAGCCGGGCGCGGCCCTGAAGGGTGGGGCAGCCCAGTTTCCCGCTCGGCGCGGTCAGCCCGGCGAGGGCCTCGTACTCCAGCCGGAGATCGCCCAGCGCCTCGTATACGCGCACGAGTTGGGCGAGTGCGTGCCAGCGGGTGAGGTCGTCGACCTCGCCGGACGCCGCCTCCAGGCTCTCGTCGAGGAGCGTGGCCGTTTCCATGTCGAGATCATGCTCGGGGGCCCCGCCACGTTCGCGACGACATCGGTGAGGCCGTCCTCCAGCCCCTCGCCCTCGAAACCCTCGACCGGAATTCCGAGCCTTTCCGCCACATAGCCGCCGACACGGGCGATACACCTCGGGGAAAAGCGGCACCGAACCGGTCCCGAGTCTCCGAAATAGCCTGGGCCCCGGATTAGGGGCAGCCCGGGCCGAGAACTCCACCGATCGCCCTGAAGTGTGCTTCCTCCCCAAGCCCACCGGTGATCCGAGTTCACCCCCGGCCTGGCCACGCGCCGACCGCTCGGGTCCACCACCACGCGGAGGGCCTCGGAAGGGGTACGGGCAGGACTACGCGACCCTCCGCGTGGCGCTGTCCGCGATCCCGCGCAGGGCCGCGACCGCGTCGGCCGAGAAGGGGGCGTGGTCGAGGACGCGCCGGGCATGGTCGCGGCGGGTGCGGATCATCTCCTCGACCCTGTCGCGGGCGCCGGTGGCGACGAGGATCTCGCGGATGCTCCGGGCGTCGTCGTCGGTGAGGCCGGGATCGCCGACCAGGGCGTCGAGGGCCTCCCGCTGCCGGGAGTCGGCGCGTTGGACGGCGAGGGCGAGCAGGACGGTGTGCTTGCCCTCGCGCAGGTCGTCCAGGTGGGACTTGCCGGTTCGGGCGGAGTCGCCGAAGACTCCGAGGAGGTCGTCGCGGAGCTGGAATGCCTCCCCCAGGGGCATGGCGAAGTCGGTGCAGGCGGCGAGCACCCGGGGATCGGCGTCGGCGAGGACGGCCCCCACGTGCAGGGGGCGTTCGACGGTGTACTTCGCGGTCTTGTAGCGGATCACTTCGAGCGGGGTCTCCAGATCGCCCGCCGGTTTTCCGGAGGCCAGCAGGTCGAGGTACTGCCCGTACATCACTTCGGAGCGCATGCTGTCGATGACGGGAAGCACCGCGAGGAGTCGCTCGGCCGGCAGCCCGGCGGTGTGCAGAAGCTCGTCGGACCAGCACAGCGCCAGGTCCCCGACGAGGATCGCCGCGCTGACCCCCAGGTGCGCGCGGTCCGCCCGGTCGCGCCCGCCGCCGTGGCGGGCGGCGAGGGCGCGGTGCACGGTCGGCTGCCCCCGGCGGGTGTCGGAGCGGTCCATGATGTCGTCGTGGACCAGGGCGAAGGCGTGGAACATCTCCAGCGCCGCCGCGGCCCGGCACACCCCGGGGTGCATCCGGTCCCCCGCCTTCGCCGCCGCGTGCCAGCCGACCACGCAGAGCAGGGGCCTCAGCCGCTTGCCGCCGGCGAACAGGAACCGGTGCAGGGTCTCGGGAGCCTCGGGGGGCAGCCGGTGACCGGCCGCGGCCCGCAGTTTGCGCCGGAGGAATTCCTCCAGCTCGGAATCGACGGCACGGCGGATTTCCGTCAGGTCCACCGCGGATATCTTCTCTCCAGTGCCGTGTGCCGTCATGGTCCCGCCGCTTCCCCGGCTGCCGCCGTGTCGGGATTCCTTCCCTCCAGAGACTCCCGAACGCCATGATGGGCGATACGTGGAATGAACGCAGCGCGAGAAGACCGGATTGTCCGGACACCTCGCGGGAGTGGCATCGCGGTCACCCGTCGTGTTCCCTTCCACTCGATGCGCGACCGAAGACCGGGCCGACGTCCCGTACGGCGGACGAAGAGCATTTCCCCGGGAAACGGACGGGAATCCGGACGCTTCCGAAACCCGGGAATCCCCGTCGAAGACGCACGGCGGAATCCGCGCCGGGGGCGGGCCGGAAAAAGGGGGAACGCGCACGGCTTCAGATCCCTTCATGGGAATGCGGGACCCGGTGGAGGGGTCGCGTGGACGCGGCTGACGAACGCCCGGTGGCCCGCGGAGCGGACAGCCGAGGCGACTGCCGCCGCGTTTCCGGGAGCGAGCGCGATGACGGCACCTCCGCCGCCCGCGCCGGTGAGCTTGGCGCCGAGGGCGCCCGCCGCGCGCGCGGTGGTGATCGCGTGGTCGAGTGCCGGCGTGGACAGGCCCATGCCGTCGAGGAGGTGCTGGGCCTCGTCCATGAGGCGGCCCAGGGTGGCGAGGTCGCCCGTGCGCAGGGCGTCGCGACCGGACCGGGCGAGGTCGCCGAGCCGGGCGAACCGCCGGTGGAAGACATCGGGCCGGGACCCCGCCCCCTGGCGCACCTGCCGGACCTGGTCGGCGGTGGAGCGCCAGTGTGAGGTCGTCGCCACCACGAGCTCGAACGATCTTCCGACCGGAAGCGGTGTCGCATGGGGACGGGCCGTCCGCTGGAACCAGACGGTCGCGCCGAGCCCGACCGCCGCCACGTCGAGACCGGAGGACACCCCGTGGAAGGCGCACTCGACCTCCCCGGCGCGTTCCAGGAATTCTGCCCCGCCCGGTTCTGCCCCGCCCGGTTCCGCCCCGCCCTGTTCCGCCCGGCCCGGATCGCGACCGTACGGCTCGATTCCGCCCGGATACGCCCCGCCCTCGGCCCTGTCGGGTCCGCTCCGGGCGAGGTCCGCCAGTGCACGGAGCAGGGTGACGCTGAGGGCGGCGGAGCTGCCGAGACCACAGCCGGCCGGGATGTCGGATTCGATGCCGATCGCGATCCGGCAGGGGGCGAGCGAGAAGTAGCCGGCCGCCGTGCCGATCGCCTCCTCCAGACGCCGTACCGCCTCCGGCTCCTCTCCGCTCTGCGGGGACGGGCCCTTCAGGGCCGGGCCTCCGAAGCGGGTCGCGGGCCCGTCGCCGCGCAGGATGGCGGTGAGGGTGAGCCCGCGGTCGATCGGGGTCGCGATGGCAGGCTGGCCGTAGCCGACCGCGTGCTCTCCGAAGAGGATCACTTTCCCCGGTGCGCTCCGCGTGCTCGTCCGGGGGTTCAGGGGATTCATGAGGTGGGGGGCGTGGGCCGCGGGTGTTCGCCGGTGCGCCGGTGGAGCGCCATGTGGCCCTGCTGGATGCCCTCGTCCGCGAGCGCGCGCAGCGCGGCGAGGTTCTGGGCGAGGCCCACGGCCGCCATGACGGCGGCCAGTTCGCGGGCCCCGGCCACCCCGAGCATCCGCAGGGACAGACCGGCCCGGGGGCTGGAGCCGATCCGTGCGCCGACGGTGCCGACGGCGAGCGGGATCTCTATCCGGCCGCAGAGGCAGCCGTCGTCGTACCGCCAGGTGGCGAGCGGCTGATAGGTGCCGCCGCGGGCGGCGAAGGCGTGCGCACCGGCCTCGATCGCCCGCCAGTCCTGGCCGGTCGCCAGGGCCACGGAGTCGATGCCGTTCATGATGCCCTTGTTGTGGGTGGCGGCCCGGTGGGGGCTGTGGGTCGCGAGGTCGCAGGCGCGGACGATACGGCGGGCCACGTCCCCGCCCGCCCGCTCGCGCGTGCGCAGCAGCGCCTCCGGGACACGGGCGCGGGCGCGCGCCAGGCGCCGGTCGGCGAGGTTGGAGACGATACGAATGTTGGGCGTGCCGCCCGTCACGTCGACAACGTGCGAGGCCATCCCTTCCACGAGGGTGTTGACGGCATTGGCGCCCATGGCGTCGCCGACATCGGCTGTCAGGTGGACGAGCAGGGTCCCGTCGGGGAGCACGGTGGCGGTGATCTCGCGGGCCCCGCAGCCGCGGGCCGACATCCGGGGCTGGAGTGCGCGCGCCACCTCGACCAGCCGGGGAGCGGACCGTTTCACGCGGGTCGCCGCCGCCTCGGCGTCGGGCAGGTCGATCACATGGATCTGCCCCGTCATCAGGGCGGGGTCGGCCTCGGCCTCGATGCCGCCGCCGTCCCGGACGAGGCGCGCCGCGTGGGAGGCCGCGGCCACGATCGACGGTTCCTCCGTCACCATCGGCACGAGATAGTCGCGCCCGTTCACCAGAAAATTGACGGCTACACCATAAGGCAAAGAAAATATGCCGACCACATTCTCGATCATAAGGTCGGCTTGGGGGAGTTCGAGAGGTGTGTCGCTCGCGAGTGCGGCACGGTCCGAAATTGAAAATCCAACGTTTTCCGCGAGAACATTCTGGCGCTGCCGCAAGGGAAGCCGGTAGAAGCCCGGCAGGCGGGAAGTCATGACGTTTCTTCTTCCCCGGGGAAGGATGCGAAGGAGCGTTTCCCCAGGCTACCCCCGATTCGCGCGGACAAGAAATCGAGGCGATAATCCTCGTAGGAATCGACGGCGATCTCTCGTCTTGCACCGTCGAATTCAGCGTGCATCATCGGATGTATGGCAGGGTTTGTGTGTGCCATGTGCGGCGGCGTGCGGGGCCGGTCGTGATCTGGGCCGTGGCCCACTCCAATGTCGCCCTGGTGAAGTACTGGGGAAGGGCGCCGGGGCCCGGTCACCAGCCGGCGGGCACCAGCGTGTCGCTCACGCTGGACGGCCTCGCCTCGGGCGCCCGGGTGGAGGAGCGGCCGGCCGGAAGCGCCGACCGCGTCGGCTGGGATCCTCCCGGCCCCGTCGCGGAGCTGAGCCGATTCGTCACACTCGCCCGCGCGCGACTGGGCATCGGACACCCGCTCGACGTCCTGATCACCTCGAACTTCCCCGTCGCCGCCGGCCTGGCATCCTCTGCCTCGGCCTACGCCGCCCTGACCACCGCGCTCGCGGCGCTCGCGCCCGGCCGGCCGTCCGCCGACGGGCTCGCCGCGCTCGCCCGACAGGGCTCGGGTTCGGCGTGCCGCTCGATGCTCGGCGGGTTCGTCCAGTGGCGGCCCGGAGCCGACGCCGGAGCCGTCACCCAGCTCGCGCCCCCGGAACACTGGCCCCTGGCGGTCCTCGTCGCGGTGACCGATGCCGGCCCCAAACGCGTCCCGTCGCGCGAGGGGATGCTGCGCACCCGGGCGACCTCACCCTTCTACGAGGCCTGGCTCACGGCGGGCGGGGTGGATCTGACCGTCGTTCGGGAAGCCGTACGCGCGCGCGACCTCCCCGCCCTGGGCGCGGCGACCGAACGCAACGCCCTGCGCATGCACGCCGCCGCGCTGGGCGCCGAACCGCCCCTGCTCTACTGGGAGGCCACGACCGTCTCAGTGATGCGCGAGGTGTGGCGCCTGCGGGAGGATGGTGTGCCGGCGTTCTTCACCGTCGACGCCGGGCCGCAGGTGAAGGTCTTGTGCGAGCCCGCCGACGCCGACCGGGTCGAGCGGGCTCTCGCCGGTGTTCCCGGAGTCCTGCGGGTCCTGCGCTCGCGTCCCGGCGGCGCGCCGCGGACCGGCCCGGAGCCCCCCTCCTGGGCCGCGCCCCACGCCTCACCGGGCCCCCCGGGGGACGAGAAGGGCCCGGCCGCATGAACGAGGTGAGGGTGTTCGCCCCGGGAAGCCTGTTCGTCATCGGGGAGTACGCCGTGCTCCACGGCGAGCGGGCCCTGGTAGCCGCCGTGGATTCCGGCATCGAGTGCCGGGCCGCCGAGGCGGCCGGCTGGTGGCTCAGCGCACCGGACCTCGGTGTCGACATGCCGCTGGAGGACGTCCCCCGCGACTCGGGCGCCGGCCTGCTCGCCGAGGCCGTCCAGGCCGGGGACGCGGTCTTCACCGGCCCCGGGCCGCTGCGGGTGACGGTCCGGGGCCACGGTTGGGGAGCCGGCGAGAAGATCGGGCTGGGCGGCAGCGCGGCGAGTGTCGTCGCGGTCCTCGGCGCTCTCGCGGCCGCCTCGGGCCACGACGTGACCTCACCGGCCCTCCGCCGGGCCCTGCTGCCGGCCGCCGTCGACGTCCACCGCGCCCACCAGGGCGGCCGGGGCAGCGGCGGCGACGTGGCCGCCGCCGTCCTGGGCGGTTGGGTCGGCTACCGCACCGCGGACGGGACTCCGCACGCCGAACCCGCCCCCGTACCGCCCCGGCCGCACCTCGCCGTGGCCTGGAGCGGGCTCAGCGCCTCCACCCCCGCCGGCATCGACCGGTTCCACCGGATGGGCAAGGCCGGGGTCGACCGTTTCCTGGCGGCCCTGCACGACGAACTCGACCGGTTCTGGGCCGCCTCGCGCGCCGGCGACTGGGCGGGATTCCGGCACGCGCTCTCCGCCTACGGCACCCTCCTGGACGATCTCGCGCGCCGCCTCGCCCCCGGGGAGGCGGCGCGGATGGCGCTGCTGACGCGCGCGGCGGCCGACCGCGGCGTCGCCGCCAAGAGTTCCGGCACGGTGGGCGGGGACTGTGTCATCGCCGTCGGCCCCGACGGCGCGCCGCTGGCCGAGGTCCGCAGGGCGTGGCGGCGGCTCGACGCCCTACCGCTGGACGTCGCCCCGGACACCGGCGGCCTCCGTCCGCTCGGGACGTACGGGTCCGGTGACCGGCCGACGGACCCGTACGACTCCGGCGCCGGTGTCCGCGACCGGCCACCGGATGTCGGGGAGGAGGGCCGATGACGCGTGAGCCGGCCGGGCCCGGGCCCCCGGCACGCACACGGCAAGCGCCGGCCGAGCCACTGTCCGCAGCCGCGGCCGGCCCGGCGGTCCCCGACCCCCGACCCCCGGCACCCGCCCCGCCCCGGCCCGGCCCGGCCCGCGACGAGCGAAGGAGCAGCCAGCCCATGACCATCCGGTTCGAGATACCGCCGCTGTACTGTCCGCTGCCGCCACCCCGCCCCCACCCCGACGAGGCGCTGCTGGAGAAACGGGGCCTGGATCATCTGGAGGCATGGGGGCTGACCGCCGATCCGGTGGACCGGGTACGCGCCGCCCACACCCGCTCCCACGAACTGATGGCCCGGATGACCCCCGACGCCCCCGCCGATCCGGTCCAGCTCTCTGTCGACTGGGCCTACATGGCGTTCGCCCTCGACGACCGGCGCACCGATTCCGGCCCCTCGAGCGCCGACACCACCGCCCTGTGCCTGTGGTTCTCCGGCCTCGACTACGCCGGCACCACCCTGGACACCACCCCTCTTCCCGAAGACGTGTTCTACCCGGCCGTCGCCGACCTCTCCGCGAGGATCAGGGCGGCGACCACCCCGGCGCTGTGGCGCCGATGGCTTACCGAGAACAAGGCCATGGCCTGGGCCGCGCTCTGGGAAACGTCGCACCGCACCAGCGGCCGGCTCGCCGGCTTCGCGACGTTCCTCACCGTGCGCCCCGACCTCGGAATGGGTCTCGGCACCCTGGTCTGCGCCGAGATCGCCGCGGGGCTGCGGGTGCCCGAGGACGAACGCAACGATCCGCTCGTCCGTGCCGTCACCCAGGCGGCCGGTCTGCTGATCACCCTCGACAACGACCTGTACTCCTTCCCCAGGGAGGACCGGGCGGCCCGGCTTGCGGGCCGCGACCCGCTCGCCGAACCCACCCCCATCCCCATCCTCATGCGCGAACACCGGAGCACCGTCGCCGAGGCCGCGCTCCGGCTCGTCCTGATCCGCGACCGCATCATGGACCGGGCTCTTCGCCTGGCCGAGCGCGCCGCCTCGCGGCCCTACAGCGACGACACCCGTGCCCTGCTCGGCATCGCGCTCGCCGTCGTACGCGACCACCTCGACTGGGCCCCGCGCGCCGCCCGTTACACGGACCCGGACGGCACCCACCCCGACGCCATCGACCTGCGGTGGAACGGACTCACCGCCACCCCGCCCGCCGACGACCGTCCCCTCCCCTACCCGGCCGTCTCATGGTGGTGGGACGTGGACTGATACAGAGCCTGGACCGAGGCAGCGAAAAGAGGCCCGAGATGGCCGAGACCGTTCCGTACACGGCCGTGCACGCCGCACGCTTCGCCCGGCTCGCGGAGGAGTGCGAGCGGTTGTCGTCACTCGGGGAGCTACCTCTCGCCCTGAGCGACATGTTCGATCACGACGGTTTCTCCATCGAGGAGTACTGCCGGGACACGGCGCCCAACCCGCACGCCGAGGCGAGCGGGGCCGCGGTCCGGCGCTTCGCCGAACACCATGGAATCTGGCTGGCGGGCCTCAGCGACCACGTCCTGGACATGGGCTCCTGGCTCAACCCCCGGGCGGATCTCGAACGGCTCACCTCGATCGGCAAGACGTACGCGATCGACTGGTACCTCGACGACACCATCGGACGCGAGAAGTTCGCCGCGATGTCCGGCGAGGAGCGGGTCCGTGCCGCGCGCAGGCGGGAACGGATCATCGCGCTGTTCCGGGCGGCCGGGGCGGACAACGGGCACCCCGGCGACGGACCCGCCGCGGCCGGCCGCGCCGGGGACGGCACCGACGCCGCCGACCCGGTCGAGGAGGCGATGCTCCAGGTGCTGGAGGAACTGCGCGACGGCTCGACGCGGGAGTGGTACGACCGGTTCGTCGGGCAGTGGACCGACCACGTGGCGATGATGTGCCGGGACCAGAACGCGCGCGCTTCCGGATTCCTGCCCGGTGCCGAGGAGTACACCGAGCGCCGCATCGTCATCTCCGGCATGCCCGGGGCGATCAGCCTCGGCGAGTTCGCCGCCGGCCGGTTCCTCACCCGGCGGGACCTCGCCGCGTCCGGCACCGACGCACTGGTGGACCAGGTCTTCCACCGGATCTGCGCTGCGTGCTGCCTGTCCAACGACCTCTTCTCCTTCCCCCGGGAGCTGCGGGAGAACTGCGACGCCAACGCCGTCGTCGTCGAGGCCCTCAACCGCCCCCGGCTCACCCTCGCGCAGGCGATCGCCGCCACCATGGACCGCGTCCGGCACCACACCGCCGGGTTCCTGGACGCGGCGGCGGCCCTGGAGACGAGCGCCGCCGGGATCGGTGCGCGCGAACCGAGGGAGAGTCTCGAAGAGTTCACGCGCACCGCCCGGGACGCCCTGCGCGCGACCTGGGCCTGGCAGATGCGCAGCCCCCGCTACCGCGAGACCCGGGCCGTCTTCCGCTGAACGGACACCACCCCACACGCCGCGCCCCCTGGCCCCGACATGTCCGGGGCCAGGGGGCGCGGTCGACGAACCGGAACCGACTATCCGTCAGTGCTGTTCGGGGTCAAGGCGGTTCCGGCCATCGCGGGCGGCGCAGCCGTCGCGGGATTCGTCGCAGTAGCCCTCGTGCTCCTTGTTCACCTCCACCGTGATGGTGGCGGTGGCCTGGTTGCTCGTGACGTGGCCGCCCTGGGGGTCGGTCGCCGCCGCGTGGGCGGTGTTGGTGACCTCGCAGCGCGTGACCTCGTGGTCCCCGTACCCGTCCCCGCTACCTCGTGCGGGCGTCCGGCAGGGGGTGACATCGGCCTGGGTGATCGTGTGGCTGCCGCGGCAGGTGGTGCTCTCGCCGGGGGCCAGGGTGGTCGCGTCGCAGACGCCCCCGGCGGCCTTGTCGTCGGTGACCGTCACGTTCCCGAGGACGAGGTTGCCGGTGTTCGTGACCGTGTACGCGTACGCGACCGTGTCGCCCACCCGGAACGGCCCGGCCGACTCCACCCGCTTGACCAGGGTCAGTTCGGCGGTCTGCCGCCGCTCGACCGTGAGGGTGGCCGTGGCCTGTTCACTGGCGACCTCGTTCCCCGTGGGCTCCAGCGCCCTCGCCTGGGCCAGGTTGGTGAGCGCGCACCCGCCGTCCACCGGCCTGCACGGGGTGATGTCGGCCTCGGTGACGAGGTGACTGCCGTGGCAGGTGGTGTTCTCGCCAGGGGCCAGGGTGATCGTGTCGCAGACGACGCCGGTGACCTTGTCGTCGGTGACCGTCACGTTCCCGAGGACGAGGTTGCCGGTGTTCGTGACCGTGTACGCGTACGCGACCGGGTCACCGACCTGGAACGGCCCCGTCGATTCCACCCGCTTGTCCAGGCCGAGCGAGGGGTGCGGGGACTGCTCGACGACCACCACGACCTCCCCGGACACCGAGGGCGGGCAGGTGCCGTCCCCCAGGTAGTGGGCGGTGATGTGGTGGGAGCCGAGGGCGAGGTCCGTGGTGGTGAGGGTCGCGGTGCCGTCCGGGCCGAGCGGGGCGGTGCCGAGGGAGGTGGTGCCCTCGAAGAACTCGACGGTGCCGGTGGGCGTACCGACGTTGCAGGTCACCTGTGCGGTGAGGGTGACCGGGTCGCCGGGTGCGACCGTCGTCGGGGAGGCCGTCAGCGTGGTGGTGCTCACCGCCTGGGTGACGGTCACGGTGGCGGGGGCGGAGGTGGACGGCGGGCAGGTGTCGTCGCCCAGGTAGTACGCGGTGATGGTGTGCTGTCCCTCGCCGAGGTCGCTCGTGACGAGGGTGGCGGCTCCGTTCGGACCAACCTCGGCGGTGCCGACGACCGTGCCGTCCTGCCTGCGGAACTCGACCGTGCCGGTGGGCGTGCCCTCGCTGCACGCCACCTCGGCGGTCAGGGTGACCGGCTGCCCGGGGGCGGCCGTGGTCGGGGAGGCCGTGAGCGTGGTGACGCTCACGGCCCGCTCGGCCGCGGCCAGGGTGTGGAATTCGCCCGCCCCGATGGTGGTGGCCCGGGTGTAGGCGGGCAGCCGGGTCTGGACCGGGGTCGAGCGGTTGGTGGTGGTGCCGTCGCCCAGCTCCCCGTTCGCGTTCTGGCCCCAGCCGTAGATACGGCCCTCGGACGTCAGCGCGATGCTGTCCCGGCTGCCCGCGGCGATCTCGGTGACCCTGACACCGGCGGGCAGGAGCGTGTCGACGGGAGTGAGGCGCTGGATGTTGGTGCCGTCGCCCACCTGGCCTTCGTTGTTGCGCCCCCAGCCGAGGACCCGGCCCTCGGAGGTCAGTGCCAGACCGTGCGCGTTGCCGAATCCGCCCGCGGCGATGCCGGTCGCCACGGTGCCGGCGGGCAGGTGGGTCTGGACCGGGGTGGTGCGCTGGACGAGGGTGTTGTCACCCAGCTGGCCTTCGTTGTTGCGCCCCCAGGCGAGGACCCGGCCGTCGGTGGTGAGCGCCAGGGTGTGCTGGCCGCCGCCGGAGGTGAGGGCGACCTCGGTTCCGGCGGGCAGGAGCGTCTGGACCGGGGTGGGGACGATGCCGACGCCGGAAGCCCCGTTCCCCAGCTGCCCGTAGGTGTTGCGCCCCCAGGCGAGGACGCGGCCGTCGGTCGTCACCGCCGTGGCGTGCTCGCCGCCGCCGGAGATCGCCGCGATCTCGGTTCCGGCGGGGAGGTGCACCTCGACCGGGGTGTGGCGTGCGGTGGTGGTGCCGTCCCCCAGCTGCCCCTCGGTGTTGTTGCCCCAGGTGAGAACCCGGCCTTCGGAGGTCAGCGCCATGCTGAAGTAGTAGCCCGTGGACACGGCGGTGATCCGGACGCCGGCGGGGATGTGCACCTCGATCGGGATCGAGCGGCTGGTGGTGGTGCCGTCGCCCAGCTGGCCCACGCCGTTGTACCCCCAGGCGAAGACCCGGCCGTCGGTCGTCAACGCCACACTGTGGTACTCGCCCTTGCTCGCGAGGGACGCCACCTGGACACCGGCGGGAAGGCGCACCTGGACCGGCGTGGAGCGGTTGGTGGTGCTCCCGTCCCCCACCTGACCGTCGCGGTTCAGGCCCCAGCCGAGGAGGAGAGGGGTACGGGCAGGCGTGGGCGGCTGGGCGGCCGGCGACGGGGGTGCGGCCGGCCCGATCAGGCAGAGCGTGGCCGCCAGAAGGGCGAGCACGACCCTGAAGGCCCCGCTTCCAGGGGTACTCGGCCTCGGCCTCGACGCTTCCGCACTCTTCATGACTCTTTTGGTACGGGTCCCGATCGGCCGCCCCCGGCCGACACACCGGCGCCACACGGGAAAGGCCCCGACCAGCCGCATCCCTCACGCGTACGACCCTGATCGCTTCCGACGCCCCCTCGCCGACCTGGGTGAGGGAGCGTCGGAACCGGTCAGGGTCGCAGGGGTACGGAGGGCCGAGGGGGTACGGGTGCCGGGCGCCGCACATGTCGCCTGCCCGCGCCACGCGCGTCACCCTCCGCCCCCCGTGGCGACGCCTACTGGTCCCGTTCCTCCGCCGGGTCCTGTTTCCGGTGCCGCCCCCGCGCCTCTCCCATCGGCGGACGGTCCCACTCGGCGGGCCGCTCCTTGGCGGGCCGGGGCGGATAGAGCACGGCCTTGGCGGCGGCCAGGTCGTCGACGACCCCCACCGCTTCCCACTGCTCGCCGGTCCATCTCTCGATCGCTCTCGGCGCGCCCGGGTCGACATGCGCCCCACGGTGTCTCCCGCTCCCGAGCGGTACGGCCCGCAGTTTGCCCGTCGAGGCGGCCCGGCGCTCCTCGCGCCGGCGCGCCCACTCCTCCAACGATTCCTCATCGTCCATCGCCGCATCGTGGCGCAGTGGCGCCCCCGCCCGCCACCGTGTCCCCCGTGCGGGTGACACTCGTCGGCGGGCCGGCGGCGGCGAGGTGACAGGGCTTCAGAGAACGGTCGGGCGCTTGCGCTGCAGCCACAGGCCGCCGAGGGCCGTGGCCACGGTGAGCGCCAGCGCCAGTACGGCGTCCGCGCGCGATTCCGGCAGGACGATCATCACCGCGTAGAGCGCGAGGAGAGCGATCAGCGTCGCCCAGGTGAGCCAGGGGAAGAGCCAGACTCCGGCGCCGGATGCGGGCCGGCGTCCATCGGCGCGGTCGTGACGGCCGAGTACCAGGTGGGCCGCGGCGATGCCGATCCAGGTGACGTAGACGGTGTCGCCGGTGATGTCCACGAGCCGGCTGAACGCCGTCGTCGGGTGGAAGACCTGGAACAGCAGACAGAGCACGGTCAGGGCGACGGTGAGCAGGATGGCCGTGTGCGGCACCCCGCGGCGCGAGGTGCGGGCGAGGACGGACGGGGCGTCGTGGTCCCGGGCCAGCGCGAAGAGCATCCGGGAGCTGGCGTAGACCTGGGAGTTCATCGTGGAGAGCATCGCCGCGAACAGCACGACGTTCAGCACGGTGGAGGCTCCGTGCAGCCCGAGATGGCCGAGGGTGGCGGCGAACGGGCTCTCCCCCACGGCGGCGCTGTTCCAGGGCAGGAGCAGGACGATCACGGCCAGCGAGCCGAGGTAGAAGACGGTGACCCGGAAGAGGATGGTGCGGGTGCTCTTGCGGATCGCGGCCGCGGCGTCCTCGGTCTCGCCCGCGGCGATGGTCACGATCTCGGTTCCGGAGAAGGAGAACATCGCGCCGGAGGTGGCGATGACGACACCGCTGAGGCCCATGGGAAGGAAGCCCCCATGGTCCACCAGGTTGCCGACGCCGGGCGCGTCCGTGCCCGGCAGCAGGCCGGCGACCGCGACGAGGCCGACCGCGATGAAGAGCGCGATCACCGCGACCTTGATCCATACGACCCAGAATTCCATCTCCCCGTAGGCGCGTACGGAGGTGAGGTTGACCGCGGTCACGATGCCGATCATGACCAGGGCCGTCAGCCAGACCGGCAGTGCCGGGATCCAGCCGTGCACGATCCGGGCGATCGCGATGGACTCGACGCACATCCCCAGGGGCCAGCCGACCCAGTAGATCCAGCCGCTGGCGAATCCCGCCCAGCGGCCGAACGCCATCCGGGCGTACACGGCGAAGGCGCCGGTGTCGGGCCGGGTGATGGACATCTCGGCCAGCATGCGCATGATCAGGATGACGATGGCGGCCGTCAGCGCGTAGGCGATCAGGATGCCGGGGCCCGCCTGCTGGATGCTCACTCCGGAGCCGACGAAGAGTCCGGCGCCGACCGCACCACCGATGCTGATCATGGTGATGTGACGGCTGTGGAGGCTGCGTGCCAGCGAGGGCTTGCCGGTGTCGGCCTTGACCTCGACCCCGGCCGCGTCGCCGCTGCCGAGCGCCCTGGGGCCGCCCGGCTTCGTCTCGCCGCTCCCGGCTCCGGCGGGGGTCGTCAGCCCCTCGCTTCCCGTCACGGCCGGCCGCCCGCGGGCCGCTCGAAGCGCACCTGCTCCAGCAGCGCGCGGAACAGCGGCAGTCGCAGCTCCGCGCTGGGTACGAACGCCTCCGGATGCCACTGGACGCCGACGCTCCAGGCGGTCGTCGCCGCGCTCTCGGCGTCCGGGTCCACCTCGATGGCCTCCACGGTTTCGTCGTCGGCGCGGGCCGACACCACGAGGCCCTCGCCGACCCGGTCGACGGCCTGGTGGTGGCCGGAGGACACCGGGATCCGGTCGGCCCCGAACACCCCGGCCACGGTGCTGCCCGCGGCGAGCGCCACCTCATGGACGGCCCACTCCTCGCCGCCCACCGGGTCGTGCGCGACGGAGGTCTTCGGCAGGTCGAGGTGGAGGGAGCCGCCCCGGAGGATGTTGAGCAGCTGCATGCCCCGGCAGATGCCGAGCATCGGCAGCCGGTTCTCCAGGGCGTGCCGGATGACGGCGATGTCGAGCCGGTCCTGCGCGGGGTTGACGTCGTACAGCGCCGGGTGGTCCGAGTCCGCTCCGTACAGCGCGGGATCGACGTCGCCGCCGCCCGGCACCACGAAGCCGCGGCAGCCGGCGACCTGAGCGTCCAGCGGGACACCCTCGGACTCCGGGCGCAGCAGGACAGGCTCGGCGCCGGCGGCGCGGATCAGTTCGACGACGTCGTCGAAGATGCGGTTCGCCTCGATGACGCGCTGGTCGGCACCGGGCGCGTCCGCGTCGCTGAGGCGGACGGGTATGCCGATGCGGGGTGCCGGGTACTCGGGCGTGCTCATAGGCTCTCCCATTGATCGCAGGTTGCGGTAGGAATGCGAAATCTAGAGGATAGGTTTCATGGACGACAAGGGTTGGGCGCAACACATTGCGCCGGTGCGCGCCGCGGGAGCCGCGGAAGCCATCGCGCGACGGCTCAGCGAACTCATCGGCGCGCGGATGCTCGTCGGCGGCGACCGCTTCCCCCCGGAGAAGACCCTTGCCGAGATGTTCGACGTCGCCGTGATGACCATCCGTCATTCCATGGCGGTGCTCCGCGAGGAGGGGCTGATCGAGACCCGGCGCGGCCATCGCGCCGGCACCTACGTGGTCCCTGACGTCCTCGCCCGGATCCGCGAACTGACGGCCCTCCACCCGTACACCCAAGAGGACATCGAGGAGTTGACGGCCTGGCGGGTCGCCGTGTCGGGAGAGGCCTCCGCCAGGGCCGCCCGGCACGCCTCGGAGGCGGGGCTGGCCCGGCTGCGCGAGCTGGAGACGGCCGCCGACGAGGCGGTCGCCGACGCCGAGGGGTATCGCACCCTGGACGCCTGCCTCCACCTCCACATCGCCGAACTCTCGGGATCCCGGCGCTTGTTGGAGGCGGAGCAGGGCATCCAGGACGAGCTGACCCGGCTGCTGGCCGACCACCCCGGCGGGGTGGAGGCGCGCAGTACGCCCGACCAGCAGCACCGCGGTCTCGTGGGGGCGATCGAAGGCAGCGACCCGGCGCGGGCCCGCGCGTGCTTCGCGGTCCACGCCCAGGCCACGGCCGATCTGTTCCTGCCCTTCGTCCAGTAGCCCTTCGTCCAGTAGCCGTTCGGCCGGGAACTCTTCGGCCAGGAGCCGCCGGGGCCCGGGACCGGGCCCGGCCGGCGGTCAGTCGAGGGACAGCTCCGGCTTGTAGAGCTCCAGCCACAGGGCGAGGTCCAGCACCCGTTCCAGGCCGCGGCGGGAGTCCTGGGTGATCTGCGGGGTGTCACGATGGGCGGCCCGCCGCACCCGTTCCCGGTCGACCAGGTCGAAGACGGGGTGGGAGGGGCGCGCGAGGAGGTCCTTGGCGTGCCCCTGGAGGGCGACGGCGTACCCGGGGTCCTGGGTCGACGGGTAGGGGCTCTTCACCCGGTCGTAGACGGACTTCGGGAGCAGATCCGCCGTCGCCTCCCGCAGCAGGCTCTTCTCCCGGCCGTCGAAGGACTTCAGGGACCAGGGGGCGTTGTAGACGTACTCGACGAGCCGGTGATCGCAGTACGGCACCCGTACTTCCAGGCCGACCGCCATGCTCGCGCGGTCCTTGCGGTCGAGCAGGATCCGTACGAAGCGGGTCAGGTGGAGGTGGCAGATCCGCCGCATCCGGTACTCGAAGTCGCTCTCGCCGTCCAGCCGCCCGATGCCCGCGACGGCGGTGCGGTAGCCCTCGGCGATGTACGCGCCGAGGTCCAGGGCCTCGGTCAGGACGGGACTCAGTACGTCGATGTCGTCGCCGAAGTGCCAGCCGGAGCGGACGAGCCAGGGGAAGGTGTCGGCGTGGCGGGCCTCCTCGTCGAAGAACTGGAGGTACCCGCCGAAGACCTCGTCCGCGGACTCCCCGGACAGCGCGACGGTGGAGCGTTCACGGATCGACCGGAACAGCAGGTAGAGCGAGGTGTCCATGTCCCCGAAGCCCATCGGGAGGTCACGGGCGCGGATCACCGCGGCCCGTACGCCGAGATCGGCGAGGGCGTGGGAGCCCAGGACGATGTCCTGGTGGTCGGTGCCGGAGTGGCGGGCCACGTCGTGCACGAACGGAGTGTCGGGGGTGGCGCGCAGATCGTCGGCGACGAAGTTGTCGGCCAGTCCGGCGAAGTCCACCGCGAAACTGCGGACCCGCTCGCCCTTCTCCGCGAGCCGCCGCGCGGCGAGAGCGGTCATCGCGGAGGAGTCCAGGCCGCCCGACAGCAGGGTGCAGCGCGGCACATCGGCGACGAGCTGCCGCCGCACGATGTCCTCGAGGAGCGAGCGGACGGTCGCGATGGTGGTGTCCCGGTCGTCGGGGTGCGGCCGGGTCTCCAGCCGCCAGTACACGCGCCGGTGCGGTCCTTGCCGGTCGACGGTGACGACGGTGCCGGGTTCGAGCTCGTACATCCCGTCCCAGACGGCGTGTCCGGGCGTCTTGATCATCGCGAACAGCTCTCGCAGTCCGTCGAGGCGCACCCGGGCGCGGAAGTGCGGGTGGGCGAGGATCGCCTTGGGCTCGGAACCGAAGAGAACGCCGTCGGCGGTGAGGTGGTAGTAGAACGGCTTGATCCCCATGCGGTCGCGGACCATCACGAGCGTGTCCCGGCGGCCGTCCCAGAGGGCGAACGCGTACATGCCGTTGAGCCGTTCGGCGAGCCCGTCATCCCATTCGAGGTAGCCGCGCAGCACGACCTCGGTGTCGGAGTCGGTGGTGAAGCGGTGACCCCGGCCGATCAGCTCGCCGCGCAGCTCGGTGAAGTTGTACGTCTCCCCCGAGTAGACGAGCGCGACGGTGCCGTCCGGGGTCTCCACGCTCATGGGCTGCCGCCCGCCGGGCAGGTCGATGATCGCGAGCCTGCGGTGCCCGAGGGCGGCGGGCCCCTCGATCCAGGTGCCCCGGTCGTCGGGCCCCCGGCAGGCCATGGTCTCCGTCATCGCGTCGACGGTCGCCTGCTCGGTCCGCAGATCGCGGTCGAAGGAGACCCATCCGGTGATGCCGCACATGCGCTACCTCCCGGTCCCGTGTGCCGGCACGGCCCGTTCGCCCGTGGCTCCGGCAGAGCCTCCGGCCGCCCGGACAAACAAGTTGTATTGAGCAGCTACATGACGAGCGTGCGCTCCGCGCGCGGGGCGGTCAACTCGGCCGCGCCCCGGCCGGCGCCCGCCGCCCCACCGTTTCGGCCTGGTTTTGCGATACGTGTACGCACCAATCAGGCGGGCGTCCCACGTGTGCGGTCGGATCTCGGCCATGGGTAAAGAGTTCCCCCGGATCTCCCCACGCGTCCGGGCCGCCGGCTCTCCCGCCTCCTGCCGCTCGCCGGCCCGTCTTCGCGCTGCGGGCATTCACGGCTGCGGGCATTCACGCCTTTGGTGGGTGCTGCCGGGCGGCGCCACGGCCGAAGGGCACGCCGTCACCGGCGCGCCCTTCGGCCCCGTACCCCTCCCGTACCCCTCGTGCCCCTCTCAGCGCTCCAGCAGGAAGTCGTACACCGCCTGACGCCCCCGGTCGTCGGCCGCCCTGCTCTGCACCGAGTGGGCCACGCCCGGCACCACGACGACCCTGGCCCGCGGGGTCATCCTCTTCTGCTCGTCCAGCCATTCCACGGGAGTCGACAGATCACGGCTCCCGCCGAGCAGCAGCACCGGCACACCCGGCAGCGCGCGCCGCGGCGGCGGCAGTTCCTCCGTCGGCGTGCTCGGCCAGTGCAGGCAGCCGAGCAGGGAGCCGAGGCCCGTGGCCGTGGCCGCGTCGAAGGGACCGTAGTCGGCCGGGGTCAGGTTCTCGGCCGCCCTCTCCAGTGCCCCCGGCGGCCGGCCACCGGAGCGTCCGAGCTGCCCCAGGGAAAGCGCCCGTCCAGACAGAGCGTGGCCGCGTGCAGCCCCTGGCTGAGTTCCTCCGCGCTCGCCGCGCCACCCTCCCGTGCGCCGGCGATCAGGGCCCGCAGCAGCGCCGGGTCGCCGGTCGCCGCCTCGTGGAGGGCCCCGATCATCTCCGTGTAGTCGGGGTCCACGAACTCCCAGGTGGTCAGGGCGTCGATCACATCGGGACCGTTGCGGTACCTGCGGACCACCTCGGCGAGATCGGCCGCCGGGTCCGTGGTGCACCCGGTCGCCCGGCACGCCTCCGTCAGCACGCGCGGTGCCGCGCGCAGGGCGACCCGGTCCATCGGGTCGCCCCCGGTCTGCGGCACCACCGAGTCGAGGACCAGCCGCGCCACGTTCCCCGGGTGTGCCAGGGCGTACCGCTCGGCGGTGTAAGTGCCGTACGAGACCCCGTCGAGCGTCATCCTCCGTACGCCCAGCGCCTGGCGCAGGAGCTCCAGGTCGGCGACCGTGTCGGCGGTGCCGTAGAAACGCCGGCGGGGACCAAGGGCGGCGGCGCACTCCGTCACCGCCCGCACGGTCGGCGGCGTGAGGTCGGACGACCCCATCTCCTCCTGCAATCGCGGGCATTGGAGCGCGCCGCCGCCGGTGCCCCGCTGGTCGATCATGACGAGGCGGTAGTCCTTCAGTACGGGCGCCATCTTCTGGCTCAGCCGCTCGACGAACGGCACGCCCGGCTGGCCGGGGCCGCCGGTGAGGAAGAGCAGGACCCCCTTCGGGGCCGTCACGTTGTCCGCCATCGCGACCTTCAGGCCGAGCCGTCCCGGATCGCCGCCGCCATGGTCGAGCGGGACGGTCAGCGTGGCGCAGGTGTAGCCCGTCAGGCCGGGGCAGGGCGCGGCGCCGGAGAGACCCCCGTCCCCTCCGGACCGCGCCCCTGTCGCCCCGACCACCCCTGCCGTCCCGCCTTGGGCCGCCGCCGAGGCGCCGCCCGCCCCGGAGCCGGCCCGGTTGCTCGGCCCGACCCGCGCCGGACTGCTCGCCGCCCTGGTCCGTCCGGCCTCCACCGCGCAGCTCTCCGAGCGTCACTTCCTCAGCCCGGCCACGGTCTCGTACCACCTGGGCGTCCTGTACCGGGCGGGGCTCGTCACCCGGGCCCGGGCCGGACGCGCGGTGCTCTATCGCCGTACCCCGGCGGGCTCCCGGCTGGCGGCGAACCGGTGACGGCACTCCGGGGCGGGGGCCGAGGGAAATCGGCGAACACTGGTGGAACCGGTGGCGAGGAGGCCCGTCACGGGGAATGCCGGAGGGGGGAAATACGCGAAGGGGGACCCGGTGGCCGGATCCCCCTTCGTCCCCCCGTCTCCCTTACGCGGCCTTACCCGGTCCGACCGCGGTCAGGGAGTTCAGCGCAGGCGCAACGCCTCGCTGATCGTCGTGAACAGGTCGGTCTGGTTGGTGACGCCGAGCACGCGGTACGCCTGCGGGCCCTGGGCGGCGATCCGGACCTCGGTGCCCGTGTGCTCCTGGGACTGGCCCGGGGTGTTGGTCGAGTAGTTGACCTTCAGCCGCTGGCCCTCGTCGGTGACGAGCGTGGCGGACAGGCCGGGCGGGGCCGCCTCCAGCGGGACGATCTGGCTGCTGTGGCCGTGGTCGGCGGTGGTGACCACCAGGGTGTCGGGGTGCTTCGCGGCGTAGTCGCGGGCGACCTTGACCGCGCGGTCGAAGGCGGCCGTCTCGCCGATCTGGCCGCACGGGTCGGCGGCGTGGTCCTGCTTGTCGATCGAGGCGCCCTCGATCTGGAGGAAGAAGCCCTCCTTGGAGTGGCTCTTCTTCTGCTTGTCCTCCAGGAGCTGGATGGCCTTGGTCGCGGAGTCGGCCAGGCTCGGCGTGGTGGCCGGGCGCTTGGGGTTGGCGGTGACGCAGCGCTGCGGGTCGGTGCCGCCCACGGCGGCCGGCTTGCCGGCCCACTCGACGGGCACGTTGCCGGGGGCGAAGAGGCCGAGGACGGGGCGGTCGGCCTTGACGTTCTTCAGGCCCGCGTCGTCGGTGACGACCTGGTAGCCGAGCTTCTGGGCCTGCTCGGTGACGGTGAGGCCCTTGAAGGCGCCGTCGGTGACCTTCTGGTCGAACCGCTGCTTGCCGCCGCCCAGAAGAACATCGACCTTGTGGTTGACCGACTGCTCGGCGATGGAACCGAGGCCGCCGGCCGCGAGGGTGTCGACGGGGCACTTGGCCATGTCGGCCGGGCCCTGGCAGGAGCGATCGGTGGCGTGCGAGGCGAGCACCGCCGGGGTGGCGTCGGTCAGTTCGGCGGTGGTGACGCTGCCGGTCGCGTAACCCTTGCGCTGGGCGAGCTCCAGCAGGGTCGGGACGGGCTTGTTGGTGCCGGGCGTCTTGGAGATACGGCCGTTGACCGTCTTCACGCCGGTGGCCCAGCCGCTGCCGCTGGCCGCGGAGTCGGTGACGTACTCGGGCGTGCCGTCCTCGTGCACCGCGTACGTCGTGTACGCGCCCGTCAGCGGGAACTGGTCCATGGCGAGCCGGCCGGCCGCGCCGACCGTGTAGTCGCGGGCGAGGGTGATCTCGGAGTCACCCATTCCGTCACCGATGAGCAGGATGACGTTCTTCGCCTTGCCCCCCTGGATCGTCGCCTTCGTCCGCTGGACGGTGTCGAAGGCACCGGCGGTGGACGTGACGGCCACGGCGGCCGCGGTCGCGGCGACCAGGGTTGCGGCGGCCACGATGCGGCGGCGAGTGGACTTGGGCACGAATACCCCTCCTCGAGGTGACGAACGGACCGGCGCGGGTGTCCGGCCTGGGCCAGACCATCAGGCGTGGGCGACGCCCAGGTGAACTGCCCGCCGCAGGCACGTATCCCGGAGGCATCCAGTGTCGGACGGAGCATCGCCGCGCGGGCGGAGGCACACCCTCCACCACGGAAACGAACGCGCGCCCGGAACGTTGCTCCGACGCGGCCGGGACGCCTTCCCGGTGGGGTCCCGGCGGCCTCCCGGCGGTACGGGAGACGGGGGCCGGGGGTCCGATGCGGCGCAGCCGGTACGGGTACGGGGCCGCGCGTACGGGTCGAGGACCGCGCGTACTCCTGCCCCGGGAAGACAGAGGCAGGGCGGACCGGAACACGCCCGTGCCCGCATGTTCGATTGCCCTGCCCCTGGTTCCGGCACGAGCGCCCTGGGACAGTGCGGCACATGACAACCAGTCGTCGAAATGCCGGAGTCGGCGGCTCCCGCCGGCCGGGCATCCGCGCGTGCCCGCACCGCGTGGCGGCCACCGTGATCACACTGCTGCTCGCCTGCGCGGGGCTCTTCGCGACCAGCGAGGCCGCACAGGCGGCGAACCCCGACAGCCATGTCGCCGCGACCTGGAACATGCAAGCCGGACCCGACCGCTGGGCGGGCGCCTACAACCTGGCCCGCACCCACGATGTCGTGGCCCTGCAGGAAGTACCCCAGGGGCAGCCCGCGGGGTCGTACTACCAGGGCATGGTCAACGGCGTCGAGCACTACCTCTGGATCCAGGGGGACAACGGGCCGCTGCGCCACCTGTACATCCTGCGCACCACCACCCGGAACCTCGGCATGGTCACCGCCTGGCAGCCGGACAACGTGCTGCCCATCAATGGTGTCTACCGACCGGCTCTCGGGGTGGTCAACCGCGCCGACGGCATCCTGTTCGCGTCCGTGCACGCCGCCTCCGGCGGCGGGAACGACGCCGGGTCCCTGCTGCGCCGGATCGCCGACACCGCCTTCTATCAGGGGTTCCTGGACTGGGCGGCGCTGGGCGACTTCAACCGCTCCCCGCAGGACCTGCCCGCGCTCGGCCTGCCCCAGAACGCGCGTATCTACAACGGCGGACAAGCCACCCAGCAGTCCGGCAACGAACTCGACTACATGGTCTCCGACGTGGACACCGACCGCTGGCAGGCCAGTGTGCTGCCCAACTACGGCAGCGACCACTGGCCGGTGCGCTTCGGGGCCCTGCGGGCCGCGGCGGGCCCCGCCGAGCTGACCATCCACGCGGACAACAGCGACCGGCTGCTCGACGTGTACGGGGCGCAGAGCGCCAACGGCACCCATGTGATCCAGTACCACGACGACGGCGGCGACAACCAGCGCTGGTACCTGCGGTGGCTGGGGATCCTCGGTGACACCGGCAAGCCGATGTACCGGATCGTCAGCAAGGCCAGCGGCAAGTGCGTCGACGTGGCCAACGGCCAGCACTCGCACGCGGGCGACTACCTGAACATCTGGGACTGCCACCCCTCCATCGGCGAGCCCGGCTCCGGCGGCCCGCGCCGCGACACCCAGAACTTCACCCTGGAACACCCCGACCCGGTGTTCCCGAACCTGACCGTGCTGCGGGACAACGGGACCGGTCTGTACGCGAACATCAACCGCAACGAGACCGGCGACGGCGCCTGGGTCATCCAGTGGACGTACCAGCCGGGTCCCCACCAGCCCGATCCCGTGGCCAACGAGACCTTCTACCTGCACCCCCGCGAGTAGCGTGCCGAGTCCGTGCCGGCGCCGTCGCGGTCATCCGCGGCGGCGCCGTCGTGTGTGATCGCGGCGGCACCATCGCGTGTGAGCGCCGCGGTCAGACCGTACGCCGGCGGGCCGTGGTGATCAGGGTGTGGAGCAGGGCCTGGGCGGTGGGCAGCCGGTTGGCCGCCTGGCGCCAGACCAGGGACCGGGGGCCGTCGAGCACCTCGGAGGTGACCTCCTCGCCCCGGACGGCGGGCAGGCAGTGCATGGCCACCGCCTCACCGGGAGCGTGGGCGAGCAGGGCGTCGTCGACGCGGTAGGCGGCGAGGTCCCTGGCGCGTTCGGCACGTTCGTGGTGCTTGTCCATGGACACCCACACCTCGGCGTAGACGGCCTGCGCGGAGCCGACGGCCTCGACCGGATCGGTGGTCAGCGACACGGACCCGCCGTGCTGGGCCATCAGTTCGCGTGCCTCGCCGAGGATTTCCGCGTCCGTCTCGTACCCGGGCGGGGCGGCGATCACGAGGTGCATGCGGGAGGCCGCGCACGCCGCGAGGAACGAGTTGCACGTATTGCTCGCGCCGTCCCCGATGAAGGCCACGGTCAGGCCGTCCAGCGTGCCGAAGTGCTCGCGCAGCGCGAGGAGGTCGGCCAGGGACTGGCAGGGGTGGTGGGTGTTGGAGAGCGCGTTGACGACCGGCACCGTCGCGGCATCGGCCATCTGCTCCACGATGGCGTGGTCGAAGGTGCGGATCGTGAGGGCGTCGAGGAAGGACGACAGGACGCGGGCGGTGTCGGCGGGGGTCTCGCCGTGACCGAGTTGCATGTCCTCCTTGTTCAGCACCATCGCCTTCATGCCGAGCCGGTGGGCGGCGGTGGCCAGGGAGACCCGGGTCCGGGTGGAAGGCTTCTCGAAGACGCATCCGATGGCGCCGCCCCGCAGATCCCGCTCCCACCCCAGCGGTTCCTGTTTCATGGCCGCCGCCAGGTCCAGCAGCTCCACCAGGGTCCGGGGATCGAGGTCGCTCACCCGCAGGAGGTCGCCGGGGACCTTGCCCGTCACCGTCGGCCGGCCGGCCTCGGACAGGATGCTCGTCTGGGTCGTCATCGTGTTCTCCGGCTTCGTCGACGCGTCCCGCGCACGGAGTGCCGTCGGGCGGGGGCTGTTGTCGCCAGCGTGCTCGACGGCCGCCGGGGGCGCACCCCGGCGGCCCCGGGCGGGTGAGCCGCCGTGGCGCGGTCCCCCGGTCGGCCGGAACACGGGTGCGGCGCGAAATCCCCGCCGCGCCCCGGCCCGGGAAGACGCCCGAGTGGAAGGCGCCCGGAACCGGAAGGCGGGTCGCTCGCGGGACCGCGCCGCCCCGCGGCGGGCCGGGGCGCGGCAGGGCAGAACGGGACGGCGGGCCGACGGGGCCGGGGCCTGCGCTGACCCGGGGCGTCCTCGCTCAGTAGTAGCCGCGGTCGTACCGGCGCAGGCGGGTGGTCAGGGCCTGTTCGGTGCTGCCGAGCGCCTGCGCGATCTCCGCATCCGGATACCTGCCCGTGGCGGCGCGGGCGAAGTAGCCGCCGGAGCAGGCGATGATCGAGTCCAGTTCGCCGATGACCCGCAGTCCGGCCAGGATGTCGCCGTGCTCCAGCTCGTCGACCCGTACGCGCAGCCGGGCGATCAGGTCGACGAGGTCCTCGGGGATCGGCCACGCGCGCGCTGCCGTCTCCCGGGCGTGGGTCGCCCAGTCCTCCTGCGGGCCGGTGATGTCGTAGCGGTACGGCTCGCGGCGGGAGACCTTGTCCCACTCGATCGGGTAGGTGTCCTCGCCGAACCAGCCGCAGGCGCACGCCCCGCGCATCCGCTCCGCGCGCGGTGCGCCGAATGTCCCGTCGTAGATATGCCAGTCCGTGGACTTGTGGAAGGTCGCGCCGCTGCCGATGTCGTAGTGCACCGGACCGGGCACGGTGCCGTCCGGCAGCAGCACCCCCACCCGCCCCCGGTGTCCCTCCGCACTGTCCAGCTCCCACATGGCCTGCCTCCCCTTCCCTCGTCGCGGGACCGCTGCCGCGGGGCGCCGCAGCGGCACGAGGTCCCACCCTGGCCGACCGGCCGGACGTGGCGCAGGCGAACTCCGGCATATTCCCCGGGCGAGGGCCACGCGCGCCGGGGCGGACGGTGGTGCGAGGGGGCGCGCGCTTGCCTCTGCGCGCCGGGGAGATCATCCGGTCCTTCCGCCGCCTCGCCGGCCCCGGGCCGAAAGGACCCGCAGCCGATGGGCGTCACGGACGGGCCCGCGCCCCCTGGTACGCCCCCGCCAGCACCAGCCCGACCAGTCGCGCCGCGAAGTCCTCGTCCAGCGGGGCGCCGCTGATGAGGGCGCGGGTGAACAGGGGGCCGCTGACCGCCTCGATGACCAGGCCCGGGTCGGTGTCCGGCGCCAGTTCGCCGCGCTCGACGCCCCGGCGGACCATGACCGCGCCGCGTTCGAGGCGTTCGGTCCAAAAGGGGAGGCGGCGATCCGGCAGGCTGTCGTCGCGTTCGGCGCTCAGCCGGAGCAGCGCCTCGCCCTGCGCCGTCGCGAGAAGGCCGGCCAGCGCGCCGAAGTAGGCGACGAGGTCGTCGTGGACGCGCCCGGTGTCCGGGACGGGCATCGCCGTGTCGACCTGTTCGGTCAGCGCTTCCAGGATCAGGTTCTCGCGGGTCCCCCACCTCCGGTAGACGGAGGTCTCGTGGACACCGGCGGCCCGGGCGACGGCGCCGACGGTGGTGCCGGCGAGTCCGTGTTCCGTCAGGACGTCCACGGTGGCGGCGAGGACGGCGGAGCGCATACGGGCCCCCCGGCGGCGCAGGGGCGGGGTGTTCCGGTCGGGCGTGGCCATGATCCATGGTAACGCAGGGCCACTTGCTTTAAGTGGAGGGCGGGCGTACGTTTCTTTGCAAGGCGACTTGCGTTAAGGGGCCCGAGGCCCCGGGGTCGCCACCGCGTCAAGGAGGCCACGTCATGGAGCAGATGCTCGCCGCCCGGCTGCACGTCCCCAGCCGCACGCTGCGGATCGAGGAGGTGGCGAAGCCCGCCCCCGGTCCCGGCCAGGTCCTGGTGAAGGTGGAGGCCGCGGGCGTCTGCCTGTCGGACGTCCATCTGATCGACGGCACCCTCACGCCGCTGTTCCTGCGCGGCGACACGGTCACCCTGGGCCACGAGGTGTCCGGCACGATCGCGGAGACCGGTCCGGGGGTCACCCGCTGGACTCCGGGGCAGCGGGTGGTGCTGTACGCGGGCGAGGTCCGCGACGGGGTCACGTACACCCGCGGTGTCGACTACGACGGTGGCTGGGCCGAGTACGCGCTCTCCTGCGAGCACGCCCTCACGGAACTGCCCGATGCCATCCCCTTCGACCAGGGCGCGATCATCCCGGACGCGGTCTCCACGCCATGGGGCGCGATCACCGTCACGGGTGCCGTGAAGCCCGCCGAGGCCGTCGGCGTCTGGGGCGTCGGAGGGCTCGGCGTGCACGCCGTCCAGCTGCTGCGGGCTGTCGGCGCCTGCCCCGTCATCGCCGTCGACCCCAACCCCACCGCCCGTGAACGCGCCCTCGCCCAGGGCGCCGACCTGGCGCTCGACCCCGCCGACCCGGCGCTGCGCGAGCGGATCGGCGCGGCGACCGGCGGGGCCGGACTCGCCGCCGCCTTCGACTTCGCCGGAGTGCCGGCCGTCCGCGAGCAGGCCCTGACGGTTCTCGCGCCCAAGGGCCGGCTGGTGCTCGTGGGCCTGACCGACCAGCCGCTGACCGTCGCCGACGGCACCCGCTTCAGCTATCTCCAGCAGCGGATCCTCGGCCACTACGGCTCCGACATGCCGGTCGCGCTGCCGCAACTGCTGTCCCTCCTCAAGGGCGGCCGGCTGGACTTCTCCGCCTCGATCAGCGGTGAACTCCCGCTGGCGCGGGCCGCCGAGGCCGTGGAGCGGCTCACGCACAAGACCGGCGACCCGATCCGGCTGATCCTGCGCCCCTGACCGTCCCCGCAGCGGGCGCCCGCCGTGCTCACCGCCGGCGGGCGCCCGTTCCGTCCTCCCCTGCCACCTCGCCGTCGGTTCCGTCCTCCCCGGCCGCCCCGCTGTCGGTTCCGCCCCCGACCCCGCCCCCATCCCCCGAACCGGGCCCGTCCGCAGCGGTGCTGACGTGGAACAGCGCGGCCCGCAGGTCGTACACCGCCCGCTCCATGTCCACCAGCGCGTGCAGCGCCAGCACGATGTCGTCGGGAACGCCCATCAACCGGGCCGCCCGCATCACCTGGGCCCGTTCGGCCGCCGCGTAGACCCCGTCCGCGCCGCACATCTGGATGGCGTGGTACACGAGGTGCGGGGCGGCCCGCCAAGTGTCCACGTCGGTGCGGATGGCGGGCAGCAGCTCCTCGATGTCGGCATCGCGGTAGTCGAAGTCCCGGTAGAGATCGAGGACTTCGCGCGGCGCTCCCATCAGTTCCTGGTGCTTCATCAGCCAGTCGAACTCGGGCTCGCTGAGCTCGCCGTCCGAACCGGCGATCACCATCAGCACCTTGCCGTAGTTGAGGAAGGCCTCCGGGGTCGCGGCCGACAGGCCGTACAGCATTTGACAGAGATCGCTCATCGGCACCTGCTGCTCCGGACTCCGGTTCATGTCCCGTCCTTCGTCTTCGCCGGTCCCGGGCCCGCCGGTCCGGCTTCCGTCCTGGTTCCTCGGATGTCCTGCCGATCTTCGGCGCCGGGGCCGCCCCGCCGCCGGTGAACCGCCCGGGTTCACCCGCCCGTGAGCAAGGCGGCGCGCGGACGGCCGAGGTCGGCCCAGGACAGCCGCTGACGGGCCGCCGGCGGCCGGCACGCCGTCAGCGGCCGGGCGGAATACGGGCCTCGGCCCGCACCGCAGGAGGGCCAAGGCCCCGGCCGTCGTGCCCGACCCGCCCCCTGTCACCCCTCCGACCTGGCACGACGGTGGCCGAAGTGCCCCGGTGTGCCCACCCGCGCGGCCGTTGTCAGTGGCCCTGGATAGTGTCCTTCTCATACCGCAGTCAGGGGGGCCTCGGGGCCTCTGGTTCGGGCTGCGCGGATTCACGATTCCAGCGGAATTGGACGGAGGGGCACGGCTGATGGCGTGGCTGGCAGCGGGTGAGGGGTACGAGATCACCCTTGAGGACGGGCGTGTGGTCGCGCGGCGCGCCGGGGGGCGGCAGCTGAAGAGTCTGCCGAAGGCCTTGCGCGACGACCCCGAAGTGGACCGGCTGCGGCGGCTGTCCGAGTGGCTGGACCGGCACACGGCCTCGTGTCTGGCCCAGGTGGACACCTGGATGGTCTCCTCGCTGCCGGTGCCGACCGAGCTGATAGCCCGGGTATGGCCGGACGAGGCCTGGCGGTCGGCCCTGCGCGACATGGCGGTCGTCGGCGACGACCCCGACGAGGTCGGCTTCCTGCGCGACGTGTCGGCTGACGGGGAGCTGCGGCTCGTCGACCTCGACGGCGAGACGGTACGGATCGCGCCGCGCACCGTGACCCTTCCGCACCCCGTGCTGCTCCCCGATCTGGAGGACGTACGGGAGTTCGCGGCCGAACTCGGCATCACCCAGCGGGTCGAGCAGATCCACCGGGCCACCTGGACCCGCCCGGAGGACGCGGGGACCGGCGCCGCGCGGTCCTCGTCGGCCACGGAGGTACGGGACTACGCGGGCGGGAAGTTCGCGTCCCGCTTCGGTCTCGCCGCGCGCGCCACGAGCCTCGGCTACCGGGTGTCCGGCGGCTACGCCACCTGCAAGGTCCGCGACGGCGACCGCACCGGGGAGGCGTCGGTCTGGATCGGCGAACCCTACTGGGACGGGGAGTCGGAGACCGGCGCGCTCGGCTGGCACGACGAGAACGGCCGCGCGATGCGGCTGACGGAGGTCGGACCGGTCGCCTGGTCCGAGGGAATGCGCATGGCCGCGGCGCTCTACGCGGGCCGCACGATCGAAAAGGGTGGGGACGCGTGACCGGCACGACCACGACCGAGGCCAGGGCCACGGCCACAACGGCGGGGACAGCCGAGGGGACGACCGCGGCGACGGACGACCGGCGGCTGCTCGCGGCGGGAGCCGTCCTCCCGGCCGGCACCGAGGGGGCGGGCCCCTCGGCGGTCCCGCTGACCGCGCGGAGCTACGGCCACCCGGTACTGGGCGAGGAGCGGGTGGTGGTCCGTCTGGCCGCCGCCGAACTCGGCCCGGCGGAGGATCTCGCCGCCGGTTTCCTCGGCCTCGCCCCCGTGGCCGAGCCGGCCGTGGTGGGCCTCGGCCGGCGCCGGGAACTGGGCTTCCCCGAGTGGGTGCTCGTCCACCACCCGAAGGACGGCCATCACGCGCTCGCGGTCGTACCGGAGCTGGACCGGCTGACCCGGCAGGCGAAGACCAAGCCGAAGGCCGCGCTGGACGCGGTCGGCGAACTGGCCGGCCGGCTCGCCGCGTCCGTCCCCCACTTCCTGCCCGTCTTCTACGAGCAGGCCGCGCGCGTCTTCCTCGGCGTGGAGAACACCGCGTACGCGGGCCAGTTGTTCGGCCGCGCCCGCACCAGCGAGGCCCAGCACGGGCTGCCCGTCGACGAGGACCGGCTCGACGCCGTCTTCCTGGAGTTCGCCCTGGCCGGCGCGCTGCCGGTGAAGGTCCTCACGGGGTACGGCAAGGAGCTGTCCGCGCGGCTCGCGCCCGCCGAGGCGTACGAGCGCTTCCGGCGGCTGTGCGTACGCCGGACGGCGGGCGGGCTCGCCCCGTCCGCCCAGGCGGCCGGCGAACTGCGGCGGCTGGCCCGGGCCGCGGGCCGGCCGGGCAGCGAGGCGGAGCAGGAGTACCTCGCGGAGCTGCTGCCGCTGCCCGCCACCCTGCGGGCGGCCGGCGGCTGGTGGAAGACGCACCGTGCGGCGCTGGTCGCGCTGGCCCGCCGGGTCCCGGCCGTACGCGGCACCCTGCTGTCGCTGACTCCGCCCGAGGAGAACGGGGAGATGGCCGCGCTGTGGCTGGGCATCCTCGCGGACTCGGGGGCTGACGCCGGGCTGACCGAGGAGGACGCTCCGGCCGAGACCCGGTGCGCGGACGGTGCCGCCGGCTGGCTGGAACGCTTCCACGCGGCGCGCCATCGCGGCTGGGGTTCCCGGCCGACGCCGCCGGCCCTGCTGGATCTGGTGACCCGGGCGGCCGGACGGCTGCGCGCCGAGCTCGCGGCCCGCCCCGACGGCGCGGGCGTCCTGCGGATCGGCGTCGAGGACGTCAATCTGCTCGATCTGCTGCTGGCCCTGGAGATTCCGGTGGCCGGCCCCGACCCGGACCCGGAGGCGCGCCGCCGGCGCGGGGCGCTCGGACTGACGGACTGGCACCGTTCGGAGGAACCCCGGGATCTTGCGGCGATCGCCGCCGACCCGCGCTTCCACGCCGCCTTCGACGCGGGCGCCGACGAGTACGACGCCGGGCCGGAGAGCGTGGCCGTGATGCGGCGGCTCGCCGCCTCGGCCGGTGGCCGGCCACTGCTCACGGCGTGGGCGCGCCGGGTGGCGCGGGAATCGGTGTCCGCCGGACTGCCGGGACTGCCGAAGGCCATCGCCCGCCTGTCGTGGCTGCCCACCGAGGCCCTCGCACTCGCCAAGGAGGAGGTCGCCGCCGCGACGGGCGCCGACCTCGGCGCTCTGCTGGCCCGCACCCTGCGCGGCGGCCTGTGGGAGGAACTGCACTGGCCCGCCTGGGAGGAGGCCCTCGCGGAACTGGCCCCGGCGCGCAACGGGCGCGGCGGCCTGACCGTCGTGGAGTCCTGGCCGTATCTGATCGTGGCGAACAGCGCCCAGGTCCGGGTCGTCGGCCCCGACGCGACCGTCCTCGTGCACGATCTGCGCGGGCGCCCGGCCAACGTCCGCAAGTACGGCTTCCACTACGTGGACGGCGCGCTCCTGGTGTTCTGGAGCACCTACGGCCGCGAGGAACCCCAGGGCTACTGGCACACCGATCCCGACCGGGTGTTCACCCTGGACGGGGTCGACGAGTGGCGGATGCGCTCCGAACACCTCAGCCTCGCGCTGCCCGGCGGCGGGCGCACCACCGGCCGCGGGGTCCTGCACGCCGGGGACACCCGGGTGCCGAGGGAGAGTCCGGTGCTGTCCGACGGCTCCTCGTACTGGGTGTGGGACAGCCCCGAGGGGTCGGCCGACTGCGGCTGGAGGGAGTACGACCCCGCCGAGGGCACGCACGGGCGGCGCTCGCAGCCGGGCTTCCTGGCCGACGCGCTGCTCCCGCACGCGCCCGGTGCCCGGCTGTTCGCGCAAGACTCCTGGGTGCGGCCCGCGCCCACGGTCGAGGGCTCCGTCCTCGGCACGCCCGCCGACGGTCTGCTCGGCTGGCGCGTCGTACGGCTGCCGGGCGCCGGCTGGCACGCCTCCGACACCGCCGGGCGCGAGATCACCCTGCCCGAGGACAGCCGCCGGCCGGTCGCGGCCCTGACCTTCCCGGGCGACGACCGCCCCCGCTCGCTGACGCGGGAGTGGCGGACGCTGTCGCTCGGCGACCCGGACGGTGTCGTCACCACGACCGCTCACGCCGGCTACGACGACATCTTCGAGACGGCGGCGTCGGCCCTGCCGCCGCTGCCCTTCCTGTACGCGCTGCGCGCCCGCGACCCGCGCGGGTCGGCCGCCCTGCGCGCCGCCGACGACCAAAGCGCCGCGGACCTGCTGAAGGCGGCCGTCGCCGCGCCGCGCGTCACGGACTTCCCCGCGCTGGTACGGGCCGCGCTGCCGGACGTCGCCACCTCCGAACTGGTCGCCGGTGTGGTGCGGGTGCTCCACTTCGCCGTCCAGCAGCAGAAGGCGCTGTCCGCCGTGGCCGACCGGCTCGACCCCGCGAACGAGCCCGCCGGGGCCCGCGCCCAGGGCCCGTCCGACCATCTGCTCGGCGCCGCGCTCCACGGCATCGTGGACTCCGGGTACTACAACCGGGGTGCCGACGAGGACGTCTCCCACCGCTATCTGACGGAACTGGCCGCGGCGCGCGCCGACACCGCGGTGAAGGCCGTGCCCGGCCGGGTCCACTTCGACCTTCCGGCCCTGCC
The DNA here is from genome assembly GCF_043198875.1 of Streptomyces sp. NPDC048718. Lineage (NCBI taxonomy): Bacteria > Bacillati > Actinomycetota > Actinomycetes > Kitasatosporales > Streptomycetaceae > Streptomyces > Streptomyces sp. NPDC048718. Next base: position 322,322 of record NZ_JBICVG010000002.1, read on the forward strand.
GTACTCCGGGCTGCCCTTCACCGCCATCCTCGACCAGCCCGCCGCACTCGCCTTCCGGGCGGTCGCTCCCGGTACGGCGGACGAGCACCGGACGGCCCTGCTCGCCGTGCTCGGGCGGATCGACGCCCTCGGTCTGGCGTCGGCCGCCGGATCGGCCGGGCACTGGCGCCGGGTGACCGTCCGGCTGGAGCAGGCGCAGCTGACCGCGCCGGACGGCCAGGGGCGCAATCCCTCCCATCGCAGTGTGCTTCCGCTCGGCGGCGGGGCGGCGCTCGGCTTCACGGAGCCGGTCGAGTACACCGGACATCAGGTCCACCACGCGAGCACCACGCCCACCACCCATGGCCGGGAGTTCGGCGCGCTGCTGCACGACCCGAGCGGCCGTTTCGAGGTGCCCGGCCCCTACACCCTGCGCGGCAGCGCGGCGGTCGGCGACCCCGCCCGGGGCGCGGACTGGCTGACCGCGTTCCTGAAGGAGGCGGGCGCGCGCGGGCCTGCCCCGTTCGCCGCCGAGGCGGCCGAGGAATTCGCCCGGCTGACCGGAGCCACCGGCGCCCTGGCCCGGATCGTCGTCGTCGGCATGCCCGGCATCGACAGCTGGGAGAACAACTTCCTTCCCGCCGAACTGCGCAAGACCCTCGGCCTGAAGGTCGCCGAGGCCAGGCTCGCCCGTGACGAACTGCGGGCGCTGTCCTACGAGGTACGCCGAGCGGTCGTCGCGGCGCTGCTGCCCGAGGACCCGGCGGCGCTGTGGACCGAGGGCCCGGACGTGGCGGCGGCGGCCGAGGTGTGGAACGCGCGGGTCGGCAAGCGGGTGCGAGTCCCCGACTGGCTGACCACGGAGGCCACCCGCGCCGTCCGCGGCGGCTGGCCCACGCCCCGGGCGCTGTCCGCGCTGCTCGACCCTCGGTCCGCCGCGGAGCTGAGCACCGACGTCGCCTGGCGGATCAAGAACGACCGCCCGGAGCCCGTGGTCCCGGACGAGCCCTCCTTCACCCACACGGTGCTGGTGAGCACGCTGAGCCTGACGGCCTGGCTGGCCCACCGGCTGCCGGCCGGGGACGCGGCGCGGGCGGCACTGCCGGCCGCGCTGACCGCCGTACGGCAGCGGCTCGCCGCACCGGAACTGCTGCTCGCCATCGGGCACTACACGTCTCTCGCGGACTTCCGCAAGGCCGCCGGCGCGCCGACGGAGACGGCCCCGGACCACGAGCGGTACGGCGCGGTCCTCATGGCCACCCACGACGACCGGCCTCTGCCGGCGCTGCGGACCTCGCTGCTCGACTCCACCGGCTCCGACCCGTACCTGGCCCTGCTGCGCGGCGCCGAGCAGCATCCGACGGCCGTCGAGGTGGCGCTGCGGCGGGCCCACGACCCGGTGTTCGCCCGGCTCCTGGCCGACCCGGGCGCGCCCGCGGCGGGCGAGCGGGACGAGGACGGGACCTGGTGGCCGCAGGACCCGTCCCGTTCGGTGCCCGAGCTGGTCGCCGAGGCCGCCGGGACCCATGGTCTCGGCGCGGACGCCGCGACGCTGTATCTGATGCTCCTCGCGCTGCCCGACCCGACCGACCGGAACACGGCACGGTGGACCGGGTGGAAGCCGGCCCGGCTGAAGGCGGCCCGCGCCGAACTCGCCGCCACCGACCTGGTCGTGCCTGCGGTCCGGGCCCGGGCCGGACGCTCGCTGTTCCTGCCCGGCGCCTGGGTCGAGCAGACGGCGCCCGTGCCGCCCGTCGAGCGGTGGAAGCTGCCGATGTACGGGCCGCTCGCGGGCGACCGGCCCGCGCTGGGCGCCCTGGTGCCGGTCGAACCGGTCGCCGAGCTGTACGCCCGGGCGTGGCGGCGGATCACCGAGGGCGACCTGCCGCGCTTCGAGGAGCTCAAGGTGAAGCGCACCCGCCGGCGCCGCTGAACCGACAACGGGCGGGCGGCGGGCGGGGCGTGCCCCTTTTCGGGGTGCGCCCCGCCCACCGCCCCGCACCACCGTCCCGCCGCCCCGTCCCCACCTCTCCGTCGTCGTTCGTCGTTCACCGGTCCTCGCGGACCGTTCCACCCGTACAAGGAACCCACGCATGAGCGTCACCCCATCGTCCACGCCCGCCCGGCAGGTCCTTCCGGCCGAGGAGCGCCACGCCACCGAACTCGCCTTCCTCGCGGCCCAGGACCCGGGCCCCCGCCCGCCCGGCTGGGCGCTCACGCCGCGTGCCGTCGTCACCTTCGTCTGCGGCAGCGACGGGGTGGAACTCGCGCTGCCGAAGCGCCGGGCGGGCCTGCCCGCGAAGCTCGTGATCGCCCCGAAGTTCGTCGGCGAGCGGGCGCTGGTGGAGCGGTGTGTCGTGACCCTCGCCGGAGAGCGCGGACTGCTGCTCACCGGCGAGCCCGGCACCGCGAAGTCGATGCTGTCGGAGCTGCTCGCCGCCGCCGTCTGCGGCACCAGTGCCCTGACCGTGCAGGGCACCGCCGGGACCACCGAGGACGCCTTCCGCTACGGCTGGAACTACGCCCTGCTGCTCGCCCAGGGGCCCACCCCCGAGGCGCTGGTGGACTCCCCCGTGCTGGCCGCGATGCGCACCGGCCGGGTGGTGCGGGTCGAGGAGATCACCCGCTGTCTGCCCGAGGTGCAGGACGCCCTGGTGTCCCTGCTGTCCGACCGGCGTCTCACCGTTCCCGAGCTGACCGCCACCGAGGACGCCGTGGTCAGCGCCGTCCCCGGCTTCACGGTGATCGCCACCGCCAACCTGCGCGACCGGGGCGTCTCCGAGATGTCCGCCGCGCTCAAGCGCCGCTTCAACTTCGAGACGGTGCACCCCATCGCCGACGCGGACGCCGAGGCCGTCCTGATCCGCCGTCAGGCCGTCGCCGCGGTCGAGCGGGCGGGTGCCGGCTTCGGTGTCGACGACGCCGTCCTGGACGCCCTCGTCACCGTCTTCCGCGACCTGCGGTCGGGCCGTTCCACGGAGGGCTGGGACGTGGAACGGCCCGGCACCGTCATGTCCACCGCCGAGGCGGTGCAGGTCGCCGCCTCCATGGGTCTGGCGGCCGCGTATCTGCCCGGCGGGGACGTCCTCGATCTGCTCCCCGGCCATCTCCTGGGTGTCGTCCGCAAGGACGACCCGGCCGACCACGCCCGGCTGCTCGGCTACTGGGACGGCCCGGTCCGCCGCCGCGCCGAGAACGGCTCGGCCATGTGGCGCCGCCTCTGGGACCTGCGCGGGAGCCTGCGGTGACCGCCGTCGTACCCCTCGATCCCCCCGGCGGTCCCGACGACCCCGATCGCCCCGATCGCCTTGGCCGTTCTGGCCGTTCAAGCCGTTCAGGCCGTCTCGACAGGCTCGACGGGCTCGGGCCCCGGGAGGCGGTGGACGCGCTCGCCGCGTCGCGCACCCCGTATCTGCTGGGGGTACGCCACCACAGCCCGGCGCTCGCCGCGATGGTGCCCGCGCTCCTCGACGCGGCGGGCGCCGAGACGGTCTGCGTGGAGCTGCCCGCCGACTTCCGGCCGTGGCTGGAGCATCTCGCCGACCCCGAGACCACGGCGCCGGTCGCGCTGGCCGGTTCGGGGCGGGACGGGCGGCTGTCGTTCTATCCCTTCGCCGACTTCTCCCCGGAGCTGGCGGCGGTGCGCTGGGCCCGGGAGCGCGGCGCCGAGGTCGTCTGCTGCGATCTGCCGCTCTCCGACCCCGGCTGGTCCCTGGCGTCCGCGCCTGTTCTGCCGACCGACGGCGCGGAGAGTGTGGCCGGTGCCGAACAGGCGCAGGACGCGGACGGCGCGAAAGGGCCGGGCGGGGGCGGTCGCCGTTCCTTCGCCGCCGCGCTCTCCTCCGCCGGAACCGGCCGGGACGGCGACGACCTGTGGGACCGCGCCGTCGAGGTGCTCGCACCCGGCGGTTCGCCCGAGGCCGTCCGCCGGGCGGCGCTCGGGGTGGGCTGGGCGCTGCGCTCCGACGGCGCGGTGCCCGCGACCGATCTCGCCCGCGAGGCCCGGATGCGCCGGGTCGTCGCCGAGGCCGCCGCGGGCGGCCGGCGGGTGGCCGCCGTGATCGGCGCGTTCCATGCCCCGGCGCTCCTCCTGGACGGCACCGGGGACGCGGTCGGCGCCGAAGCCCTCGGCGACACGGCCGAAGGCCCGGACGGGGAGGCGCGGGCCGGCCTCGGCACGGGGACGGCGACGGCGGACGCCGAAGTGCCCGTCACCTCGTTCGTGCCGTACTCCTTCGATCTGCTCGACTCCCGCTCCGGCTACCCCGCCGGCATCCGCGACCCGCGCTGGCAGCAGGCCGTGTTCGAGGCGGGCGGAGACCCGGAGCGGCTCCGCGACGCGGCCGCCGCCGCGCTGACGGGTCTGTGCCGCGAGCTGCGCCGGGCGGGCCACCCGGCCGGCACCGGCGAGGCGGCCGAGACCCTGCGCGTGGCCTGCGACCTCGCGTCGCTGCGCGGACTGCCCGCGCCCGGGCGCGGCGAACTCCTCGAAGCCGTCACCTCCGTTCTCGGCCAGGGCGAGCCCCTGGGCCGGGGCCGGGCGCTGGCGCGCGCCCTGGAGGCGGTCTTCGTCGGCACCGCCCGCGGCCGGATATCGCCACACGCCCCACGCTCGGGTCTCGGCCCGGCCGTCGAGGAGGAGCTGACCCGGCTGCGGCTGCCGCGCCCGGAGGAGCCCGAGTCCCGGGAGGTGCGGCTGGACCCCCTGCGCTCGCCGCTGGACGGCGAGCGCGAGGTGCTGCTGCAACGCCTGCGGGTGATCGGGACCTCGTACGGCGAGCCGGTCGCCGTCAACGCGACCGGCGACGGCACGGCGCTCGGCCGCAAGTGGCGGCTGACGTGGACGCCTTCGGTGCCCGCCCGCCTCGATCTCGCGGGCGCCCGCGGGGTCACCGCCGCGCAGGCCGCGGCCGGCACGCTGCGCGAGACCGCGCGCCGTGAGGCAGCCGAGGGCGGCCCGACCGCCGCACAGGTCCTGACCGGGCTCACCGCCGCCGCGCGCTGCGATCTGCCCGGACTCGTCGACGACCGGCTGCGTGAAGCCGCCGCCGTGCTGCCCGCCACCGCAGACCTCCCCGAACTCCTCTCGGCCCTCGATCTGTTGGAGGGACTGCGGCGCGGCCACTATCCCGGGACCACTCCCGAGGCCCGCACGGTCGCGGGCGAGCTGACCGGCGAGCTGCTCGAAGCCGCCGTCCGCGCGCTGCCCGGTCTCGCCGGAAGCGACTCCCCCGCGGACGCGGCGGCCCTGGTGGCGCTGGCGGGCCGGGCGGCCGCCCGGCAGTCGGGGCTCCGGATGGACCATGTGCTCGCCTCTCTCGCCGCCGACGCCTCCCCGCTCGTCCAGGGCGCGGCCCGGGCGGTCCGTGTGCTGCTCGACCTCGATCCGGCCGACGGGCTGGGCGAGCGCGTGGCGGGATGGATCGACGGGGCGACCGGCCCCGACGCGCGGCGCGCCCTGGCGAAGCGGCTCGGCGGGCTGCTCACCGCCGCCGGGCCGCTGCTCCAGTCGTCCCCGGCCGCGCTCACCCCGCTGCTGGACCGCGTCGGCACCCTCACGGACGAGGAGTTCCTGGACCGGCTCCCGGCGCTGCGCGGTGGTTTCGACGTCCTCACCCCGGCCGCCCGCGACCGCATGCTGACCACGGTGACCGAGCGGCTCGGCGACCGGCTCGACCTGTCCCTCGACGCCCCGCCCGAACTGCTCGCCCTGTGGGCCGCCGCCGACGCGGCCGGGCTCGCCGCACTGAAGGCCCTTGCTCTGCCCGGCGCCGACGCGGCCGGCACGCACGCGCCGACGTCGGACGACCGCATGGTGGAGAACCGCGCGGAGGGCGTGCCCACGCACCCCGTCGCCCCGACGCCGCCCGTCCCCACGGCCCCGCCCGTGCCGGAGCGCCGGCTCGGCGGGGCGGACCGCTGGCGGCTGCTCCTCGGCCGTCACCAGGACCGGCTGAACGGTGCGGCCCGCCGGTACGCGAACGCCCTGGACGAGCTGTACGGGCACGGCCGCGGCGAGGGCGCCGAGGATCTCGGCGGCGGGTCCAAAGGCGGCCGGGAGGCTTCGTTCCCCACGGCCCGCGAGTGGTCCGAGGAACTCCGGGCGCTGTTCGGCCCCGATGTCCGCGAGGAGGTGCTCGCGGACGCCGCCGGCGCGGGACGTTCCGATGTCCTCGCCGAGTTGGACCCGGCGTCCGTGCGCCCGTCGGTGGAGTTGCTGAGTTCGGTGCTGTCCCTGGCCGGCGGCCTGCCCGAGGCCCGGCTCGCCCGGCTGCGGCCACTGGTGAAGCGACTGGTCGACGAACTCGCCCGGGAACTCGCCACCCGGGTACGCCCGGCCCTGTCCGGACTCTCCACCCCGCGTCCCACCCGGCGCCCCGGTGGCCGTCTCGACCTCGCCCGTACCCTGCGCGCGAATCTGGCGCACACGCGCCGCACGGACGACGGCCGGGTGGTCGTCGTCCCCGAACGCCCCGTGTTCGGCAGCCGGTCGGCGAAGGAGGCGGACTGGCGGCTCGTCCTCGTCGTCGACGTCTCCGGTTCGATGGAGGCCTCGGTGATCTGGTCGGCGCTGACCGCCGCGGTGCTGGGCGGCGTACCGACCCTGTCCACGCACTTCCTGGCCTTCTCCACGCAGGTGGCGGATCTGACCGACCGGGTGAAGGACCCGCTGTCCCTGCTGCTGGAGGTCCGCGTCGGCGGTGGGACGCATATCGCCGCCGGGCTCGCGCACGCCCGTTCGCTGATCACCGTGCCGAGCCGCACCCTCGTCGTCGTGGTCAGCGACTTCGAGGAGGGCGCGCCGGTCGCCGGGCTGCTCGCCGAGGTCCGCGCGCTCGCCTCGTCCGGCGCGCATCTGCTCGGGTGCGCGGCCCTCGACGACACCGGGACGCCCCGCTACTCGGTTCCGGTGGCGCGCCAGCTCGTCGCCGCCGGCATGCCGGTGGCCGCCCTCAGTCCGCTCGCCCTCGCCCGCTGGGTCGGCGACCGCCTTCGTGGAGAAGCCCGTTGAGCACCGAACTCCTGCCGCCCGTCGCCCCCGAGGTCCTCGCGGGGGCCGTGGAGCAGCTGACCGCGCGGCTCCGCAAGAAGCTCGACGCCACGATCGCGGAGTGCGGCGAACGGGCCGCGGCCGGTGCGGACGGGGCGGTCGAGGTGCGTTTCGGCGAGGACACGGTGGTCACCCTGCGACCGGGTCCGGCGGGCGCGGTCACGGAGGCCGGACAGGCCGTGTGCAGCTGCCTTCTGGCGCCGCGTTGTCTGCATCGGGCGGCGGTGCTGGGGGCGGCCCCGATCGCGGAGGTGTCCGGCCTGTCCGGACCGACCGAGCCCGGGGCGGACGCGTCGGCCCGGTCCGGCGGCGGGGCGGACGGGGAACCGGCCGCCGTCCCGGCCCGGCCCACCGCACCGTACGTCCCCTCCCCCGCGTCACCCGCCCCTTCGTCGCCCTCCCCCTCGTCCTCCCCCTCGTCGTCCACCGGGTCCGTACCTTCTGAGGGAGCCGGGGAGACCGCGCTCACGCCCGCGCAGACCCGGGCCGGAACCGCTCTGTGGGAAGCGGCCGCCGAGGCCCTGTCCGCCGGGGTCGCGGCCGGCGGGGCGGTCGTCCAGGCCGAACTCCTGCGTGCCGCCCACAGCGCGCGGCTTGCCGGGCTGCCCCGCGCCGAGGCCGCCGCGCTGCGGGTCGTACGGGGCCTGCGCGCGGCGCGGGACCGGAGCCAGGGGCAGCGGCTCGGCGATCTCGCGGACGCCTTCCGCGCACTGCTCGCCGGTGCCGCGCCGCTCGCCTCCGGCACGGCCGGCGCCGCGTGGGCCGGGGGCGCGCGCCGGGCGTACGAACAGGGCGGCAGCCTGCGCGTGTACGGCCTGTGCCGGGAACCCGTGCTGTCCGCCACCGGCTACGGCGGTGTGACGACCCATCTGCTCGGCGCCGACGGCAGCGGCTACACCCTCTCCGACGTACGGCCCGGTGGCCTGGGCCGGGCCAGGGGCGCGGGCTCCGCTTCCGTGGCGCTCGGGGGCGGGATCCTCGACCACGCCGGGCTGGCCCGCGGGGGGCTGCTGATCGCCGGTGCGACCGTCTCGGCCGATGGCCGGCTCGGCGCGGGCCGGAGTGTACGCGCCACGCCGCTGCGCGGGGTGGACTGGTCGAAGGCGCCCGTGGCGGCGCTGTTCGCCCGGCCGGTGCACGAGGCGGTGGCCGAGGCGCTCGCGGTGGCCGCGGAGAGCGGGACGGGCCCGGACGCGCCGGGTGCGGGGCTGCTGGGCTGTGATGTCGAGGTGGTCGGTGCGGCCGGGGACCATCTGGTGGCCCGGGTGCTCGGCGGCGGACCGCTGGTGCGGCTGCGCCCCGCCCATCCGCACCCCGAGCTGCCGCACGCGGCCAATCTGCGGCTGATCGCCGCGTTCCCGGGGCTGGCGCTGCGGGTCCTCGGCCGGCCCGATCTGGACCGGGCGGCGACGCTCCGCCCGCTGGCGGTGGGGCCGGTGCCGGGGACCACGCACACCCTGCGGCTGCCGGAGGAGTGGCGGGGGCGGGCCGATCTGGGCTACGACCGGCTCCAGGGCGACAACGTCCCGCGGGTGGCACCGGCCGGCGCGGACTCGCGCACCGGCCCCGGTCCGGTCTCGGCCGGTCCTGATCCGCTGGCGGAGGCCCCGCTGTGGCGGGTGCGACGGCTGCTGGAGACCGGCGTCGCGGGCGGTCGGCGGGCCGTCGCCGAGGCGGCGCGCGGCACGGAGGCGGCCGGTTTCGCCGTGCCGCTGCGCCGGGCCGGGCTCGTCGGCGCGGCCCGGCTGGCCCAGGACCTGACGGCCGAGGCGGACCGCCGCCCCCGCGACTCCTTCGGCCGTCTCCTCGACCCGTCGGCCGACGGCTACGCGCGCGCCTGGCTCGCCTCGGCCGTCCATCTGGCCGCCGCGGAACGCTTCCTGGTGGCCGCTTCCTGGAACTGAGGCGCCTGGAAGCAGGACGCCCGGCCGCCGGGTGGGGTGACATGCGGGAGCCGGTCGCCCCGCCCGGCGGCCGTATCGGGCGGGGAAGGCGGCGGCCTTGTCGGGCGTGCCAAGGATGACGGTCGGCTCCGGTGCGGGGCTGTCCTCCTCGCCGGCGATGAGGTCGGGCATGAGGGCGGGACAGACCGCTGTCTGCCATCGGTGAACACCGCCCCCGAGCGGGCGCAACGGCCATTACCGTCCAGCCACATGACGACGGTCACCACCCGCACGGTCGAATACCCGGCCGACAATCTGACGATGATCGGACACCTCGCGCTCCCGGCCGGTGCCGAGCGCCGGCCCGCGGTCCTGATCGGGCCCGAGGGGATGGGGCTCAGCGATGTCGAGCGCCGCCGGGCCGAGGCACTGGCCGAACTGGGGTACGTGGCAATGGCCTTCGACCTCCACGGCGGACGCTATCTGGACAACCCCGAGGACATGCTGGCCCGTTGCCTGCCGCTGCTCGCCGACCCCGACCGGATGCGAGGAATCGGTCACGCCGCGCTCGACGTGTTGCGTGCCGAACCACGGGCCGACCCCGACCGGATCGCCGCCATCGGCTACGGCACCGGGGGCGCGGTCGCGCTGGAACTCGGCCGCGACGGCGTCGACCTGCGCGTGATCGGGACGGTCAACGCGCTGACCACGGGCCGACCGGGCGAGGCGGCACGCATTCGCTGCCCGGTATGGGCCGGGGTCGGCTCGGAAGACCCGATCATGCCGCCCGCGCAACGGGTCGCGTTCGCCGAAGAGATGCGGGCCGCCGGCGTCGACTGGCGCCTCGTGGTCTACGGCGGGGCTTTGCACGCCTTCCATCACCCGACGGTCGCCCACGCCACGCCTCCCGGCGTCGGCTACCACCCCCGGCACGCGCGTCGAGCCTGGCGGGACATCGTCGCTCTGCTCGCCGAGTGCCTGCCCGTCACGGAGTGATCCGATCGCTTCTTGATGCCCGCCCCTGACCATCGCCGTCCGGCTCCGGGCCGAGCGGCGGGCGCAGGCACTGTCGGGCCGGGAAGATCGTCGAGTGATCCGGGGTCTCCTGGGGCAGTGATGGCGATATGCGCCCGTTGGTACGAATGCCGCCCTTGGTGTGGCCGGCGGGGCTGGAAAGGTGGCCCTCGATGGCTGAACGGCGTACGCGCGCCATGGTGTCCTCCGCGGTCTTCGCCGTCCGTCTCGCCTGGCTGGCCGACCGGCGGGCCCTGGTCCATGTGCTCGTGGTGCAGGTGCTGGCGGCGGCGGGGATGGCCGCGGCGCTGGTGGTGACGCAGAGGGTGTTCGGAGCGGTGCTCACGGACGGGCCGGCGGCGGCCGGGCGGTCTCCCTCGCTGGTGCCGGCGGTGATCGGGGTACTGGTGGCGGGCGCCGCGTTCGGCGCCCTGCGGCTGTCCGGGACGGCCCGGATGGCGGTGCTCACGGTGAAGGTGGACCATCTCGTGGCGAGCATGGTCCTGGAGGCCGCGGTGGCGGCCGAGTTGCGGCAGTTCGAGGATCCGGGCTTTCACGACCGGCTGCAGCGGGCCGTCTTCGCCTCGCGCCGCCAGCCCGCCCTGGCCGTCGTCCTGCTCGTCACCGCGTTCCAGGCGGCACTGACGGTGCTCGCGGTGGGCGGCGCGTTCCTCTTCATGGCCTGGTGGCTGCTGCCGCTCGTCCTGCTCAGCGCCGTGCCCGCGCTCAGGGCTGCGGGCTCGCAGCGCGGCGCCCACCACGATCTGCACCACGGACTGTCGGAGAACCGGCGGTTGCGGGAGTACCTGGAGCGGCTGCTCACCGGCCGGGACGAGGCCAGGGAGATCCGGGCGCTCGACCTCGGGGGTGTGCTGACGGAGCGCTGGGAGGAGCAGTACGCGCGGGAGATCCGCGAGACCGAGAGTCTGCTGAGGACGCACGCCAGACGCCGGATGGTCGCCCAGGGCGCCGGGGCGGCGATCACCTGTCTGGCGGTGGGGAGCCTCTGGTGGATGGCCGACCGCCATCTGCTGCCTCTGTCCGTGGCGGGAGCGGCGGTGGCCGGGGTGTGGCTGCTCTCCGTACGGATCAATACCTTCGCCGGCATGCTCAGCGGCATCGGCGAGAACCTGCTCCGTCTCATCGATCTGAAGGACTTCACCACGTCGGCGGCGGAGACGACCGGGACGGGCGCCCGGAAGGACCCGGCCGCGACGCCCCGGCCCACTTTGATGCCACGTCAAAAGACAGGGGAAAGCCCCTCGTTCGGCCCGTTCGGTGAATTCCGCGCCGAGAAGCTGTGCTTCACCTATCCCGGCGCGGACACCCCGGCGGTGCGGGACGTGAGTCTGGAGCTGCGGCCGGGGCAGGTCGTGGCCCTGGTGGGGGTGAACGGCTCGGGCAAGACGACGCTCGCCGCTGTGCTGGCCGGGCTCTATCCGGCGGACAGCGGCTGTCTGCTGCTCGACGGCGAGCCGGTCACGGACCTTGCCGCCCATCGCGAGCGGACGGCGGTGGTCTTCCAGGACTTCACCCGCTACAAGCTGCCGGCCGTGGACAACATCGTCTTCGGCCGTCCGCACGCCGACGCCGACCCGGCCCGGGTGCGGGAGGCGGCCCGGCGGGCCGGGGCGCTGGAGTTCCTGACGGAGCTGCCGGATGGTCTGGAGACCTCGCTGGGCAAGGAGTTCACCGGGGGCGCGGATCTCTCCGGAGGCCAGTGGCAGCGGCTGGCCCTGGCCCGCGCCTTCTACCGGGACGCTCCCCTCGTCATCCTGGACGAGCCGACCGCGGCCCTCGACGCGCACGCCGAGGACCGGCTCTTCGCGCGGCTGCGGGGACTGTTCACGGGCCGGTCGGTGGTCCTGATCTCCCACCGGCTGCGCAGCGTGCGGCACGCCGACCGCATCTACGTGCTGCGGGGCGGCCAGGTCGTCGAGCAGGGCGATCACGCGTCGCTGCTGGACGCGGGCGGCCCTTACGCCGATCTCTTCCGTGCGCAGGCGGAGGCGTTCGGGAGCACGGGCACCGCGCGGCCCGGCGCCCCCGCCCGTCACACCTCCACGACCGGATAATCGCACGCCCATCCAGGGCCCCACTCCTACGAGTCGCCCCCTCTAGACGCTTCGGACAGACACCCCCATGCTGGATTTATGGTCACTTACACGGAAGAGACACTGTCTCTCACGCCAGACACCGAAATGATCGCCGAAATCGAAGAGATCTTCACCGACACCTTCCTCGCCCCCATGGCGTGCCGGGTGCAGGGTGAAGGCTGCACGGGAGCCGTCGGGTGCTGCCCGGGCCTCGTGTGTATCTCCACCAACGGCTACAGCGGCTTCTGCCAGCAGCCGTAGGTGATGTTGTCGCCAGGGGTGGTCGTGGCCGAACTGGGCAGCAGCGCGGTCCTGCTGAACACCAGCAGTCCCGCCGCCGCCTATGTCAGCCCGACCGCCCTTGGTTGGCTTCAGGGCCAACCACCCGCCCCCGAACACCACGACCAGCACGCGCACTGCTTCACCCAGTGGCGCTCCGCCGGCCTCGTCTCCTCGGGCAACGCGTCCACCACAACCGACGAACCCGGCTCGCTGGAGGCACAGGCGGCCGCACTCGCGGCCCTGCCCGGGCATCCCGTGCTCGTGGTGGCCATGGCAGAGGCCTGCGGCTTCTGCGATCAGCTCGGCGCCGACCTCGCGGCGAACGCCGCCGCTCTCGCCCGCCTCGACGCCTCCGTCCTGCTCGTGGACGCCGACGGCGCCCGGCTGCTGGGCCGCTCGCTGTACATCCCGGCCTACCCCGGCCTGATCCGCCTCGGCCAGGACGCCGCGCGGCGGGGCACGCCCACCGCCGTCCTGCTGTCCCGCGACCGGCCGGCCGAGGTGCTCACCGGGTTCGCCGAGGTCAGCAACGCGCTGATCACCCTCAGCGGCGCCGATCCGAAGGCCACGACCGTGGAGGCGCCCACCAGTTGTTCGGTGAACGTCGCCGCCGAGCCCGTCGACGCGGTCCTCACCGCCACGGTGGGCAAGACGCGTCTGGGGATCGCGGTCCGCGGCCCCGAGGCCCGCCGGATCGCCGAGGAGGCCACCGGCGCCGTCGCCGAGGAGGGCTACACACCCGTCACCCTCACCCTGGAGCGGCCCGAGACCTTCCATCTCCTCTTCCGCGGCGGCGAACTCCTCGCCCGCGCCCGCACGCCCGAGGCCCTGCGCGAGGTCCTCGACGCCGTGCTGGCCGGGTACGCGCGCTTCGCCGCCCCGGAGCGGGACGAGATCCCGGTGCTGTGCGGGGCCGCCGTACGCGAGGGAGGGGGCGCCGTGCTCTTCCCCCGCAGCTGGATGTCGGACCTCGTCAAGCGCGCCCGGCAACTGGACCAGGCGGGCTGGCGACTGCGGCCCGAGCCGTACACCCTACTGCGGACCGCCCCCGACACCGCCGCGCTCCATCTGCCCGGCGCGGGCGGAGCCGGGCAGCCCGGCCCGGCGGTCACCGCGGTCCTCACCCAGGCTCCCGAGGGCGGCGCCCCGCCCAGCCGGCCCCGGCTTCTGGCGTCCATCGTCAACTGGATCGCCCGGCCGGCCGCCGCCGACTCCGTCCACACACTGGCGGCTTCGCTGCGGCAGGTACCCGTCCTCGCGGGCACCTGGCAGGAGGCCGTCACGCATCTGACCCGGACCGACGAGGGCCGTCCCTGACGCGGCGGACCGGCTGGACACAGGGCCGCTCCTGAGGCGATACGCCGCAGGAGCGGCCCGCTTGTCATGCCGTGGGGCGAGCGCTCGCAGATCCCGCCGAGACCGCGACGGCGTCAGTCGAGGCAGAACTCGTTTCCCTCGATGTCCTGCATGTTCTGACAGGACTCGTTCACGCCGTCGGCCCGCAGGAGGGTGCCTCGCACCGCGCCCAGCGCTTCCAGCCGAGCGCACTCGGTCTCGAGTGCGGCGAGACGCTCCTCGCCCACGAGCCCGGTGCCGACCCGCACATCGAGATGGACGCGGTTCTTGACGGCCTTGCCCTCGGGGACCTTCATGAAGAGGAGTCGCGGGCCGACACCCGAGGGGTCGAGGCACGCGAACGCCGTGTCCCGTTCCTCGGGCGGCAGCGCGTCACGGTGCGCCTCCCACGTCGCGAACCCTTCGGGCGGCGGGGGTACGACGTACCCCAGCACCTCGCACCAGAAGCGCGCCAGGCGCTCGGGCTCCGCGCAGTCGAAGGTGACCTGGAACTTCTTGATCGTCGTCGTCACGGCGGGCAAGTCTGCCATCCGCCCGCCAGGGGCTCAACCGGTTAACACTCCGGCGGCTTTGGACCCGCAGCGCGCGAGGGACCCGCGGACGGGCCGGTGTCACGACTCCAGATAGCGGAGCACCGCGAGGATGCGCCGGCTGTAGCCCTCGGTATGAGACAACTCCAGCTTGTCGAATACGGCGTTGAGGTTCTTCTCCACCGAACTCTGCGAGATGTGCAGCCTGTTCGCGATCGCCGCGTTCGTAAGGCCCTCGGCCAGCGCCTCGATGACGGTGCGCTCGCGGGGCGTGAGCCGCGCCAGCGGGTCGCTGTGCGCCGTACGGACGACGAGGTGTCGCACCACCTCCGGATCGATGGCGGCGCCCCCGGCGTGGATCCGTTCCAGCGCGTCCAGGAACTCCTCCACCTGCGCCACCCGGTCCTTCAGCAGATAACCCACGCGCTCCGCGCCGACCGCCAGCAGCCGGGCGGCATAGGCGCGCTCGACGTGCTGGGACAGGACGAGGACGCCCGTCTCCGGGCAGCGTGCGCGGATTGCCACCGCGGCCCGCAGCCCCTCGTCGGTGTGGGTCGGGGGCATCCGGATGTCGGCCACGACGATGTCCGGCCGCCGCTCCTCGGTCTCCCGCAGAAGGGACTCGGCGTCGGGCAGCGCGGCGAGCACTTCGTGGCCCTCTTCGACGAGCAGCCGGACCAGACCCTCCCGCAGCAGGGTCGAGTCTTCGGCGAGGATCACGCGCATGGCAGCTCCGCGGTGAGGGTGGTGGGTCCCCCGAGGGGGCTGTCGACGCACAGGAGTCCGTCGAGGGCGGTCACCCGGCCGCGCAGTCCGGTCAGTCCGGTGCCCGCCGGGTCGGCGCCGCCCGTACCGTCGTCCTCGATCCGTACGGTCAGGACCGGCCCCAGCCGGTGCACGCGGACGTGGACGGCGGTGGCCCCGGAGTGCTTGGCCGCGTTGGTCACCGCCTCGGAGACCACGAAGTAGGCGGCCGTCTCGACCGGTTGGGGCAGCGGGCCGGTCACGGCGAAGTCGATGCGCAGCGGAATGCCGCACCGCTCGGCGACCCCGCCCAGTGCCTCTTCGAGGCCGAGGCTGTCCAGCGCCGACGGATACACCCGCCAGGCCACCTCGCGCAGTTCGGTCAGGACGCCCCGGGATTCCTCGTGGGCCTGCGCCGTCAGGGTGTCGGCCAGGTCCGGATCGCGTTCGCGGCTGCGCCGGGCCCGGCCGAGGAGCATGGCGAGGGCCACCAGGCGTTGCTGGACGCCGTCGTGCAAGTCCCGTTCGATACGGCGGCGTTCGGTGTCCACGGCCTGGACGACGGCGGCGCGGCTGGTGGCCAGTTCGTCGACGCGCCGCCGCAGCAGCTCGCGTTCGGACGGGCCGAAACACTCACGGGCGATGCGCGCGTCGAGGGCTGTCAGCGCGAGGAGGCCCTGCACGTCGAGAAAGAGCAGCACCCCGCCCAGCAGTACCTGGGTGAGAAGTTCGGTCCACGCAAGGCTTCCGCGTACCGCTCCCCGGGCGAGGAGGACGGCGAGCGCGGCGCCGAAGGCCAGCAGGCCGAGCACCACGGCACACAGCAGGCCCGCGTAGCAGCGGACGGCGAGGAAGCGCAGGATCTTCGGGTCGGACGCCTGGTAGTGCTCCGGGAAGCGGTCGCCGAAGAACGCGGAGCGGCGGGCGCGTTCGAGGTCGGCCAGGCGGCGGGCGCCGCCCATGAGGACCCCCAGCGCGTCACGGCGGGTGCGGGGCCACAGCAGGAAGGCACCGAGGGCGGTCCCGAGGACGAGGAAATACACCAGGCCGGTCAGGGCCGTGCCGCAGCCGAGCAGCACACCGGCACCCCGGCGCGGCCAACCGGGGCGCGGGCTCTCACCCTTGGCCCGTCCGGCCTCGCGAGCGGTGCCTCCGGGGAGGGCCGTCCGCCCGGCCGTCCTGCCTGGCGAGTCGTCGTCCACGGCCCTCGACCCTAATGCGGCCGCGCGGCCCGGGCAAGATCGTCCGGGCCGCGCGGAGCGGGGCGGGGGCCCCGCCGGGAGGACGGCGGGGTGGAGGGTCACCGGGTACGCCGGTGCCGGGCCGCGCCGCGTCCGCGCAGCCGTACCGCCAGATAGGCCACGGCCGCCACGGCCACGAGCACCAGGACGGCCTTCGACAGGACGTCGACGTAGGTCTCGACCACGTCCCACTGGTCGCCCAGCCAGTAACCGGCCATGACGAGAACGCTGTTCCAGATCAGACTGCCGAGCGCCGTCAGCATCAGGAAGAGGGGCAGCGGCATGCGCTCCACGCCCGCCGGCACCGAGATGAGACTGCGGAAGATGGGCACCATCCGGCCCAGGAACACGGCCTTGGTGCCGTGCCTGACGAACCATTCCTCGGTCCTCACCAGGTCGGATGCCTTCACCAGCGGCAGCCGGCCCCAGATCGCGTGCATGCGGTCGCGGCCGAAGAGCAGGCCGGTCCAGTAGAGCGCCACGGCGCCGGCGACCGAGCCGAGCGTGGTCCAGAACAGGGCCGAGACCAGGGTGAGTACGCCCTGCCCGGCGGCGAATCCGGTCAGCGGCAGGATCACCTCGCTGGGAAGCGGCGGGAAGAGGTTCTCCAGGGCGATGGCAAGCCCGGCTCCCGGCCCGCCCATGGTGTCGACGAGGCCGGCGGCCCAGCCGGCGAATCCGCCGGCGGGCTCCTGGGCCAGGGCCAGGGTCATGAAGTGGTGCGGCATGGTCGGGTCTCCAGACAGGTGGGATACGGCCCGGACGGGCGGCGGGCCTGGACCGGCGGGAGCGGATCGCGCCGGTGGCATCCCTCACGCTAGGAATCGAACGGCCGGCGCCGGTATGCGGATCTCCGTCGGACCCGGTGGGGTTCCCCGCAGGGCGCACCCTGCGGTTTCCCACAGGGTGCGGCGCGCCTGGCCCACCGGGCGCGGGTACCTCCGTACGCGTCCGCTGAAAGCCACTCCTCTTGTCGGAGGACCCTCTCCACGCCGATCGGACTCCCGCGGTCTACAAGGCTCTTGCCGACATCGCGCGCACCACACTCCCCCGGCTGCGCTGAGGGAAAGCTCGGCGAGCGGCCGCTAGAGGCGGAACCACCGCTCCTCCCCCGGCTCGACGGTGAAGCGCCGCTCCCCGGGGAGGACGACGGTCAGCGCGCCCGGCGGCGAGGCGGGCACCCGGACGGCGAGGCGGCCCGGCAGGACGCGCAGGCGGATGCCCCGGTGGCTCCGGAATCCGACGGTGAAGGTGAAGCGGGGGATCTCGGCCAGCGGGACCGGGGCGATCCGCAGGCCCTCCGAGCCCGCCTCCAGCCCGGTGATGCCGCGTTCGACCAGGTCCACCGTGCCGGCCATCGCGCCCAGGTGGATGCCCTCTCCGGTGGTGCCGCCCTGGATGTCGGCCACGTCGGCGAGCAGCGCCTCCTCGCAGTGGCGCCAGGCGTCGGCGCCCTGCTGCCGGGCCAGGATCCAGCCGTGCACGAGGCTGCTGAGCGTCGATCCGTGGCTGGTGCGGCGCAGGTAGTAGGCGACGGTGGCGCGCCAGGTCTCGTCGTCCAGCCGATAGCCGAGCCGGTCGAACAGGCCTGACAGGTGCTCGGGCCGGAAGAGGTAGCCGAGCATGAGGGTGTCGGCCTGTTTCGACGCCTGGTAGCGGTTGACCGAGTCACCCTCGGCCTCCAGAATCCGGTCGAGCCGGCGGATGTCCCCGTACCGTTCCTCGTAGCCGGGCCAGTCCAGGTCCGCCAGCTCCCCGTATCCCTCGAACTGGCTCACCACGCCCTGGTGGAAGGGCACATGCAGGCGGCGGGAGACGTCCTCCCAGTGCTCGATCGCGGTCGCGTCGAGCGCCAGCAGCTCGCAGAGTTCGGCACGCCGGGCGGCGGGCAGCCGGTCGAGGAGGTCGAGGCCGCGGGCCAGCACCCAGGCGGCGGTCACATTGGTGTAGGCGTTGTCGTCGATGCCGGGGGCCGTGGCGTCCGGATAGGCGTCGTGGTACTCGTCGGGGCCGACGACCCCCTGGATCCGGTAGCGCCGCAGAGCGGGGTCGTAGCGGGTGGCCCCGGCCCAGAACCGGGCGATCTCCAGCAGGGTCTCGGCCCCGGGCCCGTACAGGAAGTCGAGGTCGCCGGTGGTCCGGGCGTACCTCCACACGTTGTACGCGATGGCCGAGCCGACATGGCGCTGGAGCCGGGAGTGGTCGGGCAGCCAGCGGCCCGAACGCGGGTTGAGGTGCAGCTGCTGGGTCTCCTCGCGGCCCGAACTCGCGCTCTGCCAGGGGTACATGGCGCCGGTCTGACCCGCCTCGCGCGCCGCCTCCCGGGCGGCGGGGAGCCGGCGGTGGCGGTAGAGGAGCAGCGAGCGGGCCACTTCGGGGAAGTGGAGGTCGAGGTACGGCAGGACGAAGAGTTCGTCCCAGAAGACGTGCCCCCGGTACGCCTCGCCGTGCAGTCCGCGCGCGGGCACGCCGACGTCCAGCTCGGCCGTATGCGGGGACAGTGTCTGGAGCAGGTGGAACAGGTGCAGACGCAGGATGCGGCCCGCTTCGCCGGGGACGCGCAGATCGCCGCGCTCCCACAGCCGCCGCCAGGCCGCGTGGTGGCCGGCGAGCAGCCCGGGGAAGGCGGGGGCGCGGGTGACCGCGTCGAGGGCGGCGTCCAGGACTGTATCGGGAGAAGCGGCGAGCGGGGCGGTCGCGGGCGCCGCCGCGGGCCGGTCGGGGGCGCTGTGCAGGGCGAGGGTCTTGACGACGCTCGCGGAGCGGTGGGGGCCGACCGGCAGCCGGTACGTCTGGACGGTGCCGGTGTTCGTGGCCGACCGTTCGGCGGGGCGCGCGGGGCGGGTGACCGTACGGACGGCGGGGGCGAGTCGGGTGCCGGGGTCCGTCGTACGACAGGTGAGCCAGGCGACGCCGCCCGGGGCGAACCCGGCGCGGTGGCCGGTGAGATGACGGCCTTCGAGGTTCCGGTAGCGCTCGATGCCCGCGTTGGTCACCGCGCCGTCGAGGACGGACTGGACTTCGACGGTGCCGCTCCAGCCATAGGCGTGGAAGACGGTGCGCTGGGCGGCGAGCCCGGCGTCCCCCATGTGCACGAGCCGGGTGTGGACGACGCGCAGGCCGCGTCCGTGGCCGTCCTCGAAGAGCAGGTGCCGGGTGAGCACCCCGCCGCGCAGGTCCAGCCGTACCTCGTAGTGCCGCAGCTCCTCGGAGTCGGGGGTCAGCCAGTCGCCGGGCGGTCCGTCGACGGGCAGCCGGCGGTAGCGCAGCAGCGTCCAGTTCGGGAGGTTGACGAGATCCTCGTTCTCGACCTCGCGCCCCGCGACGAGCGAGGTGCGCCGGTCGTAGCAGCCCGCGAGGTAGGTGCCCGGGTAGTGGACGGGGCCGGCGGGGCATTCGGGGGCGGAACCGCGGGTGGCGAACCGGCCGTTGCCGAGGGTGCAGAGCGCCTCGACGAGCTGCTCGCGTTCGGGTGCGTAGGAGGTGTAGGTCCAGGTCCAGCCGGTGGCTGTGCGCGGGGTGCGGGCGGTACGGCGGGTGCGTGCCACCCAGGGGGTGGGGGTGGACCGGGCGGCCCGGGCGGCCCGGGCGGCGCGCGCGGGTCGGCCGCCGTTCGTCCGGGGCGCTCGGGATTTCCGGAGTGTGCGGAGTGTCCGAGGCCTCTGGCGCGTCCGGGGCGTTCGGCGCGCCGCCTTGCGGGTGCCGGTCATACGATCTCCCCCCAGACCTGCCCGACCAGTGTCATGAGGTCCGGGACGACCAGGTCGGCGCCCCCGGCGCGCAGGGCGGCGGCACCGTGTCCGTCGGGCGTACGGTCGACACCTGCGACGAGGCCGAAGCCGCCCCGGTGGCCGGCCCGGACTCCGGCGAGGGCGTCCTCCACGACGGCGGTGTCGCCGGGGCCGGGGCCGAGCAGACCGGCGGCGTGCAGGAAGAGCGCGGGGTCCGGTTTTCCGGCGAGGCCGAGCCGGGCGGCGTCCTCGCCGTCGACGATGGTGGCGAGCAAGGGGGTGAGTCCGGTGGCCCGGAGCAGCGCCCTCGCGTGGCGGGAGGCCGACACGGCGGCGCAGGGGATCCGCAGGGCGAGCAGATGGGCGAGTGCCTCCGCCGCGTCCGTGAAGGCGGCGAGCGGCGCGGCGGCGAGGGCGTCCTGGAAGGCGGCCTCCTTCCGGGCGGCGACGGCCCAGATCGTGTCGTGGCCGGGCGGGTCGTCGGGCCGCCCGGCCGGCAGGCGGATGCCTCGGGCGGTCAGGAACGCCTCGGCGCCGTCGAACCGGGACTTGCCGTCGACGTACCGGCGGTAGTCGGCGTCCGCGTCGAACGGCGCCCAGGCGTCGGAGGTGGGCGAGGTAGAGGGCGGGACGGACCCGGCGAGGCCGGGCGACGGTGCCCTGGACGGCCCGGGCGCCTCGGCAGCCCCGTGCCCCTCGCGCACATCGGGTGCCTCGGGTGCCTCGGGCGTCCCGGGTGTCCCGGGTGCCTGCGGCGTCCCGGACGCCTCCCGCGCCCCGCCGGGCGCCGTCTCGGCGAGGAAGGCGTCGAACGCCGTCTTCCACGCCGCCGCGTGCACGACGGCGGAGTCGAGCAGGACGCCGTCGGTGTCGAAGACCACCGCGCGCGGCGGCGCGGGGCTCGCGGACGCCCCGCTCATCCGGCGACCGGCCCGCTGCTGCCGTTGCCGCTACTGCCGGTGGAGACCTCGACGGCCGTGTGCTGCGGGCCGCCGAGGGCGACCTTGAGGGCGCCGGTCTCGGCCGCCCGGCCGAACACGTCGTACGCCTCCTCCATCTGCCCGAGTTCGAAGCGGTGGGTGATCAGCCGCTCCGCCGGCAACCGGCCGGCCGCGAGCATGCGCAGCAGCATGGGTGTGGAGAACGTGTCGACGAGGCCGGTCGTGATCGTGACGTCCTTGATCCACAGGTCTTCGAGATGGAGGGTCACGGGTTCGCCGTGCACACCGATGTTGGCGACCCGGCCCACCGGCCGGACCATCCGCGTACACATCTCGAAGGCCTCGGGGACGCCCACCGCCTCCATGACGACATCGGCGCCGAGGCCGTCCGTCAGATCGGCGACGAGCTGTTCGGGGCCTTCCTCGACGCTCACGGTCGCGTCGGCGCCGAGTTCGCGGGCGACGGCGAGCCGGGACGGGTCGAGGTCGACGGCGATGATCCGGCCCGGGCTGTAGAGGCGGGCCGTGGCGATCGCGGCGAGACCGACGGGGCCCGCGCCGACGATGACGACCGTGTCGGCCGGCCGGACTTCCCCGGCGAGTACACCGACCTCGTAGGAGGTGGGGAAGATGTCCGCGAGCAGGACGGCGTCATGGCTGTCGACGGCGCTCGGCAGGGGATGCAGGGACAGATCCGCGAACGGCACCCGGACGTACTCCGCCTGGGTCCCGTCGATGGTGTGGCCGAGGATCCAGCCTCCCCCGCCGAGACACTGGCCGTAGCGGCTCTCCCGGCAGAAACGGCAGCGCCCGCAGGGCGAGACGCAGGAGACCAGGACGCGGTCCCCGGGGCGTACGGTGCGCACGTCCCGGCCGGTCTCGACGACCGTGCCGACGGCCTCGTGACCGAGTACCCGGCCGGGGGTCGTCTCCGGTACGTCCCCTTTGAGGATGTGCAGGTCGGTGCCGCAGATGGTGACGACATCGACCCGTACGACCGCGTCACCGGGATCCTGGATCTCTGGATCGGGCACGTCCTGCCAGGACAGACGGCCCGGCCCCTGGAAGACGGCTGCCTTCATGACGCCCACCACGTCCTTCCGTACGCCCGCTCAGGCGCCCGTTCGGATATTCGTTCGGATGTCCGCTTCGGCGGCGGCCCCTTCCAGGGTTTTCGCTCCTCCGGATGCCCGCAACCGGGGCGGCGGGGCGGAGGATCACCCGGCACCCCGGTCGCGGGGTACGGCGAGGGGCCGGCGTACGGCGAGGGGGTGGCCGGTTCGGGCGCGGGCTCGCCCGCCCGGCGGCACCCGTGACGTCACACGGCGGTGCGGGGCTCGCCGCCACGGACGGCGGTGCCCAGGATGTGGGCGGCGGCGGGGAGCGGGATCCGGGAGGCGGGGAAGTCGAAGCGGTCGACGGCGGCGAGGGTGAAGCCGGCGGCGGCGATGGCCGCCTCGGTGTCGCGGCCCGTATGGCATCCGCCCACCAGCGGGGGCCAGACGGTGGCGTCGAGGACCCGCTGCACCCGGCGCATCCCGGGGGTCCGGGCCCGGACGTGTTCGAGGAAGCGAAGCTGTCCGCCGGGGCGCAGGACGCGGTGGAGTTCGGCGAGAGCGGCGTGCGGGTCGGACACCGAGCACAGCGTGAGGCAGGCCACGGCCGCGTCGAAGCAGCTGTCCGGGAAGGGGAGCCGCTCGGCGCGGGCGGCCTGGGTCTCCACGGGTACGGTGACGCCGCGGGCCCGCTCCACGGCCCGGGCGCGCAGCGTCGGTTCCGGCTCGACGGCGACGACCCGGGTGACCTCGGCCGGGTAGTGGGGGAAGTTGAGGCCGTTGCCCGCGCCGATCTCGACGACGTCGCCGCTCAGCCCGGCCAGCAGCCGGGCGCGATGCTCCCCCATCCCGGCCCGTTCCAGCGCGGGGCCGGCGAACCCGGCGTACACGCGGGCGAAGACCGGGTGAGGTCTGGTCGGTTGCGTCATCGAAGCCTCCCTGGTGCCGGTGCCGGGGCCGGTGCCGGTTCCTCAGCCTAGGCCGCCGGGGGCCCGAAATCCCGGGCACTCGGCGGTCCCGCGCCCGATACTGGCGGCTTGCCGGAGGCGAGCAGGGGGGAAGGTCGGAAAGATGGACCTCACGTGGGGGCTGACGGTTCGCGATCTGGTGTACGCGGATCTCACGTCGTGCGGGTGGGCCGGCTCGGCCGTTCATCTGGACGGTGTCGCCCGGCAGCTGGAGCGGGCCCGGAGCGGCGCGGTCGACTATCCGGCCGTCCGCGGCGCGACGGGCGTCGTCCTGGCGAAGGGCGGTGTCGACTACGAGGCCACGCCGGGCGCCGGCACCCTGTGGCAGCTGGCGGTGCATCCCGCCGTACAGTCGCGCGGCATCGGCACGTTCCTCGTCGGAGCCGCCGAGGCGCGGATCAGGGATCGCGGTCCGCCCCGCGCCGAGCTGTCCGTCGAGGAGTCCAATCCACGGGCCCGCGCCCTGTACGAACGGCTGGGGTACGTCGCGTACGACCGCCGGCCGGACGGCTGGGACGTCCAGGCGCCCGACGGGTCGATCCGCCGCCACGAAACGGTCTGCGTGGTGCTGCGGAAGGACCTCGTCCGACGGCCGTCCGAGGGGTGACGGCGACCTGGGAGCCGGGCCCCGGGAGGGCGACGCCCCGAATGGCCCGCCACCCCCTCACGCACACCGGTCCGCCCCCGTCAGGCGGTCTCGCCCGCGTGGACGGGGCGTTCGGCGAGGCGCCATTCGAGCATGCCGTCATTGAGGCGGACGGCCCGTCGGCCCCGGCCCGTGAGCAGCCGCACGGCGTCGTAGGCGAGCGCGCAGAACTCGCCCCGGCAGTAGACGACGACCTCGGTCTCCTCGGGCAGCTCGCCGAGGCGGTCGGCCAGCTCGGCGACGGGGATGGAGAGCGCGCCGGGGATGTGTCCGGCCAGGTACTCCTCCGCCGGGCGTACGTCGAGGACGACGGTGCCGCCGTCGGCGAGGCGGGCCAGCAGTTCCTCGTGGCCCACCTCGGCGGCTCCGTCCTCGCCGAGGTAGGCGGAGCGGGCGACGGGGACCGCGGCCTGGTGGCGGTCGGCGACCTGGCGCAGGAGGGCGAACAGCCGGGCCACGTCGTCACCGGCGAGCCGGTAGTGGATACGGACGCCTTCGCGGCGGGTGGCGACGAATCCGGCCTGCTTGAGCGTCTGCAGATGGGCCGAGGCGGTGGTCAGGTTGAGCCCGGCGGCCTTGGCGAGGGCGTCGACGGTGCGTTCGCCCTGGGCCAGGAGATCGAGCAGCTCCAGGCGCTTTCCGCTGGCCAGAGCCTTGCCGCTGGCGGCGAAGGCCTCGTAGAGAGCGGCCTTGCCGCCGCCGGTGGTGGCTTCCCGCATTGCTTCCTCCAAATATCTATGGATTACTGTAACTGAAGCCGGGCGGTGACGCTCCCCGTCCGGTACCCCGTCCAGGAGAACCAAGGACACCGCCCGTGAAGACCACCCCCGCCTCCACCCCGCCTCCGGCACCCGGCCCCTCGGCCGCCCCCGCGACCGAGCCCTCGACCGAGCCCGCGCCGCCCGTCGACGGCTCGGGCCGCCCGGTGCGGCTCGGCCTGCGGGAGAACTGGCTCCAGTTCACCCTGCTCGTCGTCGTCAACATGGCCGTCGGCGGTCTGGTGGGCCTCGAGCGGACCACCGTCCCCCTGATCGGCAGCGAGACCTTCGGCCTCACCAGCGGTCTCGCCGTCTTCTCGTTCATCATCGCCTTCGGCCTCACCAAGGCCTTCACCAACCTCGCGGCCGGCGCGCTGACCGCCCGGTTCCGCCGCAAGCAGCTGCTCGTGACCGGCTGGCTGATCGGCGTACCGGTGCCGTTCCTGCTCGCGTACGCGCCCTCCTGGAACTGGATCATCGCGGCGAACGTCCTGCTCGGCCTCAACCAGGGCCTCACCTGGTCGATGACCGTCAATATGAAGATCGATCTGGTCGGTCCGTCCCGCCGGGGCCTGGCCACCGGCCTGAACGAGGCCGCCGGATACACCTCCGTCGGCGTGACCGCCCTGGTCACCGGCTACCTCGCCACCGGCTACGGGCTGCGGCCCGTCCCGGAGCTCATCGGCGCCGTCTTCGTCGTCGCCGGACTCGCGCTCGCCCTCGTCGTCCGCGACACCTCCGCCCATGTCGCCCTGGAGCTGGCCCGGCATCCGAAGCCGCTGCCGGAGGGCGAGCGGACCGGGCTCGGGGCCACGTTCGTCCGTACGTCCTGGCGCGACCGCTCGCTGCGCGGCGCCAGCCAGGCCGGACTGATCAACAACCTCAACGACGGTCTGACCTGGGGCGTCTTCCCGCTCCTGTTCACCGACCGAGGGCTGGGACTGGTCGCCGTCGGCCTGATCAAGGGTCTCTACCCGATCTTGTGGGGCCTCGGGCAGATCCCGACCGGGCACCTCTCCGACCGCTTCGGCCGCAAGCCGCTCATCGTCACCGGCATGCTCGTCCAGGCCGGCGGTTTCGTCCTCGCCCTCGCCCTGCTCGATCACCCCCTGCTCGCGGGGGTGCTGTCCGCCGTCGCCCTCGGCCTCGGCACCGCCATGGTCTACCCGGCACTCATCGCCTCGATCTCCGACCATGCCCACCCCGCGTGGCGTGCCAACGCCCTTGGTACGTACCGCTTCTGGCGCGATATCGGTTACGCGGCCGGAGCCCTGGTCGCCGGTGTCCTCGCCGACCTCCTCGGGCTGAACGCCACGATCGTCGCCGCCGCGGTCCTGACCGCGGGCTCCGGCCTGCTCGCGGCCCGCTGGATCACCGAGCACCGCGCGACGGCCTGACGCGGACCGCCGCCGCCCTGGGAAGGGAGCTTTGCGGGGCACGGCGCCCGGGGAGCCGTGCCCCGCAAAGCCCGGAACCCCCGGAGCACCCGGGGCGCGGCGCCCGGCTCATGCCGGCGGCCACTGCCCGTCGCTCACCCCGTGCGCGATCCGGAGCCACCGCTCCTGGCCGCCCTCCAGCGGCCAGGCCCGGCTGGGCCGCCGGGCCGTGTCCAGTTCTCGCAGGTCATGGGCGAGCTGCGGCCCGAGCAGGGCGGCGCCGTCGGGGACCGCGTCGCCGTGGCGAACCCGCAGCCCAGCCCGACGGGCCATCTCGGTCTCGTACCTCCCCACCGCCCGTTCGGTGCCCTCGGCCACCTCGTCGTCCGGGGCCGTGCGGATCAGCTGAAGCAGCGGGGGCTCGACGGATTCGGCGATCGCGGCGGCGAGACGCGCGTGACCGTCCAGGATCACCCCGCAGTCCAGACCGCTCACCCACCACATCAGAACGGGCGGGAGCGTCCCGTCCCGGGCCTGCTTGCGGTACGCCTTCACCCGGCCGTCGTCCGCGGCGGGCATCGGGCGCAGCGGAAGGATCTCCCACGAGCCGTTGTGGACGAACCAGTCGATGTATCCGTCCGGGTCGCCCTCGACGAGCAGGGAGTCCAGGTACTCCCCCCCACGGCAGCCGGTCGTCGTTCCCGCGCAGCAGCGGGTTCCGATTCGTGAGCAGCCAGCGGCCCTCGTGCAGTGGACCGCCCGGCGAGTCGAGCAGATACGGGACGAGACGGTGCGCCCAGCGGTCCGGGCGGCCGGCCAGGGTCCGCGCCGCCTGGGCGCGCAGCGGCGGTACGACGGAGCGGTAGGCGCCCGTACGCCGGAATCGGACCCCGCAGCCGTCGCGGTCCACGGCGGCGAGAAGGACCGGCCTCGTCTCCTGGGTGAGCAGCAGCCGCCGATCGGCGGCGAACAGGCGAAGGCCGGGCCGGGCCGGTGAGCGCACCTCCAGGGGCAGACCCGTCCAGACGCCGTCGTCCCCGGTGATATCGGTGCGTGCGTGTCTCATGCCGCAACGGTAGACGGGGCCCGGAATAGGCGGGCGGAATATTCGCCTCCACCATCCCCACCAGGTATTTCGTCCGCCACGACGGCCCGCTGGCACCGCGTGTCAGCGAAGTGCCAGCGGAACACGTGCCGAACGGTGAGCGGGCGCCGCTGGAATGGTTCCACACCGGCGACCTCGGGAGCCGGGAATCGATCCATCGAGACCTTGGGAGACGCCATGGACAAGGAACTGAGCACCCTCGCGGACGAGATCCTCAAGCTGGAGGCCGAGACCTTCGAGATCTCCGACTACTCGGAGGCCAGCGAGGTCGTGCTCGCCGGCTGCACGAGCACCAGCTCCACCTCCACCTCCAGCTCCACCTGCAGCACCACCTCCTGCTCCGCCTGACCCGACGGTCGGCGTAGTCGAGCCCGTCCGACCCCTTCCTTTTCAAGGAAGCGGCGCCGGACGGGCCTTCGGTGTGTCCGCAGACAATCGGAATGAAGTCTTCCGCAACGCCGGGGAAACGTTCCGTCGCCGCCGGCCCACCGCCGGATGACGCCCGCCGCCGGCCCGGGGTCCGAAACCGGCCACCGCCCCCGCGAGGGGCGCGCGCACCCCGCGTGACGGGCTGTCAAGACGCCGCTGACAAGCCGCCATTCACCTGCGCGGACCCCCTTGACCAGGGATCTACGCCAGTAGACACTCACCACTGCCACACGACCGAACGGATGAGTGAAGTCCGCTTCACAGAGGCTCCGTCATGCCTGCGCGCTCCCTCCAGGGGTACGCGGCGGTGCGCCGGTCTATACCAGAGGCGTCCGACGGTAGACGAGGGGAACTCAGTGCGCTTCCAGTTGCTCGGTCCGCTCAGCATCACCGACGGACGCGACATGGTCGTCCTGCCGCCGTCCAAGCCGACGTCGCTGCTGGCCGCTCTGCTGGTACGGCCGGGCGAGGTGGTCCCGGTCTCCCGGCTGCGCCAAGCCGTCTGGGGAGAGGAGCAGCCCGCCACCGCGAAGGCGGCGCTGCAGAGCTGTGTCCTGCGGCTGAGACGGCTCTTCGCGAAGTACGACATCGAGGAGCAGTCGGTGGTCGCGGTCGCCGGCGGATATCTCCTCCCCGCCGATCACGACTCTCTCGACCTGCTGCACTTCCGCCGTCTCATCGAGCAGGCGGACGGCGCGGGCGAGGCCGAACTCCCCCTGCTGCGCACGGCACTCGGGCTGTGGCGGGGGCCGCTGCTCACCAATGTCCCCTCTGATCTGCTGCACCGCGACGAGGTGCCCCGGCTCGTCGAGGAACGGCTGCGGGCGGTGGAGCGCGTCTGCGAGATCCAACTGGCGCGCGGACGGGGCCGCGAGGTCCTGGTGGATCTCTGGGAGGCCACCCGGGCCCATCCCCAGCACGAAGGGCTCACCGCCCAGTTGATGCGCGCCCTCTACCGGGTCGGGCGTCAGAACGAGGCGCTGGCCGAGTACCGCAGGATACGCACGCATCTGCGCGACGAGCTCGGCATCGACCCGGGCGCGGAACTCCAGCGGCTGGAGCTGTCCATCCTGCGGGGCGACGCACCGCGCGGACCGGAGATCGAGCCCGCCGCCCGTCTCGCCGTCACCGCCGGGTCCGTCGCGTCCACCGCGTCCGCGTCGCCGGAGCTGTCCGTACAGCCGCCCGCGCAGCCGGCCGGCGGCCCCGCCGCGGCCCAGCCCTCCACGGTCGCGGACACCGCTGCCGGACGTGCCGGGCACTCCCCCGCCGAAGACCACGGCGACGAGCACCTGGCCCCCGCGGGCACCACCGCCCACGGCGAGCCCGCTCCCGGTGCGACGGCCGCGCCGACCGGCCGCGCCGACCGGGTCCGCCGGCGTACGTCCCCCGGGCCCCGGCTGCCGTACGTCCCCGGCTTCACCGGCCGCTCCCGCGAGACGGCCGATCTGGTCGCCCACCTCTCCGGCGCGGACAGCGGCGCGGACGGGACCGCTCCGCTCCTCGCGCTGGTCTCCGGCGGGCCCGGCATGGGCAAGACCGCCCTCGCCCTGCACGTCGCGCATCTGGTGGCCGACCGCTACCCCGGGGGCGCGATCGTCCTGCCGATGAGCGGTCCCGACGGCACGGCACGCCCCACCGCCGACGCGGCGGCCGCCCTGCGCGCGCTGCTGCCCTGCGGGGACACGGGGGATACCGGGGACACCGCGAACGCCGAGGGAACCTCGCAGCCGGAGCCGTGCCTGGTGATTCTCGACGACGTGGTCCACCCCGACCAAGTGCGCGACCTGCTCGACACGACGAGTCCCGGCGCGGTCGTGGTGACCAGCCGTCTGGGTCTCGCCGCGCTGGTCGCCACGCACTGCCCCATGGTGCTCCAGCTCGGCGCGCTGTCGCCGCGGGAGTCCCGCGCCCTGCTCACCGCCGTGCTCGGCCGGGACCGGGTGGCCGCCGAGGCCGGCGCCGCGCGGACCCTCGCGGAGCTGTGCGGGCATGTCCCGCTCGCGCTGCGGATCGTGGCGGCCCGGCTGCTCACCCGGCCGCGGACCCGGCTCGCCGACTACGCGGAATGGCTCCGGCGCGATCTGCCCGCGCGGCTCGCGCTGCCCGACGATCCCCGGATGTCGGTGCCGCTCGCCCTCGACGGCGCGCTCGGCCGGCTGCCCGCATCACTGGCCGACGCGTATCTGCGGCTGGCCCGGCTGCACGGCCGGATCACCGCGCCGGCCACGGCCGGGGCGCTCGCGATCTCCGAGACCGAGGCCGAGGAACTGCTGGAACGGCTGCTCGATCACGGGCTCCTGGAGGACGACCAGCCCGGGACCCTGTGGATGAACGAGCTGTTTCGCGCCCATGCGTTGTACCGGACCGCCCGGAACGGGGACGACGTCCCACGGGCCGTGACCACCCCGGCGAGGCGCGCCTTGCCGTCGGGGGCCACCTGATCGTCCCGGGCCGGCTCCCCTTCCTCCGTACCGCCCGAGCCGCCTGAAGCTCCCGACCCGCCCGACCCGCTGCCCGACCCTGTCCTCTCGCGCTGTGGCACCCCGTGCCACCCGGTGCCGCCCCACCCGCTCACCCTCGCACACGCCCGACGCGCCGTCCGACCCCCGTCGCGTCTCCCCGTCACATCCGCATCACATGCCCCACCGACCCCGCCGACCCCGCCGAACCTCCGCCCTCCGAGCCTCTCTCCTCCTTCTTTCTTTTTTCTCTTCTTTCTCTCTCGTGTCCGGCTCTCTCGCGCGCCCGGCTCCGCTGTGAGCCCCGCGTACCAGGGGGCACCGGATCCCTATCCCCCCTTGATTCCCGACCTGCTCAGACCAGTCAGACCAGCTCAGCCCAGCCAGACCTGTTCTCAGATCCACCGCGGCCGACAGGCCCCGAACCGGAGGTGCGACCCCCGCATGTCCACGACGCCTTACGAGGAGACCGCCGGCACCCGGCCCCGGGTGCGCCGCGACGTCCTGTTCACCGAGACGCCCAAGGGCGTGATCTTCCACAACGCCGACGGCGGCTTCCAGTTCAGCTCGCCGAACGCCTACAAGGTCGCCACACTGCTCGTCCCGCACTTCAACGGGCGCAGGACCGTGGCCGAGATCTGCGACGGCTTCGGCGAGCCGCAGAAGGCGATGGTCGGCGGCCTGGTGAAGGCCCTGTACTCGCGCGGCTTCGCCCGGCCCGTGCCCGAGCCCGCCGAGCCGGGCACCGAGGCCGCCCTGGACGAGGCGGTCGCGGAGCGGTTCGCCGAGCAGATCGGCTACCTCGACCACTACGCCGACGGCGCCGAGGGCCGGTTCGCCGCGTTCCGCGGCACCCGGGTCGCCGTGCTCGGCGACGGACCGGTGGCCCGCTGGTGCGCCCAGTCGCTGCTGCGCAACGGCTGCGCCGCCGTCGCGGTCGAGGCCGCGCTGACCGAGAACCCCGCCACGGCCGAGGACTTCGCCGCGCTGCACGCGGAGGCGGCCGAACTCTCCGCCCGGGGCTGCCCGACCGAGGTCGTGGTGCTCCCCGGGACCGGGAACGGCGACGGGGCGGCCGGCGCGAGCGGCTGGGCCGCGTACGAGGGGTACGACGTGGTGGTGGCCGCGGGCGGCCGCGACGCGCTCGGGACCACGCTCGCCCTGCTCGGCGCGGGTGTTCCGGAGGGCCGGCTGCTGCTGCCCGCCTGGACGTTCGGCGGCCGGGCCGTGGTCGGTCCGGTCAGCGGCGCGGGCTCCCCGGCCTGCGCGGCCTGTGCCGCGCTGCGGCTCGGCGCCACCGGGGACGCGGCCGAGGCGGCCGAGCTGTGGAGCGGTCTCGCGCTGGGCACGACGACGGCGGCGACGCCGCGCGGCCCGCTCGCCGCGATGCTCGGCAACCTGCTCGGCTACGAGGTGTTCCGCCTGGTCACGGAGGCGCTGCCGGCCGAGACCCGGGGCCGGGTGCTGCTCCAGGACATGGCCTCCTTCGACGTGCTCGCGGAGCGGCTGCTGCCGCACCCGCGCTGCCCGTACTGCTCCGCCTGCGCCACCGCCGCCACCGCTCCGGAGCCGGTCGACCTGGCCGAGGCGCCCGCCCGGCCGGTCTTCCGGCCGGTGGTCGCCGCCGCCCCGGACGACGAGGCGACCGAGGGTCCGCTCGCGGAGCTGGACCGGCGTGCGCTCGCGCTGCGCCCGTCCGTCGGTGTCTTCACCCGGTACGCGGACGAGCCGGTCACCCAGACGCCGCTGAAGGTGGGGGCCGTGGAGCTGGGCCTCGGCGCGGCGGGCCGGCGTACCATCGCCGCCTTCGATGTCCAGCACACGGCGGGCGCCCGGCTGCGGGCCCTGGAGGCGGCGGCCGCGGTGTACGCCGAGCACGTGGTGCCGGCCGTCACTCTGGCCGGCATCCACGACGAGACGGCCGGGGCGCTGCCCCGGGTGGCGCCGGACGCGCTGGTCACGGCCACCGGCGCGGGCGGCGACCCGGTCGCGGCCTGGCTGGCGGCGACCTCGCTGCTGACGAAGGAGACGCACCGGGTGCCCGCGGGTGCCGTGCGGCCGTTCGGTCCGGACAACCAGGACCGCCGGTTCGAGCCGTCGCGGGCCGGTGCCGGTGCGGGCGGCGGGCTGCCGGAGGCCGCGGCGGCGGGTCTGCTGTCGGCGCTCGGGTACGACGCGCTGCTGCGGTCGGTACGCGGTGCGGGAAGCACGGCGGTGCTGGCGCCGGAGCTGTTCGCCGACGCGCCCGAGGTGACGTTCCTGCTGCGCTCCGCCGGGCATCTCGGGTACGCCGTCGACCTGCTGGACCTCGGCGAGGAGGCGCACAGCGGGGTGTCCGTGGTGCTGGCCCGGACCCGGGGGGCGGCCTCGGAGGGCGCGGCCGGCGAGAAAACGTCCCACTGGAGCGTCGGCGCCGCGCTCGGCCGCACTGCCGCCGTCACCGACGCGCTGCGCGACCTGCTCGGTACGGCGCAGCTCGCCGCGGAGGGCGTGCTGGGCACGCCGGACACCGGTGACGCGCTGCTGGTCGACCTCGACCCGTTCCTGGTGGCGGTCACGGCCCCGGCGCCGGTGGACTCCCCCGCCGCCCCGTCCTGGTCGGATGTGCTCGGGCGGCTGGCGGCGGCGGGCCGGGACGCGTTCGTGGTCCCCACGCACGGCGCCGATCTGCCGGCCGCCGGGCTCCACACCGTGCGCGTGCTGCTGACCAAGGCGGCCGGCGATGACCGCTGACGTGGCCTCGGCCCCGGCCCCGGCCGCCGGGGCCGCCGCGCCGCGCGCCGAGGCGTGCCGTCGCTTCGCCGACGAGCTCGGGCGGGCCCTCGCGGGCCTGCCCGGCGGGTCCGGCCTTGGGGTTCCGGAACTGGCGGTCTCGGCCCTCGGGGTGGGCGACGCGTTCGCCGCCCCGGCGGCCGGCGCCAAAACCGCGCTGCCCGTGCGGTTGTACGGCCGTCAGGTGATGGTGGGTCCCTGGCCGGTGGCGGGCCGGGCCGGCTGCGCCGGGTGTCTGGAGCGCCGCTGGCAGTCGGTGCGCTCGGTCGGTCTGCGCGAGGGCCTCGAACTGCGCGGCCGGACCCGACAGGCCGGGCCCTGGCCGTACCACGTACCGTTCGCCGCCGAAGCCGTGGCGGCGCTGATCGCCCGTCTCGCCGCCGCTCCGTTGGACGGCCAAGATCCGTTCCCGGACGTGTGGTTGGTGGATCTGGAGACGCTGACGGTTCGTCACCATCCTTTGGTGCCCGAGCCGGACTGCCCGTCCTGCGGGACGCGGCGGCCGCTGACGGCCGAGGCGGCCGCGCTCACGCTGGAGCCCGCGCCGAAGTACCGGCCGGGTGTCGCACGGGTGCGGCACGTGGAGTCGTACGGGCTGCGGGTGGACGCGTTCGCCAACCCGCACTGGGGTGCCGTCGGGTCGTCGGTGGTGTGCGACGTGACCTCGCCGACCACCTCGGCCACCATCGGCTGCTTCTCCAGCCGCTCCGGGGAGTATCTGCGCGAGACGTTCTGGGGCGGGCACGCCGACACGTACCGCTCCAGCACCCTGATCGGTGTCCTGGAGGGCCTTGAGCGGTTCGCCGGGATGCGGGCCCGGGGGCGGGCGGTGACACTGACCGCCTCGCTCGACGCGCTCGGTCCGGACGCCGTCGACCCGCGCGAGACCGGGCTGTACACCGACGAGTTCCACCGGGCCAACCCCTGGGTGCCGCCGTTCACTTCGGACCGCGAGGTGCCGTGGGTGTGGGGCTGGTCGCTGCGGGACGGCCGTCCCCGTGCCGTACCCGAGATCCTGGCGTACTACCACAAGCCGGGTATCGAGCACCGGTTCGTGCAGGAAAGCTCCAACGGCTGTGCTTCCGGGGGCAGTCTGGAAGAGGCCGTGCTCAGCGGTCTGATGGAGGTGCTCGAACGGGACGCGTTCCTGCTGGCCTGGCACGGCATGCAGCCGCTGACCGAGATCGACCCGGCGACCAGCTCCGACCCGCTCACCCGGGTCATGGTGGAGCGGATGGCCATGTACGGCTACCGGGCCCGGTTCTTCGACACCCGGATCAGCTTCCCGGTGCCCGTGGTGACCGGCGTCGCCGAGCGGTTCGACGGCGGCACGGCCCGGATGTGCTTCGGCGCCGGCGCCTCTCTGGACCCGGAGGCGGCGCTCGCCGCCGCGCTGTGCGAGATCGCCACGGACTCGGTGCAGTTGCTCCATCGTTTCGAGCGCGACGAGGCCGACTACCGGGCGATGGCCGCCGACTTCACCAAGATCCTCAGTCTGCACGACCATCCGCTGACCTACGCCGTCCCCGAGATGGGCCGGCACGCCGACTTCCTGCTGCGGCGGTCCGATCCGCCGGCGCCGCTCGCCGTGGCCGATCTGCGCTGGGAGCGGGCCGACGGCTCCGGGCCGGACGTACGGGACGATCTGCTCGCCGCGGTCGAGGCCGTCACGTCCGCCGGGTTCGACGTGGTCGTGGTCGACCAGACCGCGCCCGAACAGCGGGCTCTCGGGCTGTACACGGTGAAGGTGCTCGTACCCGGGCTGCTGCCGCTCGACTTCGGCTGGACCCGGCAGCGCGCCCGGCACATGCCCCGGATGCGTACCGCGCTGCGCGAGGCGGGGCTGCGGCAGACCGATCTGACCGAGGCCGATCTCAACCCCGGCCCGCATCCGTTCCCGTAACCCGTACGAACGGCCGCCCGGCAGGCCGCTGCTTCGAGGGCCCGGCCGTCCGGGCCCCGGGAGCGTGCCGTCCCGGCCCGCTCGTGTCCGCCGGGCGTTCGTCCGGCCATCCGTCCGCACCACGGCGCGCACGCGCCGAGAACCGAGGAAAGGGGGAGCCCATGGGGTACGCCCATGAGTACGCGCAGGCCATCCTGCATCGCGGCCGCGTCCCGATGGAGCCCACCGACCATGTCGTGAACTGGTCCGACGGCCCGCGCAAGGGCAAGTACTTCCCAGGCGCCGAGGCGTTCGCCCTGCCGGACACCGAGGACCTGCCCGACGTCCCGATCGCCCCCGGCCTGCTGCCGGGCGCCGAGGGCCCGGATCCGTCGCGGGTCCCGGCGGGCTTCAGCCTGCCGCTGCTGTCGGCGATGCTGAAGGACTCGTACGGCCTGACCAACCGCCGGCTCGGCATCCAGGCCAACACCGACCTGCCCGGCCTGCCCTTCTACACGCACGCGAACTGGTCGCGCGGCACCGCGGGCGGCGGCGGTCTCTACCCGGTGAGCATCCACTGGGCGTCGGGACCCTCCGGCCCGCTCACCCCCGGCCTGCACTACTACGACCTCAACCGGCACGCCCTCCAGCGGCTGCTCACCGGCGACATCACCGAGCGGGTGCGGGCCGCCCTCGGCCCGGACGCGCCCGCCGAGGCCCTGGAGGCCGACCAGTATCTGATCCTCGGCGTCAAGTACTGGCAGAACTCGTTCAAGTACAACAGCTTCTGCTTCCACGTGGTCTCCACCGACATCGGCACCCTGACGCAGACCTGGCGGATCTGGGCCGCGGCCCGGGGGCTGCGGATCGCGCCCGCGCTGTGGTTCGACGAGCCCGCCCTGAACGGGATCCTCGGGGTGCCGGGCGAGCAGGAGGCGGTGTTCGCCGTCATTCCGCTGCACTGGGACGGACCGCGCGCCGCGCGCGCCGGAGCGGCGGGCACTTCGGGCACCGAGGGCGCCGCGGACGCGTCGGGCACGTCGGGCACGGACCCGGAGCACCGTCCCGCCGTACGGCACCGGGACGTCGAACGCTCGCGTACGCTGCTGGACTTCACGACGGTTCGGGACATGCACGCGGCGACCCTCGCGGGCGCCACCGAGCGTCCCGCGCCGGGCGCGCTGGCCGCCGCCGCGGCCGTCGTGGACGATGGCGCAGGCGAGCGGGTGCCGCTGCCCGCGCCCGTCGCCCCCACCGCCAAAACCCGCGAGGCCCTGCGCCGCCGCCGGTCCAGCTTCGGCCGGTTCGACGCGCGGCGGAAGCTGTCCGCGCGGGATCTGTCGACCGTCCTCGCGGCGTGCGCCGCCACCCGGCTGGCGGGCGACACCGACCCGGAGGGCGTGGTGCGGCTCGCCCGTGTGCACGTCTTCGTCAACCATGTCGAGGGCATCGCGCCGGGCGCGTACACCTACGACCCGGACCGGGGCGATCTGCGGCTGGTCGAGGCCGGTCCGCAGGGCGTGTTCCTCCAGGACAACTACTTCCTGGCCAACTACAACCTGGAGCAGACGGGCGCGGTCCTGGTGCCGACCGTGCGCACCACGGCCGTCCTCGACGCCCTCGGCGACCGGGGCTACCGGCTCGCCATCGGCACCGCCGGAGCCGTCTCGCAGACCTTCTACACGGCGGCCGCCGCCCTGGACGTGGGCGCGGGCGTGGCGCTGGGCTTCGACAACGTGTCGTTCGCCGAGCGCCTCGGGCTCATGGACGGCGACGAGGCTCCGCTGCTCATCATGCCCCTCGGCCACGAACGGCCCGAGCCCGCCGACTTCCACCACGAGATCGCCTGACGGCCTCGGAGCCCCGGAGGACTTCCCCATGACATCCACGACGTCCGGCGTCCCGGACCCCCAGGACCATCCGGCCGGCCCGGACCGCGCCTCGGCCGGCGGGTCCCGCTGGGAGCCCGGTGCCCGCTTCGTGCTGCGCGCGGCCGGGCTGCCGATCGAGACCGCGCAGGCGCTGCGCTGCCCGGACACCCGCGCCTGGGCCGACCGGGTGCTGGCCGAGGAGGAGCGGCTCGCCACGACCGGCGCGGAGCTCAGCGATCTGCTGGCCGCCCTGGTCAAGGCGACCACCACCGGCCCCGACGAGCTGCCCGGCGACGCGGCGGCCCGGCGCGGCCTGCTGGCGCTGCGCCGGCAGATCTTCAACAACCGGCTGCCGGCCGATCCCGAGGCGGCCGTCCGGCTGGTGGCCGAGCGGGACGCCGAGGCCGGCGAGCGGACCTCGGCCTGGCTGCGGGACCGGGGCCTGTTCGGTGAACTCCTGGCCAGTGGCGAGGAGTTGCTGGACGGTGAACTCCGGGAGAGCCGCGGTGCGTTGCGCCGCGCGCTGGCCGACGACCGGATCCGGCGCGCGCTGCTGCTCGCCTCGCCGACACTGGACGGGCGGCTGGACGCGTATCTGAACGACACCAGTGCCCGCCCGGCCAACCGGATGCGGAAGATCGAGCGTTCGGCGCTCACGTATCTGTACCGCACGGCGTGCAAGACCAGTCCGTTCAGCACCTTCACCGGGGTCGGTCTCGCCTCGTTTAGGGGCGGGTCGGCGACGACCGGGCAGGGCGCGGCGGACGGTCCGGCGCACGACAGTGCCGCGCTGGACGTCGGCGGGGAGTGGACCAGCCATGTCCGGCTGAACGTGGTGGTGCTGAGCCGGCTCACCGAGCTGATCACCGCCGACCACGCGCGCCGCCAGGACCTGCCGGTGACGCTGTCGCCGGGCTGGGAGCGCGACGCGGACCGGATCCGCTATGTCCGTCACGAGACGACCGCCGGTGACGACGGCGCGGCCGTGACCTTCGACGCGGTCCGCGACCGGCTGTTCTTCCTTCGCCGCAGCGGGACCCTGGACCGGCTCCTGGAGTGGCTCGGCGGCCGGGACGGTACGGTGCGGCTGCGGGATCTGGTGGACTGGCTGGAGTCGGAACACCGGGCCGGCCGGGAGGAGTGCGAGCGGTACGCCTCCGCGCTGCTGAACGTGGGCATGGTGCAGGTGCCGCTGCTGCGGACCGACGTCCACAGCGGCGACCCGCTGCGCACGTACCAGCGGGCCCTGCGCTCGCTGGGGGCGCCGTGGGCGGAGCGGCTGGCAAAGCTGCTGGACGGGCCGGCCGCGTGTCTGGCGCGCTATCCGCACGCCGATGTCACCGAGTGCCGCACACTGTTGCGTACCCTGCGCACCCAACTTCACGATGCCCAGATCGAATTGGGCGCAACCGAGCCGACCCTGCCGCAGACGCTGATCTACGAGGACGTCGACACGGGCGGCGATTTGGTCTGCGGGGCCGGGGTGCTGAGCGGACGGACCGGCCGGTCGCTGCGCGCCGTGGAGGGCGTGCTGCCGCTGTTCGACCTGACGCTTCCCCAGCGCATCACGCTCATGGGCTTCTTCCTCGCCCGCTACGGCCGGGGCGGGCGCTGCGACGACCTGCTGGGCCTGGTCCACGACTTTCACGAGGACTTCTTCGACCAGTACGTCTCGTTCACCTCCAAGCGGTCCCCGTTCGACGCGAACGGCGCCTACGTGCCCGAGGAGAACTGGCTCGGCCAGCCGGAGATGAAGGCCCTCGACGGGGCCCGGACCCTCTTCCACGACGGGGTGCGCGCCCTGTGGGAGCGACCCGGGACGGCGGACGCCGAGGAGATCGAGCTCCCGGCCGCGCTGCTCGACGAGACGGCGGGCGAACTCGCCGCGCTCGGCGCGCGGTTCGTCCCGCAGAGCCATCACCTCCAGCTGTCCCGGCCCAAGGAGGGCGGACAGCTCGCCGTGCTCAACAAGTCGTACGGCGGACTGGCCTTCCCCTTCAGCCGGTTCACCCATCTGTACGACGGTGCGGCCTCGGACGCGTCCGAGGCCGGCACCGGATTCTCGGACGAGCTGCGCGCGGAGATCGCGCGACGCCGCCCGGAGGGCGCCGTGTTCGCGGAGGTCACCGGCGGGCCGGTCAGCAGCAATCTCAATCTGCACGGACGGCTGACCGACCACCACATCGTCTGCCCCGGCGAGACGACGACGGTGCCGGACGAGGCGCGGATCGACCTCGACGATCTCTATGTCGTCCACGACGAGGCGGCCGGCCGGCTCGTGCTGCGCTCGCGCCGGCTGGAGCGTGAGGTCGTCCCGGTCTACCTGGGTTATCTGGTGCCGATCGCGCTCCCCGCGATCCCGCGCACCCTGCTGCTGTTCTCCCCCAGCACCATGGCCGCCCTCGACGTGTGGGCGGGGGTGCCCGAGGGCGAGGCCGAGCAGGGGGTGACCCGCAGACCGCGGGTCCGGCACGGCTCCATCGTCGTCTCCCGGCGCGCCTGGACCGCGCTCGCCGACGTCCTGCCGGTGCGCCGGCCCGGGGCCGGCGAGACGGAGTTCTTCCTGGACTGGCAGCGCTGGCGGCGTACGCACGGTCTCGCCGACCGGTGCTTCGCCACCGTCGCCCGGCCCGGGCAGGGACCGATCGGCGCCAAGCCGATCTATGTCGACTTCGACAGCCCGCTGTCGCTGTCCTCGTTCGACGCGCTCGTGGAGCGATCGCCGGGCACCCGGGTGACCTTCCGGGAGATGCTGCCCGCCGAGGACGCGCTGCACGTCACCTCGGAGCGCGGCCGGCACGTGGCCGAGCTCGCCGTCGAGACCTTCACCACTCGTACCGCTCCTTCCTGTTCCCCTTCCCCGCAGTCCGGCCCGGAGGTCGCCCCGTCATGCCCGAACTGACCGAGCCCGCGGCCTTCCGGCCCGCCGAGGACGGCGCCTCCTCCCCCTGGCTGGCGCTGCACGTCTTCTACGCCGCCAACCCCCAGCCGCTCCTGGTGAAGTGCGTGCGCCCACTGTTCGACCAGCTCACCGAAGAGGGGCTGATCGATGGCTACTTCTTCATCAACTACTGGCTGGAGGGTCCGCACGTCCGGATCCGGCTGCGGCCCGCCTCCCCCGAGGTGGAGCCCGAGGTCCGCCGGCGCGCCGAGGAGGCGATCGGCGGCTTCCTGAAGAGCCGGCCCGCCCTGTACGAGGTGGACTCGGGCTTCCTCAAGGACTTCTACAACTCGCTGTTCGACATCGAGTTCCCGGGCGAGGACCGGGAGAAGTACATGGGCCCGGACGGCCGGATGAACCTGCGGCCGAACAACTCCTTCTCGTACGAGGTCTACGCCCCCGAGTACGCCAAGTACGGCGGCCCGGCCGGTGTGGAGCTGGCCGAGTGGCACTTCCGGCGCTCCAGCGACCTGGTCCTGGAGGCGTACGGCAGCATGAACCTGCATCTGCGGACCGTGCTGCTCGGCACGTCGGCACAGCTGATGATGGTGATGGCGAGCTGCTTCCTGCCCGAGGAGAAGGATCTGGCCGACTACCTCGACGCGTACTACGGCTTCTGGCACCGGCTGTTCCCCGGCACCGGGTTCATCGGCTCGTCCGAGTACGAGCGGACGTACGAGAAGATGGCGCCCTCGCTCGGCGCCCGGTTCGCGCAGCTGCGGGAGGCGGTCGCGAGCCGTGAGCCGGCCCGGCTCCCGGAGTTCCTGCGCGGCTGGGCCGAGCACTGCCTGGAGCTGCGCGACCGGGTGGTGGAGCTCACCGAGCGCGGCGAGCTGGCGTTCCCCGCGTGGGACGGTCCGGCGCGGGAGGACACCGGCCAGGAGCGTGCGGCGGATCCGGACGCGGCCCCGCTGGTGACCGCGACCCGGGTGGAGGCGGTCCTGCCGCGGCTGCTCTCCCCGTATATGCACATGACCAACAACCGGCTGCATGTGACGATCCAGGACGAGGCGTATCTGGCGTACGTCCTGGGGCGGGTGCTGCGCGAGCCGGCTTCGGGACGGCAGGACGCGTCGTGAGCGCCCCCGACCGCACCGGGGCGGAGCCGGGCGGCACGGGCGCCAAGGCCGCCGGAACCGCCCATGGGACCGCCGCCGG
Source organism: Streptomyces sp. NPDC048718 (assembly GCF_043198875.1). Taxonomy (NCBI): domain Bacteria; kingdom Bacillati; phylum Actinomycetota; class Actinomycetes; order Kitasatosporales; family Streptomycetaceae; genus Streptomyces; species Streptomyces sp. NPDC048718. The sequence goes on from NZ_JBICVG010000002.1 coordinate 362,593, forward strand.
CCGAACCGCCGCCACGGGGAAGGCCGGTGGAGCCACCAGGTCCGTCGGCGAGGCCGCCCCGAGCGGTGCCGACCGGGCCGCCGCCGTCCGCGCCTACCGGCCGGAGATGCGCCCGGGGGTGGTGATCGGCCCGGCCGTGCTGCGCGGCCCGCGCACCGTCCATCTGGTCAAGCACCCGGTGAGCGGAGCCACGTTCGAGATCGGCCCCAAGGAGCAGTTCGTCCTCTCGCTGCTCGACGGCACCCGCGGCCAGGACGACGTGGTGGCGGCGTACGCCGAGCGGTTCCGGCTCCGGCTGCCCGACGAGCAGTGGATCCGGCTGCTCGGACTCCTCGGTGCCCGGGGGCTGTTGGCCGGGGCGCCGGACCCGGCGCCGCCCGAGCCGGCCCCCGCCGAGCCCAACACCTTCTGGAAGGGCACCCGCAGCACGGTGTCCGACGCCCACCGGACCGCGTCCCGGCTGCACCGGATCCTGTCCCCGTTTCTGGGGGCGTGGCTCCAGGTCCCGCTGGTGCTCGCCTCGTTGGTGATGATCGTGGCGGTCCTCGCCGACCCGCCGGCGTTCTGGGACGGGATGCTGGACCTGGTGACCCGGCCGCTGGTCTTCGTGCCGTTCGCGGTGTTCCTGTGGTTCAGCATCTGTCTGCACGAACTCGCGCACGGGATCGCCGCCCGCCGTTACGGCGGTGTCGTCACCGAGATCGGGCTGCGCTGGCGCTTTCCGACGATGATGATGTACTGCACGGTCGACAACTACCTGTTCCTGCCCGGGCTGCGGGCGAAGCTGGTGGTGGCCGCGGCCGGTGCGCACATCAACCTCGTCCTGCTGCTGCCGTTCGCGCTGTGGTGGGCGCTGATCGACCCGGCGGACCCGGCCCGGCCGCCGCTCACCGGGGCGCTGTTCATCGGCATCGTGCAGGCGCTGAGCAATCTGGTCCCGCTGCCGCCGCTGGACGGCTACCGCATCCTCAGCCATCTGGTGGGCGCGGTCGGCCTCGCTCCGGAGACCCGCACCTATCTGATGCTGCGGCGCGGCGGTGGCCGGGACGCGGTGGCCGCCTACCCCGCGCGGGCCCGCCGCGTGTACACCTCCTACGCGGTCACGGCGGTCGGCTGTGTGCTGCTGGCGGTGGCCGGCAGCGTCACGGCCGTCGTGCTCCTGATCACCGGGTGAGCCGGCCGCCCGAAGATCCCCGACGACCTCCCCGACGGCGAAAGTTCACGCAACTCATGAATGAGGTACCCCTATGACCTCCCCCTCCCCCTCCACGGACGCCGTGGCCGCGGCGGCCGTCGCGGTCGACGCCGTGACCAAGACCTACGGCGACCGCAGAGCCGTCGACGGGGTCTCCCTGACGATCCGGCGCGGCGAGTTCTTCGGGTTGCTCGGCCCCAACGGCGCCGGCAAGTCCACGCTGGTGGAGATCATGGAAGGGCTGCGCAAGGCCGACTCCGGGTCGGTGACGGTGTTCGGCGAGTCGCCGTGGCCGCGCAACACCGCGCTGCTGCCGCGCATGGGCGTACAGACCCAGTCCTCGGCGTTCTTCGTCCGCCAGACCGTCCACGAGCACCTGCGGACCGTCGCCGCGCTGTTCGGCGCGGATCCGCGGGCCGTGGACGAGACCCTGGAGGCGGTGGGTCTCGGCGGGACGCACGGCGTCCGGGTGGACAACCTCTCCGGCGGTCAGCGCCAGCGGCTCGCCATCGCGTCCGCGCTGGTGCACGGGCCGGAGCTGATCTTCCTGGACGAGCCGACGGCCGCGCTCGACCCGGAGGGCCGGCGCGATCTGTGGGAGGTGCTGCGGGGGCTGAAGGCGAAGGGCCGCACCATCGTGTACACCACCCATCACCTGGACGAGGCGGAGGCGCTCTGCGACCGCGTCGGCATCCTGGTGGCGGGCCGCCTCGTCGTCACCGACGAGCCGCAGCACCTCATCAACACCTTCGGCGCGAGCAGCCGGCTGCTCGTGCCGCTCGGCCGGATCGACGAGGCCGAGGCGCGCGAACTGCCGGGCGTGGACGGGGTCATGGTGCAGGGCGGACATCTCGTCCTGGAGACCCGCGCCACTGGGCAGGTGCTGTCCGCGCTGGACGCGCGGGGCGGCCTGGACGGGGTGCAGACCCGTACGCCCAGCCTGGAGGACGTGTACCTCGAACTCACCACCCGGCAGACCTCCCCCGCGTCGCAGCACGCCTCGAAGAACCAGGAGCAGCAGGCATGAGCGCCTACTCCGCCCTGACCGCCGCGGGCTACCGCGCCCAGGTCCGGGACAAGACGACCGTCTTCTTCACCTTCGCCTTCCCGCTGATCTTCCTCGTGGTCTTCGGTCTGGTCTTCCGCGGCCAGAGCGTCGAGGAGAGCGGCTTCTCGTATCTGTCGTACACCGCGTCCGGGGTGCTGTCCTGGGGCGTGGCCAACGCCGCCGTCTTCGGCACCGGCTTCACGCTGATGCAGTGGCGCGCGGACGACATCCTGCGGATGATCCGGATGTCCCCGGCGCCGCTGTCCGCCGTCATCGGCTCTCGCTACGTCCTCGCGCTCGGCGTCGGGCTCGTGCAGTCGGTGCTGTTCGTGGGCGTCGCGATGCTGCCGGGCTTCGGCCTGGTGCCGGCCTCGCGCTGGCCGCTGCTGATTCCCGTACTGATCCTCGGCATCACCACCTTCCTGCTGCTCGGCGTGATCATCGGCAGCATCGCCGACACCGCCGAGTCGGTGGCCGGCATCGCCAACTTCCTCATGCTGCCGATGGCGTTCCTGTCCGGCTCGTTCTTCCCGCTGGACTCCATGCCGGACTGGCTGCAGAAGGTCTCCCTGGTGCTGCCGCTGCGCTACCTCAACGACGCGGTGTCCGGTTCGCTGACCGGCCGAGGCGACCTCGGGGACATCGGCATGGGCTGTGTGGGACTCGTCGTGTTCGCCGCGGTGTTCGGGCTGCTCGCGGCGCGCACCTTCCGCTGGACGAAGAAGTCATGACCGCGACCACCGCGCCCGCCACGGGAACCACGACCACCGCGGCCCGGCCGCTCGCCCAGCCCATGGAGGCCGCCCGATCCGCCCTCCAGTCCACCCTGGACGGCCGGTTCGGCGACGGCGCGCCGCGGGTGGTGACGGTCGGCGCCGTCGCCGCCCGCGGCGGGGAGGGCGACGCGCCGGACGTGTGGGCGGCCGACCGGCCGGCGGCCCGGGTGCATCTGACCGCCTCGGCGGTCCTCGTCGGCCCCTGGGGCGGCGACGGCACCGCGCCCGCCTGCGGCCGTTGTCTCGCGCTGCGCTGGCAGCGGCTGCGCAGCCGCAGCGAACGTGACGCGCTGGAACTCGGCGGGCTCGACGGGCCGCGCCCGGCGGGCGCCTGGCCGCTGCTGCCCGCGCATGTCCACGACTCGGTGGCGGCGCTGGCCGAAGCGGTCCTCGGCGAGGAGGTCCTCGGCCGGCCGGGCTCGGGTCCGGCGCCGGTGCCGCCGGCCGAGCACCCCGCCGACCGGGCGCTGCCCCAGGTGACCCGGCTCGACCTCGCGAACCTGACGGTCCGCACGTATCCGCTGCTCGCCGATCCGCTCTGCCCGGACTGCGGTCCGGGCGCCCGGGTGCCGGCGGCCGGCGAGGTCGAACCGCTGAGCCTGGTCTCCCGCCCGAAGCCGGACCCGGACGGCTACCGGCTGCGCTCCGCGTTCGCGATCCCGATGCCGGTGGACGCGCTCGCCAACCCGGTCTGCGGCGCGCTGGGCGCCTCGACCTGGACCGACGTCACCTCCTCGACGACCGCCCCGGTGGCGGGCAGTGTGTTCATCCGAGGCTACGCGGGACTGCACGACGTCACCTGGAGCGGGCAGGAGAACTCCTTCGCCACCAGCCGCCGGCTCGCCTTCCTGGAGGGCCTGGAGCGGTACTCCGGTACGCACCGGCGCGGCGGGCATGCGCCGGTCGTCGGCTCGTACGACGAGCTGCGGGCCGACGCGATCGACCCGGTGGAGTGCGGGGTCTACAGCCCGGAGACGTACCGGGACGACCCGCTGGTCCGGCCGTTCGACCCGGCCCGGCCGATTCCCTGGGAGTGGGGCTGGTCGCTGCGCGACGAGCGGCCCGTCCTGGTGCCGTCGCGGCTCGTCTACTACAGCGCGCCACTGGCCGGCGACGACTTCGTCTTCGAGTGCTCCAACGGCTGCGCCATCGGCGGCGCTCTGGAGGAGGCGGTGCTCGGCGGTCTGCTGGAGCTGATCGAGCGGGACTCCTTCCTCAACGGCTGGTACGGGGCGGCCCGGCTGCCCCGGATCGACCTGGCGACCCTCGGCAGCCCCACGGCCGCCGCGATGGTCGAACGGGCCGCGCTCCAGGGCTACGACGTGCACGCCTTCGACAACCGGATCGACCTGCCGGTCCCGGCCGTCACCGTGGTCGGCGTCCGCCGCGACGGCGGGCCCGGCACCCTGTCGTTCGCGGCCGCGGCCTCGCTGGATCCGCGCTCCGCGGTCGAGGGGGCGCTGTCGGAGGTGCTCAGCTACATCCCGCACCTGACCCGGCAGACCGTCGAGCGCCAGGGCGAACTGGAGGCGATGGCCGACGACTTCGGTCTCGTGCGGCATCTGAAGGACCATCCTCAGCTGTACGGGCTGCCGCGGATGGCCGAGTACGCGCGGAGCTATCTGGAGCCGTCCGAGGCCCGTCCGTTCGACGAGGTGTACGCCGAGTGGCAGGGGCACGGCCGGCCGCGCACCGGTGATCTGCGGGACGACGTCGCGGTGGTCCGTGACGCGCTCGTCGGCGCCGGCCACGATGTGATCGTGGTGGACCAGACCTCTCCGGAGCAGGAGCGAATGGGGCTGCGCACGGTCGCCACCGTGGTGCCGGGGCTGCTGCCGATCGACTTCGGCTGGAACCGGCAGCGGGCGGTGCGGATGCCCCGGCTGCGCACCGCGCTGCGGCGCGGCGGGCACCGGGACACCGACCTCACCGAGGCCGAGATCCGGATGGCCCCGCACCCCTTCCCCTGACAGTGATCTGACCTACTGTCACATGCCTTGTTCCGTACGTCTGTTCCGGGCCTCCGCCGCCGTGCCGCGACGGGGGCCCGGGTCCGTTCCCTCCCCCGGAGTACGCCGATGGCCCCGACCGTTCCCCCTCCTTCTTCCCCTGCCCCTTCGCCGGCCTCTTCCCCGGCCTCTTCGCCTTCCTCCGCCGCCCTGCGGTCCCTTGGCGCCGGGCCCGGCGGGGAGGATCTCCTCCTGCGGGCCGGGCAGGTGCTGCGGCCCGCGCTCGGCCTCTATCTGGACCTGCACGCGCATCCCGAGCCGTCCGGCGAGGAGGCCCGCACCGCGGACCGGTTCGCCGAACGGCTCACCGCCGCGGGTCTGGACGTCACCCGGGGAGTGGGCGGCCACGGGGTGGTCGGGGTGCTGCGCAACGGGCCCGGGCCGAGCGTGTGGCTGCGGGCGGAGCTCGACGCGCTGCCGATGCGGGAGCGTACGGAACTGCCGTACGCCAGCCGGAACGGCGCCATGCATGCCTGCGGCCACGATCTGCACCTCGCGGCGGCGGCGGGCGCGGCGGAGCTGCTCGCCGCGCTGTCCGGCCGGTGGCGGGGCACGCTCGTGGTGGTGGGCCAGCCCGCCGAGGAGACGCTGACCGGGGCGGAGGCGATGCTGCGGGACGGGCTGTACGAGCGGTTCGGCCGGCCCGATCTCGTCCTCGCCCAGCACGCCGCCCCGCTGCCGTCCGGCCTCATCGCGCACATGCCGGACGGCGGCCCGCCGATCACCGGGGCCGGCGCCGTGCTGGAGGTGACGCTGCACGGCCGGGGCGGGCACGCCGCCACCCCGCATCTGGCGGTGGACCCGGTCCTGGCCGCCGCGTCCGTGGTCACCCGGCTGCAGGCGGTCGTGTCCCGCGAGTCGGCGCCCGCCGAGGCGGTGACGCTGACCGTGGGCACGCTCCGGGCCGGCGTCGCCGCCAACGTCATCCCGGACCTCGCGACGCTCGGGATCGGGGTCCGGGCGGCGGACGAGGCGTCTCTGGAGCGGGCGCTCGCGGCCGTGCACCGCATCGTGCGCGCCGAGAGCGCGGCCTCGGGGGCGCCGCGCGACCCGGAGGTGAGGGTGGTGTCCCGGTCGGCGGCGCTGCGGTGCGATCCGGCGGCGACGGCCGCGGCGTGGGGCGCGCACGCGCGGCTGCTCGGGCCCGGGCGGGTGCTGCCGTGGCCGGGGTCGCCGGCGACGGAGGACTTCCCGCTGTTCGGGGACGCCGGGGCGGGGATCCACGGGGAGTCCGGGATCCCGCTGGTGTACTGGATGCTGGGGGTGGCGGGAGCCGCCGGCCCGGACGGGGAGCCGCCGGCGCTCAACCACTCGCCGCACTTCGCGCCGGATGTACGGACCGCGCTGCGGCCGGCGATCGCCGCTCCGGCCGCGGCGGCCCTGGACCGTTTCGCCGCCCCGCCCGCGCCCGGATCGGGGGCGGAGCCGGGGGCGGGGGACGGCAGCTGAATCGAGGGGCGGGTCGGGGCCGGGTCGGGCTCCGGTGCCGGGTCAGGCTCCGGGGCCGGCTCCGAGTGGCAGTGAGCGCAGGTCCTTGCGGAGGATCTTGCCGGACGCCGACTTGGGCACGGTGTCGGTGAACTCGACGATCCGCACCTTCTTGTGCGGCGCGACCCGCTCGGCGACGAACGCGACGACCTCGTCGGCGGTCAGCTCGGCCCCGGGGCGGCGGACGACGAACGCGCGCGGAAGCTCACCGGCCGTCTCGTCGGGGTAGCCGACCACGACGGCGTCCACGATCGCCGGGTGGGTGAGCAGCAGCGCCTCCAGCTCGGCCGGCGGCACCTGGTAGCCCTTGTACTTGATGAGTTCCTTGAGCCGGTCGACGACGTACACCTCGCCGCGCGGCCCGAGCCGGGCGAGGTCCCCGGTGCGCAGGAAGCCGTCGGACAGGATGGTCTCGGCGGTCGCCTCGGGGTTGTTCAGGTAACCGGCCATCACATTCGGTCCGCGCACCTGGAGTTCACCCGTCGCGCTCAGCCCTTCGGCGGGCGGCGCGAGTTCGTGTCCGGTCTCGGGGTCGACCAGCCGGTACTCCACGTTCGGCAGGGCGAAGCCGATGGAGCCGACCGACACGCTGCCGTCCATCGGCGTGAGGTGGGAGACCGGGCTCAGCTCGGTCATGCCGAATCCCTGGAGCATCCGGCAGCCGAGCCGGGCCGCGAGCGCTTCGCCCAGCGCTTCGTCGAGCGGCGCCGCCCCGCTCACCACCAGCCGTACGGAGGACAGGTCGTGGTCGCGGACCAGCGGATGCTTGGTCAGCGCGACGGCGATCGGCGGTGCCACATAGAGGAAGGTGCAGCGCCATTCCTGGATCACGCGGAGGAACTCGGCGAGGTCGAAACGCGGCAGGGTGACAAGCGTCCCGCGCGCTCTGAGGGTGCCGTTGAGGATGACGCTCATGCCGTAAATGTGGAAGAAGGGCAAAATCGCCGGGACCGTATCCTCGGAAGACTGCGGCAGCACCGGCTCGTTCTGGCGGATGGCCGCGACCAGATTGGCGTGGGTCAGCATGACGCCCTTGGCGCGGCCGGTGGTGCCCGAGGAGTACGGCAGGGCGGCGAGGTGGGTCGCCGGATCGATGGCCACCCGGGGCGCGGGCCGGCCCTCGGCCAGCAGGGCGGGCAGGGTCTCGTGCGTCCCGTCCGTGCCCGCGCCGTCGTCCAGCAGGTACACCTGGGAGGCGGACAGTCCGGCAGCGGCGGTGGCGGCGAGTCCGGCGGGCAGCATCGGGCCGACCGTGAGGTACCGGACGGCCCCGGCGTCGCGCAGCTGTGCGGTGATCTCGGCCGGCGTGTACAGGGCGTTGAGGGTGGTGACGGTTCCGCCCGCCCGGAGGATTCCGTGGAACGCCACGGCGAATTCAGGGCAGTTGGGCGCATTCAGCGCCACCACGTCCCCGGGACGCAGCCCTCGTGCGGCGAGTGCTCCGGCGAACCGGTCGATCCGCTCGGCGAGTTCGCCGTAGGTGAGGGTCTGCCCGGTGATCCCGTCGACGAGCGCGATCCGTTCCCGGTCCGCGTCGCCGAGTGTGCCGAACAGCAGGTCGTGCACGGTGACGTCCGGCAGGGCGACATCGGGGAGGGGACTGCGAAGGATCACGGGGGCTCCTGAAGGATCATGGCGGGGCGACGGACTGCCGCGCATCCTGCCGCACCCGGGGGCCGTACCGCGAGGGTTTGTGGCGGTGCGGTTCGGACGGGACGGATTCCGGTGGGCCGGGAGCCATGGCGGCCGTGGCTCGCCGCCCGCCTGCCGTGACTTCACCCGGACCTCGCCCCCCGGGTCGCCGGTCCCGGAGCGAGTCACACGGGCGAGGTCACGCGGGTCGTCGCACCGGCGCCTCGGGGGCCGGGCCGAGGACGCGGTCGAGATACGAGTTGGCGAAGACGCCGGTCGGGTCGAGCGTGTCGCGCAGAGCCGTGAAGTCGTCGAACCGGCCGTAGCGGGACCGGAGTTCGTCCGCACCGAGATCGTGCATCTTGCCCCAGTGCGGCCGTCCGCCGAAGTCGCCGAGGATGTCCTGGCAGGCGCGGAAGTACCGTTGATAGGGCATGCGATGGTACTGGTGGAAGGCGATGTAGCAGCTGGCGCGGCCGTGCGCGGTGGACAGCCAGATGTCGTCGGCGGCCGAGAAGCGCACCTCCAGCGGGAACGACACGCGCTCGTCGTGCGCGTCGATCCAGCGCTTCAGTTCGCGCAGCGCGTCGGCCGCGTGCTCGCGCGGGATCGCGAACTCGCCCTCGTGGAAACGGACATCGCGGACCGAGGCGAAGACCTTGTACGAGTGGTCGGTCCACTCGCGCGAGGACATGGCCCGTGCCGCGAACCGGGCGATCGGCGGCACCAGGGACGGAAAGCGGGTACCGAGGCGGTTCAGGCCCTCGAAGCCGAGACCGCTGACGGTCTCGTCGAGACGGCGGGCGACCGCGCCGATCGGCCGAAGCGGCGCGTCGCCGGGCAGCCGCCAAAAGCGCCGGGTGAGGGTGGTGGTGCTGTGCGGGAACCAGAAGAACTCGAAGTGGTCGTGGGTGTCGGCGAACTCCTGGGCCCTCTCCAGGGTTTCACCGACCGGCATGGCCGTGTCGCGGGCGTGCAGGGCGAACAGCGGGACGCACTGGAGCGTCACCCGGGTGAGCACGCCGAGGGCGCCGAGGCCGACCCGGGCCGCCGCGAAGAGTTCGGGCCGCTCGGTGGGCGAGCAGGTGGTCACGCTGCCGTCGGCGAGGACCAGTTCGAGGGCGCGGACCTGGGTGGCGATGCCGCCGAACCGTACGCCGGAACCGTGGGTGCCGGTGGAGATGGCACCGGAGATCGTCTGCCGGTCGATGTCGCCCATGTTCTCCAGGGCCAGACCGTGCGCGGCGAGCAGCGGGCCGAGCTTCCACAACGGCATGCCCGCCTCGACGGTCACGAGGCCGGTGGCCTCGTCGAGGGAACACAGCCCGTCCATGCCGTCGAGCAGGAGCTGGACGTCGGGTGCGACGGCCGCGCCGCTGAAGGAGTGCCCGGAGCCCACCGGCTTCACCCGCAGTCCGGCGTCCACGGCGTCCTTCACCGCGGCGGCCACCTCGTCGGTGCCCGTGGGGCGCAGGACCCGCCGGGGCCGCGCCTCCTCGTTGCCCGCCCAGTTGCGCCACACGCTGCTCATGCCAGGAGTCCTCTCGACCGGATCGGCGGACCGGCGCCGGACGCCCGGCGGCGGCTGGTCCCGTCCGAGTGGTGACGGCCCCGACTCCGGCCACTCGGACAGGACCTCGCCGGAAGACTGAACTTGGTCGGTCGTCCAAGTCAAGGGCTCCCGCGCCTTGACTTGGACGACCGACCAAGAGACCGTGGCGCCCCGTACCCCGATCCGGCCCCGGGGCCACCCCCCGCCTTTCCGGGGCCGGTTCGGGGACGGCTCACGCCCCTCGCGGTTCCCGCCCCCGCGCCGCCGCCTCTGTCTCCGCCTCTTCCTCCGCCCCTGTTCTCGGAAAGGCCGCACGCCATGCCCAGCGCCGTGCCGGACGACGTCTTCGCCGTCCCCGCCCCCGCCCAGGCCGTCCGCCCGGCCTCCCCCGCCGGGTTCGCCGATCTGGAGAAGGCGACGGCCGGCCTCCAGCCGCCGTTCGCCGTCGTCGACCTCGCGGCCCTGCGCGCCAACGCCGGCCACATGGTCCGGCGCGCGGGCGGCAAGCCGATCCGGCTCGCCAGCAAGTCCCTGCGCTGCCGCGCCCTGATCGGCGAGGTGCTGCGGATGCCGGGCTTCTCCGGCATCCTCGCCTTCACGCTGCCGGAGGCGTTGTGGCTGGCGCAGGACGGGCCCGGTCCGGGCGGCACTGATCCGGCCGGTGGCGGCCTGGTGGGTGCGGGCCGGGCCGGTACGGTGCCGGACGGCGGGAACGGCACGGACGGCGGGAACGGCGGGAACGGCGGGGCCAGGGTGGGCGGCACGGCCGGCGCGGGCGCGATCGCCCCCGGGACCGACATCCTCGTCGCCTACCCGACCGCCGACGTGCCCGCGCTGCGCCGGCTCACCACCGACGAACAGGCCGCCGCCCGCATCACCCTGATGGTCGATTCCGTCGCGCATCTCGACCTGATCACCGACGCGATCGGCCGGTCCGGTGCCCCGGTGCGCGTCTGCCTGGACCTCGATGCCTCGCTGCGCCTGTTCGGCGGTCGCGTCCATCTCGGCATGCGCCGCTCCCCGCTGCACGCCCCCGAGCAGGCCGCCGCGCTGGCCCGCGCCGTCCTGGCCCGGCCGCGGCTGAGACTCGTCGGCGTGATGGCGTACGAGGGACAGATCGCCGGTGTCGGCGACGACCAGCCCGGGCCGGGCGCGATGCGCGGGGCCGTACGGCTCGTGCAGTGGATGTCCGCCCGTGAGCTGCGCGCCCGCCGCGCCGCCGCGATCCGCGCTGTACGGGCGGTGGCCCCGCTGGAGTTCGTCAACGGGGGCGGCACCGGCAGTCTGGAGTCGACCTCGGCCGAGTCGGCCGTCACCGAACTGGGCGCCGGATCCGGTGTCTACGCGCCCGCCCTGTTCGACCACTACCGCGGCTTCCGCCCGCTGCCCGCCGCGTACTTCGCGCTCTGCGTGGTCCGCCGGCCGGCGCCCCGGCATGTCACCGTCCTCGGCGGCGGCTGGGTCGCCTCCGGGGCGCCGGGCCCGGACCGGCTGCCGCTGCCGGTGCATCCGCCGGGCCTGCGGATGCTGCCCGCCGAGGGCGCGGGCGAGGTCCAGACCCCGCTGACCGGGCCGGCCGCGGACGGGCTGCGGCTCGGCGACCGGGTGTGGTTCCGGCACGCCAAGGCGGGGGAACTGTGCGAGCGGGTCGAGACCCTGCATCTCGTCGAAGGCGACCGGATCGTGGCCGCCGTCCCCACCTACCGAGGCGAGCGGCACGCCTTCCTGTGACAGGGCCGGTGCGAGGCGGGAGGCGGACGGAGGAGGGAGGCAGGGGCGGAGAGCGGGTGCGTACGCCGGTACCCCGGCCGGCCGGTCCCCCGGCCGCCGCCCCGTCTCCCCGTCTCAGGGCTCCGGCTCGGCCGACAGGGGTGTGGCGATGTCCTCCAGAGAGCGCCGCTCGGCGTCGACAGCGAGGAACGCGGCCACCAGACCCGCCGCGCACATCAGGCCCGCGCCGATCTGGAAGGCGACGACGGTGTCGGACACCACGCCCGACGTGGTGAGTTCGGCGAAGATCAGCGGGCCGCTGATACCGCCGGCGGCCGTACCGAGGGCGTAGAAGAAGGCGATGGCCATCGCCCGGGTCTCCATCGGAAAGATCTCGGAGACCGTGAGATAGGCGCTCGACGCGCCCGCCGAAGCGAAGAACAGCACCACGCACCAGCAGACGGTCAGGGTCGTCGCGGTGAGCGCGCCGCGACCGAAGAGCCAGGCCGTAGCGAAGAGAAGGACGCCGGAGAGAAGGTACGTGGAGGAGATCATGATCCGGCGTCCGACGGTGTCGAACAGCTTGCCGAGCAGCAGCGGGCCGACGAAGTTCCCGGCGGCGATGACGGCGAAGTAGTAGCCGGTGCGGTCGGTCGGCACGTCGAAGAAGGTGATGAGGATGGTGCCGAAGCCGAAGGTGATGGCGTTGTAGAGGAACGCCTGCCCGATGAAGAGCGACAGGCCGAGCACCGCACGGCGCGGATAGCGGCGGAAGACGGTCTTCGCGACGATTCCGAATCCGATGGCGCGCCGCTGGTGGATGGTGAGGGTGCCGCGCGGGGCCGGCAGCCGGTGGCCGTGCTCCCGTTCGACGGCCCGCTCGACCTCGCCCACCAGGTGTTCGGCCTCTTCGCCCCGGCCGTGGATGAACTGCCAGCGCGGGCTCTCGGGCACATGCCGCCGGACGAGAAGGATGACGAGTCCGAGGACGACGCCGAGGGCGAAACTGAGCCGCCAGCCCACGTCCTCGGGGAAGATGCCGGTGTTCAGCATCACCAGGGAGAGCAGTGCTCCGCCGATGGCGCCGAGCCAGTAACTGCCGTTGATGATCAGATCGACCCGGCCCCGGTACGCGGATGGGATGAGCTCGTCGATGGCGGAGTTGATGGCCGCGTACTCGCCGCCGATGCCGAAGCCGGTGAGGAAGCGGAAGAGGAAGAACCACCACGCTTCGAAGGAGAGCGCGGTGAGCGCGGTCGCGGCGAGATAGACGGCCAGGGTGACCATGAACAGTTTCTTGCGGCCGTGCCGGTCGGTGAGCCAGCCGAAGAACAGGGCGCCGGAGCAGGCGCCGGCGACATAGAGGGCGGCGGCCGTGCCGGTGACCTGGGCGGCGGTGATATGCAGACCGCTGCCCGGTTCGGCGAGCCGGCCGGCGATATTGCCGACGATGGTGACTTCCAGGCCGTCCAGGATCCAGACGGTGCCGAGGCCGACGACGATCATCCAGTGCCAGCGCGACCAGGGCAGCCGGTCCAGCCGGGCCGGGACGGCGGTGGTCACGGTCTTGGTGCTCACGGGGCCGGGCCCGGAAGAGGCCGGTGGCGGTTTCGCGGTCATGGTCCCCTTTCCGGTTCCCTTTCGTCGGGTGCTCGTTCCCGCCCCGAGCGGCGCGTGCTCCGTGGTACGCCTCGCGCGCCGTCGTGCTTCTCGTACTCCTCGTCCTCGTCAGGCGCCGTCGTACGCCTCGCCCGCCGTCGTACGCCTCGGGCTTCACACGCGGCCGCCCCGCACGGCGGTTCGCGCAGCGCGGCTTTCGGGCGGCACGTCCAGCATGGGCGGGAGACGGCGGTCCCACCACGAGACCGTCCGCCGACCGGACGCATACGGTCCACCGGACCGGGGCAGACGTCGGGGACCGAAGGCCCGGCGCGGACCGAGGAACCGGCGAGCCGAGGCGGAACGACGACTTGGGGGGGCGGACTTGGTGGTCGTCCAGGACACACTGGCCCTTCGTACTCCGGCAGTGCCCCTAGTACTGCAGTCTGACTTCGTGATCTTGCTGGTGTGCCCGGCTGGGAACGGCTACGGCCACCGCGTGAGCATCGGGGGTTGTGTGGACTCCTGAAGATCGTGCGGTGGCCGCAGGCCATAGCGTTGACCCTGCCCGCCGGCGGGCGATGTCCGATCAGGTCATGGCCCGGATCGCGGGCCGGTTCGGGCGAGTTGAACCCCGGGCCACGGCCCGCGCCTACCTGCTCGGACCGCTGTCGAGCGTCGAGCGAAAGAACTGCCGGCAACTGGCCGAACAGGCCGGCCATGCCCGGCCCGGGCCGTTGCGGCGTCTGCTGCGCTACGCCCGCTGGGACGCCGATGCCGTCCGCGACGACCTGCGTGCTTACGCCGTCGAACACCTCGGCGCCGACGCGGCGTTCTCGTGGTCGACGAGACCGGCTTTCTGGAGAAGGGCCGATCCTCGGCGGGGTGCAAAGGCAGTACACGGGCACTGCGGGACGCATCGAGAACGCCCAGATCGGCGTGTTCCTCGACTACACCACCGATCGGGGACGGGCCCTGATCGACCGCCGTCTCTACCTGCCCGAGCACTCCTGGTCCGATGACCCCGAACGCCGCACCGCGGCCGGGATACCCGAGACAGTGCGGTTCGCCACCAAGCCCCGTCTGGCCTCGGAGATGATCGCCGCCGCCGCACACCACCCCGCCCGCAACCGCGATCCGATCACGCTGACCGTCCCGGAGATCCGACACCTACTCGCCGCCGCCCTCGGCCCACCAGCCGCGACCGCGGCCAGACTGCCGCACTGGTCCAACTGGCGTCGGCGCCACCAGCAAACGCCCGACACAGCCACTACCGACGACAAGCCGCCGACGAACCCGCTGGATAGATCACGAAACCGCACTGAAGGACTAGATCGCCCAGCGGGCGCCCGCGACGGCGGTCAGATCCTGGAGAGCGCCAGCCCGCTGTTCGGAACGTACCAGCCAATCCGAGGGGCGCCGCCGCACCTGCTGTGGCGGATCAAGCATCGAAATCACTGGACATACGTATATGTGATCACATTGCTTTTCTTTCCCTCGTTATCAAAGGCGACGACATCACAATTCCCTACAATATCGCCCGGAGGTGTCTTGCAGGTGATCTTGGTGTTATCCGAGGAGACATCAATTGCCGGGGCGGGTCCGAAGTGGACGCCGACAACGTTCATGAGCAAGGATCCGCTAATGATGACCTTTTCGTCACCAGCAATCGACCCACTGGCGGGTTGAATAGAGCTCAGCTTGGCGGACATGACGTCTCCCTTTGTTCTGCGCTTCTTGAATTGGGCGCGGAAGTCAATCCTTGAACCCCCGTGGAACATTCAGAAAAACGCGGACAGGCTGCCGCAGGATTTCTGGCACTGAAATTACGGAAAGAGCGCCAGGCGACTTGATGGATCCACCTCGGCGGATTATCCGTCGAGCGAGTCTTCCGTGAATGTGAAGTTGAAATTGCAGGGAATTTTCGCTCCTCTCTTATCCAGGACGACCACGTTCATTTTCCCCGATTGGCACGCCCTGGTCTTGAAACTTACTTTGGACTCGGACGGGTCCGGAACTCCCTGGATGTAGTACAGGTCCGGCTCTTGCTCCGGGACGAACGCCACTTCGCGCACATCCTGCAACGACTTCCCAGTCAGGGCGACCTTCGTGTTACCCCCGGTAGGGCCGTTCGTCGGGTCGAGCCCAGTGATCTTCCGGGTGTGCGAATCATTCATGCCGACTCCCTCTCGGATTGGACAGGTCGAATGCGCATCGTTCGTGGCGGCCTGAACCCGAGGCCGCCACGAACGTGCACCACTTGGGTGGGGCCGGATTCAGTTCACATACGTGAAGGTGATCACGTTGCTCTTGTTTCCGTCGTTGTCGGAGGCGACCACATCTGCATTGCCCGTGTGCCCAGCGGGAGTCTTGCAGGTGATGTGGGTGGCGTCGGAAGTTACCGAGGATGCCGCGATGCCGTTGAATGTGACTGCGGTGACGTTCATCAAGGTGTCCCCATGGATGGTCACCTTCTGACCACCGGAGGTCGGCCCACTGGTGGGATCGATGGAATTGAGCTTGATGGCCATGACTTTCCTTTCGGCTTGGCTTGCGGATTTGTGCAAGGCTCTAATGACCGGCCTTACGCGAGCCCAACTATCGCATCAGGGTGCAGCACAGGCAATCCAGGCGCGGAAAACTAGCTCGGGTGGGCTATCGAATCCGACAGGGCCGTTCCGGTATCGTTCCGATCGGCTCTGGCGCCAGCCGCCGGGTGGCTCGACAGCACCCGAAGTGTTCGCCCACGGCATCGGTCAGGCTCCTGACAGGCGGTGACACCCACCCTCGGGTCGGGCGAAAGGCTTGGGGCCTCGGGCCCCACGGAGCCGGGCTGACGGGCGACGTGACACGCATCAGACAGGTCTTGGTGCGAAACGAGGACCACGGACCGGGGGCTGAGGCCCCGTCACCGCGAGAACCATTGCGGCACCAGGCCAGCAGATCGCCGCCTTCCCCCAACTGCGCCTGTGGCACGACAGGTTGTCGATTCGGGAACAGCACAACCCTCTCGAAACCTGAGGAGTTGGCCGCCGAACTCCGGCACGGCATGGCGCTGTTGTCGGCGGGCCAGACGAGAACCGGTTGCCGCGTGCTTCGCATCGAGAGCGGCCAGGTCCACGCGAGGCTGCGCGTCCGGATGATGCCGGGCGACACACGTCGAGTGGCGGAATCGGCCGCGCCATGACGATCATCGGAGGAACCGGCCGGGCCCCGGGCCGTACACGTGAACCTCCCCGCAGGGGGCAGCGGTCCGTCGCGGGGACCCGTCGCAGCCCCACGGTTCCCGGATTCCCCCAGAGAGAGGAAGGGTCATGCCGCGCGGATCGAGCAGCAAGCGAGAGCGGCAGTACGAGCACATCAAGGAGAGCACCCTGGACCGGGGCGAGAGCGAGAAGCGCGCCCGGGAGATCGCCGCGCGGACCGTGAACAAGGAGCGTGCCCGGGCGGGCGAGTCCAGGACGGCGAGCCGGACCTCCCTGGAGGACATGTCCTCCTCGCGCCGCGGTGGGCAGCGCTCGCACAACGGAGCGCGGGGCCCGACGTACGACCGGCTCTACGCGGAGGCGCGGCGGCACGGGCGCTCGTCGATGAACAGGGACCGGCTCAAGCGCGCGCTGGGGCGGTGATCCCCCGGCGCGGGCGCGCGCGGGCACCCGAACCGGTGACGCGGACGCATGGCGGACGGCCGGGCGGGTAGCCGCCCGAATGGGCGGCCGGAGCGCTCGGCGTTCATATGCGCGCAAGCGGCGGGTGTGGCGTCTTCGCGGGCAGCCGGTCTCGCGATGTCGCGTGCGCCGGGTGTCACGGGCGTGGGCTGCCGGGGACGTCGGCTGTCGCAAGTGTCTGCGGGCCGTCCGCCCCTTGTGAACACCGGAGGAGATCGAAGGAGGAGGATCCGGAAGCATGACGGACAAGCGCATCGTGACCGTGTGCGGCGCGACCGGGAACCAGGGCGGCGGCGTGGCGCGGGCCATTCTCGCCGATCCCGAGGGCGAGTTCGCCGTCCGCGCGCTCACCCGCCGGCCCGACTCGGCGGCGGCGAAGGAGCTGGAGCGGCTGGGGGCCGAGGTGGTGCGGGCGGACCTCGACGACCCGGAGAGCCTGGGGCCGGCGTTCGAGGGCGCGTACGGCGCGTTCCTGGTCACGAACTTCTGGGAGCACGGGTCGGCCGAGCGGGAGAAGGCACAGGCCGGCCATCTGGCCCGGGCCGCCGGGCACGCCGGGGTGCAGCACGCGATCTGGTCCACGCTGGAGGACACCCGCGAGTGCGTCCCCATCGACGACCCGCGCATGCCGACGCTGCAGGGCTCGTACAAGGTCCCGCACTTCGACGCCAAGGCGGAGGCCGACGCCTTCTTCGGGGACGCGGGGGTTCCGACGACGTTCCTGCGGGCCACGTACTACTGGGAGAACCTGCTCGGCGGCTCCGGGCCGTACCGTGCCGACGACGGCACCCTCGTCCTCGACATGCCGATGGGCGACAAGCGGCTCGCGGGGATCGCCGTCGGCGACATCGGCCATGTCGCGCTGGCCGTCCTGCACCGGGGCACCGACCTGATCGCGGCCACGGTGAGCATCGCGGGCGAGCACCTGCCGGTCGCGGACATGGCCGCGCGGATGACAAAGGCGCTGGGCGAGCCGGTGGCGTACCGGCCGCTGACTCCGGACGCGTACCGCGCGCGGGACGTTCCCGGGGCCGACGAGTCGGGGAACATGTTCCAGTTCTACGCGGACTGCGAGGAGCGCTTCACCGGCGCCCGTGACATCGCGGCCGTACGGGCGCTGTATCCCGGCCTCCAGGACTTCGCGACCTGGCTGGGCGGGCATCGCGAGGAGCTGGCCGCCCGGATCCGGGACCACTGAGGAGGCGCGCCCGAACGGCCGCCCGGATACCCGGCCCGGCACCCGCCGGAGCCGGAGGAGACAGGAGGAACGAGGCGAGAACCATGGGTCACCCTCCGAACGATCCCGTGCCTCCGAGCCCCACCCCCGCACCGGGGCCCGGGCCCGGACCGCAGCCCGGACCGGCGCCGGGGCCCGTACCCGCGCCCGGCAGCCCGGATCCGCCGCCGCCCGCGCCGCCGAGGCCCGAACCCGACCCGCAGCCGCCCACCCCCCGGCCCGATCCCTATCCGAAACCGGGCCCGCTGCCCGGCCCCGTGCCCGTCCCGGATCCGGCGCGGCAACCCGATCCGAAACGGTGACCCGACCGGGAACGGCGACCCGATCCGGAACGGCGGCCCGACCCGATACGCGGGGGCCGGGCCCGGAGCGGCGACGGGATCCGGCACGGCGAGCAGCCCCGCGCCCCAGCGGAATCCGGCGCGGGATCGGAATCCGCAACGGCGGCCGGCCGGTCCGTGAGCCCTCGCCCACCGGACCGGACGGCGGACCCGCCGTCCGGACCCGCCGTCCGGACCTCCCGTCCGGACCTCCCGTCCCTCCCCGGTGCTCAGACGTCCTGGATCCGCCGGAAGGGCTGCTCCGCCTCCAGCTGGAACGCGACCTCCAGCAGCGTCCGTTCGGCTCCCGGCCGGCCCGCGAACATCACGCCGATGGGCAGTCCCCCGTCCGTCGTCCGCGCCGCCGGGAGCGAGAGGGACGGGGTGCCGACCACGTTGTCGATCGGGGTGAACGCCACGTACGCGAGGATCCGCTCGATCAGCTCCGGGTACGGCACGTCCGGGCCGAGGTGCCCGATCGGGGGCGTGGTGTGGGCGAGGACCGGGGACAGCAGGAGGTCGTGTCCCCGGAACGCGGCGGCGTACGCCTCCTTGGTGCGTCCGAGGCGGCGCAGCACGCCGGGGGTGTGCCGCCAGTTCGCGAGGTACCGGGCGCGCAGCCCGCGGCTGAGGCCGTCCATGCGCCGGTGGTCGAAGTCCGGCCCGAGGGTGCGGCCGGTGGCGCCTATGAGGAAGGCGAGCATGCCCCAGTAGGTGAGGAAGTCGTCGGTGAAGCGGGGGTCGAGGGCCGGTGCGACGGGTTCGACGGTGTGGCCGAGGCGTTCGAGGAGGGTGGCGGTCTCGGTGACGGCGGCCCGGGTGGCGGCGTCGGTGCGGGCGCCGGCCGGGGAGTCGAGGAACAGGCCGACGCGCAGCCGGCGGCCCGTGGGGCCCTCCATCAGACCGAGCCGGGGCAGGGCGGGGTTGCGCCAGTAGCGTTCGGCGGCGGCGAGGAAGGTGGCGGTGTCGCGGACGGAGCGGCTGACGACGCCGTCGTTGACCAGGTCGATCGGGAGCAGCCTGCTCTGGGCGTTGGGGACCACCCGGCCGCGGGTCGGCTTGAGGCCGACGAGTCCGCAGGCCGCGGCGGGGATACGGATCGAGCCGCCGCCGTCGTTGGCGTGCGCGATCGGCACCGCGCCGGCGGCCACCAGGGCGGCGCTGCCGCCGGAGGAGCCACCGGCCGAGTGGCCGGCGTGCCAGGGGTTGCGGACGGGTTCTGCGTCCCCCTCGTACTCCGTGCTGGGGCTGAAGCCGAACTCGGGCAGCCGGGTCTTGCCGAGCACGGTGACCCCGCCGCTGACGAACTGCCGCACGAACGGGGCGTGTCGGCCGGCCGCTCGCGGAGTGAAGGCGGCGCTGCCGTGGCCGGTGGGCAGCCCGCGGTGGTCACTGTTGTCCTTGACGAAAGTCGGGACGCCGGTGAGCAGTCCCGGGCCGCCGGTGGCCGGGCGCGGGCTTTCGACGTGCACCTGCACCGCGTGCAGCCTGCTCTCCACCTCCCGGACCCGCTCGGCCGCGGCCCGGGCGGCCTCGTCGGCCCCGATCTCGCCGCGCCGGATCGCCGCCGCGAGCCCGACGGCGTCGTGTTCCCCCAGGGCGTCGTCCCGGAAGGCGTGCACCGTGTTCCGTACGTCGATGGTCGTCACCGTTACCTCGCCCGGGGCCGTGTGGATGGTCGGCCGCCATCATGGCGTACCAGCAGGTAACACGCGAGGGGTGGCGGTCACCGGGTGCCGGGCGGTGGGCCCGGCACCCGGTGGCGCTCCGGAGGTTCGCCGGATGCCGTCGCCGCCCGAGGGTCCGTCGCGCCCTCTTCCGACCGGGCCGGTCGGTTCAACCAGCCGACAGGTTCCGATGGTTGGACCCGTGGGTCCGGTTGGGCCGGCTGAACCGGTCGACCGGTTCAGCCGGTTCGGCGTCCGCGGCGGCGGCGCGGGACGGCGCCGCCGTTCGCTTCAGCGGTCCAGGTAGTCCTGGCGCAGCGCGTCCAGGATGCCCGCCGCCTCCTCCATCCCGGCCGCGCGGCAGCGTGCGATCGCCTCGGTCAGCCGGGTGATCGCGTCGGTCAGGCGCTCCAGTCCGTTGCCCTCGATCAGGGCCGCGATGCGGACGGCCTCGGCGCGCGGGAACTCGCCCTCCTCGCCGCCGCGTTCGTGCGCGGCGATGGCCGCCTCCGCCTCGGCCAGGGCCTCGGGGAAGCGTTCGGCACTGGCGAGGACGCGGGCGCGGCGGTAGTGGACGGATCCCGTCTCGTACCAGTGCGCGAAGTCCGTGGTGTCCTCCGGTACGGCGGCCAGCACGGCGTCCGCGCGGGCCAGGTGCGCGAGCGCGGTGTCGAGGGCGTCGTCCGCCCCGGCCACCATCGCGAGCCGGGCGAACTCGCGCGTCATCTCCGCGATCCGGGGCCAGTTGGGCGCCTCCTCGTGGGCGGCGAGGGCGCGGGCGTACGCGGTGTCCGCCGCCTCCGGGCGGTCGGCCATCGCCAGCGCGACGGCGGCGTCCGCGGCGACCATGGTGTGGATGTGGCGGTCCTCCTGCCAGCCGGCGACGGCGTCGGCCACACGCAGGAACTCCTCGGCCGCCGGCAGGTACTCCTCCAGGTCCCGCAGCCCGCGCGCGAGCGTCAGCCGGGCCTGGGCCAGCAGTCGCTCGTCGAGCGCGGGCGCCGTCTCGTCGCCGGTGCCGGCCAGCACGGACTCCAGGACGGCGACGGCGTCGGCCTGCTGGCCGGAGCGCGCCAGTACGTCGGCGAGCTGGAGCCGGGAGTCGGTGGCGTCCTCGAACGCCCCGGCCTGATCGAACCGGGCCGCGGCCTCGGAGAGATGACGTACCGCGCCGCCGAAGTCACCCATGTGCGAGGCGGCATGACCGAGCAGCGCGTACGTGGGAGCCAAGGGGAAGGCGGTGTCGTCGTAGCGGACGGCATCGGCGATCGCCTGGTGCAACAGCTCCACGGCCTCGGCCGGCTGCTCCTTGGCCATCAACAGCCGGGCGAGCAGGGCACGCACCCGCGAGCCGCGCCACGGCCGGCCGGAGGCGGCCACGTCCAGGAGGGCGGCGCGCAGTTCGGTCTCGGCGCGCTCCAGGTCGCCGAGGCTGCCCGCCATGTCCGCGATGTACGCACGGGAGTTGGCCGCCTGGTGCGGCAGGGAGAGCCGCTCGGCCTCGGCTCGCAGCGTACGGGCGCTCTCCTCCACCCGCGCGAGCGCCTCCTTCGAGGGCTCGCCCCCTCGCTTGTGCGCCTCGGCCAGTGTTCCCTGAAGCAGGGAGAAGGTACGGGAGTTGAGGAGGGTGAGGTATTCGACGGCGCGGGCCTTGCCCAGGTCGGTGCCGTACAGGGCTTCTCCCGCACCGGGGTTCTCGCCCGTGAACGGGGCCTTCGTGAAGAGCCGTTCGGCCTCGGCCACGAGCGCGTCGAGAGCGGATCCGGTGGTCTCGGCCACGCCCCGCACCGCCGACGCGGCACCCGTGGACGACTCGGCCCCGGAGGCGACGCCGGTCTCGGAATCCGACCCGGTGCCGGCCCCGACCCCGGACTCGACCCCGGACGCAAAATCGGCCTCGGCGTCGGACTCGCCTCCGGACTCGACCTCGGCGCGCCACGCCAGGGCGCGGGCCCGGGCGGCCAGCGCGTGCCAGGGCATACCGGCCTGCTCGTACAGCCCGGCGGCGCGGGCCAGCCAGGCCACGCCCTCGGTGTGCCGGTCCGTCTTCGCCTGCTGGGTGGCCTCGTGGTCGGCGAGTTCGGCGCGCAGCCGCTCCTCGGGGCCGAGTTCACCGTCGTACGGCACGGGCTCGGGGGCGGTGCCGTCGGCGAGGCGCTCGCCGATCCGGGTCCACAGCCGTTCCGCGCCGGGGTGTCCGTCGAGTTCGAGCCTGCGCGCCTCGTGGACGAGGGCCACGAAGTCGTCGGGAATCGCGGTCACGGTGGCGAGGGCCGGTGCGGGTGCGAGCACGGGGCCGGACGACGCCGCCGCCCCGGCGGGGCGGGTCGAGAAGGCGCGCAGCCCGAGCGGCAGCGGCTCGTCGAGCAGCGGGCGCCGGGCGAGGCGTGCCGTGCGGTCGTCGCCGACGGCGCCGGTGCCGTTGCGCCGGTCGAAGGCGGTGGCGAGCCGGTCCGCCTCGGCGCGGACGTGGGCGAGGAGTGTCCCGGCGGTCCATTCCCGGCCGGCCGGTCCGGCGACCGGGGTGTCGGTGTGGCCGTCCTCGGCGAGCCGGGCCAGCAGCACCTCGACACCGGTGAGGAAGTGCAGGCGGGCGAACGGGGCGCCGTCGGCGGCGAACAGCGGGCGGTTCTCGGCGAGGATCTCCAGGCCCCGGCCCTCGTTGCGGGACAGCGCGCAGAACTCCAGGTGCAGGCCTACCTCGGCCTGCATGCCGGTGTTGCCGCGGACCTGGCGGTAGCCGGTGAGATGGAACGAGCGGGCCTCGTCGAGCCGGCCGGTGCGCAGCAGCGGCAGCAGGGCGCGGGCCTGGCTGGTCTGGGGTTCCTCGGAACAGCTCTGGCTGCGGTCGAAGACCGGGCCCCAGGCGGCGAGGGCCGCCTCGTCGTCACCGGCCCGTACGAGGTGCGAGGCCAGCGCCCGGGTCTCGCACGCCTCGCAGTCGCTCAGCTCGGTGCGGGGCCGGGTGGCCCACAGGTCGTAGGCGTCGTCGACGCCCATGCCCGTGTGGGTGGCGATGTGGTAGCGCATGGCGGCGACCGGCTGGACGCCGTGACCGGCGGCCTCGTACCGCTCGCGCATCCGGTCGGTCCAGCCGCGCACCGTGGCCAGCGGCACCTCGGGCACCTGGAGCAGCGAGGTCGTCACCCACTTGAAGCGCCAGAAAACCTGGCGGGCCTCCCACTCGCTGAAGGACTCGGGCACGGTGTCCCAGAGCTTGAGGAGCCGGGCGAAGACGACGGGCGCCTTGCGGTGTTCGCCGGTGAACTCGTACGCCGACATCAGTTCCAGCAGGGCGGTGACGAGGATGTCGGGCTTGTCGAAGGGCTCGGCCGCCTCGGCGAGTTCCTCGGCGGTGACGGTGCGCTGCAGGCCGTGCGGGCGCTCGTGGTTCTCGCGCAGGGCTTCGAACACGGCCTCGGGGGTGTCGAGCATCTAGAAGTCCTTCCGGGGCTCGGTGCCGGGAGCGTCGTCGCCGGGGGCGGTGGACCCCGGGGCGGTGGTGCCGGGGTGGTGCATGGCGTGGGTGAGCAGGCCGATGAAGGCGCGGTTGAGCAGGGCGCTCTCGCTCGCCTTGAGCGGCCGGCGGCTGAGCAGCAGCGCCTGTCCGTACAGGGCCTCGGCGGTGGTGACGGCGAGGCCGCGCTCGGTGATCGTGACGGCCTGGCGGACCAGCGGGTTGAGGTGGTTCAGGACGAGCTGGGCGCGCGGGGCCTCCTGGCGCAGGGAGCCGAGGATGTCGGCCCACAGTCCGTCGCTGTCGGCGGCGAGGCCGGACCGGGTCCGCTCGTGGCGCGCCTCGCGGTTGTCGAGGAGCAGCGCGGGCGCGGTGACGGGCTGGAAGTCGCGCAGGACGACGTCGCAGTCGTGCAGGCCGACGGTCTCGCGGGCGACGGTCAGGAAGGCCGCGGCGCGCAGTTCGGCGGTGGGGTCGACGGCGTCGAGGTGGGCGGTGACGGTGGCCGGGTCGAGATCGGTGACCGACGTGCCGGGGCGGACCTCGGGCAGCCGGTGGACCAGGTCGTGGTCGTAGGTGTAGCCGCCGTTGACGACGCCGAGACCGGCGGCCGAGGCGATGGGCGCGACCTGCCGGAACTCCTCGACGCTGCGGGTCACCAGGAGCGCCGGGTGGGTGCGGGCGAACTCCTCCAGGGTGACGTTGCCGTCGGTGGTCTCGAACGGCAGCCACGGCAGCACGATCCGCAGCAGCTCGTCGTCGTAGCGGGCGAGCGCCTTGACCGCGAGGTGGTGGGTGTCGATGAAGCGGTGCAGCAGCGCCGGGTCGCTGGCGGCGAGGCCGGTGAGCCAGTCGCGGATCCGGTCGCCGAGGGCGTCGCGTACGGCGGACAGCGTGCCGTCCTCGTACAGCGACTCCCGGGAGGCGGTGGGCCGCAGGCTGGTCGTGTCGACCACGCAGCGCACGAAGAACGCCCAGTCCGGGAGGAGTTCGGGCGCCTGGTCGGTGAGCAGCATGCCCTTGAGGTGGACCCGGTGGCCGGCGCGCTGGGCGGGGCTGACGGCGGTGGGCAGGACGTACGCGACACCGCGCAGCCCGGCCGCCGGGAGGTCCAGCTCGATGGTGTCGAGCGGGGTGAAGTCGAAGAGGGTGCGGCAGTATGTGGTGAGCGCCTCGCGGCGGGCGAGCGGGGAGCGGTGGTCCCGCTCCCACGGCGGCGCCTCGTTGACGCGGTGGGACTCGCCGCGCGCGGTGACGACGGTGACCTCGTGCCGGAGCAGTCCGCCGTAGTGCCGGGCGAGCTCCACGACCCGCTCGGGGGTGGTCCATTCGGCGTTGTCCGCGCGCGGGGTCAGCCGCACGGTGGTGCCGGGCTCGGGGACGGCGGAGGCGGGCAGGGTACGCAGGGTGTAGCGGCCGTCGGAGTGGCCGCGCCACTCGACGGCGGGCGCGGCCGGGTCGGCGGCGGACCGGCTGAGGACCGTGATCTCGTCGGCGACGACGAAGCAGGCGAGCAGGCCGATGCCGAACTGTCCGATGAACTCGCCGCGCGCGGCGTCGAGTCCGGCGCCATCGAAGGCACCGTCGGCGGTCCGCTTGGAGCTGCGCCCGATGGTGGCCAGGAAGCGGTGGACGTCGGCCTCGGTCAGGCCGACACCGGTGTCCGTGACGGTGAGGGTGTCGCCGGTGCGCACGGTGATGGCACCGGGCGCGCCGGGGTCGAGCGCCTGGCGGGCGGTGATGGCGTCGACGGCGTTCTGGAGCAGTTCGCGCAGGTAGACGCGGGGGCTGGAGTAGAGGTGGTGGGAGAGCAGGTCGACCAGACCGCGCAGGTCGACCTGGAAGGTGTGGGACGTCTGGGATGGGGACACCTGGTGAGGTCCTTCGGTGCGCGCCCCGCGCGGTGGCCGGGGCGGAAGAAGACGGAGAGAAGGCGAGAAGGCGAGAAGTCAGGGAGAGGACGGCAGGGGACGACGGCGGAACCGACGAGCGGACGAGCGGGCGAGACGAGCGGGCGGACCGGGGCCGACCGTGGGCGGACGACTCGCGCGTACGGGATACGGCGTGACGTCACGGCCCGCCGGCCGCTACGGCGCGGGAATCACCCTGCGCGCGGCGACGACCGGTCCTGATCGCAGGCCCGGGAGGCCCGGGACTCGCGTACCCGGGCAAAGGACCGCGGCGGCCGGGGACAGGACGTCCCGCCCGGGGAGCGGTCCGGTCCGTTCGCGACCGGCCGACGCGCGGATGCCCGGCCGGGTGCCCGATCGGGTCAGCGGGCCCACTTGCGGAAGGCGGCCGCCGGGTCGATGTGGTCGATGTACTGCCAGGGGAACTCGCTGACCCGGCCCTCGATGGCGTCGAAGCACTCGCGCGCGGTGGTCTTCTCCCCCGCGAGCGCGAAGGCCATGGCGAAGGCGTTGTACAGCTCCAGCCACCCGTCCTCGCGGACGTGGTCCGGGTGCCGGTACGAGTGGTCGGCGGCCTCGTTCAGCGACGCCACGACCTCGGGCGAGGTGATGTACTCCCCGTCCGGACCCGATTCGAGGTCCAGCCACTGTTCGAGGTGGGCGATGGCCACGAGATGGCCGAGCGCGGTGCCGGCGGGCGCGCCGAACACCGACGCGCGCGCGAAGGCGTGCATCTCCTCGTGGGAGCCGCTCCACTTCGCGCAGACCTGCTGGAGGTGCTGCTCGTGCGCGCCGACGTGCCGCGGATCACGGCGTACGGTCGCCTCGAACCGGCGGCGGGCGATCTCCTGGCCGACCTGGAGGCCACGGCCGCTGGTCTGGAGCACGTACCAGGGCGAGGCCCAGCCCGGCTCGAGTTCGGCCGCCTCGTACAGCCACTTCTCGGCCGTCCGCAGCCGCTCGTGGAACACCTGGAACTGTTCGCGGGACACCTGCGAGGCGCGTGCCCCGGTGCGGGCCTCCCAGCCCCAGTCGACATACCGGATCCCGGCCACGAGCCGCGGCAGCGCGGCGTCCGGAGCGGCCTCGGCCACGCCCGGGATCCAGGTCTCCACCCCGGCGGACCCGGCGGCCGCCCACAGCAGCTCCCGCCAGGCCTCGCCCTCGGGCCGCGCCTCGAACAGCGCCCGCAGCGTCTCCCAGTCGCCCGCCTCGGCGGCCGTCCGGGCCCGCGCCACGTCGGGATGACCGGACCCCTTCTGTACCTGTGCGACGGGCCGCCCGGCCCGCTTCGCCAGCGTGCGCCCCCAGTCACGGAGCAACGCCATGTCCCCACCCCTTGATTCGTACGTGTCGGGCGGGGGTCGACGACCACCTCACCCGGTGGAGTAGTGACTATCACGCGCCACTGACACTCGCACACCAGTATCTCCACGGCGGCCGGTTCGGCCCCGGCGGGGGCCACCGTCGGCCGGCACCGGCCGACGCGCGGGTCGACGCACCGGCCGGTGCCCCGGACCGGGGTGGCACGGCACCGGCAGGGGCGGGCGCGGGAACGCGAAACGGCGGTGGGGTGACCGGATTTGCATCCGATCACCCCACCGCCGAACCAACTGCTGTGTCCGAGGGGGGACTTGAACCCCCACGCCCGATAAAGGGCACTAGCACCTCAAGCTAGCGCGTCTGCCATTCCGCCACCCGGACTAGGTGTCTGTCGGCCGTTCGGTGTGTTCCTCGCGGCGACAAGAACTAATCTACCAGCAGTTTCACCCCTCGTGACCCACCTGCCCGGCCATCCCGGCCACCACCCCGGCCGCCTGCCCGGGTGACGAAGACGGTGCCGGGGCGTCGACCCGGCGCGCGGGGCCCGGGATACTGCCGTCATGACGTGCTTCGTGCGGTTCCAGGGGACGACGCGCCATCCGCGAGGGCACTTCCCGGGAGTGTTCGCCCTGGCCAACGGGCTGGCCAGGGACGGCCGGCTGAGCCCGGCGGAGTACCGGTTCTGGCGCGAGTCCAACGACTGGTACGACGCCGCGTATCCCGAGCCGTCGGCCACCGACCCCCGGGTCTACGACCCCGCGCTGAACCCGGGCGCCGTCGCCTGGTTCAAGGGCACGGCCCGGCATCTGATCGAACGGGTGCCGGGCTACCTCGCGTTGCTGGCGGCGCACGAGGTGCCGTGTGTCCGCGTCGAGTCGGCGGATCCGGGGCGGATCGTCTACGAGGACGACGTCCAGGTGGTGGCCGTGCCATGGACGCCGGGCCAGAGCGACCGGGTCCGGTGACGGCATCCGGCGCCGGGGGCCGGGGCACGGGCCCGGGGTCAGGATCCGGGCCGTACGCGGAATCCGGCTCGGCCCGGCGCCGTACGCCGGACCGGGATCAGCCCCGGACCTCCGCCTCGGCGACAGCCTGCGCCTCCTGCGCCTCCAACGCCTGCTGCGCCTCACGCGCGATCCGCTCGAACTGGGCGCCCATCGCCTCGGCGAGGGCCTGCGCTGCGGAGAGCGGGCGGACCATGACGGTCAGGTCGTCGATCCTGCCGTCCTCGTCGAAGTGGAGGAAGTCGCAGCCCTGGACGGCGCGTCCGCCGACCTTCGCGGTGAAGACGAGGGCGTGGTCGCGGCCACCGGGGTCGGCGATCTCGCGGACGTACGTGAAGTCCTCGAAGACCCGCATCACCGCGCGCAGGATCGCGAGGGTGATCGCCTTGCCCGGATACGGCTTGAAGGCGACGGGGCTGGTGAAGACGACCTCGTCGGCGAGAAGCGCCTCGATGGCGTCGATGTCACGGGCCTCGGCGGCCGCGCGGAAGGGGTGCATGTCCGGATCCGTCCCACTCCGTCTCGATCAAGAACCGACTGCCTCTACGGTGAGAAGGCGCGCCCACGCTAGGGGGCGGTCGAACGGATGTCCAGGGAGAGTCCGGGAACGGCCGGGGCCCGTCCGGATCGGTCCGCCCGGGGCCCGGCGGGCGCCCGGACGAGTGCCTGCCGTGTGCCCCGTCGCCTCACACGGGCCCTCGCGGCATAGGCTCGCGGCGGGCGGCGCCCCATGCGAGAAGGAGGAGCCCATGAACTCGACGGAGGAAGCGGAGGAGGCCGGGCAGCGTCTGCACACGGCCGACGTCCTCAACGCGAAGCGGACTCTCGTCCAGCTGCTCGCCCGGGCCGGGGTCCACGCCGGCGACGCGGAACATCTGATCGGTCTCGTCGAGGCGGGCGCGCTCACCGTGGCCCACGATGAGCTGGGCGCGCTCGCGCGGGCCGGCCAGGGCACCGCCGGCGGACTGCCGGGCGCCGCCGGCCCGCCGGGCGTCCCCGGTCTCCCCGAGGGGAAGACCGAGCCGTTCGTGTCCGGCTGGCTCGCCGGCGCCGAAACGATCACCGGCGGACTCGCGGCGCTGGCCGAACGCACCCTGCGCGACACCGTCGGCGCCGAGCCGGGGGCCACCACACCCGGCCCCCGGTCGCCCGTCACCCGTATGGAGGTCGAGCGGGCGAAGGTGGCCGTCCTGCCGCTCTATCTCTCCTTCACCACCGACTCCGAACTCGACCCCGAGGTGTCCGAGCAGGTCCTCACCGCCGTCCTCGGCACGATGACCGCCCGCCGCAGGGCGGGATACGCGGGCCGGCTCACCTCGTTCGCCTCGGAGCACCGGGCCCGGGTGCTGCGGATGTACGCCGAGTACGGGCCCGGCAGCGCCATCGCGATCCACGGCCGCTACTCGCTGCTCCACTCCCCCACCAGCATCGCCGTCCTGGAACGTCTCGTCGTGGCGCCCGCGCCACTGCGGGAGGAATGGGACGCGGCCGAACTGCCGCCCGCCTGGCTGGACGGCCTCACCACCGCCTGGGAGTCCGCGGCCTGAGCCCCTGTCCCCGGATCCCGCCCCGCCTCACCCCACCTCACCCCACCTCACCCCACCTCACCCCACCTCACCCCACCTCACCCCACCTCACCCCACGTCAGGAGCACGATGGACGGCACACCCCTCCCCCGCTCACGCGTCTCGGCGTACGCGATAGCCCTGGACGACGAACGGCTGCTCCTGGCCCGTCTGTCGGACCGCTCCCCGGTCTTCGCGCCGGGCCTGTGGCATCTGCCGGGCGGCGGGATCGACCACGGCGAACAGCCGGTGGAAGCGCTCGAACGCGAACTGCGCGAGGAGACGGGACTCGCCCTGACGGGGGCCCGGCTGCTGGACACCCGGGCGTACACCACCGTGCGCGGCGGTACGCACTGGCACCTCGTCGCCCTCTTCTACGCCGTCGTCCTCGGCCCCGGCACACCCCGGGTCACGGAGACGGACGGCTCGACGGAGGCGGCCCGCTGGGTGCCCCTGGCGGAATTGCGCGAGAGCGAGCTCTCGCCCGCCGCCGCGGACGCGCTGCGCCTGATCCGCTGATCCACCACGCCACCCAGCCACCGAGCCACCGAGCCACCGAGCCACCGAGCCACCGAGCCACCGCCGAACGAGGTCGGCGGCGCGGTGGCACGGCACGCACGGCGGTACGGCACGTACGGCGAGCGACACGGCGGCGGTACGGACCGGGCGAACCTTCGGCGCGACGACCCAGGGGGTGGCCGCCACACCGACTCCTCCGCTGGACATCGCCCGATCCGTACCGCGGACGCGACTCCCCGTGCCCGAGGGAGTGCGTCATGTGACGATCCTGGCCCGCCCGGGTGGACCGGGTCCAGAGGATCATGGCGGCGCGTCCACGCGCTGGCGTGTTCGCGCCAAGGTCCACCAAGGGCCGAGGGCGCCTCGGGCCCGCCGCGCCCCGTGACCCGCGCGTCTACTATGACCCCCTCGAAGAACGACGGGTATCCGCACATCGCGGGAAGGACACGGGGCCATGCGTCGGCTGGGGGAACTCGAGGCGGAGATCATGGACCGCTACTGGCGCTGGAACCGCCCGGCCACGGTGCGCGAGACCGTCGACGACATCAATCGGCACCGGGACGTCGCGTACACCACCGTGACCACCGTGACCACGATCCTCTTCCACAAGGGCTATCTGACCCGAGCCCGGGACGGGCGGGTGTGGCTGTACCGGGCGGCGGCCACCCGCGAGACCTACGCGGCGGCCCTCATGGAGGACGGACTGGACGCGAGCGAGGACCGTCCGGCCGCGCTGCTGCGCTTCGTGGAGTGTCTGGACGAAGCCGAGCGCGCGGCGCTCGGCCAGGCGCTGCGCACGGTGGGTCCCCGGCCCGCGGAGTGACCGCCCACCCCCCTCACACCGCCCCGTCCCGTCGCCCCGCGCACCCCCGCCCGCACCCCACCCGACCGCCGAGGAGCAGCACCGTGCCGACACCGACCGAATCCCGGACCGCACCCCTGACCTACGACGAGGTGGAGCGCGCCGCCGGGCGCATCGGCGGTCTGGTCCGCCCCGTGACCGTCGTGCCCGCGGCGCGTGCGGGCGGCCCGGAGGTGTTCCTGGCCCTGGAGTTCCTCCAGTACACCGGGTCGTTCAAGGCGCGCGGCGCCCGCAACTTCCTCCGCGCCCACCAGGAGGCCGGAACGCTGCCGGAGGCCGGGGTGACGATCGCGTCGGGCGGCAACGCGGGCCTGGCGTGCGCGTGGGCCGCGCGCGAGCAGGGCGTGCGGGCGACGGTGTTCCTGCCGGCGACCGCTCCGAAGGTGAAGGTCGACCGGCTGCGCGGGTACGGGGCGGACGTCCGGCTCGTCGGATCGGAGTACGCGCAGGCGCTGGCGGCCTGCGAGGAGTTCGCGGCCGGGAGCGGGGCGCTGGCCTCGCACGCGTACGACCATCCGCTCATCGCCGCCGGCGCGGGCACCCTCCTGGAGGAGATCCGGCGGGCGGTGCCGGGGCTCGGCACGGTGGTGGTGTCGGTGGGCGGCGGCGGTCTGTTCGCGGGGGTCGCGGCGGCCGCCCGGCACCACGGCGTACGGACGGTGGCGGTCGAGCCGGAGAACTGCCGGGCGCTGAACGCCGCCCTGGAGGCCGGCGGTCCGGTGGACGTGCCGGTCGACTCGGTCGCCGCCGATTCGCTGGGCGCCCGCCGGGCCTCGGTCGCGGCCGTGCGGGCGGCCCGCGAGGAGGGGACGCACTCGGTGCTGGTTCCCGACTCGGCGATCGTCCGGGCCCGCCGGGAGTTGTGGGACACCCATCGCGTCGTGGTCGAACACGCCGCGGCCACGGCGTACGCGGCCCTCGCCGCGCCCGGCGCGAAGGCGTACGCCGCGCCCGGGGAGCGGGTGTGCGTGGTGCTCTGCGGCGCCAACACGGATCCGGCCGACCTGGCGGGCTGACCGCCCGCCGGCTGCCCCGCCCCATCCCGATCCGCACCACTCCGCCCGCACCTGCCGCTCACACCCGTACGGCCGCCGGGACGCGGGGTGTCCCCGGTCGGGCGAATGTCGGGGCGCGTGCGTGGGGCGGGCGCGCCCGGGTGGTACGTCGATGGCCATGCAGCCCACTCGTCCGGCGGTCGCCCCGCTTCTGCGCACGGCCGCCGCGTACGCGTGGCGGGTGCTGGTCGTGGGCGGGCTCGTGTACGCCTTGTTCGTCGTGCTCGGGCGCTTCCACGAGATCGGGGTGGCGGTGTTCCTGAGCCTGGTGATCACCGCTCTGCTGCGGCCGGTCGCCGATCTCACGGCCAGGGTGATGCCGCGCCCCCTCGCGGTGGCGCTCACGCTCGTCGGCAGCATCGCTCTGGTCCTCGGGGTGCTCGTACTCGTCGGCGAGGCGGTGGCGGGTGAGAGCGTCACGCTGGTACGAGAGCTGCGGACCGGTGTGGCGCGGATCGAGGACTGGCTGCAACGGCCCCCCTTCCGGATGAATCCGCGGGCCCTCGCGGATCTGGAGTCCCAGGCCGGGAACTACCTCACCAGCCACCGCTCGGCCCTGGTGAACCAGGCGCTGAGCGGGGTGGGGCAACTGGTCCTGGTACTCACCACGCTGGCGCTCGCGGTGTTCTGCTCGGTGTTCTTCATCCATTCGGGGGATCGTCACTGGAGCTGGTTCCAAGAGCAGTTGCCGCCGTCCGTGCGGGGGCGGGTGGAGATCGGCGGGCAGGCGGCGTGGCGGACGTTCACCGGGTACACGCACGGGATCGTGCTGGTGTCCGCGACGAACGCGGTGCTGGTCGGGATCGCGCTGTGGCTGCTGCGGGTACCGCTCGCACTGCCGCTGGCGCTGCTGGAGTTCGTCGCCGCGTTCGTCCCGCTCATCGGCTCGCCGATCGCGCTCGCGATCGCCGCCGTGGTCGCGCTGGCGTCGCGCGGGCCGCTGGTGGCGGCGGTCGTGATCGCCCTGATCGTGGTCATCGGGCAGATCGAGGGGCATCTGCTGCATCCGCTGGTGATGGGCTGGGCGGTCCGGCTGCATCCGCTGGTGGTGGCGATCTCGGTGGTGGCGGGGGCGATCGCGGCCGGTGTGGTGGGGGCGGTGGTGGCGGTGCCGCTGGTGTCGGTGGTGTGGTCGGTCCATACGGCGCTGCGCGCGGCACGGAAGGCCCCGGCGGACAGCGGGGAAGGTCCGGAAGCGACCGGGGAAGCGGGTAACGGCGTTCCCGGGCCCGAGAACGAACCGCCCAAGGACGGACCGCCCGGGAACGAACCGCCCAAGGACGGACCGCTCGGGGACGGACCTCCCGGGGGCCCGCCGCCTGTGTGACGGTACGCCAGGGCGCGACCGGACACTGAGGGGGATCGGATACCGCAACCGCTACGGCCACGGCCACGGCCACGGCCAGGCCACACATACCGAAGTGGCCGGTGGTGCACCCCCCGCCGACCTGGGCTCGTGGACGGAGCCCGGCGCGTCGGCGAGACTTCGGGCCGGAGCACGGCGTCCCTCATCCGAAGGAGCAGTGGCATGCGCGCACGGGGCATCAACTACGACACCGGGTTCCTGCCCGGCCGGGAACTCTCCCGTACGGCCTTCACCCCCTCGACGGTGCGGCACGACATGGCGGTGATCGCCCGTGAACTGCACTGCGACGCGGTACGCGTCTCCGGTCGCGAGCCGGAGCGGCTGAGCATCGCCGCCCGCTGCGCGGCGGAGGCCGGACTCGAAGTGTGGTTCGCCCCCTTCCCGGTCGACCTTCCCGAGGACGATCTGCTGCCGTTCTTCGCCGAGTGCGCCCGCCGGGCCGAGACCGTGCGCCGGAGCGGGGCCGAGGTCGTCTTCGTCGCGGGCTGCGAGATGAGCGCCTTCTGCCGCGGTTTCCTGCCGGGCGACACCTACGGCGACCGGCTGCGAACCATGGCCTCGGCCGACCTGGAGTGGTGGAACGGTCTCGGACCGGTGCGAGAGCGCCTCGATTCCCTCCTCGCGCGGGTCGTCGCGACGGTGCGGGCCCACTTCGGCGGACGCGTCACCTACGCGGCGGCGCCCTGGGAGTCCGTCGACTGGACTCCGTTCGACCTCGTCGGCGTCGACGCCTACCGTTCGGCCCACAACGCCGACACCTTCCGCTCGGAGATACGGGCGCACCTTGCGTACGGCAAACCCGTCGCGGTGACCGAGTACGGCACCTGCGCCTACCGGGGCGCGGCCGAACGCGGCGGTGCGGCCTACCAGGTGCCGGACGGCGCCGTGCGCGACGAGGACGAGCAGGTCCGCCATCTGAACGAACTGCTCGACGTCTTCGAGGAGGAGGGGGTCGACACCGCGCTCTGGTTCACCTTCGCCGGCTACAGCCGGCCCGGGGAGGCCGATCTCGGCTCCTACGGGGTGGTCCGGGTGCACGACGAGACCCACTGGGAGCCGAAGAAGGTCTTCCACGCGATGGCGTCCCGTCACCTCCGCGACTGACGCCGGGGCCTCTGCCGGCCAAGGCTCTCCCGGCTTCCCCGGCTCCCCCACCCGGTCATACGACGCCGTCGGCGCGCAGCGCGGCGATGGCGTCGGGACCGTGGCCCAGTTCGGCCAGGATGGCGTCGGTGTGCTCGCCGGCCGCCGGGACGGCGGCCATCCGCGGGGTGACGCCGGACAGGTCGGCGGGCGGCAGCAGCGCGGGCACCAGGGCGCCGCCGGGTATCGGGACGTCGCGCCAGCGCGCGCGGGCGTCGAGGACGGGGTGCGCCAGGAAACTCTCCATGTCGCCCACTCCGGCGTGGGCGACACCGGCCTCGTCGAGCAGCCGGCCGGCCTCGGCGCCGTCGAGGCCGGCGAAGCGTTCGGCGATCAGGGCGTCGAGCGCGTCCCGGTGGGCGACCCGGTCCGCGCCGGTGGCGAACCGGGGGTCGCCGGCCAGCTCCGGGCGTTCCAGGAAGCGCTCGCACAGGGCGGTCCACTCCCGCTCGTTCTGGACGGAGAACAGCACCTCCTTTCCGTCGGCGGCGGTGAACGCCCCGTAGGGGGCGATGGTCGCGTGCCGGGTGCCGACGCGTGGGGGCTGCGTGCCTCCGTAACGGGTGTAGTAGGCGGGCTGGTGCATCCACTCGGCCAGCGCCTCGAAGAGGGAGACCTCGACGGCGCGGGCGACCCCGGTGGTGGCGCGGGTGAACAGCGCGGTGAGGATGCCGCTGTGGAGATACATGCCGGCGGCGATGTCGGCGACCGACACCCCGGCGCGCGCGGTGCCGTGTTCGTTCCCGGTGAGCGAGACCAGGCCGGTCTGGCACTGGACGAGCAGGTCGTACGCCTTGCGGTCGGCCCATGGGCCGCTGGTGCCGTAGCCGGAGAGCCCGGCCGTGATCAGCCGGGGGAACCGCTCGGCCAGCGCCTTCGGTCCGCAGCCGAGACGCTCGGCGGCTTTGGGGGCCAGGTTCTGCACGAACACGTCGGCGCGGCCGAGGAGTTGTTCCAGGACGGCGCGGCCGGCCTCGGTCTTCACATCGAGGGTGACCGACTCCTTGGAGCGGTTCAGCCACACGAAATAGCTGGACTCGCCGTGCACGGTGGTGTCGTAGCGGCGGGCGAAGTCGCCGCCGCCCGGTCGTTCCACCTTGATCACACGGGCGCCGAGGTCGGCGAGCTGGCGGGTGGCGAAGGGGGCTGCCACGGCCTGTTCGAGGCTGACGACGGTGATCCCGGCGAGCGGCAGCGCGTCCGGTGCGGGAGGAGGCGGGGTCATCGGGCGGTCTCCAGGAGTGGCGTACGGACATACGGACATCGGACGTCGGACATACCGGGGCGGCCCGGGGCCAAAGAGCGGGTCAGCGTATGACGGCGGAGGACAGGGCGTGCAGCCGGAGCGCCAGCTGGATCTCCAGCGCGCGGGCCGGCGACTGCCAGTCGGATCCGAGCAGCCGGCCGATCCGCTCGACGCGCTGGGCCACCGTGTTCACATGGACGTGCAGGTCGTCCTTGGTACGGGCCGGGCTCATCCCGCTCGCGAAGTAGGCGTCCATGGTGCGGACGAGGTCCGTGCCGCGCCGCCGGTCGTAGGCGACGACCTGCCCGATGGTGCGGTCGACGAAGCCCTCGATGTCGCGGGTGTCGGCGAGGAGCAGGCCGAGGAAGCCCAGGTCCTCGGCGGCGGCTCCTTCTCCGGACCGGCGCAGCAGGCGCAGCGCGTCGAGGCAGCGGCGGGCCTCGGCGTAGGCGGGGGCGACCCGTTCGGGGTGGGCGAGGGGTGCGGTGACGGGGGCGGACGCGCCGACGGTGACGGGGTCCCGCAGGGCTCCGCCGAGGTGCTTCGCGGTCTGCCGGGCGAGGTCGGCGGCGTTCTCGCCGGGGCGAAGCGGCAGCAGCAGGACCGTGCCGCCGTCGCGGGCGGAGGCGAGGCCCTGGCGGGTGGCGGCCAGATGGGAGGCGGCGGAGCGCAGCCGCCGGCGGTCGGCGCTCTCCCGGCCGGCGGAGTCCGGATCGCTCGCGGCGTCGTCCCGGTCGGCACGGTCGACCCGGGCGGCGAGCACGACGTGCGGGGCGTCGGTGTCGGTCCGCAGCCGGGCGGCGCGCTCGCGCAGTAGCCGGGGGTCGCGGTCCGGGGCGTCGAGGAGGTCGTCGAGAAGTTCGCCGCGCACCCGCTGTTCGGCCTCTCCGGCGGTGCGGCGGGCGAGCAGCAGCAGAGAGGTGACGAGGGCGGCCCGCTCCAGCGTGCGCAGGTCGACGGGGTCGAGGTCGGGCCGTTCGCGCAGGACGAGGGCGCCGAAGGTCTCGCCGCCGGCGGAGACGGCGGCGACCCAGTCGTCGCCGTCCGGGGTGGCGTGGCCGGCGGAGATCCCGGCGGGTCTGGCACGCTCTTCGGCGAACTCGACGGTGCCGCCGAGGACTTCGGAGACGGCGGCGGTGACGTCGGCGACTCCCCCGCCGCGCAGGACGAGTTCGGTGAGCCGGTCGTGGACCTCGGAGGCGCGTTCGATGACGCCGTTGTGCTCGCGGATGATGTCATTGGCGCGTTCCAGTTCGGCGAGCGCGGAGCGGGTCTCGGCGAGCAGGTTGGCGGTGTCGATGGCGATGGCGGCGTGGGCGGCGAAGGAGCCGAGCAGCGCGACCTGGCCCCGTTCGAAGACCCGGGCGCGCCGGTCGGCGGCGAAGAGCACCCCGATCACCTGGCTGCCGAGGGTCAGCGGCACCCCGAGGATGGCGACCAGGCCCTCGTCGCCGACGGCGGTGTCGATGGTGCGGGTGTGCTGGAAGCGGGCGTCCTGGAAGTAGTCGTCGGTGACGTAGGGACGGGCGGTCTGGGCGACGAGTCCGCCGAGTCCTTCTCCCATGCCGAGGCGCAGTTGCTGGAATCGGGCGGAGACGGAACCCTCGGTGACGCGCATGTAGGTGTCGCCGTGGGCCGGGTCGTTGAGGCTGAGGTAGGCGACCTCGGTGCCGAGCAGGGAGCGGGCGCGCTGCACGATGGCGCGCAGCACGTCGTCGAGGTCGCGCAGGCCCGCGAGATCGTTGGCGGTCTCGAAGAGCGCCGACAGTTCGGCCTCGCGGCGGCGCCGGCCCTCCAGCTCGGCGCGGACCCGCAGCGCGAGCTGCTTGGCCTGCTCCAGCTCGGCCAGCTCCCCGGCCCCCGCGCCGCTCGCACGGGCGAGCAGCGCGGGGCGGTCGTACGCCTCGGTGGCGGCACCGCGGGCGAGGAGCTCCAGGTAGGAGGCCTGTTCGTGGGTCATGGTCACAGGGATACCTGGCGTACGGGGGATCGCACCACCCCTGTGGACAACTCCCTGTGGACAAAGCGGGCCACGGCCGGCCCCGTACCGACCCGGCCCCGGTCCCGTACCGACCCGGCTCGCGCCGGCCGGCCGTCAGTGCGCGGTCCAGCCGCCGTCGAGGACGAGGGACGTACCGGTGACGAACGAGGCCTGCGGACCGCACAGATAGAGCACCGCGTCGGCGACCTCGTCGGGTTCGATCAGCCGCTTGAGGGCCGAGTCCTTCAGCAGGACCTCGGTCAGGACCCGTTCGGCGGGGATGCCGTGCGCGGCGGCCTGGTCGGCGATCTGCCGCTCGACGAGTGGGGTGCGCACATAGCCGGGGTTGACGCAGTTGGAGGTGACCCCATGCGGAGCGCCTTCGAGCGCCGCCGTCTTCGACAGGCCCTCCAGACCGTGTTTGGCGGCCACATAGGCGGACTTGTAGGGGGAGGCCCGCAGCCCATGGACGGAGGAGATGTTGACGATACGGCCCCAGCCCCGTTCGTACATCCCGGGCAGCGCGCCGCGGATGAGCCGGAACGGGGCCTCCAGCATCACGGTGAGAACGGTGTGGAAGACGTCCGGCGGAAACTCCTCCAGGGGGCGGACGAGCTGGAGTCCGGCGTTGTTCACCAGGATGTCGGCACCGGCGCCGGCTGCCTCGGCGGCGTCGAGATCGGTGAGGTCGAGCAGGCACGGCTCGACCCGGCCGGGCAGCCCGTGGGCGGCCTCGGCCAGCTCCGCCAGTCCGTCGGCGGCCCGGTCCACGGCTCTGACCAGGGCCCCCGCGGCGGCGAGCCGCAACGCGCAGGCACGGCCGATACCGCCGGCCGCGCCCGTGACGAGCGCGGTGCGCCCAGAGAAGTCGAGAGGGACGGACCCGGGGGCGGGCCGGGGCGCGGAGGCCGGGTCCGGTGCGGATCCTGTGCTGATGGGGGCGCTCATGTTCCGCACCCTATGAAGCGGCCCCACCCCGACCGATGTGTGCCGAACACACAGTTCAACCCAGGGGCGTGGTGTCGAACCATGTGGGTTCGTCGGCCAGGGCCCGTTCGATACGGAAGTGCGAGAAGCGCTTCATCTCGGGAAGCCCGTCCAGGGCGAACCAGCCGACCTCGATCGACTCGTCGTCGTTGACCCGGGCCTCGCCGCCGGTGGCCCGGCAGCGGAAGGAGACGTCCATGAACTGGCACTGGTCGCCGTTGGGGTAGACGACGGGCTTGCGCAGGGTCTGGACGAGGACGATCCGCTCGACCTCGCACGTCACCCCGGTCTCCTCGTACACCTCGCGCACCGCGCAGGCGGCGGGCTGTTCGCCGGGCTCGACGATGCCCCCGATCACGGCCCACATCCCGTTGTCCGCGCGGCGGCCGAGCAGGACGCGGCCGTCGTCGTCGAAGACGACGGCGGAGACGCCCGGCAGGAACAGCAGCTGGTGACCGGCAGAGGCTCGGATGTCGCGGATGAAGTCAGGGGTGCCCATGCCCCCGACCCTAGATCACGCCCAAAGCCGCCCGGCCGGGCACCCGGGTGCCCGGTGCCCGGACCCCGGTGCGCGGGCCCGGAGGCCGGCCGCGCACCCACGATGGGCGCGAAAGGGGATCCCGCCCGTCAGAAGACGAGCATGCCGCTCGCCAGGATCAGGCAGTAGATGTACGTGTAGCCCATGTACGTGGCATGGTCCGCCCGCCGCCCGCGCCGATGGCGCACCCGCCAGGCGACGGTCCAGCAGGCGGCGGTGACGGCGAGGCCGCACACCACCACGCGGGGTCCGGAGGGAAGCGGCGCGTACAGCGCGAGCCAGAGCACGGCGGGAACGAGGAACAGGAACACCGAGAGATAGCGGCGGGTCGCCTCCTCACCGAAGAGGAGGGGCAGCGTCCGGCGCCCGGTCCGCCGGTCCCCGTCGAGGTCGCGCAGATCCTGGATGTGCACGGCGGGCCCGACGAACAGGATCGTGAGGGCGAGGATCCAGCGCCACGCGGTGGCGTCGGCCGGCCCCACGAGCGTCCAGGCGGCGCCGAGCTGGGCGGCCGCGCCCAGCATCATGACGAGGTTCTTGCTGAAACCCCACGCGCCCCACCCGCAGAAGTTGTACAGGACGGTCGCCGCCTGCCACAGCAGCGTGTACGGCAAAACGCCCAGCCGCCAGCCGAGGAGGGTGAAGACCGGCATCGCCACCGCCCATCGCGCCCAGACGCCGCGCGGGGTGACCAGACCACGCGGCAGGGGCCGGTCGGGCTTGAGGAGCCGGTCCTCCTCGATGCCGGTGAGCTGGTTGGCGAGGCAGAACGTGTACAGGTACAACACGAGCCAGACCAACACCTGCCCGAACGCGATCAGCAGATGCCCGGCGGAGGACTGGAAGTAGCGGCCCGCCGACAGGGTGAACAGGGCGGCCGGAATCACCGAGGCGGACAGGTCCCGGTAGAGGAACAGCCAGGTGACACGCGCCTCGTGCCGCGGGCTCCACGAAACCCCGGACGCGCGAGCCCCCGCGGCTCTCATGCGGACCTCACGGTCTCAGGGTAGTACCCGCCCTCCGAGGGGCGCGCGGCCGCCCATCACCCATGCGGCCGCTCGCGTCCCCCGCCCCCTCAGGCCGCGGTACGGCTCCGCCGGACCCGGACCGCCCGGAACACCGACCAGCCGAGACCGGCCGCCCCGAGGGCGACGAGCAGCGCCTCGGGCAGGATGCCGAGGCGGGTCGCCGGCGTCTGCGAGGAGCGCAGCGGCACCTTCTCGACGAGCACGTCCGGGGTGAACAACGCCGTCCGCGCGACGATCTTCCCGTCGGGCCGGATGACCGCGCTGACCCCGCTGGTGACCGGGACGACCACGCTGCGGCTGTGCTCCACGGCGCGGACCCGGGACATCGCGAGCTGCTGGTAGGTCATCTCGCTGCGGCCGAAGGTGGCGTTGTTGCTCGGGACGGTGATCATCTGGGCGCCGTGCGTGACGGTGTCCCGCACCGCCCAGTCGAAGGCCGCCTCGTAGCAGGTGGCGAGCCCGACCTTGGTCCCGGCCAGATCGAAGACGCCGACCTTGTCGCCGGGCCCGAAGTCGCGGTTGACCCGGTCGACCTCCTTGTTGAAGATCCGTACGAACGACCGCATCGGGATGTACTCGCCGAAGGGCTGCACATGCCGCTTGTCGTACTCGGCGACCGGGCCCCGGTTCGGCTCCCACTGGATGAGGGTGTTGCGCAGCTTGCCGGTGGGCGGGACGAGGACGGAGCCGACGACGGTCGGCGCGTTCACCGCCCGGACGGCGTCACTGATCTCCTGGTACGCGTCGTCGTTCGCGTACGGGTCGATGTCGGAGGAGTTCTCGGGCCACAGCACGAAGTCCGGTTGGGGCTCGCGGCCGGCCTTCACCCGGGCGGCCAGTTCCTCGGTGCGCTTGACGTGGTTGTCGAGGACCGCGCGGCGCTGGGCGTTGAAGTCGAGGCCGAGGCGGGGCACGTTGCCCTGGACGGCGGCGACGGTCGCGGTGCCGTCCTCGGCGGCGCCGGACACCAGGGGCCGGGCGACGAGGGCCCCGGTGACGGGCACGAGGACGGCCAGCGCGGCGGCGAGCAGCGGGCCGCGCCCCGGGGCCGGGACGGCCTCCCGCACGCCGGCGGCGGCGCGGCGGGCCAGGACCTGGCGCACCACCTCGTACAGAGCGAAGCCGCACAGCGCGACGGCGAAGCCGAGCACCGGGGTGCCGCCGACCGCCGCGAGCGGCAGGAAGATCCCGTCCGCCTGCCCGAAGGCGACCTTGCCCCAGGGGAAGCCGCCGAAGGGCACGCGCGCGCGTGCCGCCTCGCCGGCGATCCACAGACCGGCGGCGAACACCGGCCATCCGGGCAGCCGCGAGACGGCGGTGATCCCGAGCCCGGCCGCCGCCATGAACAGCGCCTCGACGCCCGTCAGCGCCACCCAGGGAAACAGCCCGACCACCGCGCCGGTCCAGACGAGCAGCGGCATGAGAAAGCCGAGTCCGGCCAGGTAGCCGAGCCCGAAGCCCGCCCGGAGCCGCCGGCCGCGCAGGGTCCAGCCCAGCAGGGCGAACGCGGGGACGGCCAGCCACCACAGCGGCCGGGGCGGGAAGCTGAGGTAGAGCAGCAGCCCGGACAGCACGGCGGCGGCGGGACGGACGAGCCGCCGCGCCAGGGCGCGGCCCCGGCCGGCGGGAGCGGCGGGGGCGGGGGACCCGGGCGCGTCGGCCGGGGCGATCGTGGTGCTCACCCGCCGGAGTCTACGGCGCCGGGGGCGCCCGCCCCGAGTACGAGCGGGGCAGGACCGCGGGCACGCCCCGAGTGCGGCAGGGGGAACGGCCCGGGTGCGGCGCAGGACACGACTCGGGGCACGGCCGGGGGCACGAGCCTGATGCGGCTCAGGACACGACTCGGAGCACGGCCGGGGTTCCGGCGGCCCCGCAGACGGGCTCAGACGCTCGCCGGTCCCGTCGGGGCCGGTGGCGCGGTGCGGTGCAGGAGGCCTCGGATGGCGTGGACGCCGGTCTCGGCGTCGTCGACGGTGACGGTGAACGTACGGCCGTCACCCAGACGCAGCACCAGCCCCTCGCCCCGGCGGACGACGACGGCGGTGCCCTTCTCGGGCCGCCAGCGATAACCCCAGCCGCCCCACTGGCGCGGGGTCACGGAGGGCGCGAAGTCGGCGCCGACGACATGGGAGAGGGGGATACGGCGGCGCGGAACGCCGATGTGGCCGCAGCGGACCTCCATGGCGTGGTCGTCGACCCGGACGGCCACGTGCACGAAGGCGAGCGTCCCGAAGAGCACCAGGATTCCGACCGCGACACAGCCGACGACTGCCATGAGGAGGGGCGCGATCCCGGAGGCCCAGGACGAGACGACGGCGAGCCGGATGCCGAGCGCCAGACAGGCGACCCCGCCGACGGCCGGCAGCCACTGCATCCGGTTGGTCGCACGGCCGGTCCACACCGGGGGTGCGGGCCCCTCGGGACCGGGGCGAGGGAAGATATCGCTCATATCGTCAGCCTACGCACGTTCCGGCGATACGGCTCCTCAGCGCATGCGCGGGATCACGCTCCGTACCGGCACCCGCTGCGGGAGCGCGCCCTCCGTGCGGACATGCGCAAAGGGGTCAGGCTCCGTGCGCGACCGGCGCCCCCGCCGCCAGGGCGCGGCCCTCGGCGTAACCGAGCGCGGCACGCGGCAGTTCGCCGGCCCGGCCGCTCAGGAGCACGGTCAGCGTGCCGGTGCGGGCCGCCTCGGGGGCGGCCTGGGCCCCGATCCGGCGCAGCGCCTGGGCCGCGACGGCGCCGGCCGAGCCGCGCAGCACGACGGGCGGGCGGCCAGGGCGGTCGAGGGCCGTCCGGATGTGGCCGGCCACCAGTTCGTAGTGGGTGCAGCCGAGGACGACGGCGCGTACGTCCGGGGGCGTGAGCGCGGCCGCGGCGGCGACGGTACGGCGTACCGCGTCCTCGTCGCCGTGCTCGACGGCGTCGGCGAGGCCGGGGCAGGGCACCTCGGTGACCTCGGCGGCCCCGGCGAAGTCACGGATCAGCCCTCGCTGGTAGGCGCTGCCGGTGGTGGCGGGGGTGGCCCAGATGGCGACCTTGCCGCCGCCGACGGCCGTGGGCTTGATGGCGGGCACGGTGCCGATCACCGGGATACCGGGCTCCAGCGCGGCGCGGAGGGCCGGCAGGGCGTGCACGGTGGCGGTGTTGCAGCCGACGATCAGGGCGTCCGGCGCGTGGACGGCGGCGGCCCGGGCGACGGCGAGCGCCCGCTCGGTGAGGTCCTCGGGAGTACGCGGCCCCCAGGGCATGCCGTCGGGGTCGGAGGAGATCACAAGATCCGCGTCGGGCCGCAGGCGGCGGACCTCCGCCGCGGCGGGGAGCAGGCCGATTCCGGAGTCCATCAGTGCGATCTTCACCCCGCCACCCTAGCCGACCCCTCTTGAATCCCTTCCAATCTGGGGCAGACTGCGGCGAATGAGCCCGCTGTCGTGGATCGCGTCCGCTTCCCTCGCCACCTGGGTGTGGCTGCTTCTCGGGCAGGGAGGTTTCTGGCGTACGGACCAGCGCCTCCCGGCACCGGCCCCGGACCCGGCCCCCGGAACACCCACCACCGGGACACTTGCCGGATCGTGGCCACGCGTCGTGGTGGTGGTCCCGGCGCGCGACGAGGCGGAGGTACTGCCGCTGAGCCTGCCCTCGCTGCTCGCCCAGGACTATCCGGGGCCCGCCGAGGTGATCCTCGTGGACGACGGGAGCACCGACGGCACCGGGCCGCTCGCCCGGGGGCTGGCCCGCGACCGGGCGGGGCTGCCGCTGAGCGTGGTGCGGGCGGGCGAGCCGGAGCCCGGCTGGACGGGCAAGCTGTGGGCGCTGCGGCACGGCATCGCGCTGGCGCGCGCGCGGGAACCGGAGTTCCTGCTGCTGACGGACGCGGACATCGCGCACGAGCCGGACAGTCTGCGGCTGCTCGTGGCGGCCGCGACCGGCCACGGTCTCGACCTGGTGTCGCAGATGGCGCGGCTGCGGGTGGTGAGCGGCTGGGAGCGTCTGATCGTGCCGGCGTTCGTCTACTTCTTCTGCCAGCTCTATCCGTTCCGCTGGATCAACCGGTCCCGGCGTCCGCTGGCGACGGCCGCCGCGGGCGGCTGTGTGCTGCTGCGCGCGGAGACGGCCGCGCGGGCCCGGGTGCCGGAGGTGATCCGGCAGACCGTGATCGACGACGTGTCGCTGGCGAAGGCGGTACGGAGGGCCGGCGGGCGCGTCTGGCTGGGGCTCGCGGACCGGGTGGACAGCGTCCGGCCGTATCCGGATCTGGCCGATCTGTGGCGGATGGTGGCGCGCAGCGCGTACGCCCAGCTGCGGCACAATCCGCTGGTCCTGCTGGGTACGGTCGTGGGCCTGGCACTCGTCTACCTGGCGCCGCCGGCGACCCTGGTGGCCGGAATCCTCAGGGGCGAGGGCCCGGCGGTTTGGGCCGGCGGGGTCGCCTGGGCGATCATGACCGGTACGTACCTGCCGATGCTGCGCTACTACCGGCAGCCGCTCCGGCTCGCGCCGCTGCTGCCGTACACCGCGCTGCTCTATCTGCTGATGACGGTGGACTCCGCCGTCCGGCACTACCGGGGACAGGGTGCGGCGTGGAAGGGCCGGACGTACGCCCGCCCGGAGGCCGCGCCGGACCGGTGACGGCGGCGAAACGTGAAAACCCCGTGTCGTTTCGAAACGAACGCGGGGTCAATTATGCCGACTTCACGAATCCTCGTCCGGACGGAACCGGCGGAGAATATCCATCCTCTTCACTCTCCGAGCACGAACATCTTCCCTCCGTCATGTTCGACGCCGCGTCAAGATTCTTTTATGCGGGGCGCGGAGGGGACTTCCGGAGGATGTCACGACTGATCGGTAACCCCTTCCGAACTCGGTGTTTCCAAGATCGCTGACCTGCGGCGCGACCTGTTTCGCCGGATTCGCTCACATTGCCGGGCGAGGGTCGCGGCGAAAGCGGCGAACAACCGCATGGGCCGGGCTCCCCAATCGGCACATCGTGGGCTTAACTTATGGCCATGACCTCCCCGCGCTCCGCCT
Source organism: Streptomyces sp. NPDC048718 (assembly GCF_043198875.1). Lineage (NCBI taxonomy): Bacteria > Bacillati > Actinomycetota > Actinomycetes > Kitasatosporales > Streptomycetaceae > Streptomyces > Streptomyces sp. NPDC048718. The sequence goes on from NZ_JBICVG010000002.1 coordinate 407,506, forward strand.
ACGGAGGCGGTTACCACACCGCGCCGTCGTTCACCGAGACCCCGATCTACGACTCTCTCGTCGCAGAGCGGGGCACGCCCCAGATCGCCCCGATCCGGGTGAACTCCCCCTACGACACCGGCGGCGGCTTCCCCGGAAGCGGCGGCTACCAGCCGGCCCCGCCGGCGCTCCCCTCGGCGCTGCCCGCCCTCCCGGCGGCACCCTCCGCGCAGCCGGCCCCTCCCCCGGCACCGATTCCCGCGCCCGCGCCCGGGTACGCCGGCAACGCCGGGGGCGGCTACGGCTATCCGCATCCGGGCGCGCAGCCGCAGCCACAGCTCCCCCAGCTTCCGCAGCTCCCCTCGGCGGCGTCGATGTCGCCGGCCGCGCACCTGACGCCGGCCGCGCAATTGGCTCCGGCGCCGCTCCCGAACGCGCCCACCGCGTACATCCCGCAGCAGTCGGCCGTTCCGCGCGGCTACCCGGGTCCGCAGGCGCCGCAGCCGCCGCGTCCGGTGGCGGGCGGGTACGAGGCGATGCGCCCCGCGGCGCCGCGTCCGGCCCCGGCGCCCGCGCCCGCCCCCTACGAGGACCCGTACCAGCAGCCCCACCAGGGCCGGGGATACGACGGCCGGAACACCGGCCAGAACTACGGCGGTCAGGGCTACGACGGCGGCTACTGACGGCCGGTCACCGCCGCCCCGCCCGGCCTTCGCCGTCCGGCGGGTCGGCGGATCACGGACCCCTGCCGGACCTTCACCGCCCCGGCGGGGCGGCTGGCAGGATGGGGCCATGCCGATTCCTGTGTTGCGCTCCGTTCACGTCCACCCGGTCAAGGCACTGCGCGGCTTCACCCTCCCCGAGGCGGAGGTCGAGCCGTGGGGCCTCGCCGGTGACCGCCGCTGGGCCCTCGTGGACGACTCGGGCACGGTCGTGACGCAGCGCCGGCACGCGCGGCTGGCGCCGGCGTCGGCGGAGCTGCTGCCGGACGGCGGGATCACGCTGTCCGCGCCGGGCCGCGAACCGCTGACCGTGACGGTCCCCGCCCCGGTTCCCGCCGGCGAGCCCGGGACCCGCGGGCGGGAGGACGGCACCCTCCCCCTGGACATCTTCGGCACCGTGATCGACACGGTGCCCGCGGCCCCCGAGGCGGACGCCTGGTTCAGCGCCTACCTCGGCACCGAGGTGCGCCTCGTCCATCTGGACGATCCGGCCCGCCGCCGGCCCATCGACCCCCGGTACGCGGCTCCGGGCGAGACGGTCAGCTTCGCCGACGGCTATCCACTGCTCGCCACCACCACCGCCTCCCTCGATGCCCTCAACTCCCTGATCGCGCAAGGCGATCACGCCGACGAGGGCCCGCTGCCGATGAACCGCTTCCGGCCGAGCGTCGTCGTCGACGGCACCGCGCCGTGGGCCGAGGACGACTGGCGGCGTCTCGCCATCGGCGACGTCGTCTTCCGGGTGGCCAAGCCCTGCGGCCGCTGTGTGGTGACCACCACCGACCAGACGAGCGGCGAGCGCGGCAAGGAGCCGCTGCGCACCCTGGCCCGGCACCGCAAGAGCGGCGGCTCGCTGGTCTTCGGACAGAACCTGATCCCCGAGCACCGGGGGACCATCCGGGTCGGCGACCCGGTCAAGATCCTCGACTGAGTCCCTGGCCTCTCCCCCTCACGGCCCGCACGCACACCGCCCCGCCCCGGACCGCCGCCCGAGCCCGCCCCGCGCCCGCCCCCGCGGCGACCTGTCCGGCGGGCGCGGAACCCGTGGCCGGGTCACACTCGTTGAAGGACCGGCGACCGCCCGGATCCTGTCCCCGACCTGTCCTCAGGGGAACGGCCCCGGCCGGTGCCGTCCGGACAGGCCCCGAGGGCCTCACGGGCCGTCGACGAGACGAGGGGGTGCACGGCGTGCGCGCTGCCACCGGGCTCTGGCGCTGGCGGCACAATCCCCTGCGCAGGACCACGGACCTGGTCGAGGCCTGGGTGGCGCTGACGGCCGCCGTGCTGTTGTGCCTGGGCGCGCCACTGGCCGGCTGGGCCGCCCAGACGGCCGCCGACACCTCGCTGCGCCGCGAGGCGAAGACGCAGGCCCGGGAGCGCTTCTCGACCGTGGCCCGGGTGGTGAGCGTCACCGACCGGCGGGCCGAGGGTCCGGCGGCGGCCGATCCGGTCGAGGAGCACCGGCCGCGGCCCGCCGTGGTGGCCGTCTGGACGGCACCCGACGGAACCTCGCGTTCCGGCACCCTGGCCACCAGCCGTCAGCAGGCCCGCCCCGGTGTCACCTTCCCGTTGTGGACCGACCGGTCGGGGCGGATCACCCCGCCGCCGATGCTCCCGTCGGTGGCCAGGGCGCATGCGCTGATCACCGGGTTCACGGTGGCACTGTTCGCCGGAATCCTGGTGGAGACGGCCCGCAGGCTGGCCGTCCGGCTGCTTCAGCGGCGGCGGTACGCGCGCCTCGACCGGGCCTGGGCCGAGGCCGGTCCCGACTGGGGCCGGACGGGCACCGGGAGCTGACTCCTTGGGGGGACAGGCGGCCGACCGGTCAACCCGGCGGCGCCGCGCGCGCTACGGTGGGTCATCGGATCCGGGTCACCGGTTCCGGCTTCCCGGATCGTGTCCCCCTGTTCCCCGGTCCCGGATCCGACCTCTCGGATACGGGCCGCCGGCGCGGATACGGGTTCCAGGATCCGAAACCAGCGTCGAGGCACGAGGTGGGGGCAGAGCACACCCATGGCACAGGGCACGGTCCAGGTGACGCACACCGGTACGTCGCGGTGGCGGCGCCGCACGGGCGAGTACGCCACTCTCGCCGCGGCCCTGGAGGCCGCGGGCGACGGCGACGTCCTCACGGTGGCCCCCGGCACCTATCGGGAGAACCTCGTCGTCCAGCGGGCCGTCGTGCTGCGCGGCGGTGACGGCTCGGCGGGCTCGGTGCGGATCGCGCCGGCCGATGGGGTGCCGCTGACCGTACGGGCCTCGGCCACCGTGCAGGACCTGCGCCTCGAGGGCCAGGATTCGGCGGCCCCCGCGCTCCTGATCGAGGACGGCACACCGGAACTGCTCGATCTGCGGATCTCCACCCGGTCGGCGGCCGGTCTGGAGGTACGGGGCGCGGCCCGGCCGACGGTCCGCCGTTGCACCGTCGACAACCCGGCCGGGGTCGGGATCGCCGTCCTCGACGGCGCGGGTGGCGTGTTCGAGGAGTGCGAGGTGGTCCGGGCCGGTCAGTCCGGTGTCTCGGTGCGCGGCGGCGGCCACCCCCGCCTGGAACGCTGCCGGGTGCACCACGCCTCCGGCTCCGGGATCACCGTCACGGGCGAGGGCAGCGGTCTGGAGGGCATCGGCTGCGAGGTGTACGAGATCAAGGGCGCCGGACTCCAGATCGCGTCCCGCGCGAGCGCGCATCTCACCGACTCCAGCGTGCACCGTACCTCCGCCGACGGCATCACCCTCGACACGGACGCGGTGCTCACCCTCTCCGACTGCGACATCCACGACATCCCTGAGAACGCCGTGGATCTGCGGTCCCGTTCGGTGCTCACGCTCACCCGCTCGACGGTGCGGCGGTTCGGCCGCAACGGTCTGTCCGTCTGGGACCCGGGCACCCGGGTGGACGCCAACCAGTGCGAGATCCATGACAGTACGGGCGACTACCCGGCGGTCTGGGTGAGCGACGGGGCGAGTGTCGTCCTCGATTCCTGCCGGGTGCACGACGTGCCGGACGCGCTGTTCGTACTCGACCGGGGCTCGCGCGCGGACGTGGTCGACAGCGATCTGTCTCAGGTGCGCAACACGGCCGTGTCGGTGAGCGACGGCGCGACCGCGCAGCTCGACGACTGCCGGATCCGGGAGGCGTCGACCGGCGCCTGGTTCCGTGATCACGGCAGTGGCGGCAGCCTCGGCGGCTGCACCATCGACGGGGTGCAGACCGGTGTCATCGTCACCAAGGGCGCCGATCCGACGATCGAGCGGGTCACGGTCAGCTCGCCCGCCGAGGCCGGGTTCTACGTGTCGGCGGAGGGCCGGGGCACGTTCCACGGCTGCCGGGTGACGGGCAGCGGCGGCTACGGCTTCCATGTCATGGACGGCTGCCGTACGACGCTGCGCAAGTGCCGCACGGAGCGGTGCGCGCGCGGCGGTTACGAGTTCCCTGAGGTGGGGCCGGTCTCCGAGGACTGCACGAGCGACGAGAGCCAGGCGCGTACTCCCGCGGCGGCCGAGCCGGGCACCCTCTTGACGGCCACCCAGAGCGGCGGCGGTCTGCTCGGCACCGTCCCCTCGCCCCGCCTCGCCGCACCGGCAGCCGCTCCCGCCGTACCGGCCCCGGCCTCGGGACCGGCGCAGGTGGCCGCGCCGGCCACGCGTCCCTCGCAGGACGTGCTCGCCGAACTGGACGCGCTGGTGGGCCTGGAGAGCGTCAAGCACGAGGTGCGGATGCTCACCAACATCATCGAGGTGGGCCGGCGGCGGCAGGAGGCGGGTCTGAAGGCGGTCTCCGCGCGCCGTCATCTCGTCTTCACCGGCAGCCCCGGCACCGGCAAGACCACGGTGGCACGGCTCTACGGCGAGGTACTGGCCTCGCTCGGGGTCCTGGAACGCGGCCATCTGGTGGAGGTGTCCCGGGTGGACCTGGTCGGCGAGCACATCGGCTCGACCGCGATCCGTACCCAGGAGGCGTTCGACCGGGCGCGCGGCGGGGTGCTGTTCGTGGACGAGGCGTACGCGCTGGCGCCGGACGACTCGGGGCGGGACTTCGGCCGGGAGGCGATCGACACCCTGGTGAAGCTGATGGAGGACCACCGGGACGCGGTCGTGGTGATCGTGGCCGGCTACACGGCGGAGATGGAGCGGTTCCTGACCGTCAACCCCGGTGTGGCGTCCCGCTTCTCACGGACCATCACCTTTTCGGACTACCTTCCGGAGGAGCTGCTGCGGATCGTGCAGCAGCAGTCCGAGGAGCACGAGTACCGGCTGGCGCAGGGCACGGACGAGGCGCTGCTGAAGTACTTCGGGGCGCTGCCGAAGGGCCCGACCTTCGGCAACGGCCGTACGGCGCGCCAGACGTTCGAGTCGATGGTGGAGCGGCACGCGGGCCGGGTCTCCGTGCTCGCGGATCCGAACACGGACGACCTGACGCTGCTCTATCCGGAGGACTTGCCGGAACTTCCCTGACCAAAGCCGCCCTGCCCGAGACTCTCCCGACCGGAACTCCCTTGCGGAGATGGCACCTTGTCCAGCCGCCGGGGAAGGGCCGGCGGCAGCCGGTCGAGCAGCGCGGCACGCGCGGCGTCGAAGGCCGGGTCGGCCTGGTAGTCGGAGTGGCCCAGGATCGGTTCGGGCAGCGGGTGTTCGCGGGTGCGCCCGTAGACGACCGGGTCGAGCAGCACCGGCCGGTCGACGGGCGGGCGGCCCTCCTCGGCCGGGACCCGTACCGGTCCGCCGATCGGATCGGTGGCACGGAAGAGATTGCTCCAGCAGTGCACCGTGCGGTGCAGCCCGGCCAGCGCGCCGGGGCCGAAGTAGGCGGGGAACCAGCGCCCGTAGAGCCGCTCGATCGGGGAGCCGTAGGTGAGCAGGGCGACCCGGGAACGGGTCGCGGGCGCGAGTTGCCAGACCGCGGCGGCGGCCAGGACGCTGCCCTGGGAGTGGCCGGAGATGACGAGCCGGCCGCCGGTCCGCCGGGTCCAGGAACTCATCCGCCAGGTGAGGTCGGGCACGGCCCGTTCGGCGTAGCAGGGCGGGGCGAACGGGTGGGCGGCGCGCGGCCAGAAGGTGCCGACGTCCCACAGGATGCCGATGGTGCGGCGGGCGCTTTGGTCCTTGTAGGCGCGGCGGCCCAGGGTGACGAAGAGCAGGAAGCCGAAACCGACCATCCAGGAGCCGAGGGCCTGCGCGGTGGTGGCGGCCGAGGCGATCGCGGGCTGGGCGCCGTCGAAGGCCCGTCCGGGGACGTTGCCGCTGGCCCAGGCCCCGGCGACGGAGGCGGCGCCGAGCAGCAGGGCGGCGCCGGCGACCAAGCCGACGAGGACGGGCGCGGAGTCGGTGAGCCCGGCGCCCGCCCGCACCGCCGCGATCCGGGCGGTGCGCAGCCGGTCCCGGTCCCGGCCGGTGGCCCCGTAGTCGGCCTCGACGACGGCGCGCGTCCTGCGGGCGGTGAGCAGGGTGCGGGCGATCAGCACCGCGGTCGGCACGACGAGCAGGACCAGCAGCACGGGGATCACGGACGCCTGCCAGCTGAGCAGGACGGGTGGTCCGGTGATCAGGCCGTCGCCGGCGCCGGGGGTGCCGGATCCGTCGAGCCAGTCGGCGACCCGCTGAGCGACGCCGCCCGTCATGACGCCGCCGAGCGCGCAGGCCAGCATGGCGACGGCGGGGCCGCCGAGCCCGTGCAGGACGGTGCGCGGATCGTGGCCGGGATGGGCGAGGAGCAGGGCGACCACGCCGAGGCCGACGACAAGCGCGCCCTGAGCGAGGGTGAGGGCACCGAAGGTGGTGTCGCCGGGCAGGGTGCCGGCGGAGCGCCAGCCGGGGCGGGCCCAGGCGGTGTGCGCGGCGGTCAGCGCGAGCAGCAGCAGGGCGGCGGCGGGCAGCCAGGAGACGAGGGTCCGTTCGAGGGTGAGGTCGAGCCGTCGCTCGCTGCGGCCCCGGCGGCAGATCACCCAAAGGACGACGGCGCCGAGGACGGCGAGGCCGCCCTGGAGGGCCCAGCCGAGGATCTCGCGCGTGGTGCCGTGGGCGGTCCGGTGGTCCTGGGCGGCCGCTGCCCTGGCGAGGGCGGCGGCGACGGTGAGGAAGCCCGCGGCGGTGTGCGCGGCGCGCAGCCGGGCGACGAGCCGGCGGCCGTACCAGAAACCGGGGCGGCCGAGCGCGGGCCGTGGGACGGCCGGGGTGTCCAGGACCGGTGGGGCTGCCGGGGTCGTCGGGGCGACCGGGCCGGACGGGGCTCCGGGGGTGGCGGGGCCGGCCGACGTGGCCGGGTCCGTCGGGTCCGTCGGGTCTGTAGGGTCCGCCGGGTCGTCGGCGGTGGGGCCGAGCGGCGGGCGCTGGGCCTCGTAGGCGCTCCAGGTCCGGTTGGACAGGTACCAGAGCAGACCGACGAGCGCGGTGGGCGCGAGGGCGGCGAGGGCGAGCCGGCGGCCGGGCTCCGACCACCAGCCGCCGCGCTCGGCGGACAGGAAGCCGAGCCAGGAGCGCTGCGCGGCACAGGCGCCGGAGCCCGCGCACTGCCAGGCCGTCAGGTCGAGGGCGACCTCGCAGACCGCGGCGGTCAACAGCACGGTGAGGGTGAGCGCGACCAGCCGGACGAGGACCCCGTAGAGGCGGACCAGCCCGGCACGGCCCTCGGTGGACGGCCGCATCCAGTGCGCGAGGTTGGCCACCATGAACGGCAGGAGCAGCAGCCACAGGGCGCGGGCACCGTTGCCGGAGGTGAGGTTGGACCAGCAGTACGCCTCGGGGATCGGCCCGTCGGCATGGCGCTCGGGGTGGTCCTCGGCGTCCACGTCGTCCCGGCGGCGGTGCATGGCGGCGGTCTTGTCGCCGGTGATCCGTACGGTGCGCGGATCGTCCAGCATGTCGGCCGCGGTGGTTCCGCCCACGCCGTGGACGAGCAGTTCGAGCGCCGCACCCCCGTTCTTCGAATCGGGTGTGGCAGAAGACAATGCGGGGACTCGCTCTCTGGATGGGTTGTTCCGGTGGGAAGATCGGGACATCCGGCGGCGCGGTCCGCGTCCGGAATCCGGGTCCGGAATCCTGGTGCGCGGACACGGCCGGGTGGATCCGGCCGTACGGAAACGGCTGTGCGGAAACGGCTGTGCGGACGTTGCGGACGTCCGTCCGCAACGGGGATCTCTCGGGGACCCGGCCGGTATGCGGCGGGATTCCGGTGGAATTCGGGGAGGATGACGGCGAGGAGCGGGCGGGAGGATTCCGGACGGGTGCGGGACGGCGGCGGGCACCAGGATCGCGGACGGCCGGGCCCGGGGGCGCGGTCCTCACCGGATCCGACGCCCTTCTCCTCTCATACCCCGCACCACGCCCGCCCGTTCACCGGCGGACCGGGATTCTCGCCCCGTCGGCCGATTCGCTTCTTCGTTCCACCGATCACCCTCCCCCTCTTTTCTCGTAGTCTCGTTCTGTTTTCGGAAAGGACCGGCCCCGATGGCGAATGACCATCAGAACCTGCTCGCGGAACAGCGGCGCGCGCTGATTCTCGACGAGGTACGCCGGCGCGGAGGGGTCCGGGTCAACGAGCTGACCCGCCGTCTCAACGTCTCCGACATGACCGTCCGCCGGGACCTGGACGTGCTGGCCCGGCAGGGCATGCTGGCGAAGGTCCACGGCGGCGCGGTGCCGGTGCTGGAGGCGAGCACCCACGAGCCCGGTTTCGAGGCCAAGTCGGCGCTGGAGCTGGACGCCAAGGAGGAGATCGCGCGGGTGGCCGCCTCGATGGTGCGGCCGGGCACGGCGATCGCCCTCTCGGGCGGCACCACCACGTACGCGCTGGCCCGGCATCTGCTGGACGTACCGGAGCTGACCGTGGTGACCAACTCGGTGCGGGTCGCGGACGTCTTCCACCAGGCCCGGAGCGGCGGTTTCGGGGGCGACGCGCGGGGCGGCGGGGCGACGGTGGTCCTCACCGGCGGGGTGCGGACCCCGTCGGACGCGCTGGTGGGCCCGGTGGCCGATCAGGCGATCCGCTCGCTGCACTTCGACGCGCTGTTCCTCGGGGTCCACGGCATCTCGGTGGCGGCCGGGCTGTCGACGCCGAACCTGGCGGAGGCGGAGACCAACCGGCGGCTGATGCGCTCGGCCCGGCGGGTCGTCGTGGTCGCGGACCACACCAAGTGGGGGACGCTCGGCCTGAGTTCGTTCGCCCGGCTCGACGAGGTGGACGTCGTGGTGACCGACCGGGGGGTGTCGGCCGAGGTGCGCGCCGAGATGGCGGAGCATCTGCCGGGACTGGTCGTCGCGGGCGAGGAGGCGGACGGCGGCGATCAGGGTTCGGGAGCACACCCCGGCCGGGATTCCGCAGGGGACCCCGGGGCCTTCGCGGGAGGCTCCGGCCAGGTCTCCGATCCGGTCGCCGGCTCCGATCGGGTCGCCGGTCAGGTCTCCGATCGGGTCTCCCCGCTGCTTCCCGATCCGGCGGGCGAGCCGGGCGGGGTGGCGGGCGCGGGCGGCGGGGCGGCGCGGGCATGAGCCTCTTTTGGATCGAGCGGGCGGTGGACCTGCCGCCCGCCGAGGTGTGGCGCCGGCTCGTCGACTGGCCGGCGCACGGCGCCCTGATCCCGTTCACCGGGACGACGGTGCTGACGCCGGGCCCGAGCCGGGTCGGTACGCGGTTCACGGCCCGTACCCGGCTGGGCCGGTTCGGCTTCGACGACCCGATGGAGGTCGTACGGTTCGATCCGCCCGGCCCGGACGGCCGGACCGGGGTGTGCGGACTTCGAAAGCTCGGCCGCGCGGTCCGGGGCCGGGCCGTCTTCGAGGTGACCGGTACGGCGTCGGGCAGCCGTGTGGTGTGGCGTGAGGAACTGCGGCTGCGCGGTGTGCCGGCCGCCCTCGATCCCGTACTCGCCTTGGTGGGACGGGTGGTCTTCGGCCGGGCGCTCGACGGACTGCTGGGCAAGCGACCGGCCGTCCACTAGGGTGTGCGCTCCCCGCAGCCCGTCCCGCGACACCCCCGGAGGTCCGGTCCATGGAGCGTCGACTGAGCCCGGTGGAGCTCGACTTCGTCACGACCGCGCCCGTCCGCCAGGTCTTCACCGCCGAGTTGGCCGCGCCGCCGGCGGCCGTGTACCGCTCTCTCGCGGTGGAGGTCGGCAGTTGGTCCGCCTGGTTCCGGGCGGTGCGCTCCTCGACGCCCACCCGCGACGGCGCGGGCCGGACCATCCGGCTGAGCGGTGGCGGCCGGATGAAGGAGACGATCATGGCGGCCGTGCCGGACAGCCGCTACGTCTACCGGATCGACTCCATCAACGCCCCGGGCATCGGGGCGCTGATGGAGGAATGGGCCCTGTCCCCCACCTCGTCCGGCGGCACCAGGGTCCGCTGGACCATGGCCACCACCGGCAGGCTCCCCTACACCCTGCTCCTGCGGCTGGCCCGGCCGGGCTTCACCTGGTCGTTCCGCGACGCGATGCGCCGGCTCGACCGGCGGCTCACTCCGGCCAGACCCCCGTCCGCAGGAACCGGTCGATAGCGGCGGTGTACGGAGCGATGTCAAGGCCCTGAGCGGCCAGCCACTCGTCCGAGTAGTACTTGTCGAGGTACCGGTCGCCCGGGTCGCAGATCAGGGTGACGACGCTGCCGGTGCGCTGCTCGGCGACCATCTCGCCGACGATCTTCAGCGCGCTCCACAGGCCGGTGCCGGTCGAGCCGCCCGCCTTGCGGCCGATGACGCTCTCCAGGGCGCGGACGGCGGCCACGCTCGCCGCGTCGGGCACCTTCATCATGCGGTCGATGGCGCCGGGGACGAAGCTCGGCTCCATCCGGGGCCGGCCGATGCCCTCGATCCGGGAGCCGCAGTCGGCGGTGGCGTCGGGGTCGTCGTGCACCCAGCCGTCGAAGAAACAGGAGTTCTCGGGGTCGGCGACACAGACGCGGGTGTCGAGCTCCATGTAGTGCACATAGCGGGCGATCGTCGCCGAGGTGCCGCCGGTGCCGGCCGTGGCCACGATCCAGGCGGGCTCCGGGTAGCGCTCCAGCTTCAACTGCTCGTACATCGACTCGGCGATGTTGTTGTTCCCGCGCCAGTCGGTGGCCCGCTCGGCGTAGGTGAACTGGTCCATGTAGTGGCCGCCGGTGCGCTCGGCGAGCGCCACCGCCTCGTCGTAGATGGCCCGCGCGTCGTCGACGAAGTGGCACTGGCCGCCGTGGAACTCGATCAGCCGGCACTTCTCAGGACTGGTGGTGCGCGGCATGACGGCGATGAACGGCACGCCGATCAGCTTGGCGAAGTACGCCTCGGAGACGGCGGTCGAACCGCTGGACGCCTCGATGACGGGCGCGCCGGGTCTGATCCAGCCGTTGCACAGGCCGTAAAGGAAGAGCGAGCGGGCGAGCCGGTGCTTGAGGCTGCCGGTGGGATGGGTCGACTCGTCCTTGAGATAGAGATCGATGCCCCAGGCCTCGGGCAGCGGGAAGCGCAGCAGATGGGTGTCGGCCGAGCGATTGGCGTCGGCGTGCACCTTGCGTACGGCTTCCTTGAGCCAGGAGCGGTAGTCGGGGTCACTGCGGTCGACATCGAGGGTGGCCAGGGGACGGTCGGTGGTGATCATGAGTACCTCTTCTCATCGAGCCCACAGGATTGCCCAAGGTCTCCGACAATACCGCTCCCACCTGGGCAAACGTTCCCTTTGAGGCTCCATAGGAGAGCCTTGGGAAGACCCGGGCAAGGGCGGGGGAAGAGCCGTGGAGGAGGGGCGGGGGAACCGGGAAAGAGGCTGGTGAGAGCGGGGGCGGGGCCCAAAGAGCGACTCTGGAGGACGCGGGCGAAGACCGGGAGCGCCCGACCCCGAGACCACCCCGAGGGGCCTCGGACGTCGGCACCAGCGGCGCCGGGCCGCTGGTGCCGGGCCCGGTGGTTCGGCACACTGGGGGCAGGCATTCTGCGCTAAGGGGGCGGGAGCACCATGTCGGAGCCCGAGTTCACGGCCACGGGGGTTCGGATCGACCGCTGGCCCCGGTCGCTGACCCGTGCGGGAGAGGTCCGCATCGAGGACGGCAGGCTGGCACTGCTGACGAGCTACGGCAGCGAGATCGACAGCGCCCCGCTCGGTACGGTGCGGGCCGGCCGGCCCTGGTTCGCGAAGCCGGACGAGGCGGTGGCCACGGTCAACGGGACGCGGTACAAGATCTCCGGGTCGGGTTCGGGGCGGCTGCTCGACGCGCTGCGGAAGGTGGGGGGGCCGCCCCCCCCGGGGCCCCCCCCCCCCGGCGGGGGGGGGGCCCCCGCCCCCCCCGCGGCCCCCCCCCCCCCCCCCCCCCCCGGGGGGCCCCCCCCCGCCCCCCGCGGGCGGGGGGCCCCG
>NZ_JBICVG010000002.1:419531-619626 GCF_043198875.1 Streptomyces sp. NPDC048718
TCCCCGCGGCCGGGCGCGGTCGGGGCCCCCCCCCCCCGCGCGCCGCGCCCCCCCCCCCCCCCCCCCCCCCCCCCCCCCCCCCCCCACCCCCGGGGCGTCGGCGGCACCCGGCCGGCAGGACTGGACCGCAAGGCCCGCGCGGCCCCGGGTCGCCGCCGTTACCCGCCGTGCGATTGCCGACCAGGGGCGTGTCGCCGCGAGTTGCGGCGGTGTCACCACTGGTTCACGCTGGAACCACCTCACCGAGGATGTCACGGCGGGGACGCTGTGTGCCGGCGCCCATCGCCCTGCTCCCCATCGCATGACAGATCCGAATCGCCGTCTTCCGAATCTCCGTCTACCGGACCTACTTCGGGGAGTCGCAGCCGTGATCAGCGAGCCCAGCAGGTATTGCACGGTGGAGCTCCAGGCCCTGCCGTCGCGGATCGGTCAGGTCCGCAGAATCGTTTCCGCTCATCTGCGCCACTGGCAGCTCGACGCCCTGATCGACCATGCGTCGCTCGGTGTCACCGAGCTGCTGACGAACGTCCACCGGCACGCGCTGCCGGACAAACGCTGCACCGTCGAGGTCGCACTCCTGCTCGACCATCTCACCATCTCCGTACGCGACAATGATCCGCGCCTGCCGGGGCTGGGCGAACTCACGTCCCGCGAGGCCGAGTTCGCGACCTCCGGGCGCGGCCTCGCCATCATCGAGGCGCTGAGCGAGAGCTGGGGTGCCCGGCCGTACGACGCGGGCAAGGTCGTCTGGTTCACACTCCAGGCCCCGCCCTCTCCGGTCGCCCTCGCGCCGCACGCGCATTCCGTCCAAGGTGCCACCACCGACGGGCCGTTCACCGCCGGCCAGGCCCTGGACACCGTCCCGTTCCTCACGGCGGACGAGCCTTTGGACGCGGTGACGGTCCGGTCGGCACTGGCCCACTGAGCCGGAGGCGGGCACGCGGCGACGCCGGGCGGAGCCCGCCGCCTCCGGGCCGGGGCCCCCGGGAAGGTGGGGCTGGAGCACTCCACCGGCCCCGTGAACGCCGGGGCGCACGGCCGGCCCCGGACGGCGCGCCGCGTGGCCCGTGCGCAGTCCGTACGCACGGGCCACGCGTACGGCCTCGGGCGCGGTGGTCACACCCGCCTCTCCCCTCCCCCGGTCAGCCGGCCGAACTGCTCCTCCAGGACGGCCAGTCGCCGCCCGTACTCGTCCTCGTCGATCTCTCCCGCGGCGAAGCGGCGGCCGAGCACGGCGATCGGCGACCGCTCGTCGACGCGCGCGGCGCCCGGGCCTCCGAAGCCGCCCCAGCCGCCGAGACCGCGAGGGTGACGCCCGCCGAACCGGCGCAGCGCGGTAACCACGGTGACGATCAACGCCACCCCGACGAACGACAGGAAGGGGATCCACGGGCCGGGGCACGCGAAGGCCAGGGTGTTCATGTCGGTCAGCTCCTCGGCGGGTTTCCCGTCTGCCCTGATGGTTCGAGACTGCCGCGCACCCGGCCGGCAGTCGTCGTACTGCCGGCACCTTCGCGCGTACCCCCGCGGGAGTAGCCGGGTGCCCGGCGCCTGCTCCTCGACTCTGTACCTACTGGTATGTACAGTCGCCGCATGAGCGTGAGCGCGTCCGAGCGATTGATCGAGGCCACCCGCGAGCTGCTGTGGGAGCGGGGGTACGTCGGCACCAGCCCGAAGGCGATCCAGCAGGCGGCGGGCGCCGGCCAGGGCAGCATGTACCACCACTTCACCGGCAAGCCCGATCTCGCCCTCTCCGCGATCCGGCGCACCGCCGGGGAACTGCGGGCGGCGGCCGAGACGGTGCTCGGCGGGGAGGGCTCCGCGTACGCCCGGATCGAGGCGTATCTGCTGCGTGAACGCGATGTGCTGCGCGGCTGCCCGGTCGGCCGGCTGACGACGGACCCCGAGGTCATGACGAGCGAGACGCTGCGCGCGCCGGTCGACGAGACGCTGGACTGGCTGCGCGGCCGGCTCGCCGGAATCGTCCAGGAGGGCCTGGACAGCGGGGAGTTCACCGCCCCGCTTGACGCGCGGGAGACCGCCGCCGCGATCGTCGCGACCGCTCAGGGCGGCTACGTCCTGGCCCGCGCCGCCGGATCCCCGGACGCCTTCGACACCGCCGTACGCGGGCTGCTCACGCTGCTGTCCCGCCGTACCGTCCGCTGACTCTGACTCTGACTCTGCCCCTGCCCACCGACCCCAGGAGCCCGTCCCGTGCACGCCATGCAGTACGACATCACGCTTCCCGCGGACTACGACATGGGCATCGTCCGCACCCGGGTCGCGACCCGGGGCCATCTGCTCGACGACTTCCCCGGGCTCGGCCTCAAGGCGTATCTGATGCGCGAGCGGGCGGACGGCTCGCCGGTGAACCAGTACGCCCCGTTCTATCTGTGGGCCGATCCCGCCGGGATGAACGCCTTCCTGTGGGGGCCGGGGTTCCAGGGCATCGTGGACGACTTCGGGCGGCCCGTCGTCCAGCACTGGACGGTGCTCGCGTACGACGAGGGGCCGGCGACCGCGTCGGCGCCGCGCGCCGCGACCCGCCGGCGACTCCCGTTGCCCGCGGGCCTCGCCCCGGCCGACGCGATCGCGGCGGAGCTGGAGCGGCACACCGAACGGGCGTCGGGAGACGGGGTGGTGGCGACCGCGCTGGCCGTGGACCCGCGCCACTGGGAACTGCTCGTCCTCACCCTGTGGGACGCTCCCTCCGCCGATGCCCCGCACAGCCCTGACATCGACCGGTTCCAGGTGCTGCACCTGTCGGCGCCCGGGCGGGCCGGACTCAAAGCCGGGCGCGCCTGGTGAGTCGTGCCGGGTGAGCGACGCCGGGGTGGTGCGGGCCGGGCCGACCGGCGCGCGCGCCGCCGCCTGATGCGAGGGGCGGCCGGCGGAGGACGACAGCCGACCTGACCGGTCGGCGGACGCGCTCAGCGGACGTGGGCGGCGATGGTCCGGGCGCACTCCAGGGACTCGGTGTGGGTGCTGTCCACCTCGATGTCGTAGACGACACCCCGGTGGACGAGGTCCGCCTGGCTCTCGGCCATGCCCGTGACCCGGTCCCCGCGGGCGCGCTCCCGGCCCGCCGCGACCTCGCCGTCGCACCGGACCCCGACCCAGAGCACGTCGAGGCCGTCGAGGGCCGCCCGCCAGCGCTCCTGGGAGGCTGCGCCGCCGAGGAACACGTCGTCGACGACGATGCGGGCACCGGCTCGGGCCATGGCCACGATCCCGGCCGTCCAGGCCGCCTCCAGGGCCCGGAACTCGGGGCCCACCTCGATGCCGCCGTCGGCCGCGAACGCGATCCCGCCCTCGCCCTCCCCGTTCCGCAGCGCGGCGGGCAGCGCGTCGACGAAGGAGTCGACACCGAACGTCAGCCAGGGGTCGGGGAGTACGGCCTGAAGGCACCGGACGATGCCGGACTTGCCGGAGCTGGAACCGCCGTTGAGGATGATCATCTGGGTCGTCACGCCGCCACCGTAGAACGGATCCCGCCACCAGGCGACCGTATTCGGCGGCCGAGCGGGTACGGCCCCGGGCGGGGCGGAGCCGGTCCGGGGCGAAGCCGGTCCGGGGCCGGCTTCAAGACGGGGTGCGGGTGCCGGGCCGGGGCCAGGTCCGGGGGCTGCCCCGGCCCCGGGGCCGCTCAGTCGACCGGGATCAGGGTCAGGTAGGCGATGCCGAGGATCCCCCGGTATCCGAGCCAGGCCGAGCGCTGGCGGTCGACCCGCTCGCGGGTCCCGGCGGCGAGCGGGTGGCCGGGGTGGGCCGCGAGCCAGACTTCGGTGGCGTGGCGGTAGCCGGACTCGAACTCCTCCCATTCCTCCCTCGTCACCGTCTCGACCCAGGCAGGGCGGAAGCCCGCCTCGATCGCCAGCCCCACCAGGCCGTCGAGGGGCAGGTGGTCGCCGGCCTTGGCACCGGGCCACATACGGGCGAGTTCGGCGTCGGTCGGTACACGCTCCCAAAAGCCCTCGCCGAGCAGCACGCGTCCGCCGGGGCGTACCAGGCGGCGCAGTTCGCGCAGGGCCGCGGCCGGGTCGGGCTGGTCGGGGTCGAGCAGGGCGTGGCTGGAGCCGACGCACAGGACGGTGTCGGCGGGCGGCCGGGTGGTGCCGTGTCCGGATTCCTCGGCGAACTCGACGCGTTCGGCGAGCCCCCGCTCGGCGGCGAGGCGGCGGCCGTGGGCGAGATCGTCGGCGTTGATGTCGATGCCGACGCCCTTGGCGCCGGGCGTGGCGGCGAGCAGACGCAGCATCAGCTCGCCCCAGCCGCAGCCTATATCGAGGACTGCGCCGGGTCCGGGCGCGGCGAGGCGGTCGACGAGCCGGGCGGCGCGGGCCTCGGAGAGCGGGCCGTGGAAGGTGAGTCCGGCGCCGAGGCGCGGAGGTGCGGTGTCGGAGGGGTCGATGCCGGTGTCGGAGGTCCGAGTGGTGATCTTGGTCAGGTCGCTCATGGGCCGGACCCTAGTCGCCGCGCACCGGCCCGCCCAACGCATTTAGGGGGTCGTCGAGGACCGGCTGCCAGGCGAGTTCGGCGGCGCCGACCAGGCTGTTGTGGTCGAGTGTGCAGGGCAGGATCGGTACGCCGCCGCTGCGGCCCCACAGGCTCCGGTCGGCGACGACGGCGCGCAGCCGGTCGGGGGCGGCGGCGAGGAGTTCGCCGTGGAGGCCGCCGAGAATGATCCGGTCGGGGTTGAGGATGTTCACCAGGCCGGCCAGGCCGAGACCGAGCCGGTCGATCAACTCTTCGATGGCGGCCCGCACTTGGGTGTCGCCAGGGTGATCGCGCAGCAGGTCGCGGGACTGCTGGAGGAGCGAGACCTCGGGGCCGGGGGCCCGGCCCGCGGCGGTGAGGAAGGCGAGCGGATCGGCCTCCACGTCGAGGCAGCCGCGCGCGCCGCAGTGACAGGGCCGGCCCTCCGGGTTGACGGTGAGATGACCGACTTCAAGGGCGAGTCCCGAACTCCCCGTGTGCAGACGGCCGTCGAGGACCAGCGCGCCGCCGACCCCGCGGTGGCCGGTGGCCACGCAGAGCAGATCCCGGGCGCCCCGGCCGGCGCCGTGCCGGTGTTCGGCGAGAGCGGCGAGGTTGACATCGTTGCCGGTGAAGGCGGGGCCGTCGATGCCGGCGGCCCGTACCCGCTCGGCGAAGATCTCGCCCACCGGCGCGCCGGCCGGCCAGGCGAGATGGAGCGGGTTGAGCGCGGTCCCCTCGGGCTCGGCCACCGCGGAGGGCGCGGCGAGCGCCGCGCCGACACAGCGGCGCCCGGAGGCGCGCAGCAGCTCGGCGCCGGCGTCGACCACGGCGCCGAGGACCTGGGCGGGGTCGGCGGAGACGGTGACACAACCGGGGGCGGTGGCGACGATCGTGCCGCCGAGGGAGACCAGCGCGGCCCGGAACCCGTCGGCGTGGACCTGGGCGGCGAGCGCCACCGGCCCGTCCTCGGCGACCGAGAGGCGGTGGGAGGGGCGGCCCTGGGAACCGGCGGCGGCCCCCGGCTTGGAGTCGACGCGGATAAGGCCGAGTGCCTCCAGTTCGGCGGCGACGGCTCCGGCGGTGGCCCGGGTGACGCCCAGCTCGGCGGTCAGCACGGCACGCGTGGGCGCCCGCCCCGTGTGTACCAGCTCCAGCGCGGGTCCGAGCGCGCCGCGCCCCCTGTCCAGCCGTGTGCGGGTCGTCGTCGCCTTGCCGTTCATGCTGGCGAGTCTCCCACGCCTGTCCGCCCCGACGGCCCCGCCCACGGCCCTGGCCCCGCTTCGGCCCTGGGCACGGCCCGGCGGCGGGGCGGGAAAGGCGGGGAAAGCTCCGGGCAGGGCCCACCCTGCCCGCAAGGCCCCCGGTCCGATGCCGCTCGGCGACGCGTCCGCTCTCCGGCGCCGGCTCGCCGATGCCCGGTATCCCGGCCGCCCGGCCTCCCGCGCGCGGGCGGATCAAACCGGCGACACCGGGCCCGTACCCGGCCATACTCCGGTGCATGGACACCATGAGCACCCTGAGCATCGACACCCACATCGACGCACTCGACGCGGCGGGCACGGCGCTCGTCGAGGCCGCCGCGGCGGCCGGGCCCGACGCGGAGGTCACCACCTGTGCGGACTGGCAGGTTCGTGACCTGCTGCGCCATATGACGAAGGTCCACCGCTGGGCGGCCGCCACGGTGGCCGGGGGTCTCACCTCGCCCCACCGGCCCGGCGAGGACACGGAGCTCGACGGCGACGATCTCGTCGCCTACGTCCGGGAGGGCCACGCCCACCTGGTGGACGTCCTGCGCAAGGCGCCGGCGGACCTGGAGTGCTGGACGTTCGCGCCCGCACCGTCGCCGCTCGCGTTCTGGGCGCGGCGGCAGGCACACGAGACGATCGTGCACCGGGCCGACGCCGCCTCGGCGCTGGGTCCGCTGCACGCGCCGGACCTCGTGACCCCGGAGCTCGCCACCGACGGCATCGACGAGCTGCTGTCCGTCTTCCACTCCCACGACCGCAGCCGGGTGCGCGTGGATCAGCCGCGCACCCTGCGGGTCCGTGCCACGGACACCGGCGGCGTGCGGACCGTACGACTGTCGGAGCGGGCCCCGCGTATCGAGGCGTCCGCCGACGGGCCGGCCGACTGCGAGATGAGCGGGCCCGCCGACCGGCTCTACCTGATGCTGTGGAACCGGCTTCCGCAGGAGGCCGTGACCGTCTCCGGCGACGCGTCACTGGCCCGGCTGTGGCGGGACAAGTCGGCACTCTGACGGTCCTGTTGTCGCCGCGGGGCCGGTAGAGCGCGCACCGACCACCGGGCGTCAGCCGAGCCAGCCGGGGCGCACCAGGCCCGACTCGTAGGCAGGACGACGAGTTGGGCCCGGTCCCGGGCGCCGAGCTTCACGGCCCTGTTCTCGTAATAGCTGCCGCCGAGTGGCGTGTAGCGCTGAGTGACTACTTGGGGCCGTGGTTGCGCTGCTGGAGGGCGGCAAAGTCGGCGTGTGCCGCTGCGACGGCTTCCGGATACGCCTGGGTCTTCTCGTGCTCGGCGAGTGCCCGGTAGATGCTCGACAGGCTGGGGTTCTGACCCTTCCGGCGGCCGGTGGGGATGAGTGGCTGAATGGCTTCGACGGCCTCGCCCTTTGCGCGGCGGCGGAGCACGGTGTGCGGCATGTCGTCGGTGATGACGGGAGGCCGGCCGCCGTGCTTGCCTTTTCGGGAGGCGACATCGAGTCCTTCGAGGGTGGCCTCGCGGATGTTCTCGCGCTCGGTCTCCGCCATCGCGGCGAAGAAGCCGAACAGCAGGCGGCCGGGTCCGGTGGGGTCGTAGATGCCTGCCAGGGGCCCGGCGAGCATCTCCAGCACCAGGCCGTGGGCGGTGAGGTGGTCGGCGAGGGCGGTCAGCTCGGCGGCGTCGCGTCCCAGGCGTCTCATCTCGTGCACGGTGAAGATCACCCGGCAGTGCGGGGTGTGGACCTTGATCTCGCGGGCGGCGGTGAGTGCGGCTTCGAACCGCGGGCGGACTCGTACCCGGGTGCTGATCTTCTCGGAGAAGAGTTTGTCCCGGGGGATGTTCTTGGCGGCGAGTGCGTCGAGCTGCGACTGGAGTTCTTGGGTGAGGCTGGAGCATCTCGCGTATCCGATGCGGATGTCCGCGCTCGGGGTGCCGGGGTCGGCTGGTGCCGGGATGGGGGTTCCGGGCCGCCAGGGCTGCGAGCGAACCGCGGATGCGCTGCTCGATCTGGTCGCGGATCGGCCGGACCGCGTCGAGGCCTTACCCGGCCGGGTCGTCCAGTTTCCGGTTGAGGTGTCAATGCCGACCTCCGCCATCGCCTGCACGGCCGCCGGTTCACAGCGTCAGCCGGCGTGGAACCGGCGGAGCGGACCTCGACCTGCCCCCGCGGAGAGGTGCGCGAAGGACAGGGCGGTGGGGGCGAAGCTGATCGTGCGTGGTTGTCGTGTCCGCAGGCGTATGGGTCCCGGGCCGTCGTGGACCCTGCGCCCGTCGACCGCCGATTCACGGCTGGTGAACGTCAGGCTGCTTGCGAAGTGGAACGGCTGCCGTCAGATCGCGGCTGGGTAGCGAGGGCGCCGGCTTCGACGACGCTGCACATGTCGGTGTGGTGGGTGCGAAGGAGGGTGAGCCCGGCCTGTTCGCAGAGAGCGGCGAACTCGGTTTCGGTGCGCTGGCGACCGCTGCAGTTGGCGAGCATGGATAGGTCGAGAAGCCGTTTGCTGAGGGCGTGTTGTCCGTCCGGCGGAAGGATGGCTTCGGCCATCAGAACGCGGCCGTGCGCGGGGGCGGCGTCGCGGCAGTGGCTGAGGATACGTGTGGCATCGGGATCGTCCCAATTGTGGATCACGCTCGAGAGGAGATAGGCATCGCCTCCGCGGGGAACGCCGGTGAGGAAGTCGCCGCCGACAACGCGGCAGCGGTCGGCGACCCCTGCCTGCTCCAGTACAGGCGCTGCATGTGCGACGACTTCCGGCTTGTCGTAGAGGATCGCGTCGAGGCGGGGGCGGGCGGCGAGGATCGCAGCGAGGAGCCGGCCCTGTCCGCCTCCGACGTCTACGAGGGTGCTGTGGGCGGAGAAGTCGTAGGTGGTGGCGACGGCGACGGTGATCTGGGCGGAGATGTCGGTCATGCCTGCGTTGAAGAGGGCTTGAACATCGGGGTTTTCGTGCAGGTAGTCCCAAGCCGGCTTGCCGTTCGCCATTGAGAAGACGGCATTGCCGGAGCGGACGGCTTCGGCCAGATAGGCGGTTGACCCGCGTTCGGCCGGGCTGCCGATCCACCGGGCGAAGCCCCGCATGGAGGTGCCGCTGTCGCTGCGCAGGGTGCGGCCCAGAGGAGTCAGGGAGAAATAGCCAGGGGTGTGTACGCGGAAGAGGCCGATGTCGGTACCCGTCGCAAGGAGCCGGTGCAGGCAGTCGGCGTCGACCCCCGCCTCCTTCGCGAGGTCGCGGGCGGGCCGGGGTGTCTCGGACATCACGTCCGCCACACCGAGCTCGGCGATGGCCCCGATGGCTGCCGACAGCCAGCTGCCGGTGATCAGTTCGAACATGCGGGCGGTGGTGGCATGTGAGGCCATCGGGCTGTCCTTCAGTGTCGGCCGTCGTTCGGATGGGTGAGGCAGCCGGAAAACAGCATGCGGAAAGATACGCACTGTTATATTAACAATACACAGAGTGAAGGAGGGATGGCTGGAGGTGGGTGCCCGCGACTTTTGAGACGCGTCTTGCCCACCCGCACCATCTGAGGCAGGAGACGCTGCTGACGCTTCGTACCCGGCATGCCGTGCGGGACTACCTTCCGCAGACGGTCAGCGCGAACCCCAACCGGGGCCGACCGCCAGGGCAGCCCGTCGCCCGGTTCCGACGCGGCCCATCCGCCACGGTCCCGTCGCCACGGTCGGCGCCCGAACGGCGGTCCTCCACAGCCCGGGCCCGGGGCGCGGGTCGACTGTTCGTCCATACGGCCGCGCTGGACGCGCCCACCGCGCGACGGCGTCCGCCGGGCGGTGTGGTCACCCGTACTTCCCGCGGAGTACGGGGCGGGCCGCAGCGGGAAGGGGCGAGGGCGGACGCGGTCGGCGGTACGGAGCCGGCGCCTCGGCCCGGACTGCTCGTTCGGCCGGGGCGAGGCAGGGGCCATGGAGCGGGACGTCTCGGTCGCGCGGGCGGCAGACCGAAGAGCGGGGGCAAGCCGTACAGCGGACGGAGCGGAAAGGCCGTTCCCTGTGGGTTCGCGCCTGCGTACGGCCTCGCCCCGGTCACTCCGTGTTCCGGCTCACCGCCGCCCGGGACGGGTGAGGGCGGTACGGACCCCGTCCGCACCGCCCTCACACACACTCACTCAATACACTCACCGGCTTGCCTCACCCGCCGGCCCCCGGGTTCCCCGGTCGTCCGGCCACTCGGGACCGGATTCAGGAAACGCCGGGCTCCGGCGACTCGCCTTCCCCGCCCGGTGCCGTCGCGGGCTTCCCCGTCCGGGGCGCGTCCGTGGCCGCCGCCGGATCCGGGACGTCCGACGTCCCCGACACCTCCGGCGCTCCCTCGGTCCCCGCCGCCGAGGCGTCGTCACGGTCGCCATCGCCGCCGCCGCGCGGCGTGACGCCCCGCCCCGCCGGGCCCACGCCCACCGAGGTGTCGATGCGGCGGTCGAGGAGTTCCATCACGCGGTGCGCCATGCCGCCGCCGCGCACCAGCCCGGCCAGCGTGGCCGTACCGCGCGTGATGTCCGCGAACGCCCGCCACGCGGGCCGCAGCGTGGTGATCGCCGCATGCAGCATCCCCGGACGGCGCTCGAACACGGCGAGCATCCGCCGCCCGACCGCCATCTCCACGCCGAGTCCGGCCTTGATGGCGAAGGCGTAGTTCAGTGCCTGCCGGCGCGCGTCCACCGCGTCGCCCGACTCGGCTATCCGGACGGCCCACTCGCCCGCGAGCCGCCCGGAGCGCAGGGCGAACGAGATGCCCTCGCGGGTCCACGGCTCCAGCAGACCGGCCGCGTCACCGCACACCAGCACCCGGCCGCGGGAGAGCGGCGAGTCGTCCGTGCGGCAGCGGGTCAGGTGACCGGAGGAGAGGGCCGGTTCGAAGCCGGCGAGCCCGAGCCGGCCGATGAAGTCCTCCAGGTACCGCTTGGTGGCGGCGCCCTCGCCGCGCGCCGAGATGACACCGACGGTCAGCGTGTCGCCCTTGGGGAACACCCATCCGTAACTGCCCGGCAGTGGCCCCCAGTCGATGAGGGCGCGACCCTTCCAGTCCTCCGCCACCGACGCCGGCACCGGGATCTCGGCCTCCAGGCCGAGGTCGACCTGACCGAGCTTGACGCCGACGTGGGCGCCTATCCGGCCGGCGCTGCCGTCGGCGCCGACGACGGCGCGGGCGAGGACGGTCTCGCCGTCGCCGAGGACCACGGCGACGGTACGGCGGTCGGGGACGGCCGGGCCGTGCTGCTCGACCCGGTTGACGGTGACCCCGGTGCGCAGCTCGGCGCCCGCCTTCTGGGCGTGTTCGACCAGGCGGGCGTCGAACTCGGGCCGGTTGACCAGGCCGAAGAGCATGCGGCGGGAGCGCCGGGTGCGCGGGAATCGGCCGTCCAGCTGGAAGGTGACGGCGTGCACGCGGTCGCTCAGCGGCAGCTCGAAGCCGGGCGGCAGGGCGTCACGCGAGGGGCCGATGATGCCGCCGCCGCAGGTCTTGTAGCGGGGCAGTTCGGCCTTCTCCAGGAGCAGGACCTTACGGCCGGCGACGGCCGCCGCGTAGGCCGCCGACGCTCCGGCGGGTCCCGCGCCGACCACTACCACGTCCCACACCGGCGCTGGGCCCTCAGGGCCCTTCCCCGCTCCGGCCGCTCCGGCCGCTGCCGCTCCGGCGTCTGCGTTCTCGCTGCTCACGATGTGCTTCTGCTCCTGATCAGACCGGTGTTTTCTGCTGTGGACGCATCCTACGGCTCGGTAGGGAAGCCGGGCCGCCCCGCCCCGCGCCGGGATTCGACCGTAGGATCGTTCCTGCGTTCGCCGGGTCCACCGACACACCCGGCCTCACCACCGACAACGTCGCACCCACCAGGAGCGTGCCCATGACCGCCAATCCGATCGCCGAGACCGTCGCGTCGCTGATGCCCGCCGCCAAGGCGGAGCTGACCGAGCTGGTGGCGTTCCAGTCGGTGGCGGACGAGGCCGTCGCCCCGCGCAGCGAGTGCGAGGGTGCCGCCAACTGGGTGGCGGACGCGCTGCGGGCCGAGGGCTTCGAGGACGTGGCGCTGCTCGACACCCCGGACGGCACGCAGTCGGTGTACGGCGTGCTGCCCGGCCCGGCCGGTGCCCCGACCGTCCTGCTGTACGCGCACTACGACGTGCAGCCGATGCTGACCGAGTCGGAGTGGCTGACCCCGCCGTTCCAGCTGACCGAGCGCGAGGACGGCCGCTGGTACGGGCGCGGGACCGCCGACTGCAAGGGCGGCTTCATCATGCACCTGCTGGCGCTGCGCGCCCTGAAGGCCAACGGCGGGGTGCCGGTCACCGTCAAGGTGATCGTGGAGGGCTCGGAGGAGCAGGGCACGGGCGGCCTGGAGCGGTACGCGGAGGCGCACCCCGAGCTGCTGACGGCGGACGCGATCGTCATCGGCGACGCGGGCAACTTCCGGGTGGGCCTGCCGACGGTGACGGCGACCCTGCGCGGCATGACGATGGTCCGGGTCACGATCGACACGCTCCAGGGCAATCTGCACTCGGGCCAGTTCGGCGGTGCCGCTCCGGACGCGCTGGCGGCCCTGATCCGGGTGCTGGACTCGCTGCGCGCCGAGGACGGTTCGACCACCGTCGACGGACTGGCGGCGGACGCGGAGTGGGACGGCCTGCAGTACCCGGAGGCCGACTTCCGCAAGGACGCGAAGGTGCTGGACGGGGTGGAGCTGACGGGCAGCGGTACGGTCGCCGACCGGATCTGGGCGCGTCCGGCCGTGACGGTCATCGGCATCGACGCACACTCGGTGGCGGGCGCGACGCCGTCGATCCCGTCGACCGCGCGGGCCCAGATCAGCCTGCGGGTGCCGCCCGGCCAGGACGCGGCGAAGGCGACGGAGCTGCTGTTCGCGCACATCGAGAAGCACACGCCGTGGAACGCGCGGGTCTCGGTCGAGCAGGTCGGCCAGGGCCAGGCGTTCCAGGCGGATGTCTCCAGCCCGGCGTACACGTCGATGGCCGAGGCCATGCGGGTCGCGTACCCGGACGAGGAGATGCAGGCGGCCGGCATGGGCGGCTCGATCCCGCTCTGCAACACGCTGGCGGCGCTGTACCCGGAGGCGGAGATCCTGCTGATCGGCCTGAGCGAGCCGGAGGCGCAGATCCACGCGGTGAACGAGTCGGTGTCCCCGCAGGAGCTGGAGCGTCTGTCGGTGGCGGAGGCGCACTTCCTGGTGAACTACGCACGCTCGAAGCAGGCCTGAGCGCGGGCCGACCCGAGCGGGGCACCCGGCCGGGCGGCCGGGTGCCCCGCTTCACGCTCTGGGCGGAACTCGCCCAGAGCGTAGGGCCGTTCGGGGCGGACGGAGGCCGAGTACGGTCGCGAGTATGGACCTTGTAACGCTTGGCCCCCGACTGCGTCTGCTCCGTTTCCCCGTCGGCCAGGCGTATCTGTGGCGCGACGGGGAGGATTCGACCCTGATCGACGCGGGATGGGCCGGTTCGGCGGCCTCGGTCGAGGCGACGCTGCGCGGCGCCGGCCTCGATCCGTACCGGCTGCGGCGGATCGTCCTCACCCACTGCCACCGCGATCACGTGGGCGCGGCCGGGGAGTTGGCGGACCGCTTCGGCGCCGAGATCCTGGCGCACGCCCTGGACGCCCCGGTGGTCCGGGGCGAACTCCCGGTTCCCGAGCCTGACTTGCTGGACTGGGAGATCCCTCTGTACGAGCACGGGCTCACGACTCCCGTCGCGCCGCCGACCCGGGTGGACCGCGAGCTCGCCGACGGCGACGTACTGGACTTCGGCGACGGCGCGATGATCGTGCACACCCCTGGCCACACGCCCGGCTCGATCGCGGTCCATCTGCCGCGCCACGGCGTGCTGTTCGCGGGTGACACGGTGGCGTCGGTGCCGGACGTGATGTTCGGGGTTTTCCACGCGGACCGCGCCGACGCCCTCGCCTCGATGAGCCGGCTCGCCGCGCTGCGTCCATCGGTCCTGTGCTGCGGCCACGGCGAACCGGTGACGACGGACACGGCGGAGCGGCTCGCACGAGCGGCGGCCCACGCGGCGGGCCCGGGGCCAGGGCCCATGGCGGACTGAGGTCCCGCGGGCCCAGGGTCGGCGTGGCGGGCCGGGGGTTCTCCAGCGGCCCGCCGCCGGGCACGGCGGGCTGCCGTGGCCTCGCACACCGTGCCGGCGCGCACCGTGCCCTCGCGTCCGGGCGGGCTCAGCCCAGCGGGACGCCCGCCTCCAGGTTGAGCACGGTGCCGCGTTCGCGGGCACGCAGGGCCCAGCGGAGGCGGTCGTAGCGGACCGGGGGAAGCAGACCGGCGGCCTCTGCCTCGGTGACGAAGCGCCAGCCGCGCAGCTCGGTACCGGGCAGCCGGAGGCGGCCGGCTTCGGCGGCGGTCAGCAGCCCGCCGTCGAAGAGCAGGCGCAGACCGCCGTAGCCGGGAGGCTGAGGGCGTTCCCAGTCGACAAGGAGCAGCCGGGGTACGGCGTCGAGCCGGAGCCCGATCTCCTCTGCGACCTCCCGGATGCCCGCGCGCGCGGGCGACTCGCCTGGTTCGACGATCCCTCCGGGGAACTCCCAGCCGGGTTTGTAGGTGGGGTCGACCAGCAGGACGCGGTCGTGCTCGTCGAAGAGCAGGACACCGGCGGCCAGGGTCTCGCCGGCCGGTTCGGGGGTCTGCACGATGCCGCAGGGCGGGGCGTGACCGGCGCTGACGGCGTCGGCGATGGCGCGGGCGGTCTCGGCCGGGGTGAGCGCGGAGTTGTCGACGGGGTACGCGTCGGCGGCGAGCCAGCCGCCGAGCGCCTCCCGGAACGGGGCTATGTGGTCCAGACACCAGCGGCGCACCCGGGCGGCGGCCTCCGCCTCGGCCGTCCCGCCTTCGTCCGGGCCCTCCCACGCTCCCGGCCCGTGTCCGGAACCGGCTGCGGAACCGGCCGCGGACCCCACGCCGGACACGGCTCCCGCCCCGGACACGGACACGGCGACGCGGTCGCCGTCGGCGGTCACGGTTTCGGGACCGGCCGTGGCCTCGCGGGCGGCCCGCTGGTCGATCCGCCCGCGCAGGATCGTTTCGTCCGGAGTCAGGACGACATGTCTGACCTGGATCCGGCGGGCGGCGAGGGCGCCGAAGATCTCGTCCCGGTACTCCTGGCGGATCAGGGTCATCGGGACCACGAGGACACCGCCCAGTTCGGCGAGGAGCGCGGCCGCGGTGTCCACGACGAGCCGGCGCCAGATGGGAAGGTCCTGGAAGTCGGAGACCTCCGCGAGACGCTTGCGCGGGAGTAGCAGACGCATCGTGCCCCCGGTCAGCTCCGGGTCGTACAGCGTGCTGTTCGGGATCAGATCGACCAGCTCGCGCGCGGTGCCGGTCTTCCCCGCACCGAACGTACCGTTGATCCAGACGATCACGATTCCCCCTCCTCGGTAGGCCCCAGTGGACTGGCCGCACCACCCTCCCACGGAAACGCCGGGGGCGGGCGGGGCGAACCGGCGCACGCCCGGCGCGCGTTCGCGCCCGGGGCCCCGGCGCCGGGTACGGGGGCGGGCCCGCCTCGTACCGGAGGGTGCCTCAGTCCCGCGCGGAATCGCCCGCCACGCGACCCGCGCCGCGGCTCGCTCCGTCCACCGTCGCCCCGCCGGCCGCACCGCCCGGCACGGCGTCCGTGGCGGTGTCCGTCATCGCGTCCGCCGCCGCGGCCGCGGCACCCAGCAGCCCGGCGTCGGTGCCGGTCAGGGCGGGGACGACGGTGAGGTCGCGGATGAAGGAGAGCGTGGCGTACGTGCACAGGGCGCGACGCAGGGGTGCGAACAGGACCTCGCCCGCGCCCGCCACTCCCCCGCCGACGACCGCGATGTCGATCTCGACGAGCGAGGCGGTCGCGGCGATCCCGGCCGCGAGCGCCTGCGCGGCGCGTTCGAAGGAGGCAACGGCCACCGGGTCGCCGGCATGGGCGGCCGCAGCCACCGCGGCGGCGGTGGTGTCTCCGTCGGGCCCCGGACGCCAGCCGCCGTCCAGGGCACGGCGGGCGATGTACGGGCCGCTGGCGATGCGTTCGACGCAGCCTCGGCCGCCGCAGGCGCACGGATCCCCGTCCAGGTCCACGACGATGTGGCCGATGTGACCGGCGTTGCCGGTGGGGCCCGTGTGGAGGCGCCCGCCCAGGACGAGGCCGCCGCCGACGCCGGTGGAGACGACAAGGCAGAGGGCGTTGTCGTAGCCGCGCGCGGCGCCCTGCCAGTGCTCGGCGGCCGTCATGGCGACACCGTCGCCGACCAGGGTGACGGGAAGTCCGCCGGTGGCCTCGCGGACCCGCTCGACCAACGGGAAGTCGCGCCAGCCGGGCACGTTGATCGGGCTGACGGTGCCGGTGGAGGCGTCGACGGGACCGGCGCTGCCGATGCCGACGGCCACCGCCGACGCCCACAGCGGGGAGGCTTCGAGCTCGGCGAGGACCTCCTCCACCGCCCGCATCACCGTCTCGCCCGGCTCGCGGGCGGGGGTGGGCCGCTGGGCGCGTACCCGGATCCGGCCGTCGGCGCCGACGAGAGCCCCGGCGATCTTGGTGCCACCGAAGTCCAGGGCGGCGACGAGGTCAGTACGCATGAGTGAGCGGGTCTCCGGGTGACGGCGGGTGTGCGGGGCGGGGCCAGTCTCCCCGTCTTCTGACAACGTTGTCCAGGGCCTATGCTCGACGGCAACGCGATCGAGACCCGTCCGGCACAGCCCTCACCACCAGCACGACCCGCACGCCCCTCACTCGCAACAGCACCGACGCCCCCGACACCACCGACACGACGGAGGAACCGCGTCCCGTGACCGAGATCGCCCGCCGCTTTGAGCACCGTTACGGCCACCGGCCCACGATGAAGGACGTCGCCGCCCGGGCGGGCGTCGGGCTCAAGACCGTCTCCCGCGTCGTGAACGGCGAACCCGGCGTCACCCCCGACACCGAACAGCGGGTCAAGGAGGCCATCGAGTTCCTCGGCTTCCGCCGCAACGACAGCGCACGGGTGCTCCGCAAGGGGCGTACGGCATCAATCGGACTGGTCCTGGAGGATCTGGCCGATCCGTTCTACGGCCCGCTCAGCCGGGCGGTCGAGGAGGTCGCGCGGGCGCACGGCGCGCTGCTCATCAACGGTTCCAGCGCGCAGGACCCGGAACGGGAGCGGGAGCTGGCGCTCGCCCTGTGCGCACGGCGGGTGGACGGGCTGATCGTCATCCCCGCGGGCGACGACCACCGCTATCTGGACCCGGAGATACGGGCGGGGGTCGCGACCGTCTTCGTGGACCGGCCGGCGGGCGGGATCGACGCCGACGTGGTCCGGTCGGACAGTTTCGGCGGGGCCCGGGCCGGTGTGACGCATCTGATCGCCCAGGGACACCGCCGGATCGGTTTCATCGGCGACCGGCCCCGCATCCACACCGCGACCGAGCGGCTGCGCGGCTACCGGGCGGCCATGGAGGACGCGGGACTCGCCGTGCACGGGAGGTGGATGTCCCTGGGCCCGACCGACCCGGCACACGTCACGGCCGCCGTCGAGGCCATGCTGTCGGGTCCGGAGCCGGTCACGGCGCTCCTCGCCGGCAACAACCGGGTGACGGTCACCGCCGTGCGGGCCCTCGCCGGGCGAGAACTCCCCGTCGCCCTGGTCGGGTTCGACGACATCGAACTGGCCGACCTGCTGGGCATCACGGTCATCGCGCAGGACGCGGCCGCGCTGGGCCGCACGGCGGCACAGCGGCTGTTCCGGCGGCTCGACGGCGCTGTCGAAGCGCCTCGGGCGGCGGAGACGATCGTTCTGGGGACCACGCTGATCCCCCGGGGCTCGGGCGAGATCCCTCCCCCGCGGGACGTCTGACCGGCCGGCATCCGCAAAGCGCCCCGGGTCCCCGCCGGGCCCCACCCGAAGGCCGTCGCCCTTACCCGGCGGCGGCCGTCGCCGATCCCCTGCGCGGGGCGGCGAAGCGGTCGAGGTCGGCGCGGGTCAGCCCGGTGAGGGCGTCGACCTCGGCGGCGTCCAGCGCCCCGCAGCGCAGGCCCCGCAGCAGGTAGGAGGCGAGGGCCTGGGCGGTGGCGGGCTCGTCCATGATGGCGCCGCCGGTGCGGTCGGCATAGGCCGAAAGCCGCCTCGCGGCGCTCTCGAAGCCCTCGCGGTAGAAAACGAAGACGGCGGCGTACCGGGTGGGGAGATGCCCGGGGTGCATGTCCCAGCCCTGGTAGTACGCACGGGCCAGGGCGCGCCGGGTCAGCCCGTAGTGCAGCCGCCACGCTTCGTGGACCTGGGCGGTGGAGCCGACGGGGAGCACGTTGGTGGAGCCGTCCGACACCCGTACGCCGGTGCCGGCGGCGGCCACCTGCATGACCGCCTTGGCGTGGTCGGCGGCCGGGTGGTCGCTCGCCTGGTGGGCGGCACTGACGCCGAGGCAGGCGCTGTAGTCGAAGGTGCCGTAGTGCAGCCCGGTGGCGCGGCCTTCGGCGGCGCCGATCATCCGGGCGACGGTGGCGGTGCCATCGGCGGCGAGAATGGCCTGGCTCGTTTCGATCTGGATCTCGAAGCCGAGGCGCCCGGCGCCGAGCCCGTGGGCCTTCTCGAAGGCTTCGAGAAGCCGGACGAAGGCGGTGACCTGCTCGGGGTAGGTGACCTTGGGCAGGGTGAGGACGAGGCCGTCGGGCAGGCCGCCGTGTTCCACAAGGCCGGTGAGGAAGACGTCGGTGGTACGGATGCCCCGGTCGCGGACACCGGCTTCCATGCACTTCATCCGGATGCCGGTGTACGGGGCGGCGCTGCCGTTCGCGCACGCCCGCGCGACGATCCGGGCCGCGCGCGCCGCGTCACGGTCCTCGGCGGCCCCGTCGGCCCCTCCGTACCCGTCCTCGAAGTCGACGCGCAGATCCTCGACGGGCTCGCGCTCCAGCTTGGCGCGCACCCGGCCGTGGACGTCCTCCGCGAGGTCGTCGGCGAGACCGAGGACGCGGGCGAACGCGGTGGCGTCGGGGGCGTGCTCGTCGAGGGCGGCGAGCGCCTGGTCGCCCCAGGAACGGAGGGTGCCGGCGTCGAAGAGGTCGGCGGGAACGTAGACGGTGTGGACGGGCTGGCGGGTGCCGGGGTCGCCCGGGTAGCGGCGGTCCAGCTCGGCGTCCACGGCGGCGAGGGAGGCGCCGATCTCCTTGGCGACCGCTCCGGCGAGGCTGGTCGTCACCCGCTCCTGCTGATCCATTCCAGACCCTCCTGTTTTCCGCTCCACGGAATGGACAATCCGTTCGGCGAAGCTAGTGGGGCGGTCGGGCCCGCGTCAATGGCTCCCCTGACGTGCCGTCCGGCGAGGCGCGGGCCCGCTCGGGACGGGCCGGGCACGAGACCGGCGGGCGTTCGAAACGGTGCACGGAGGCGGAAACGCGCAGCGACGCACGACGCCGCGCGGTGACGGAAAACGGCCGGGGGCCGCGCGGTGGAATCACCACGCGGCCCCCGGCCGTACCGATCCGGTGGCTCAGCCCTTGCGGGCCTCGACCTCCGCGGTCAGCTGCGGGACGACGTTGAAGAGGTCGCCCACGACGCCGTAGTCGACGAGGTCGAAGATCGGGGCCTCGGCGTCCTTGTTGATGGCGACGATGGTCTTCGAGGTCTGCATACCCGCGCGGTGCTGGATCGCGCCGGAGATGCCGGACGCGATGTACAGCTGCGGCGAGACCGACTTGCCGGTCTGGCCGACCTGGTTGGAGTGCGGGTACCAGCCGGCGTCCACGGCGGCGCGGGAGGCGCCGACGGCCGCGCCGAGCGAGTCGGCGAGGGCCTCGATGACGGCGAAGTTCTCGGCGCCGTTGACGCCGCGGCCGCCGGAGACCACGATCGCGGCCTCGGTCAGCTCCGGACGGCCGGTCGACTCGCGCGGGGTGCGCGCGGTGACCTTGGTGCCGGTGGCCAGGGCGCCGAAGGACACGGCGAGGGACTCGACCGCACCGGCGGCCGGGGCGGCCTCGACGGGCGCCGAGTTCGGCTTGACCGTGATGACCGGAGTGCCCTTGGAGACACGGGACTTGGTCGTGTACGAGGCGGCGAACGCCGACTGCGTCGCGACCGGGCCCTCGTCACCGGCCTCCAGGTCCACGGCGTCGGTGATGATGCCGGAGCCGATGCGGACGGCGAGGCGGGCGGCGATCTCCTTGCCCTCGGCGGAGGACGGGACGAGCACGGCAGCCGGGGAGACAACCTCGTACGCGGCCTGGAGCGCGTCGACCTTCGGGACGACGAGGTAGTCGGCGAACTCCGCGGCCTCGGCGGTCAGGACGCGGGTCGCGCCGTGCTCGGCGAGGGTGGCGGCGGTGTCGGCGGCACCGTTGCCGAGGGCGACGGCGACCGGCTCGCCGAGGCGGCGGGCCAGCGTCAGCAGCTCCAGGGTGGGCTTGCGGACGGCTCCGTCGACGTGGTCGACGTAGACGAGAATCTCAGCCATGGGACTTCAATCTCCTGCGGAAGAAACGGGGAAGGCCTGAGGGGACGGCGCGCGCGAGCCCTTAGGGGCTGGCGGCCCAGGGTCGAAGACCCCGGGCCCCGGCGACTAGATGAACTTCTGGCTCGCGAGGAACTCGGCGAGCTGCTTGCCGCCCTCGCCCTCGTCCGTGACGATCGTGCCCTTGGTGCGCGCGGGACGCTCGTCGGCCGAGTCGACCTTGGTCCACGCGGCCTCCAGGCCGACCTCGTCCGCCTCGATGCCGAGGTCGGACAGGTCCAGGGCCTTCACCGGCTTCTTCTTGGCGGCCATGATGCCCTTGAAGGACGGGTAGCGGGCCTCGCCCGACTGGTCCGTCACGGAGACGACGGCCGGCAGCGAGGCCTCCAGCCGCTCGGAGGCGGTGTCGCCGTCACGGCGGCCGGTGACGGTGCCGTCCTCGACCTTGACCTCGGAGAGCAGGGTGACCTGCGGGACGCCAAGGCGCTCGGCCAGGATCGCCGGGAGGACACCCATGGTGCCGTCGGTGGAGGCCATACCGGCGATGACGAGGTCGTAGCCGGTCTCCTCGATCGCCTTGGCGAGCACCAGCGAGGTGCCCATGACGTCGGTGCCGTGCAGGTCGTCGTCCTCGACGTGGACGGCCTTGTCGGCGCCCATGGACAGCGCCTTGCGCAGGGCGTCCTTGGCGTCCTCCGGACCGACGGTGAGGACGGTGACCTCGGCGTCGTCCGCTTCCTCGGCGATCTGGAGCGCCTGCTCGACCGCGTACTCGTCCAGCTCCGAAAGGAGACCGTCGACGTCCTCACGGTCGACCGTCAGGTCGTCGGCGAACTTCCGGTCGCCAGTGGCGTCCGGCACGTACTTCACACAGACAACGATCCTCAAGCTCACGCCGGCTCTCCTACTGCATCGTCATAACTGGGCTGCGTTGTTGCTCGCAGCATAGGCGCCTGAAGGGCGGGTTTCCGGTCGGGGCGGCTGGCCGCCCCGACCGAGATATTACTCGTCAGTACAGCCATTCCGTGACCAGTGAGCAAGCGCTCAGCCATGTGACCTTGCCAACGCCCCCGGGCCCGGCCGTACGGGAACTCTCAGTCGCGCAGCGCGTTGAAGCGCCCCTGGTGGTACAGGAGCGGACGGCCCGTGCCCTCGGGGTCTCCGGCGACGGCCTCGGCGATGACGATGCGGTGGTCCCCGGCCGGAATCTTCGCGGCCACCCGGCACACCAGCCAGGCGAGCACACCGTCGAGGACGGGGACGCCCTTTGGGCCGTGATGCCAGCGGGTGGGCGGGGCGAACCGGTCGGCGCCGCCGCGGGCGAAGGTGGCGGCCAGCTCGCTCTGGTGCTCGCCGAGTATGTGGACGCCGATGTACTCGGCCTCGGCGAGGACGGGCCAGCTGGAGGAACCCGTACCGGCCCCGAAGGAGATCAGCGGCGGCTCGGCGGCGACGGAGTTGACCGAGGTGGCGGTGAAGCCGACCGGGCGCCCGTCACCGTACGCAGTGACGACCGCGACCCCGGCGGCGTGCCGGCGGAAGGTCGCCTTCAGCAGTTCGGGCGAGCCCGGCCACGGGGCACCGGGGGCGGACGCGCCCGCGAGGGCGTCATCGGCGGCGGCGCGGGGGGTGGGAGTCGTCGGGAACGTACGGAGCTGAGGCGAGACCGTCATGGAGTTGTCCTTCTGCGGAATGGGGGGTGGCGGTGTACGGGGGCGTCGAGACTCGTCAGACTCGGGCACCCGGGCCGCACGCCGGGCGGGCGGGGCCTTTCGGCGCTTGACCGGGGAGAAGGGGTTCCGGGAGCATGCGGCCAGCCTGACGATCGCCACCGTGCGCAGTCAAGCGCGCACCGTGATCTGGGAGATGCGTCACCGCCTCACACCGCCTGTCCGAGCGCGGCGATGACATCGGCCTTGCGGGGCTGGCCAAAGGCCCTGCGCACGATCCGCCCGGCCCGGTCGAGGACCAGCACCGTGGGGGTGCGCACCACCCCGAGCGCGCGGACCAGATCCAGACGTTCCTCGGCGTCGATCTCGATGTGCGCGACACCGTCGACCAGGGCCGCCACCTCGGTGAGGACGCGGCGGGTGGCACGGCAGGGCTGACAGAAGGCGGTGGAGAACTCCACCAGGGTGGCCCGCTCCCCCAGCTCCGCGCCCAGCGTCGCGGCGTCCAGTGACACCGCGCTGCGGATCCCGGTCATCTCCCCTGCCTCCACTCGTCGGTCCTCCTCGGATCCAGCACCGCCGGGCGCCGATCGATTCCCGCCGTGACCGGCCGTGAACACCAAGAGTGACGAGAATCTCCCCACACGAAGCCGTCTGGACTGGTCATGGGCTCCCACATGGGGCACCATCTGCCCAAAGCCGAAAACCTACGGCTGCGTAACTTCGCCGGGAGAACCCTCCCCGGGCCACACACGTAAGGGGTCCCCCCCAGATGGCAGAACTCGTCTATCGGCCGGTCGTCGGCGCCGCCCTCACCATGTTCAAGGCGCTCGACCTGAAGATCGACACCCAGGGGTCGCACCACATCCCCCGCCAGGGCGGGGCCGTGCTGGTCAGCAACCACATCAGCTATCTGGACTTCATCTTCTCCGGCCTGGCCGCGCTGCCGCAGAAGCGCCTGGTGCGCTTCATGGCGAAGGAGTCGGTCTTCCGCCACAAGGTGTCGGGGCCGCTGATGCGGGCGATGAAGCACATCCCGGTGGACCGGGCGCAGGGCGAGCACGCGTACGAGCACGCCCTGAAGGCGCTGCGGTCCGGGGAGATCGTCGGGGTGTTCCCGGAGGCGACGATCTCGCAGTCGTTCACGCTCAAGGGCTTCAAGTCGGGTGCGGCGCGGCTGGCGCAGGAGGCCGGCGTGCCGCTGATCCCGATGGCGCTGTGGGGCACCCAGCGGGTCTGGACCAAGGGCCGGCCGCGCAACTTCAAGCGGGACCACATCCCGGTGACGATCCGGGTCGGCGAGCCGGTGGAGGCTCCGGCCGACCAGTACGCGGGAGCCATCACCCGGCGGCTGCGCGAGCGGGTCCAGGAGCTGCTGGAGGCGGCGCAGCGCGCGTACCCCGTACGCCCCAAGGACGCGGACGACACCTGGTGGATGCCGGCACACCTCGGGGGCACGGCGCCGTCGCCGGAGGACCTCAAGGCCGCCGGGAAGTAGCCGGCCGGGCGCCGGACGACGGCGCGCGCTCCCCTGACCCCACCCCACCCCCGGGCCCCGGCGCGACAGACGCCCGGGGCTCGCGGTGTTTCGTAGAGGTTTCGGAGACCGATCCGTTTACAGCGAATTGACGCAGCCCTATCGTCCGAAGTGGGAGCGCTCCCATCCCCTTCTGGATGTCATGCCCACGCCAGAATGCTGTCCCCGGCCCATCCCTCGGGGCCGCGTTCCGGCCCGCCGGCATGACCGTCGAAAGGTCAGCGATCCATGGTCAGACGTACCAAGACGGCAGTACTCTCCGCCGCGGCGATGCTGCTCTCGGCATTAGGCCTGCTCCTCCTCGGCCAGGGCTCCGCCGAGGCGCACGGCGTCGCGATGGCGCCGGGCTCCCGGACGTACCTCTGCATGAAGGACGCCATCACCTCCAGCGGTGCGGTCGACCCGACCAACCCCGCCTGCGCGGCGGCCATCGCGCAGAGCGGCTCCTCGTCCCTGTACAACTGGTTCGCGGTGCTCGACTCCAACGCGGGCGGCCGCGGCCAGGGTTACGTTCCCGACGGCACCCTCTGCAGCGCCGGCGACCGCTCCCCGTACGACTTCAAGGGCTACAACCAGGCTCGTTCCGACTGGCCGAAGACGCACCTGACCTCGGGCTCCACGTTCCAGGTGAACTACAGCAACTGGGCCGCGCACCCGGGCGAGTTCCGGGTGTACCTCACCCGCCAGGGCTGGTCCCCGACCTCCCAGCTGAAGTGGGCCGACCTGGAGCTGGTGCACACCGTCAGCAACCCGGCCGCGACGGGGTCGCCCGGCACCGACGGCGGCCACTACTACTGGAACACGCCGCTGCCCTCGGGCCGTTCCGGTGACGCGCTGGTCTTCATCCAGTGGGTGCGGTCGGACAGCAACGAGAACTTCTTCTCCTGCTCCGACATCGTCTTCGACGGCGGCCACGGCGAGGTGACCGGCATCCGCGGCAGCGGCACCCCGCCTACCAACCCGCCCACGACGCCGCCGACGACCCCGCCCACCACTCCCCCGACCACTCCCCCGACCGGTGACCGCAGCTGCATGGCGCAGTACAAGGTCGTCAGCTCCTGGAGCGGCGGTTTCCAAGGCGAGGTCGAGGTCATGAACCACGGGACCACCGCTCTGAGCGGCTGGAAGGTCGGCTGGACCCCGGGCAGCGGCACCGCGATCACCAGTCTCTGGAACGGGACTCTGACCAGCGGTACGAACGGCGCGGTCTTTGTGGCCAACGCCGCGCACAACGGCACGATCCCGGCCGACGGCACCACCACCTTCGGCTTCACGGCCAACTCGACCGGCAACAACCTCCCGTCCGGCTCCGTCTCCTGCACCGCCTCCTAGCACGACCGAACGCGCACGGGGGGGCACGAGGAACTCGGAGAGATACGAACGGGCACAGCCAGGCACGGAAAAGCGGCCGGGCGGAAGTCGTCGACTTCCGCCCGGCCGCGCTTTCACACAGGCATATGCCACATCGGAGGGCCGCTAGCGCGCCATCTCTTCCTTCAGCGCCAGGAGGAACGCGTCGACGTCGTCCTCCGTGGTGTCGTAGGAGCACATCCAGCGCACGTCGCCGGCCGCCTCGTCCCAGAAGTAGAAGCGGAACCGCTCCTGGAGCCGCCGGCTGACCTCGTGCGGCAGCCGCGCGAAGACCGCGTTGGCCTGCACCGGGTAGAGGATCTCCACCCCGTCCACGCTCCGCACCCCGTCCGCGAGGCGGCCGGCCATCGCGTTGGCGTGGCGGGCGTTGCGCAGCCACAAGTCCTTGGCGAGCAGCGCCTCCAACTGCACCGACACGAAGCGCATCTTGGAAGCGAGCTGCATGGACAGCTTGCGCAGGTGCTTCATGTGGCTGACGGCGTCCGGGTTGAGGACGACGACGGCCTCGCCGAAGAGCATGCCGTTCTTGGTTCCGCCGTACGACAGGACGTCGACGCCCACGGCGTTGGTGAACGCCCGCATCGGTACGTCGAGCGACGCGGCCGCGTTGGCGATCCGGGCGCCGTCGAGGTGGACCTTCATGCCCTTGGAGTGGGCGTGGTCCACGATGGCGCGGATCTCCTCGACCGTGTAGACGGTGCCGAGTTCGGTGTTCTGGGTGATCGAGACGACCTGGGGCATGGCCCGGTGCTCGTCGTCCCAGCCCCAGGCCTGCCGGTCGATCAGCTCGGGGGTGAGCTTGCCGTCCGGGGTGGGCACGGTGAGCAGCTTCAGGCCGCCCATCCGCTCCGGGGCGCCGCCCTCGTCCACGTTGATGTGCGCGGACTCGGCGCAGATCACCGCGCCCCAGCGGTCGGTGAGGGCCTGCAGCGCGGTGACGTTCGCGCCGGTCCCGTTGAAGACCGGGAAGGCCTCGGCGCTGGAGCCGAAGTGGCTGTGCATGATCCGCTGGAGGTGATCGGTGTACTGATCCTCTCCGTAGGAGACCTGGTGTCCGCCGTTGGCGAGCGCGACGGCCGCGAGGATCTCCGGGTGGACGCCGGCGTAGTTGTCGCTGGCGAAGCCCCGGACCGACGGGTCGTGGTGACGACGGGCGTCGGTACGGGAGCCCAGGGCCGCGGTCACGGCTTGGGAGTCAGCCACAGGCGCTGTCCATTCACTTCCTGGGCGGGCCGGTCCCAGAGTCCGGCGATGGCGTCGGCCAGTTCCGTGACGTCGGTGAAGCCCGCGAACTTCGCATTCGGGCGCTCGGCGCGCATCGCGTCGTGCACCAATGCCTTGATCACCAGGATGGCAGCCGCCGCCTGCGGGCCTTCGTCGCCCCCCAGCTTGCGGAAGGAGTCGGCCATGGCGAGGGTCCAGGCCTCGGCGGCGGCCTTGCCGGCGTTGTACGCGGCGTTGCCGGCCACCGGCTTGTGCGCGCCGGACTGGCTGATCAGGACGTAGCGGCCGCGGCCCCCGGCGCGCAGCAGCACGTCGTGGAAGGCGAGCGAGGTGTTCTGGACCGTGCGGATCAGGAGCTTCTCCAGGAAGTCCCAGTCCTTGAGCTCGGTCTCGGTGAAGGTCTTGCTGCCGCGCCAGCCGCCCACGAGGTGGACGAGGCCGTCGATCCGGCCGAACTCCTTCTCCGTCTTCGCCACCCACTCGCGGGTGGCGTCGAGGTCGAGGAGGTCGA
Organism: Streptomyces sp. NPDC048718; assembly: GCF_043198875.1. Classification (NCBI taxonomy): domain Bacteria; kingdom Bacillati; phylum Actinomycetota; class Actinomycetes; order Kitasatosporales; family Streptomycetaceae; genus Streptomyces; species Streptomyces sp. NPDC048718. The sequence continues at coordinate 445,981 of NZ_JBICVG010000002.1, forward strand.
CGGTGTCGCCGGTGACCGTGGCGCCGCCGTGCGCGTAGCGGGCGGCGTCGACGGCCTCGGCGAGGCGTGCCGGGTCGGCGTCGGCCGCGACGACGGTGGCGCCCGCCTCGGCCAGGCGCATCAGGGCGGCCCGGCCCGCGGGCCCGGCCGCGCCCGCGACCGCGATGACGGCTCCGTCCAGGCTGCCGTTCCCGTTGCCGATCATGGTCGTCTCCTCCTGCTCCGTTGCCTGCGCGGGCGTGATCGCCCCGGGGGCGGGGGCCGCGCCGGCCCCCGCCGTGGTGTCCGCCGTACCGGTCACGCGGCGACCTGCACGGCCTGCTCGGCGCCGGCGGCGGTGATGCCCTCGGTGGAGGCGATCACACCCTTGAGCTTCTTGGCAAGGGCCTCATAGAACATGCTGAGCGGAAACTCGTCGGGAAGCACGTCGTCGACGAGCTTGCGCGGCGGCAGCGACAGGTCCAGGGCGTCGGCGCCCTTGGCCCAGGTGGAGCCGGGGTGCGGGGCGAGGTAGGTGGAGACCAGCTCGTACGCCTTGAACCAGTGGACGAGCTTCGGACGGTCGATGCCGTCGCGGTACAGCTTCTCGATCTCGCCGCAGAGCTGGTTGGTGATCTCGGGGGCGCGCTCCCAGTCGATCCGCAGCTTGTTGTCGGTCCAGCGCACCACGTCGTGCTTGTGGAGGTACGCGAAGAGCAGCTGACCGCCGAGGCCGTCGTAGTTGCGGTTGCGGTCGCCGGAGACCGGGAAGCGGAACATCCGGTCGAACAGGACCGCGTACTGCATGTCACGGCCGTGCGGGTTGCCCTCGGCGTCGAGCTTCACGGCCTCCTTGAAGGCGGTGAGATCGCAGCGCAGCTCCTCCAGGCCGTACATCCAAAACGGCTGGCGCTGCTTGATCATGAAGGGGTCGAACGGCAGGTCGCCGTGGCTGTGGGTGCGGTCGTGGACCATGTCCCACAGGACGAACGCCTTCTCGCAGCGCTCCTGGTCCCCGACCATGGCCGCGATGTCCTCGGGCAGCTCGATGCCGAGGATGTCGACGGAGGCCTCGGTGACCTTGCGGAAGCGGGCCGCCTCGCGGTCGCAGAAGATGCCGCCCCAGGTGAAGCGCTCGGGGGCTTCGCGGACCGCGACGGTCTCGGGGAAGAGGACCGCCGAGTGCGTGTCGTAGCCGCTGGTGAAGTCCTCGAAGGTGATGCCGCAGAACAGCGGGTTGTCGTAACGGGTCGCCTCGAGCTCGGAGAGCCACTCCGGCCACACCATGCGCAGCACGACCGCTTCGAGGTTGCGGTCCGGGTTGCCGTTCTGGGTGTACATCGGGAAGACGACGAGGTGCTGGCGGCCGTCCAGGCGCTCGGCGGCCGGCTGGAAGGCGAGCAGCGCGTCCAGGAAGTCCGGCACCCCGAAGCCGCCCTCGGACCACTTGCGCAGGTCGGCGACGAGCGCGCGGTGGTAGGTGGCATCGTGCGGGAGCAGCGGGGAGAGCCGCTCGACCGCGCCGGCGACGCGCTCGACGGTCTGCTCGGCGTGCGCCCGGGACGGCGCGCCCTCGGCGTCGAAGTCAATGGAGCCGTCCGCGCTCTGCCAGGGGCGGAGCTCCTCCACGGCATTCTTGAGCTCGGTCCAGGCAGGGTGCTCGATCACGAGAGCGTCGGCGGATATCCCCGCACCGGCCATGTCCTGCACAAGAATTTCCGTCATGTCACTTCCTCCGCCGGAGAACCTTTCGTGCCGCCACCGTAACCATCCACAGATCGCCGCCACAAGAGGTGCGAGAGAAATTGTCCGGCGCACCCCCGGGTCCGGCCGTGAATTTTCCTGTGTGGATGGGGCAGGGGGCTGAGGAATGCGGCCTTCCTTCGCCAACTCCCCCTTGCGCCCACACGATCGAGGCAGGGTGGACGGGTCGGTGCGGACCGGAACAGTACGGTCTCATCCAGCCAAAAAGGGGCGGGGATGTTTGGCTGGGCCGCTCTGCGGCAAGCTGGGCGGCGCTGAATTCCGTCGACGGAAGCGAGAAGGTCTTGAGTCTGCTCACCATCGGTCACCGCGGGGTCATGGGCGTCGCCCCCGAGAACACCCTGCGCTCCTTCGTCCAGGCCGAGAAGGCGGGCCTCGACCTCGTGGAGCTGGATCTCCATCTGAGCGAGGACGGCGCTCTCGTCGTCATGCACGACGCCGATGTCGACCGCACCACGGACGGGAGCGGCCCGATCTCCGGGAAGACCCTCGCGGAGCTGCGGACGCTCGACGCGGGCGACGGCGAGCGGGTGCCCGTCTTCGAGGAGGTCCTGGACGCGGTCTCGGCGCCGCTCCAGGCCGAGATCAAGGACGTCGGCGCGGCCCGGGCGCTGGCCGCCGTACTGAACGCGCGGGACCTGACCGGGCGGGTACAGGTCCTCTCCTTCCACGACGAGGCCCTGGCGGAGATCCGCGACCTGGTGCCGGGGGTCCGCACCGCGCTCGTCGCCGACGAGCGGCAGGCCGACGTGATCGAACGCGCGCTCGCGGTGGGCGCGACGGCGCTGGTGCTCAACATCCGCCGGCTCACGCTCGACACCGTCGAGCGGGCGCACGCGGCGGGCCTGTGGGTGGGCGGCTGGGTGGTCAACACCCAGGCGGAGCTGCGGCTCGCGCGCGCCCTGGGCCTGGACGGGGTGACGACCGACCGGCCGGAAATCAGGCTGACGCGGGAGCGCTCGGAGGACTGAGGTCCTGCGGGGCGCGCGCGGGGGTGAGGACGGGCGCGGGGGTCCTGCCCCGGGACGTGCACCCCGGGGCCCGAGCCGGGACTCGGGCCCCGGCGGGCGGGTTCCCGGCCCGCCGACTCGGGCTCGGGCTCGGGCTCGGGTCAGACGAGGTTCTTGACCAGGAGTTCGAACTCCAGGTCGTCGCGCTGGGGGATGCCGAAGCGCTCGTCACCATACGGGAAGGGGCTCATCTTGCCGGTACGGCGGTAGCCGCGGCGCTCGTACCAGGCGATCAGTTCGTCGCGGACGGAGATCACCGTCATGTGCATCTCGCGCACGTCCCACATCTCGCGGACGCGGCGCTCCGCCTCCTCGATGATCTGCCGGCCGAGGCCCTCCCCCTGGTTCTCGGGGCGGACCGCGAACATGCCGAAGTAGGCGATGTCACCGCGGTGTTCGAGCTGGCAGCAGGCGACGAGCCGGCCGTCCCGCTCGACCGCCATCAGCCGACTGCCGGGGGCGGTGACGACCTCCGCGACCGCCCGCGCGTCGGTGCGCTGTCCGTGGATCATGTCGGCCTCGCTGGTCCAGCCGGTCCGGCTGGACTCGCCGCGGTAGGCGGACTCGACCAGCGGGACCAGGGCCGGGACGTCGTCGGGAACGGCGTCGCGGTAGGTGAGCGGGCCGGTGTGCCGGGGTGCGGCGGTGTCCATGGTGGTGCTGTCTCCCCTCGGGCGGTGAAGATCGGCGGATGCGATCGTTGCGAGCCTAGCGCGCGCCCCGCATGCCCCCCCTCGTACACCCGTGCGCCCGCGTGGGGCATGCCCGGCCGGGCATGTCCCCGGAGGGAACCGCGAGGAGGGGGTGTGCGGCGTGCACGGACCGGCTGCGCCCGGGTGGCTGCTGGTCGCGCTGTGCGGCGCGAGCGGGGCCTACTGCCTGGTGCTGATGGTACGGACGGCGCGGAGCCGGTCCGGGGGCCCGCCCGGGGAGCGCGGCGGGGCCGGGAGCGAGGCCCTGATGGGTTTCGGGATGGCGGCGATGGCGCTGCCCGCGGCGGTGCTCACCCCGCCGTCGTGGAGCTGGGCGGTGTACGCGGTGGTCTTCGGGCTCGCGGCGCTGTACGGGCTCGCGGCCGCGGCTGGGCGGGGTAGGGCGCGCCGGGGGCACCATCTGCATCATCTTGTCGGCTCGTCGGCGATGGTCTACATGGCGGTGGCGATGGCCGCGGCACCGGGAGCGCACGGGGGGCACGGCGGAGGGCACGGGCACCCGGCCGCCGGCGGCGTACCCGTTCTCACGGGCGTGCTGCTCGTGTACTTCGGCGGGTACGCGCTGCGCGCCGGCGCGCGGCTGGTGCCGGGGGCGGCACCGGCGGGCGCGGCTGTGGGTGCGGGTGTCGATGTGGGCGTGGGTGTGGGTGCGGGTGTCGATGTGGGCGTGGGTGTGGGTGTCGGTGTGGCGGGCGGGAGCGCCGGCGCCGGGGTCGCCGAGCTGACTCGGGTCTGCCGGCTGTCGATGGCGCTCGCGATGCTGGCGATGCTCGTCACGCTCTGAGCGGGCCGGGCGGGTCCGCCCGTACGCGATCACGCCGTGGTGTACGTCACTTGCCCCGCACGGGCATACCCCGGCGTGTACCCCGCTCATAGGCTGGCGCCATGTCGGTCTCCCTCACCCTGCTTCTGCTCGGCGCGCTGACTGCCGCCGTCGCACCGCGTCTGCTGGCACGGGCCGATTGGGTGGAACGGGAACCCGTGGTGGCGCTGTGGGTGTGGCAGTGCGTGGTGGCGGCGGTCCTGGTGAGCTTCGCGCTGTCGATGACCTTCAGCGCGGCGGCGGCCTGGAAGGCCGTCCGGGGACAGGTCTTCGCGCCCGCGCCGAACGCCGTGATCGAGGCGTACCAGCTGGGCACCGGCCGTTCGTGGTCGGCGGTGATCGCCGTCCTGCTGGCGGCGGGCGGGCTGTGGAGCGGGGCGATGCTGGGCCGGGAGATCGGCCGGGCGCGGACCCGCCGCAAGCAGCGACGGAACGAACTCGTGCTGCGGGCACCGCTGTTGCCCGGTGAGAAGCCGTCCGGCAACGCGCGTCTGGTGGTGCTGGAGGGCGAGCGTCCGGGAGCCTGGTCACTGCCGGGCGGGACACCGCGCCTGGTCGTCACCACGGCCGCGCTGCGTCGGCTCAAGGGCCGCCAGCTGGACGCGGTGCTCGCGCACGAGCAGGGCCACGCCCGGGCCCGGCACGATTGGCTGCTGCACTGCGCGACGGCGCTCGCGGCGGGCTTCCCGGGGGTTCCGGTGTTCGCGGCCTTCCGGGGCGAGATGCACCGTCTGGTGGAACTGGCGGCGGACGACGTCGCCTCGCGCCGGTTCGGACGGCTGACGATCGCCCTCGCCCTGGTGGAACTCAACGAGGACCGGGGCGTGTTCGGCCCCGGCCAGGCCCCCGGCGCCGACCTTCCGCAGCGCGTCGACCGCCTTTTGAACGCCGCCCCCCGGCTGACGGCGGCCCACCGGCTGCGCCTGACGGCCGCGGCGGCCCTGGTCCCGGTGGTCCCGATCCTGATCGCGTTCATCCCTGCGCTCCGGGCACTGAACTAGTTTCGCGTCAAGCGACGTTCGCCCTGTCGACCACCTCGCGCAGCCGTCGGTCGGCGGCGCGCTTGTCCCCCCGGATGATGGAGCGGCAGATCATGCCGCTCTGGGCCTGTGGGCGCGATGGCCGGTGCCGTCGAGGCGAAGTAGTGCAGGGCGGTAGCTGACCCCCGATCCGGCTCACCGCCAGGTCACCACCGATCCCGTGCCCGCGCGGACGCCCCGCAGCTGTCTTCGGCCCTCGTCGCGATCGGTCTCCCGCACTCGCGCGGCCACGCGCACGTCCTGGCGGTGACCGGGGCTTTGGCGCGACGCCGCGACCCCTTCACATCACTCGGCGTTCCCTCAGCTCGACGAGCCATATCCGTACTTGTTCGTCGTCGTGCAGGTAGCCGCCGCTCTCACCCACAGGGAGATCGATTCCGTGGAGGCGGTTCAGCGCCCACCAGGAGAGGCCGTCCCAGACGACCCCGTCCTCCATCACCCACCTTGCCGCCCAGCGGTCGGCCTCTTCCCGGGACAGCCGACCCGCGACAAGCTCAACGAAACGATCTTCGATCTCGTCCAGAGTCGGTCGGCCGCTGTCATCCATGCCCTGACCGTACAGGCAGGGCAAACGTTGCCCGACCCGGCACTGGGCTGTGTCTTCGCACTGCCTCTCCCAGAGCTTCGCCCGGCACCCACGCCCCGGATCCCTGGGCCGACCGCCCGATCAACGGCACGCCGTCGGCATGGCACATTCCGGTGATCCCACTCTCCAGGTCACCACTCGCGGGACCGTCAGCGCCAGGGTGACTCCGACCGCCGCACTCGACACCAGAGCGGCGAGGGCCGCCTGCCCCGCCCGAGTCGCTGCCCTCGGCCGCCGTCTCGCCCTCGTGCGCGGGAAACAAGACGTGAAGAGCGGGGCGTCGAACTCCGGCCCCGCGCCCGCGTGGCCCCGCCCGGTGCTCCGGGCGGGGCCGCGAGTCGGGCAGGATCGGGGGATGCGTATCTCCGCCGCCGTGTCCGGCGCTCTGGCCGTGCTGTTGCTCGTCCTGGTGGCCGTGGGCTGGTCGCCGTTGCTCTCCTTCGACCGGGACGTGGCCGAGGCGCTGCACCGCAGCGCCGTCGCGCATCCCGGCTTCACCCACCTCAACCGGATCCTGACGGACTGGGTCTGGGATCCATGGACCATGCGCGCGCTCGTCCTGGTGATGGTCGGGCTGCTGCTCCGGCGGCGCGCGTGGCCGCTCGCGCTGTGGGTGGCGGGGACGTCCCTGCTGGCCTGGGGTCTTCAGCAGGGCCTCAAGTCCCTGGTGGACCGGCCGCGCCCGCAGTGGCCGGATCCGGTCGACTCGGCGCGGTACGCGTCCTTCCCGTCCGGGCACGCGATGACGGCGACGGTCACCTTCGGGCTGCTGCTCTGGGTGCTGGCGCTGTACTGGCGCGAGACCTGGCGGGGCTGGGGGACGATCGCCGGAGTGGCCGTGGTGTCGGTGCTCGGGGTCGGCTGGACCCGGCTTTACCTGGGCGTTCACTGGCCGTCCGACGTGCTGGGCGGCTGGCTGTTCGGCTGGTGCTGCGTGGCCGTGGCGATCGACGCGTACCGCCGCCTCGCGGCCCGTACCCCTACCCGCGCCCGTACCGCTCCCCCTGTGGGCAAGGCTTGATGCCCGTCCCGTCCTGGACGATCCCCCGTGTCGTCCAGGACGGAACGGCATGCCCCGCCGCCGGGCACGCGGGCACGACGGCAGGACACGCTGAGTATATTGGCTGAAAGCCAGTCAACGCAGGAGTCCAGCATGTCCCCACGCAGCGCATCGGTCAATCAAGAGCTTCGGCGGCGCTCCCGCGAGCGGATCCTGCAGGCCACCGTGGACCTCGTCGGCGAACGTGGTTACGAGGCGACGACCCTCGGGGACATCGCCGCGCGGGCCGGTTCGGCGCGCGGACTCGTGTCGTACTACTTCCCCGGCAAGCGCCAGTTGCTCCAGTCCGCGGTGCACCGGCTGATGCACCGCACCCTGGCGGCGGCCCTGGAGCGCGAGCCGCGCACCGAGGACGGCGCCGAACTCCTGGCGCGGGCGATCGACGCGATACTCGGGCTCGCCGCGGACCACCCCGTCCTCATGCGGACGCACATGGCCGGCATCCTCCAAGCCGAGGGCTTCCTCCAGTGCTCCGAACAGCAGCGGCTCGCCGCGCTGCTGCGCGACACCGTGGCCCGTTCGGGCTCCCCGGACCCGGACACCGACTATCCGCTGCTGCGGGCACAGCTCATGGGGACCGTCTTCGCGCTGCTGCTGCCCGGGGCGCCGATGCCGCTCGCCCCGCTGCGGGCCGAACTGTTCCAGCGCTACGGGCTCGGCCTGGAGCGCGGCATGCCACCGGGCGGTAATCGGCCCGGCGGCATGCCCGTGGTGCGCGCGGTGCGGGACGACGTCGCGGCCCGGGTGGCGGGCCCGCTGCCGGGCCCGCCCGTGGATCGGCCCGTGGATCTGCCGACGGGTCAGTCGTCCTGACCCTGGTCGTCCTGTGAGCGGCCGAAGTCCGCGAAGTAGTCCGGTTGCGTCTGGACGTTCAGCTCGTCCATCCGGATTCCGGACGCCTTGTCGGTGCGCTTGTCGGAGAGCTTCAGGACATCGAGGCCCTTGGCGATGTCGTTCGAGTAGATGTGGCCGTTGTAGTAGTACGCCGACCAGGAGCCGCCGATGGCGAGCGTGTCCGCGGAGAGCGGGCCGCGCTCGAAGTAGGCGATCTCCTTCGGCTTCAGGGAGTCGGTGAAGTCCCAGACGGAGACGCCGCCCTGGTACCACGCCTGGACCATCAGGTCCTTGCCCTTGACCGGGATCAGCGAGCCGTTGTGGGCGACGCAGTTCTCGGTGTCGGCCTGGTGGCGCGGGATCTTGAAGTAGCCGCGGAAGACCAGCTTGCGCTTGTCCCCCTTGCCGGTGATGTCGTAGATGCCGTCGGCACCGCGGTTCGGGCCGACCTCGGCGTTGCAGGTGGGCGCGCCGCCGCCGCCCAGTTCGTCGGTGAAGACGACCTTGTCGGCGGTCTGGTTGAAGGTCGCGGAGTGCCAGAACGAGAAGTTGACGTTGTCCTGGACCTGGTCGATGACCCGCGGGTGCTCCGGGTCCTTGATGTCGAAGAGGATGCCGTCGCCCATGCAGGCTCCGGCGGCCAGGTTCCGGCTCGGCAGCACGGTGATGTCGTGGCAGCCGGTGGTCTTGGAGACGCCCGGGTTGGTGGGCGCGCCGGGGTTGCCTCCGCCGTCGGGACCCTCGCCCGGGAAGAGGACGGGGAAGTTCACGACCTTGGCCCGCTCGGGCGCCTTGCGCGGGACCTTGATCACGGAGATGCCGTCATGCGGCGGTTGGCAGTCCGGGAAGGCCACGCTGGGCGAGTACGAGGCGACGTAGATGTACACGTCGTCGCGCTTGGGCACCAGGGTGTGGGTGTGGGAACCGCAGTTGGTCTCGACGGCGGCGACGTACTTCGGGTTGGTGACGTCGCTGATGTCGAAGATCTTCATGCCCTCCCAGGACTCCTTGATCGTGGCCGGCTGCGGAACGCTGGCGCACGAGTCGTCACTGCGGGAGGAGTCGGTGGACAGGAAGAGCAGGTCGCCGGAGACCGACACGTCGTTCTGGGAGCCCGGGCAGAGCACCTGGGCCACGGTCTTCGGGGACTTCGGGTTTCCGATGTCGAAGATCCGGAAGCCGTCGTAGTTGCCGGCGAAGGCGTACTTGCCCTGGAAGGCGAGGTCGGTGTTGAGGCTGGGGAGGATGTCCTTGGGGACATTGGCGAGATGTTCGATGTTGGCGCTGTGGACGATCTCGTCCACGCCGGGTATCTCGCCCGCGGCGATGGCGGCGCGGGCGTCGGCCGCCTGGCCGGCGGTGATGCCGCTCTTCGCCGGGGCGTCACCGGGGTCGGGGGTCGCGGCAGCTGGGCCCGCGACGAGCAGGCCGAGCAAAAGGCCGGCCGCGGCGCCGGCCGCGCCCAGGGCTTGGTTCCGTCTGTGCCGGATTCTCGTGAGGCGCAACGAAGCACTCCGTCCTCTTCGAGGTCTGTTCAGGTTTGAACCACGGATGGACTCCGGCAGTATCGTCCTTAGCGTGCTCATCTCAACAGATGGCAACAGGAAAGTCATGAGGTTTCCCCGCACCGCAACACCGTCGTCGCCCGATTACCCCGAAGACGCAGAGAACCGGAGATCCTGAAGGGCCGGGGGGCCGGACCCTTCAGGACACCGGTCAGCCCAAGTCCCCGTGGAGGTCGCGTTGTTGATCAGCCGTTTCCGTGGAACCACCGCCGTCGCCCTGTGCACCGTCGCCGTACTCACCCTGTCCGCCTGCGAGTCGGGGCCGGATGACGGCGGACCGACCGCCAAGTCGGCTGCGGGTGCGCCGGGTTCGAGCGGATCCGTGGTGGCCCCAGGGAAGCCGGGCGAGCCCGCGCGGCGCGTCTCGCCCGAGGAGGCGGCCCGGATGCTGCCCGACGAGACGCCCAACGGTGCCGACTTCCGGTATGTGCAGATGATGATCGAGCATCACCGGCAGGCCCTCGTGATGACCGCGCTGGCGCCCGAGCGGGCGGCCTCGCCGCAGGTGAAGAAGGTCGCGGAACGCATCGCCGCCGCGCAGGGTCCGGAGATCGGCGCGATGCGGGGGTGGCTGAAGAAGAACGGCGGCCCGCGACCGCAGACCGGCCACGACCACCACACCATGCCGGGGATGGCGACCGAGGCCCAGCTCGCCGAGCTGCGGGCCGCCCGCGGCACGGCGTTCGACACGCTCTTCCTGTCCCTGATGATCGCTCACCACGAGGGCGCGCTGACGATGGCGGGCGAGGTGCTGGCCGAGGGCAACAACGTCCTGGTGGAGGAGATGGCGAACGACGTGGTCGCCCAGCAGACTTCGGAGATCCAGCGGATGCGCTCGATGTAGCCGGAGGGGTACGGGCGCCCTGCTCTCGGCGGACCCGCCGGACCCGATCGGCCGTACGCCCGGCCGGCAGGGCGCCCCGGCGCGCCCTGCCGGACTCGGCGACGGGACCGGAGGGGACGGGACTTGGAGAAGCCGGAGCCAGGAGCCGGGGTCCCGGAGCCGGGCCTGATGCCGTACGCCCGGAGCCTGACGACGAGGGGGCCGGGTCCTGAAGTCCGCGCCCCGGCCCGTCCACGCACCCCCGGCGGAGCCGTCAGTGGTCGCCGAGACGGCCGGACTGCCGCTCGGCCGCCTCGAGGACGGCGTCGAGGAGCCCGGGGAAGAGGGCGTCGAGGTCCTCGCGGCGGAGCGAACTGAGCTTGGCGGTGCCCTGGTAGGCCTGCCGGACGACGCCGCTCTCACGCAGGACGCGGAAGTGGTGCGTGGTGGTCGACTTGCTCACCGGGAGGTCGAAGTACGAGCAGCTGAACCCGTCGCTCCCGTCGCGGGCCATGTCCCGGACGATCCGCAGCCGTACGGCGTCGGACAGCGCGTGCAGCACGGCTTCGAGCCGGATCTCCTCGCGTGCGGGGTGGTCCAGGGCGCGGGGGTTGGTCGCGGTCGACACGGCTGCGGCTCCACGGCTCTCGGAGGGACGGGACTTCATTGTACGAGGGTCCTCGTAGTTTGACAGTCGTCGTACTACGATGGGTATCGTACGAGCTGCGTCATCGCCCCGTCACCGCCCGCCCTCCCCCGGCACGCCCGAAACGGAGTCCGCCATGAGCACCGCCCCCGCTCTCTTCCAGCCCTTCACCCTTCGCTCCGTCACCTTTCCGAACCGTGCCTGGATGGCCCCGATGTGCCAGTACTCGGCAAAACCGGCCGGTCCCGCCGCGGGGGTCGCGGGCGACTGGCACTTCGCCCACTACGCCTCCCGCGCCACCGGCGGCGCCGGGCTGATCCTGCTCGAAGCGACCGCGGTCGCGCCGGAGGGCCGGATCAGCCCCTTCGACCTCGGGATCTGGGACGACGCGCAGATCGAGGGGCTGCGCCGGATCGCCGCCTTCCTGACGGACCACGGCACCGTGCCGGGCATCCAGATCGGACATGCCGGACGGAAGGCCTCGACGCAGCAGCCCTGGAAGAGCCGCGGCCCCGTCGATCCGGCGACCGGCCTGGCCTGGCAGCCGGTCGGCCCGAGCCCGGTCGCCTACGCCGAGGGCCACCCGGTGCCGACCGAGCTGACGGTGGAGCGGATCCACGAGATCACGGCCCGTTTCGCCGACGCGGCGCGGCGCGCGCTGGCCGCCGGGTTCCGGGTGGTGGAGGTGCACGGCGCCCACGGCTATCTGCTCGGCGAGTTCCTGTCCCCGCACAGCAACCGGCGCACCGACGCCTATGGCGGCTCCTTCGACAACCGCGTCCGGTTCGCCCTGGAGGTCGTCGACGCCGTGCGCGCCGTCTGGCCCGAGGAGCTGCCGCTGTTCTTCCGGATCTCGGCCACCGACTGGCTGGAGGAGCAGGGCTGGACGCCCGACGAGACGGTCCGCTTCGCCGCCCTGCTGCGCGAGCACGGGGTGGACCTGCTCGACGTCTCCACCGGCGGCAACGGTGGCCCGGCCCGGATCCCGGTCGCCCCCGGCTACCAGGTCCCCTTCGCCGCCCGCGTCAAGACGGAGACCGGTCTGCCCGTCGCGGCGGTGGGTCTCATCACCGAGAGCGCGCAGGCCGAGAAGATCCTCTCGAACGGGGAGGCGGACGCCGTCCTGCTCGGCCGGGAGCTGCTGCGCGACGCCTCGTGGCCGCGCCGCGCGGCCCGCGAGCTGGGTGCGAAGATCCCCGCCCCGGCACCGTACTCCTGGGCCATCTGAGTCCGGCAACACGCCCCTGACCAGGGGCGAAGCGGCTCCGGGACACCGTTGTCGGCGGTGCGGTGCAAACTGGCCCGTATCCGCGACAACGGCGTCCTGGAGGTGCCGGCATGACCGACGTGCTGCTGACCGTGGGAACCCGCAAGGGTCTGTTCACCGGCCGCAGGAAGAACGGCCGGTGGACGTTCGACGACCCGCACTTCAACGCCCAGGCGATCTACTCGATCGGAATCGACAACCGCCGCGCCCGCCCCAGAATCCTCGTCGGCGGCGACAGCGCGCACTTCGGCCCCTCCGTCTTCCACTCCGACGACCTGGGCGCGAGCTGGACCGAGCCGGCCTGTCCGGCGGTCAAGTTCCCGCTGGACACCGGTGTTTCCCTGGAGCGGGTCTGGCAGCTCCACCCGGCGCCCGCCCACTCCCCCGACGTCGTGTACGCGGGGACGGAGCCGGCCGCGCTCTTCCGGTCGGCCGACGGCGGGGAGTCCTTCGAACTGGTCCGCCCGCTGTGGGAGCACCCCACCCGGGACCGGTGGATGCCGGGCGGGGGCGGCGAGGCGGTGCACACCGTGGTGACCGACGCGCGGGACGCCGACACGGTGACGGTGGCGGTGTCCGCGGCCGGCGTCTTCCGCACCCGGGACGGCGGCGCGAGCTGGGTCCCCGCCAACCGGGGCGTCTCGGCGGTGTTCCTGCCGGACCCGGACCCCGAGTTCGGCCAGTGTGTGCACAAGGTCGCGCAGGACGCGGGCGACCTCGACCGGCTGTATCTGCAAAACCACTGGGGCGTGTTCCGCAGCGACGACGGCGGCGGGTCGTGGACCGACATCGGCGGCGGGCTCCCGTCCGACTTCGGCTTCGCCGTCGTGGCCCATCCGCACCGGCCGGACACCGCCTATGTGTTCCCCATCAACGCCGACACCGACCGGGTCCCGGCCGGCCGGCGCTGCCGGGTCTACCGGACCTCCGACGCCGGGGCGACCTGGGAGCCGCTCACCCGGGGCCTGCCCGGCGGCGACCATTACGGCACGGTGCTGCGCGACGCGATGTGCACGGACGGGGGCGAACCGGCCGGTGTCTACTTCGGCAACCGCAACGGCGAGGTGTACGGGAGCGCCGACGACGGCGACAGCTGGGAGCTGCTCGTCGAACATCTGCCTGACGTGCTGTGCGTACGAGCGACGGTCCTCGTCTGAACGGCCCCGGTTTCCGCCCCCGGCCGGGGCCCGGCGCAGGGCCCGGCGCACCGTCGGGCCTGACTGTCGTACTGCGCCAGTAGAGTGACGCCGTGGCAGCACGACCGTTGAACGAAATCGTCGAGGCCGGGTGGGCGCACGCGCTCGCACCGGTGGCCGAGAACATCGCCGCGATGGGCGACTTCCTCCGGCAGGAGGTCGCCGCGGGGCGCACCTATCTACCGTCGGGGGCGAACGTCCTGAGGGCGTTCCAGCAACCCTTCGACGAGGTACGGGTCCTCATCGTCGGCCAGGACCCCTATCCCACGCCCGGGCACGCCGTGGGCCTGAGCTTCTCGGTGGCGCCGGACGTGAGTCCCGTACCGCCGAGCCTGAACAACATCTTCTGGGAGATGCACACCGATCTGGGGCACCCGCGCCCCTCCAACGGTGATCTGACGCCGTGGACCCGGCAGGGCGTCCTGCTGCTGAACAGGGCGCTCACGACCGCCCCGCGCAAACCCGGCGCGCACCGGGACAAGGGCTGGGAGGCCGTCACCGAGCAGGCCATCCGGGCGCTCGCCGCGCGCGGGAAGCCGCTGGTCTCCGTGTTGTGGGGGCGTGACGCCCGCAATCTGCGGCCGCTGCTCGGCGATCTGCCGGCCATCGAGTCCTCGCACCCCTCGCCGATGTCGGCGGACCGCGGCTTCTTCGGTTCCCGGCCGTTCAGCCGTACCAACGAACTGCTGCTGCGGCAGGGCGCCCAGGCCGTGGACTGGCAGCTGCCGTGACCTCCCCGGCGGCCCCCGGCCGGCCGGGCCTCGTCGTCGGGGTCGACTCCGGCGGCTCCGGGCTGCGGATCGCGCTCGCGCTCGTGCGAACCGGTGAGCGGCCCGGCACTGGATCCGGCACCGGTGCCGACACCGGCGTCGGCACCGTGGCCCCGGAGGTCGTGGAGACGGTCTCCTCCCGGGAGCCGGTACGCACCGGACCGGGCGGGATCGACGCCGGACATCTGCTGCAACGGGTGCTGCCCGCCGTCGAGGCGATGCGGCGGCGGGCGGGCGGCGGACCGATCGGGGCCGTCGCCGTCGGCGCGGCCGGGATGGCGACGCTCGGCGATCGGCTGCGGGCCGAACTGCCCGGGGCGTTCGCCCACGCCTGGGGTGTGCGCCGTCTCGCCCTCGCGGCCGACGCCGTCACCGCGTACGCCGGGGCGCTCGGCCAGCGGCCCGGCGCCGTGGTCGCCGGCGGCACCGGGCTCATCGCGCTCGGCACCGATCTGTCCGGCTGGCGCCGGGCGGACGGCTGGGGACATCTGCTCGGCGACTCGGGCAGCGGCGCGTGGATCGGCCGGGCCGGACTCGACGCCGCGATGCGGGCGTACGACGGGCGGCGCGGCGGTTCGGCAGCGCTGCTGGCGCACGCCGAGACACGGTTCGGCCCGGCGGCCGAGTTGCCCGGCGCGCTCTATCCGCGGCCCGACCGCCCCGCGGTGCTCGCCTCCTTCGCGCCGGACGTCGCCGCGTGCGCGGAGGCGGGCGACGCGGTGGCGGCCCGGATCCTCGTCCGTGCCGCCCGGCGGATAGCGGAGGCCGCGGAGGCCGTCTGCCCCGCCGGTCCGGCGGCCGATGTCGCCCTGACGGGCGGGCTGTTCCGGCTGGGCGAGCCGCTGCTCGGGCCGCTGCGCGCGGACTTGGGAGAGCTGTTGCCCGAGGCCCGCGAAGTCCCCGCCGAGTCAGACCCGCTGACGGGCGCCCTGATCGTCGCGGCCGCGCTCGCGGACGACACCCTCCGGCTTCCGGAGGATCCGCGGCTGCTCCAACTCACCAGGTAAACGGCGGTTCCACGGCACTTTCGGACATAGGGGGGCAGATGACGCCCGACCGTACCCTCAGCGAACGGGTCCATGGTCAAAACCAGTAGCATGCGGCTGCATGAGCTCCCCCACTGGGCCCACTCCCGGCCTGCCTGTACGAATGCCGCGCCCCCGCCAGTCCGGGCGGCACCGCCGTCCTGAACCCGTGGCGGCTCCCGAGGGCGCTCCCGCGCTTGTTCTCGCCGTGCCCGGCACCCCGTCGCCCGCCATACGCTCGCTGGCCGAGGAAGTCCTGAGCATCACCCGCTCGGAGCTGCCCGGTCTGGAGGCCGTGGTCGGTTACCTCGACGGTGACGGCGACACGTTCCCCACCCTGTCCGCCGTCCTGACCGACGCGGAAGCCCTGCGCACCCAGCGCTACGAGATCGCCGTGGCCGCCGGCCGCGAGGTCGCCGCCCCCGAGGGCCCGGCCGCCGTCGTGGTTCCGCTGCTCGCGGGCCCCGACAGCGCGCTGATGCGCCAGGTCCGCCAGGCGGTGATGGACTCCGGCAACACCGCCGAGCTGGCCGACGTGCTCGGTCCGCACCCGCTGCTCGCCGAGGCCCTGCACGTACGTCTCTCCGAGGCCGGTCTGGCCCGCGCCGACCGCGCCCGGCTGTTCACGGTCGCCACGGCCGCCGACGGCATCATCCTGGCCACGGTCGGTGGCGAGGAGGCCGTGCAGGCCGCCGGGATCACCGGCATGCTGCTCGCCGCCCGCCTGGCGGTGCCGGTGATGGCGGCGGCGCTGGACCAGGAGGGTTCCATCGCCTCGATCTCCGAGCAGCTGCGCGCCGCCGGTTCGGAGCAGCTGGCGCTCGCCCCGTATCTGATCGGCCCCGAGCTGGCCGAGGGGCTGCTCGACGTGGCGGCGAAGGAGGCGGGCTGCGCGGCGGCCGAGCCGCTGGGCGCGTACCCGGCGATCGGCCGGCTGGTGCTCTCGCAGTACATGGCGAAGCTGGGCATCGCACCGCAGCCGCAGGGGACGCCGGCCCGCTGACCACAGCGTCGTGACGGGCCGGGCCCGCATCGGACATCCTCCGGTGCGGGCCCTTCGTTTGGTACCGGTCCCGGGACCTCGCGGTGCGGGGCTCCGGGCTCCAGGGGCCGTCGCGGCCCCGTCCGGGTCAGCCGAACACGACGCAGGAGGCGGCGGGGGCGGGGATCGCGCCGGCCCGGGCGGGGAGACCGGTGTCGGAGTCGACGGTGAACCAGGTGACGTCTCCGGAACGCTCGTTCGCCACGTACAGGTGCCGGCCGGAGGGCGCGAGCGCGAGGTCACGGGGCCAGTGGCCACCGCACGGGACGGAGGAGACAAGCCGGGCGGTGTCGCCCCCGTCCTCCAGGGCGAGCACGGCGAGGGTGTCGGCGCCACGGACGGCGGCCCACAGGTGGCGGCCGTCGGGGGCGACGACGATCTCGGAGGGGTAGTCCGGTCCGGTGGCGTCCTCGGGGACGACACGGGTCTCGCCGAGCGGGGTGAGGACGCCCGCCCCGGCGTCCCAGCGGCACACGGTGAGGGTGGGCTCCAGCTCGTTCAGGACGTAGGCGTGGGTACCCGCCGGGTGGAAGGCGAGATGGCGGGGGCCGGTGCCGGGGCGCAGGGCGGTGGTGCCGTGCGGGCGCGGCGCGCCGGTGGCGGGATCGAGGACGCCGATGGTGACGGAGTCGGTGCCGAGGTCGACGGCGAGCACCCAGCGTCCGGTGGGGTCCGGCAGCACCTGGTGGGCGTGCGGGCCGTCCTGCCGGCCCGCGACCGGTCCCGAGCCGTGGTGGCGGGCCTGGCCGGTGACCGGGCCGGGGCGGCCGTCGGCGGTACGGGCGAGCACGGTGACACTGCCGGAGGTGTAGTTCGCGGTGAGCAGATGGCCGGCGGCGAGCGCGAGGTGGGTGGGTCCGGCGGCATCGACGGGGACGGGCGCGCCGAGTGGCCGGGGCGCCGGGCCGGTGACGTCGAAGGCGGCGACGGCGCCCGGGGCGGTCTCGGAGACGGCGTAGAGCACGTCCCCGTCGAGTGCCAGGTAGGAGGGGTCGGCGACGGCGTCGCTCGCCCCGGTGGGCGTCAGTGCGCCGCTGTCCGGCGCGACGGCCGCGGCGAGCACCCCGGGGCCGCCGGCCGAGGTGAACGACCCGATGAACGCCCGTGTGCCGGTCTTCGGCCCCGGTCCGCCCCGCTCCTGTTCCGTACGGTCCCGCTCTGCCCGCATGCCGTCCACGACACGCCTCCCCTGTCCGGTGGCCGGTCCGGGTGGACCGGCCGGTGCCCGGCCGACGTTAGCAGGCGGTCTAGACCAGGCTGGTGGGGTGCTGTGTACATGTGGGGGGCGTACGACCCCAAGGGGCTCGTACGCCCCCCCCAGGGCCGGTACGGCCCCGGCGTCACGCGGCCGTGATCAGCGGGGCGCGCGGGCAGGTGCGCAGCGGCGCGGCCAGGCCGACGAGGGCGCGTTCGAGACCGTGCAGGTGGGCGAGGGCGGCCTCCGCACCCGGGTGGTGCGAGGGCACACCGACCGGACCGGCGAGGGCGGAACGGGGCGGTACGACGGCCGGGACGAGCGCGTGGACGGCCGCTTCGACGCGCCGGGCGGCATGGGCGAGGCGGGCGTCGTGGGAGGCGTCGGGGTCGGCCGCGACCGCGGCGAGGCCCCGGACCTCGCGGGCGCAGTCGTCGAGCAGGGCGAGCACCCGGCGGGCCCTCGCCTTGCGGGCGCGCAGCGGGCTGAGCGGGTGGACGAGCGGGGCGAGGGTGAGCCGGGCGCGGGCCAGGAGCAGATCGAGTTCGCGGGCGTGTACGGCCGGGTCGGCGTGCGGGTCGCCCGCGAGCCGCCGGGCGGCGGCGGTGGTGCAGGCGTGAACGCAGGCGACCGCGCGCTGGATCCAGGCGTTGGTGGCGGCGTGGGTGGTCACCGGCAGCAGGGCCAGGCCGGCGGCGGCGCCGAAGGCACCGGCCGCGGTCTCCTCGAAGCGGAGGAGCAGCAGGCCGGGGTGGAGGACGCCGAGCAGCCCGTACAGAAGGGAGGCCAGGACGGTGACGAAGAACATCATCCAGCTGTACGAGAGCGGGGCGGTGTAGAAGAGGCCGAAGACGCACACGGCGACCAGGAACGCCGTCGGGGCGGGCGCCCCGCCGAGCGGGAGGGCGACGAGCAGTCCGGCGGCGATGCCGGCGACGGTGCCGAGGACTCGGCGGAAGCCGCGGACCAGGGTCTCGCCGCGCGAGGCGGTGTTGACGAAGATCCACCAGGCGGTGGCGACGGCCCAGTACCAGCGCTCGGGGGACACGAGGTGTCCGGCGACGAGGGCCACCGCGCAGGCGGCGGTGGCCTGGAACGCCTGGCGGGTGGTGGGCCGGGCGAGGCCGGTGCCGGGCAGCGGCGCGGGCGCGGCGGGCGGCGGGACGCGCCGTTCGACGCACCAGAGGCCGAAGCGGACGGCGCCGGCCGCCGCGAGGGCCAGGAGCACGGCCGCGTAGAGCTCCGGCAGCTGCGCGGGCAGCGCGTGCAGGAACTGGGTGACGAAGAACTGCATGAAGGCGAAGATGCCGAGCGCGTGTCCGCGCGGGCCGAAGCGGCGCGCGTACACCCCGGCGAAGACGACGACCAGCCAGGTGAGGTCACGCGCCACCGGCAGGTCGTGCAGGGCGGTCGCGGCGGCGAGGACGGGGAAGCCGGCGAGCGGCAGCAGGGCGGTGGTGACGGCCTGGTCGCGGACCGTCGCGTCGCCCACGGTGAACAGGGCGAGGAGCGCGGCGAGGCCGGCGGTGAGGGAGGCGACGAGCGAGAACCCGGCCAGGCCCGCGAGGGTGACGGCCAGGCCGATGCCGAGGACGGCACGGGTGGCCACCCGCAGCCGCACCCGGCCGGGGTCGGGGGCCACGCACATACGGCGCAGCGCCCGGGCGCAGGCCGCCGGCGTGTTTCTCATCCCCGTCCTCACCTTCTCCGTTCCTTTGGCCGTCACTGGCCGCTCCGGCTGGTTCGTCCGCTTCATCTGCCGCGTCTGTTTCATGACGGTCGTTCCGCCCCCGTTGCCGTACACACACCCTCTTTCGCCGTGGATCTCGCTGGTGGATCCCGCTGTCCGTCCGGATTCGCCGCATGGAGACGGCCGCTGGACACGACGAAGGCGCCGCGGGTCCGGGATCCGGCGTCCTCGCCGGTCCGGCGCGTGCGCGGCGCCTTCTGTCCAACTCTTCCGACAGGAAAGCACCCCATCGCCCGACGGCTCAACCGAGGCCTGAATCAGTGAGCCATTGGTACAGTCACTTTCTTATTCGTACGGCCAGAAGGGGACCAACGGACCATGACGGTGGACACGCTCGACACCCGTATCCTGCGTCTACTCATCGAGCAGCCGCGGACCAGCGTCCGCGAGTACGCACGGATTCTCGGGGTGGCGCGCGGCACGGTGCAGGCGCGGATCGACCGGCTGGAGCGGGACGGGGTGATCACGGCGACGGGGCCGGTGCTGTCCCCGGCCGCGCTCGGGCATCCGGTGCTCGCGTTCGTGCACATCGAGATGACCCAGGGACATCTCGACGACGTCGGGGACGCGCTCGCGGCGATCCCCGAGATCGTGGAGGCGTTCTCGATCACAGGCGGCGGCGATCTGCTGACCCGGGTGGTGGCGCGGGACGCCGGTCATCTGGAGGACGTGATCCAGCGGCTGATCCAGCTGCCCGGCGTGGTCCGCACCCGGACCGAGATCGCGCTCCGCGAACGGGTGGCCCACAGACTGCTGCCGCTGGTCGAATCGGTGGGCCGTGAGGCCGAGTGATACGCCCGGGTGACGCTGACGCACCTGAGTGGCGTGAGCAACATGCCTAAGTGATGCGCAGTTGCCAGGCAGAAAGCGCGGCATCGATTGCAGATGAGACCACGTTCGGCCTAATCTGACGCACATGCAGTCCTATACCATCGGGCAGGCCGCACGTCTGCTGGGCGTGAGCCCGGACACGGCGCGCCGCTGGGCCGACGCCGGCCGGGTGCCCACCCATCGCGACGAGAGCGGCCGCCGGCTGATCGACGGCCGCGACCTCGCCGCGTTCTCCGTCGAGATCGCGCGAAGCGGCGGCGCGGGCGGACCGGGGGACGACGAGGAGCCGTACACCTCGGCGCGCAACGCGTTCCCCGGCATCGTCACGGCGGTCAAGCTCGGCGACATCGCCGCCCAGGTCGAGATCCAGGCGGGCCCGCACCGGCTCGTCTCGCTGCTCACCCGCGAGGCGGTGGAGGAACTGGGCCTGGAGGTCGGCATGACCGCGACGGCCCGGGTGAAGTCGACCAATGTGCACATCGACCGCGTCTGAACACCGGTGCCGGCCCGGTCAGCCCCTCGGATCCGACCTGCCCCGCCCTGATCCGCCCCGCCCCTCTCCCTCCCGTCCTCAGAGGAGTCCCATGCCGTCCTTCGTCGCCGCGCGCCCCGGACGCCGCGCCCTGATCGCGGCCGTCACCGCCGGACTGCTGCTGCCGCTGGCCGCCTGCTCGGGATCGGACGGCTCCGGGAAGGCGGCCGGGGCCGGCGGCGGCTCGGCCGACGGCGAGAACCAGTCCACGAAGCTGACGGTCCTCGCCGCCGCTTCCCTGACCGATGTGTTCAAGACCGCCGGAGCCGCCTACGAGAAGGCGCACCCCGGCACCAGGATCACCTTCTCCTTCGCGGGCTCGCAGGAGCTGGTCGCGCAGGTCACCCAGGGCTCCCCCGCCGACGTGCTGGTCACCGCCGACACCGCGAGCATGGAGAAGGCCGGGGCGGACGCCGGCACCCCGACGGTCATCGCGAAGAACCGGCTCGTGATCGCCACCGCCCCGGGCAACCCGCACCATGTCGCGGCCCTGAAGGATCTCGCCGATCCCGATCTCAAGGTCGTCCTCGCCGCGCCGGAGGTGCCCGCCGGGAAGTACAGCCGGAAGATCCTCGACGCCCAGAAGATCACGGTGAAGCCGGTTTCGCTGGAGCCGAGCGTGCGCGCCGCGCTCGGCAAGGTCGAGCTGGGCGAGGCCGACGCCGGGCTCGTCTACAAGAGCGACGCCCTCAGCGCGGGTGACAAGGTCGGCTCGGTCGCCATCCCCGACGCGCAGAACGCCGTCGCCACCTACCCGGCCGCCGCCCTGAAGGACTCGCACAACGCCGAGGCCGCCGCCGCGTTCGTGACCTGGCTGAGCACCCCGGAGGCCCAGAAGATCCTCCGGGACGCCGGCTTCCAGCAGCCGTAGGACCGCGCGCGATGCCGAACAGGGCCCGTACCCCCCTCGCCCTCACCGTCCCCGCCCTCCTCGCGATCGCCCTCCTGCTGCTGCCGCTGGCCGGCATCCTGGCCCGCACCGAGTGGGGTGCGATCGGGACGCACCTGAGCAGGCCCGGCACGGTGGAGGCGCTGAAGCTGTCGCTGATCGTCTCCTTCTGGGCGCTCGGTCTGTCCCTGGTACTCGGGGTGCCGCTGGCGTGGCTGCTGGCCCGGGTGCCGTTCCCCGGCAAGGCGTTCGTGCGCAGCCTGGTGCTGCTGCCGATGGTCCTGCCGCCCACCGTCGGCGGGGTGGCGCTGCTGCTCGCCTTCGGGCGGCGCGGACTGCTCGGGCCGTGGCTGGAGCACACCTTCGGGATCGTGCTGCCCTTCCACACCTCCGGCGCGGTGCTCTCCGCGACCTTCGTGGCCATGCCGTTCCTGGTGATCAGCCTGGAGGGCGCGCTCGCCGGGCTGCGGCCCCGGTACGAGGAGACGGCGGCGTCGCTGGGCGCCTCGCCCCTGCGAGTGTTCCGCACGGTGACGCTGCCGATGGTCGCCCCCGGGCTGCTCGCGGGCGCGGCGCTGACCTGGGCGCGGGCGCTCGGCGAGTTCGGGGCCACGATCACCTTCGCCGGAAATCTGCCGGGCACCACCCAGACGCTGCCGCTGGAGGTCTACCTGCTGCTCCAGGACGATCCGCACGCGGCGACCTCGGTCTCGCTGCTGCTGCTCGTCATCGCGATGACGGTGCTGGTCGCCCTGCGCGGGCGTTTCTCGGCCGCTCCCCGGTCCGGGCGGACGGCGAGCGGGGCGGCGGGCGGGGCCGGGGACTTCGGCGGGGAGACGTCCGCCGCGGGCGCGGGCGCCGACGCCGTCACGGCCCCGGAGAAGAACGGGAAGCGCGAGACGGAGGAACCGGAGGAGGCCGGGGAGCGCTGGGCGCTGCGTGCCGAGGTCGACGGTTTCACCCGGCTCGCCCTTTCCGCCGAACCCGGCACCACCATCGCCGTCGTCGGCCCCAACGGCGCCGGCAAGACCACCCTGCTGCGCGCCCTTCTCGGACTCACCCCACGCGCCCACGCCACCCTCACCCTCGGGGACACGGACGTCACCGAACTGCCGCCGCACCGCCGCCAGGTGGCGTGGGTACCGCAGGACGGGGCGCTGTTCCCGCATATGACCGCCCTCGCCAACACCGCGTACGGCCTGCGCGCCCGCGGTGTGCCGCGCGCCGGGGCCCGGCGCGCCGCCCAGGAGTGGCTCGACCGGCTCGGCGTCGGCCACCTCGCCGGGCGCCGGCCCGCCCAGTTGTCCGGCGGTCAGGCCCAGCGGGTCGCGCTGGCCCGGGCGCTGGCCGCCCGGCCCCGGCTGCTGCTGCTCGACGAGCCGCTGGCCGCTCTCGACCAGACCACCCGGGCCCGGGTACGGCACGCCCTGCGCGGCCATCTCGCCGGGTTCGGCGGGGTCTGTCTGATCGTCACCCACGACCCGGTCGAAGCGGTGTCGCTGGCCGACCGGGTGCTCGTCCTGGAGGACGGGCGGGCGCTCCAGGACGCCTCGCCCGCCGAGGTCACCCGGCATCCGCGTTCGCCGTGGGTCGCCCGGATGCTGGGCCGTAACGCCTGGCCGGGCATCGCGACCGGCGACGGGCTCGCCCTCGCGGACGGGGGCACGCTGGTCGCCGCCGAGCCGCTGCCGGCCGGGGCGGAGGCGCTGGCGGTCATCCCGCCCGAGGCGGTGGCCGTGCACCGCGAGCGGCCGGGCGGCAGCCCCCGCAACATCTGGCCGGGCACCGTACAGGAGATCACCGCGAGTGGCAGCAGGCTGCGGGTCCTCGTCACCTCCGACCGGGTGCCGCCGCTGGTCGCCGAGATCACGCCACAGGCGGCCGCCGACCTGGGGCTCGCGGACGGCACGCCGGTGTGGACGGGCGTGAAAGCGACCGAGGTGACCGTCGTACCCCTGTGAAACGCGGGCGGGGGCGAGGGTCGGCGCGGGGCCGGTTGGGGTCGGATGGGGCGGGAGCGCGGGAAATCCCGTGGCCGCGGCCGGACTCCGTATGACAGCGTGCGCGTGCCCCTCGCCCCCTTCCCACCTCCGGAGCCGTGCCATGGCGATGCCGCCCCGACTCGTCCCTCTCCTCGCGCAGTTCGACTTCGCGCGCGAGCGGCTGCTGGACCGGCTCACTGGACCCGTACGGGACAGCGGCAACGGGATCCGGGTCCCCGCCACCGCGCTGACCGACGAGGAGTACCGGTGGGAGCCGGTGGCCGGCTGCTGGTCGGTGCGCCGGCGCGCGGACGGCCCGGGGCCCCGCGCCACCCTGCTGACCGGTGACCGGGCCGGCGCATGGGGCCGGGACGCGACGCCGCCACCGCACCCCGAGCCTGCCCCGTTCACGACGCTCGCCTGGCGGCTGAGCCATCTGACCGAGATGTTCGAGCTGCGCACGGACCACACGGCCGGCAGCCGTTCCCGCACCCGCGACGACGTGCGGATCCACGGGGACGCGGCCCCGGCCGTGGCGGCGTTCGCCGCCGCTTCCGCCGCCTGGCGCGCGATGCTCACGACGGTGAGCGACCAGGACCTGGACACGGTCGGCTACAGCAGTTATCCGCACGGCAGCGACCCCGAGGACGTCTTCGCCGATGTCGTGTGGTGGCTGAACCAGGAGCTGCTCCATCACGGTGCCGAGATCGCGCTGTTGCGGGACCTCCACCAGGCGCGGACCGGGGGCTGAGCCCGCCGGGGTGGGCCGGGGCGGGGCCGGGGGCGCGGGGGACCGTGGGAGGGAGACCTCCCGCACCCACCGGGCCCCGGCCACGATTCGCCGGGCAGTCCCTAGTCCGGTACGGGCCCGCCATCCTTGTCCGTCGTACGGGCGAGCAGCATCGCCACGTCGTCCTGCGCCGGCCCGTCGGGCAGCCCGGCCAGCAGGTCGTCGCACAGGGCGTCCAGGGGGCGCGCGGGGTTCCCGAGCGCGCGGGCGATGCGGGCCATGCCCTGGTCGAGATCGCGCTCGCGGGACTCGATGAGGCCGTCCGTGTACAGGACGAGCAGTCCGCCCGAGGGAAGCACGACCTCCTCGGTTCCGAACTCGTGCGCACCGGTGCCGAGCGGGGTGCCCGGCGGGCCGTCGAGGAAGGTGACGGTGCCGTCCGGGGTGACCACGGCGGGCGGCGGATGGCCGGCCCGGGCGATGGTCCAGCGGGCACCGGCCGGGTCGTGGACGGCGTACACGCAGGTGGCCATCTCGTACTCGCCCAGGTCGGCGACGACCGCGTCGAGCGAGCGCAGCATGCGCGCGGGCGGGATGTCGTGGCGGGCCAGGGTGCGCACGGCGGTGCGCAACTGACCCATGACGGCCGCCGCGTGGATGCCGTGCCCCATGACGTCGCCGATGACGAGGCCGGTACGGCCGCCGGGCAGCGCGACCACGTCGAACCAGTCGCCGCCGACGTCGTGGACGCTGGCGGGCAGATAGCGGCCGGTGAGTTCGAGGCCGGTGACCTCGGGCAGCGCGTTGTTGGTGAGGCTGCGCTGGAGGGTGCGGGCGGCCTGGCGCTGGGTGGTGTACAGGCGGGCGTTGTCGATGTTGAGGGCGGCGCGGGCGACGACCTCGTCGACGAGCACCCGGTCCTCGTCGGCGAAGGGCGCGCGGGTGCGCAGCCGGGTGACGGTGACCGTGCCGAGGACCGTGCCGCGGGCGACGAGCGGGATCAGCCGGGCGGAGCCGATGCGGGTGGCGAGATAGCCGCGCAGATCGTCCAGCCGGGGGTCCCGGATGAGGTCGGGGATGTCGGCGACGTGCAGATCCATGGCGCGGGCGCGGGCGATGACCCGCTCGTACACGGAGTCGCGCGGGATCTGGAAGGTACGGCCCGCGGAGAGCCGGCTCAGCGGGCCGTCCGGGTCGGGGAAGGCGGCGGCGAGACGGCGCAGGACGTTGCGGGTGGCGGCGGTGGTCTCGTCGGGTTCCAGGATGGCTTCGAGAAGCTGGATGTCGGCGGAGTCGGCGAGCTGCGGGACGAGGAAGGAGACCACCTCCTCGGCGGTCTGCCGCAGATCCAGGGTGGTGCCGATGCGTTCGCCGGCCTCGGCGAGCAGGGCGAAGCGGTGCCGGGCGCGTTCCATCTCGACGTGCGCCTGCTCGCTGTCGGTGATGTCGATGACGGAGGCGATGAGGCCGAGGGGCCGGCCGGTGTGGTCGCGGAGCGGGGCGTAGGAACTGGACCAGATGTGGTCGCGGCCGGGGTCGGCGGGGGTACGGCCGACCCGGCGCGCGTCGACGACGGCGGTGCCGCTGTCGAGGACGCCCCGCATCATGTCCTCCAGGGCACCGGCGTTGACCCCCGGCAGGACCTGGGAGAGCCGCAGGCCCACATGGTCGGAGCGCGGGATGCCGTTCATCCGGGCGAGCGCGTCGTTCACGCGGACGAAGCGCAGGTCGGGGCCGAGGGTGGCGAGGCCGATGGGCGACTGGGTGAAGAGGGATTCGAGGGTGGCGAGGGAGTCGCGCATCGTGAGGACCTGGGAGGTCTCGAAGGCGATGAGCATGGCGCCGGGACGGCCCTCCGGGTCGGCGGCGGGCACGATCCACATCTCCATGCTGATCGGCCGGCCGTCGCTGCGCAGGACGGGGAGGGTGCCGACCACGGTCTCGCCGGCCTGGACCCGACGGGTCAGCTGGTCGGCCAGGCCCCGGTTGGCGGGCGGTACGAGCAGCGCGCCCGCCGGGCGGCCGAGGACCTCCTCGGGCCGGTAGCCGAGGAGGTCCTGAGCGGCCAGCGACCATTCGACGATCCGGCCGTGGGTGTCCTCGCGCCAGAGCGCCACGGGCAGCAGGTCGTTGAGGACGCCGGCGTAGCCGAGGGCCGCCCCGGGCGGCGGGGCGCCGCCCGGCGACTGGTAAGTGTCCAACGCATCGACCTACGCATCGACCGGGCCCCAAGGGGCGTCTTCTCGCCACGCTTACCGAATCACCCTATACGAGACATAAGGGACGGGTGTGGTGCGAGGGCGGGCTCTCCGTCCGGCGGGACGGGCGGCCCGGGCGGCAGCCCGGACAGCGACCCGGGCGGCGGGTCCACGGCCTGGGGCGGCCGGGCGCCAGGGCCGGGGCGGGCCGGCGTGGATTGGTCCGAGACTCCGGACCGGGCCCCGGGATCGGAGTCCGGTCCGGAGCCCGGAACGCCGGACTCCGATCCCGGGGTCAGGCCCCGGCCGGCCCCGCCCCCGCCACCGGGGCGGCCCCCGGCGTGGCCGCCGCTGCCGCCATCCGGGCGGCGCCGTCGGCGCGCGAGCGCTTGGCGGTGCGCATGGTCCACACGGCCAGCAGGCCGAGGGTGCCGTAGATGAGGATCGGGCTGACGACCACCATCGTGCCGGTGGCGAGCACGTACGACAGGACCACGCGCGTGATCGACTCGACGATGTAGGAGACGCCCCACACGATGGTCATCCGCCGCATGACGGCCCGGAAGCCCTCGAACCGCCACATCCCGTTCCACCAGGCGGCGCCCTCGGGCGTGCCGTCGGTGGCGAAGCGGCGGCCGAAGTAGAACATCAGCGGCTTGGGCGCGAACAGGCTGCCCAGGAAGAGCGCGCCGGACAGTCCGGTCACCGCCGAGTCCTTGATGAGCAGGGCACGGGTCGAGTGGGCGCCGACGAGAGAGACGACGGCCGTGAGCGCGAGGAAGAACAGGGTGATGACGGCGAACTCGTCGAGCTTGCGGTGCCAGACGAGGTTGACGACGGTGTCGAGGACCGGCCACACGCCACTGAGGAGCAGGGCGG
Organism: Streptomyces sp. NPDC048718; assembly: GCF_043198875.1. Classification (NCBI taxonomy): domain Bacteria; kingdom Bacillati; phylum Actinomycetota; class Actinomycetes; order Kitasatosporales; family Streptomycetaceae; genus Streptomyces; species Streptomyces sp. NPDC048718. Next base: position 473,110 of record NZ_JBICVG010000002.1, read on the forward strand.
TGAACTCGCTCCAGCCGTGATCGGTCAGCGCTCCGTAGGTGAGGATCGGCGCGACGATATTGAGTCCGATGGTGAGGGCCCAGCCGATGGCGGCGGCGGATCTGGAACGGGCCGGAGCGCCGGGCTGCGGCTGCGGCTGTGAAGCGGTGGACATGTTCCCCCCTGGGTTTGTCACGGATCGCCGCCGAGGGGCGCGGTGGCCGCGGCGCCTCGGCGAACGATGCCGTACCGCAAGGTAAGGCCGGGGCGGCGGGCCCACAAGGCGCCGCCGTTAAAGTGATCTCCAAAATTATTCCGGAGGGTCTCATTCCGGATCTGGCGCGTGTGATGACCGTGCCATGTCGACGGCTGGCCGCTACCCGGTAACACGGGTCCCCCACCCCGCGCACTCCCTTTGCCGTGAGTCGTCACCCAAACCGCACACATGATGCACACGGAGTCATACGGGCAGGTGGAATGCTTCCCGCGCCGGGCCGTACGCCCTGGCGAACGGTGATCATCCGCGCGCACCCTGAGGAAATACGGGCGGCCGATCCGCCCGGCACGCGGTACGACGCCGTCGCAGCCGCTGTCGCTGTCGTCGTCACTGTGGGGAAGTGGGCCATATGCCGGACATGGACGTATGCGTGGTCGGGGCGGGGCCGGTCGGCCTCACGCTGGCGATCGCCCTGCGCGGGCTCGGCCTGGAGGTACGGATCGTCGACCGTGCCCCGGCGGCCAAGCGCGAGGCGCGTGCCCTCGTCCTGTGGCCGCGGGCGCTCGAAGCCCTGGACTCCCTCGGTGTCGCCAAAACCCTGCGCGGCAACGCGGTGGAACTGTCCAGAGTCACCATCCACGGGCGCGGGCGACGGCTCGGGGAGCTGACCACCGGCTGGAACCGCTCGGCGTACAGCCGCCCCCTCAACATCGAACAGCACGACATCGAGCGGCTGCTGGTCGAGGAACTGGCCGGACGCGGCACGGAGGTGGAGTGGGACACCGAGGTCACGGACGTCAAGGTGCACGAGGACCGGGCCGAGTTCACCCTCACCCGGCCCGACGGCACGGCCGAGTCGGGCACCGCCGCCTGGATCGTCGGCTGCGAGGGCACCGCGAGCGTGGTCCGCGACCGGCTCCACATCCCCTTCGAGGGCCGCCGGCGTACCGGTCTCCAGGTCGTCCAGGGCAACGCGCACCCCGAGTGGCCGTTCGGCGAACAGCCGGGCCACGGACACATCTTCCTCGCCCCGCACCGCGCGCTGCTCGCCTTCCCGCTGCCCGACGGGGCGTACCGCTTCTTCTGCTTCCGCGACGACCCCGACCCCGGGCTGACCACGCCGCCCACCCTCGACGAGCTGCGCGATCTGGTCGCCGACACCGCGCGGCTGCCGCGGCTGCGGCTCTCGCCACCCGAGCGGCCCTGGCTCAACCGCGCCCGGTTCAGCGACCGGGTCGCCGCCCGGCTGCGGCACGGGCGCGGACTGCTCGCCGGGGACGCCGCGCACGCCTGGGCGCCGGTCGGCGGCCACGGCATGAACGTGGGGATGCTCGGGGCGCACAACCTGGCCTGGAAGCTGGCCGCCGTGCACCGCGGCGAGGCCGACGAACGGATCCTCGACACCTACGACACCGAACAGCGCGCCCTCGCCCTGCGCTACATCCGCGAGATGCGGGTCAACTTCATGGAGCTGCCGCTGCCGCCGCTCGGCTACCGGGCCTTCACCGCCACGGTGCCCGTGATGCTCTCCCTGCGCGGCTTCCAGCGGCGGCTCGACCGGCAGTTGAGCGATCTCGGCCGCAACCACCGCCTCAGCGACCTGTCCTGGCAGCGCCCCGCGCCCTCGCACGGCCGGACCCGTATCCCCCGGGCCGGCGACCGGATGCCCGACGCGAGAGTGACGGCGGGCGACCCGCCGAACGGCCCCGTACGGCTGCACACCCTGCTGCGGTACGACACCTGGACCCTGCTCGTCGACGCGGCACGGGTCGCCGACCCGGCCGTACGGCGCGCCCTTGAGCAGCGGTGCCGACGCGCGCCCGTGCCGGTCCGGCTGCTGCCCGTCTCGCCCGCCGGCGCCGGCGAGGCCCGGCTGCTCGGCAGAGCCGGAGAGCTGCGACTCGTCCGGCCGGACGGGTACGTGGGCCTGGTGGCCCCGCTGGACCGGCCCTCGGTCCTCGACGCGTATCTGCTCATGCTCGCGCCCCGGCGCTCCGGCGCCCGCTCCCCGGCCGCGCCGTCGGCCCCGTCCGCCTCGTCCCCCCAGCCGCCTTCGCCGCCGTCCTCCTCCTCCGACACCGCGCAGTGACGGGAGCAAGCCCTTGTCCAAGCACCGCACGCGCACCCGAGGCACCGTCACCGTCATCGGCGCGGGGATGGCCGGCCTGGTCGCCGCGTATGAACTCGAACGTCTCGGCCACCGCGTGGAGATCCTGGAGGGCAGCCGCCGGCTCGGCGGCCGCATCCGCACCCACCGCTTCGGCGCCCACGAGGGCGCCCCCTTCGTGGAACTGGGCGCCATGCGCGTCCCCACCGCCCACCACCGCACCATGGACTACATAGACCACCTCGGACTCGGCGACCAGGTGCGGCCGTTCGTCACCCTGCTGTCCGAGGAGAACGCCCTGCTCGCCACGAGCGGCGGCCATGTCCGGCTGCGGGACGCCCCGCGCCGGCTGATCGCGGACGTCCGCGCCTCGCTCGCCCGCGACGACTACCGGGACGAGACCGTGGTGTTCGGCGCCTGGCTGGCGGCCGTGGTCGACGCGATCGCGCCGCCCGCGCTGCGCACCGGGCTGCGCGCCGACCTCTCGGGGGACCTGCTCGACCGTGTGGAACGGATCGACCTGACCCCCCATCTGCGCGGCGACAACAAGGACCGCATAGACGTGCACGGGCTGTTCGCCGCCCACCCGGGCATCCGGTCCGCGTGCGGAACCCGGCTGAACAGCTTCCTGGACGACATCCTCACGGAGACCAGCCCGGAGCTGATCCGGCTCGCCTGCGGCATGGACCAGCTGGTGCAGCGGCTCGCCGCGCGCGTGCGCGGCCCGATCTGGCTGGGGCAGGAGGTCACCGGCGTGGAAGTGGCCGCCGACCAGGTACGGCTGCGCATAGGGCGCGGCCCGCTGGCCGTCGTCCGCCACGCCGACCTGGTCCTGTGCACGGTGCCGTTCTCGGTGCTGCGCGGGATGGTCCTGCGCGGCTTCGACGAGGACAAGCTGGCCGTCGTCCGGGAGGTCGTCTACTGCCCGGCGACCAAGGTGGCCGTGCACGTCCGCGAGCCGTTCTGGGAGCGGGAGGGCATCCGGGGCGGCGCCTCCTTCAGCGGCGGGCTGATCCGGCAGACGTACTACCCGGCCGCCGCGGAGGACGGCGCGCCCGGCGCCGGGGAGCGCGGCGCGGCGCTGCTCGCCAGCTACACCATAGGCGAGGACGCCGATGTGCTCGGGCGGATGCCGGTCCGCCGGCGCCACCGGGTGGTTCTCGACGAACTGGCCCGTATGCACCCGCAGTTGCTGCGGCGCGGGATGGTCCGGGGGGTGACCGGGGTGGCCTGGGGCGAGCACCCGTGGACGGTCGGCGGCTGCACCATCCGCTGGGGCCGGGACGAGGCGGCGTGCGAGGAGGAGCGCCGGCGGGCGATCCGGCCGCAGGGGCGGCTGTTCTTCGCGGGTGAGCACTGCTCGTCGGAGCCCGCCTGGATCGAGGGCGCGGTGGAGTCGGCCCAGGTGGCGGTCCGGGCGATCGAGAGTCGTTCGAGAGCCCGGTACGAGCAGGGCCCGGAGCAGTGGGAGGCGGCGGCATGAGCGTGTTCGACACACCCCGGCTGACCTTCGCCGGCACCGCTGTCACCCGGCTGCCCACCGGGGCGCGCGGGGCGGCCTCGGCCGGGCTGCTCGATCTGGCCACGAACACGGTGCTGGTGCCCGAGGGCCCGGCGGTCTCCGCTCACGCGCTGCTGGCCGAACGGGGCGCGCTCGGCGGGCACTTCTCTGGCAACGGCCACTTCTCGGTGGACGCCCGGGTGACGGCCGTGGAGGGAGCGGAGAGCCGGGCGGCGGGGGCGGAGTTCCGGACGGATCCGGCGGACGACGCGGCCCCGGCCCCCGATCCGCTGGTGGGCCGGGCCGTGGATCTGTGGGGGCACTACAACCCGTATCTGGGCACGACCGCGAACCGGGCGCGGGTCTTCGACGTCGATCCGGCCTCGGCCTGGACGACGACGCTGATGGCCGGCCGGTTCGCCCTCGGCCGCCAGGGCCGGTCGCACGACTCCGGTCATCTGTGCCTGGGCGAGGTGACGGGGTTCCAGCCGCCGCGCTGGCAGTCCTTCGCCCCGGTGCCGTCGGTGCTGCACCAGTTCGCCGTGCCGGCGGGCCCCGCGCTCGACTGGCCGGAGGGGCCGGTGGCCGGCTCTCCGGCGGCGGTCGCGCTGCGGGCGGCGGCCGAGGAACACGGCGGACTCCTGGTGCAGTTCACCCTGACCGCGGACGGGGCGCCCGGGACGCCCGGTCACGGGTACGCGGGTCCCGGGGACGCCCCGCAGCGCTGGCGGCTGCACGGGGTGATCGCCCCCTGGCGTCCCGAGGAACCCCGCACCCATCCGGCGGGCCGGCTGCTCGTTCCGTACGGCTGCGCGGGCGCGCCGGGCGGCGGCGCGTGGGGGCACGGGTCGGAGGGACGCGGGGCGGGGGGCCGCGGGGCGGGGATCTGCTCGGTGCGGGTGACCTCCGAACAGGCGGTGTTCAACCTGCCGTTCGGCCGGCCGGGGACGGGTGATCTTCAGCTGCGGACGGCGGTGACGGACCGGCTGGTCGCGATGGTGCGGGACACCGGCGACCGGGGCCCCGGGGTGGTGACGGTGCCGGTGGCCGGGGACGGCGCCGGCCCGGCGGCCGACGAGGGCCTGTGCCTGGTGGGCGAGGACGGCACGGGCAGCGGCCGGGTGGTGTGGCTGCGGGAGCGCGAGACGGTCGTGGTGACGGACGACGCCGCGCTGTTCGTGGAACACCCGGACCGCGAGCGGGACGAGGACCACGCGGTGGAGGTGGCCGTGCGGGCGACGGTACGGGGCCGGCCGGCGGCCGGGCGGACGGTCCTCGTGCGGCAGTTCGCCAACCCCCGGGCGCTGCCGCGCGATCCGGTGGCCTCGGCTCCGGACGCGCGCACGGGCGGGCTGCGGATCGTCGAGCTGCGTCCCGGCCGGCTCTCGGAGGGCGGGGGAACCGGGCGGGACGCCCCTCGGAGGGCAGGGGGTGTGAGGGGTATCGGGGATGCCGGGGATCCCGAGGCGGGCGAGAACCCCGGGGGCCCTGGGGCGGACGAGACCCGCAAGGTGCCTGAGGCGTCCGGGACTTCCGGTTCTCCCGGGGTGTCCGCGACCGACGGGGCGGGCGAGGACGGCGCCTTCGGCGAACAGTGCCGGGTGGTGACCGACGCGCAGGGGCGCGGCTGGTTCACCCTGCGCGGGGCGCGGGCCGGGACGGCCCGGCTGCTGCTGTCGGCCGACGCCGGCGACATCCCACCGTGTCCGCTGGACGCCCCCGGTTCGGCGGTGGCCGCGTACGACGACGGGGACGCGCTCGGCTGGTGGGCGGGGGCGGGCGGGGCGCACGTACGGGTGCTGGCCGACGACTGGCACCTGGACGCGGTCCTGAAGGAACAGGTGTCCTTCGAGCTGCTGCACCGGGAGGTCTTCGCCTGCTACGAGCAGCTGTATCCGTTCATGCGCGACGAGGTGTTCAGCCTTGAGGACCGCTGCAAGGTCGAGACGTACGCGAAGCTGATCTGGCAGATGTGCGATCCGGCCAACCGCGACCGCACGTACTACATGCCGCCGTCGCGGGATCTGACGCTGCCGAAGGCCCGGCTGCTGCTGGCGTATCTGCGGGCGCGGTCCGCCGCCGACGCGGTGCTCCCGGTCAGCGCGCCCGCGCCGGCCTCGTCGGCACCGCGGATCACCACCCGGGCACAGTTGCGGGCGGCGCTGTGGCTGGCGGTCTCGGTGGAGCTGGCGACCTCGCTCCAGTACCTGTACGCGGGGTACTCGCTGCCCACGCACGCGGCCGGTTTCACGTATGTGCGGCGCGGGGTCTGGACGCCCCGGCAGTTGCGGCTGGCCTGCGGCGACGGCGGCGAGACGCTGAGCCGGGGGATCCGGGACAGTCTGTTCGAGGTGGCCCGCGAGGAGATGATCCACTTCCTCGTCGTCAACAACATCCTGATGGCGATGGGCGAGCCGTTCCATGTGCCGGCGATCGACTTCGGCGCGCCGGGGCGGCTGCCGATGCCCCTGGACTTCGCTCTGGAGCCACTGTGTCTGGCCAGTGTGCAGCGGTTCATCGCGATCGAGCGGCCCGAGCGGATGGCGGGCGGCACCCGGGGCGGCCCCGCGGCGGACCCCGCGAGGGCCGGTGGTCCGCCCGGCCCCGGCTTCTTGGGCCCCGGCGGCTCTCCCGGTCCCGCCGGCCCCGGCGCCCTGGGCGGTCTGACGGCCTCCGGCGGCGGGGCGGCGGCCCCTTTCGGCTCTCCGAGCGAGCTGTACGCGGCGATCCGTGACGGGCTGGCCCGGGTCCCCGACCTGTTCCTGGTGGACCGGGGCCGGGGCGGCGGGGAACACCATCTCTTCCTCGGCCGGACAGTCGACGCCCGGCACCCGGACTACCAGCTGGAGGTCGACGATCTGCAAAGCGCCCTGTTCGCCGTCGACTTCGTCACCGACCAGGGCGAGGGCGGGGTACTCGACGCGCCGGGGCCGGTGCCCGAGTCCCACCACGACACCTTCGTCCGGCTCGGCGAACTCCTCATGACCGAGCGGGCGGACGGCCCCGGCGGGCAGGGGGCGCCGTGGAGTCCGGCCTATCCGGCCCTGCGTAATCCGTCCCTCGACCCGACGCATCCGGGCCGGGCGGCGATCCGCGATCCGCACGCCCGGGAGGTGACGCTGCTGTTCAACCGCTGCTACTTCCTGATGCTCCAGCTGATGACCCAGCACTTCGCCGAGAGCCCGGACGCCAGTCTGCGCCGCTCGCCCCTGATGAACACGGCGATCGACGTGATGACCGGCATGATGCGCCCGCTCGCGGAACTGCTCGTGACGCTGGACTCGGGCTGGCGGGGGCGCACGGCAGGCCCGTCCTTCGAACTGGAGGAGCCCCCGGTGGCCCTCCCCCGGCCCGATGTCGCACGGCGGGCGTTCGCGATGCGCTTCGGGCATCTCGCCCGGATGGCGCGGGCGTGCGCCGGGGTGCCCGACCGGGTGCCCGAGTTGATGACCTTCTACGCCGACCGGTTCCGTGCCGAAGGAGAACGCTGAGGCGATGAACACGTACACGTACCGCAGACCGGGTGAGCGCGGCGGCTGGGAGACGGACGTCCTGGTCGTGGGCGGCGGCCCGGTCGGCATGGCGCTCGCGCTCGACCTCGCCCACCGCGGGGTGGACTTCACCCTGATCGAAGCGGGGGACGGCCTCCCGGCGGACCCCCGGATCACCACGGTCGGCCCCCGCGCCATGGAGATGTTCCGCCGCTGGGGCATGTCCGGCACACTGCGCGGCGCGGGCTGGCCGGACGACCACTGTCTGGACGTGGCCTGGGTGACGGCCGTCGCGGGCCACGAGATCCACCGGCTGCCGTTCGGCACGGTCGCCGACCGGCCGCTGCCCGGGCACACCCCGGAACCCGAGGCGATCTGCCCGCAGCACTGGATGGCGCCGCTGCTCCTGGACCGGCTCGGGCACTACCCGGACGGCCCGGTGCGCACCCGCTGCCGACTGCTCGGCGTCGTCCCCGAGCCCGGCGGGGTGACGGCGACGGTGGCACGGGCGGACGGCTCCCGCTCGCAGGTGCGGGCCCGGTATCTGGTCGGCTGCGACGGGGCCGGTTCGTCCGTACGGAAGATCTGCGGGATCGACGTGCCCGAGCTGCACCCACCCCGGGTACTGCGCAACATCCTGTTCCGAGCACCCGAACTGCCCCGGCTGCTCGGCCCGCGGGCACCGCTGCTGTACTTCCTCGTCTCGCCGACCGGGCTGCGGTATCCGCTGCGCGCCATCGACGGACGGGGGACGTACCGGCTGACCGCTCCGGCGACCGGGGAACCGGCGCAGGCCGTCGTACGGCGGGCGGTGGGCCTTGACACGCCGCTGACGGTGGAGGCCGACGGGGCCTGGCATCTGACCCACCGGGTGGCCGACCGCTACCGCTCCGGGCGGGTGTTCCTCGCCGGGGACGCGGCGCACACCCTGTCGCCGTCGGGCGGCTTCGGGATGAGCACGGGGGTCTGCGACGCGGCCGACCTCGGCTGGAAGCTGGCCGCGGCGCTGGCCGGCTGGGCGGGGCCGGGGCTGCTCGACTCGTACGAGACCGAGCGCCGCCCGGTGGCTGTGGCCGGGGTCGCGGAAGCCAACGCGAACCTGCTCCGCACCCAGGACCGGCAGCTCTCGCCCGCGCTCCTGGACGACAATCCGGTGGGCGAGCGGGCCCGCAAGGCGCTCCGCCGGGAACTGGCCTCCTCCGATGTGGGGCGCGAGTTCGACCATCCTGAGATGCACTTCGCGTACCGCTATGTCTCCCCGGTCATCGCGGCCGAGCTCCCGGCGGACAGGGCCGGCTCGGCGGACTCGGCGGATCCGGCAGACCCAGTCGCACAGTCCAGGTCCGGGTCCGGGTCCGGGTTGAACGCGTCCACGCTGCCGGGGGTGCGCGCCCCGCACGCGTGGCTGGAGCCGGGCCGCTCGACCCTCGACCTGTACGGGCGGGAGTTCGTCCTGTTGTCCTTCGTGGAGCCCGCCCGAGGCGGGGGCGATGACAGGAGCGGTGGCGGTGACACGGCGGGCGAACCGGACGGGCTGGCACGGGCGTTCGCGGAACGCCGGGTCCCGCTTCATGTGGTGCGCTGCACGGTCCCGGAGATCGCGCGGCGCTACGAGCAGCCGTACGTCCTGGTCCGCCCGGACGGCCATGTGGCCTGGCGGGGCACCCGGCAGCCGCTCGACCCGCTCGCCCTGGTCGATCTGGTGCGGGGAGCGGGCCGGTGAACGGGCCGGTAAGCGGCGGGGCCCCGGCCGGTGGCCTGCCGGACTTCGATCCGGCCCGGCTCGATCTGGCCGACCCGTACCCCGTCTACCGGCGCTACCGGGACGCCGGGCCGGTGCACGCGGTCCGCCCGGCGGCGGTGCCGTGCGGCGCGCGCGGGCCGACGACCTGGTACGTCTTCGGCTACGCGGAGGTGGCGCGGGTCCTCGCCCGGCGGGAGTTCGGCCGGACGGCACCGGGCAGCGCCTCGGCCGCGCCGCTGCCGCCGGGGTACGCGGTGCTGCGCGCGGTCGTCGAGAACTGGCTGGTGTTCCTCGACCCGCCCCGCCATACGGCACTGCGGGCGCTGGTGGCGCCCGCGCTCGCGGCCGGTCCGGTGGCGGCGCTGCGGCCGGGGATCCGGCGGATCGCCCGCCGGCTGGTCGATCCGCTGGTGGCGCGCGAGAGCGTCGACCTGGTGGCGGAGTTCGCGGCGCCGTTCCCGCTCCTGGTGATATCGGGCGTGCTCGGGGTGCCGGAGGAACGTCAGGGCTGGTTCCGGGAGCGGGCGCTCGCGCTCCAGCGCGCGGGCGGGGCGCGAGTGGACCGGTCCCTGGCCGGGATGGTGGCGGCGGACCGGGCGGCGGCCGAACTCACCGCGTACTTCCGGCGAGAACTGGACGCCCGGCGCGGACCGGGCCGGGACCGGGGCGATCTGCTGTCCGCCCTGGTACGGGCCGCCGAGGACGAGACCTCGCTGTCGCCCGAGGAGCAGACGGCGACCTGTGTCCATCTGCTGACGGCAGGGCACGAGACCACCACGGGGCTGCTGGGCAAGGCGGTGCTCGCCCTGCTCGCCCGCCCGGAACTGGGGGACGCCCTCCGGGCGGACCCGGGGCTGCTGCCGGGGGCGGTGGACGAGTTCCTCCGCCACGATCCGCCGGTGCAGATGGTCACCCGGTGGGCGCTGCGCGACACCGAGCTCGCGGGGCACGCGATCCACGCGGGCGACCGGACCGTCCTGGTCCTCGGCGCGGCGAACCGGGACCCGGCGTACTTCCCCGATCCTGACCGGCTCGACATCCACCGGGACACCGTGCGGCACTGCGCCTTCGGGCTGGGCATCCACTACTGCGCCGGGGCGGGCCTGGCCCGGGCGGAGGCCGAGGCCGGGCTCGCGGAACTCCTGGACCGGCTGCCGGCACTCCGGCCGGGCGCGCGCCCGGAACTGACCGTGCGCTACGCGCCGGACTGGGTGTTCCATGGTCCGGAGCGACTCACCGTCACGGTGCCGTCGTCGGATCCGGCGTCCAGGACTCGGTGAACTCCGGCTCCGGGTCGTAGCCGGGCGCGTGCCAGGTGGTCCCGGTCGACGGCGGCGCGGTGGGCTCGTCGGGTCCTGCGAAGGGTCCGGCGTGGGCCTTCATCAGCAGGAGCATGACGCCGGCGAAGAGCAAGGAGCCGATGATCAGCGCGAAGCCGACCGGGTTGCGCGGGTTGTAGTAGTACTTGCCGTAGCGGCGCTTGAACACCGGCTCGTCGTCCCGGAACACCCCCGGCTCCCCCCTGTCCGATGGGGGCCAGGCTACCCTCCGTCCATGACGCACGACGCACCACGGGCCCACTGGCAGCGCATCTACCAGGAGAATCCCGGCATGTACGGGGAGGAGCCCTCGGGACCGGCCCGGTACGCGGCCGGTCTGTTCACGGCGGCCGGCGCCCGGGACGTGCTGGAGCTGGGGGCGGGTCACGGCCGGGACGCGCTGTACTTCGCCGCGGAGGGTTTCTCGGTGCGGGCCGCCGACTTCAGCTCGGAGGCCCTGGGGCAGCTCGCCGAGCGCGCCGAAGCCCGGGGGCTCGCCGGGCGGGTGACCACCGCCCTGGTGGACGTACGCGATCCGCTGCCGTTCGCCACCGGGTCCGCCGACGCCATGTTCGGGCACATGCTGCTCTGCATGGACCTGTCGACACGGCACATCGAGGAGCTGGTCGGCGAGATCCACCGGGTGCTGCGGCCGGGCGGTACGTTCGTCTACACCGTGCGGCACACCGGGGACGCCCACTACGGCACGGGGATCGCGCACGGCGACGACATCCACGAACACGGCGGCTTCGCCGTGCACTTCTTCCCGCGTGAGCTGGTGGACCGGCTGGCCGAGGGCTGGGAGCTGCGCGAGGTCCACGCCTTCGAGGAGGGCGATCTGCCGCGCCGGCTGTGGCGGGTGACGATGAGCGTGCCGGATCCGGCCGGGGGCTGACCCGTCCCCGCGCTTCCTCTTTTCCTCGCGGTGGCTCACCCGGAGGACACCGGCTGCCGCGCCCTGTCCGGTGGACAGGGCGGCCGGGCCGTCGCCGCCAGGGCCGCGGCGGCCCGGCCCGCGAGGTCGACGGCGACGAGGCGCGCCTCCAGGGACGGCGCCGGGGCGCCTGGCATGAGAGTGAGGAGGAAGCGGCCCTGGTAGTGGCCGCCCGCGACGGCCCGGAGTTCCACCGGGCCCTCCGGCCAGCCCTGCCGCTCCAGGTCCCAGATCCAGCCGTCGACCTGGACGGTGCCGTCGGGACGGAGCCGGGGCGGCCGGCCGAGGAGCGTCCCGTACTCGAACCGGCAGTCGGCGAGGCCCAGTAGTTCGACGAGGTGGGAGCAGATCACCCGGGCCAGATCGTCGGGCGAGCGGCTGGTCTCGGCCAGCCGGTTGGTGGTGTGCAGCCGTTCCAGATGGCGTGCGTCACGCAGGGCGACGGCGCCGAGCAGCCGGCCGTGGGCGGCGAGCTGGGAAACGATCAGGCCGACGAGCAACAGCAGGATCGCGGTCTCGACGTCGGCCCGGCCGTGGATCCGGAGGCTGTAGTAAGGCGCGGCGAGGAAGAAGTCGTACCAGAAGGCCGCCGACAGCGCGGCGAGCGCGCCCGCCCAGCGGTTGCCGAGGGCGGCGACGGCGACCACCACGACGACCAGCAGCAGGGCCAGGTTGGTCTCGGTGAGACCGGTGCGGGCCGGCACCAGTGCGAGCGCGACGAGGAAGGGCGCGAGGACGGCGGCCGCGAGCGCGGCGGCGTCCCGGAGCGGCATCCGCATGATCCACCTCCGACGGGTCGGGACTCCGGGTGCGGTGCGTGTGCGGGTGGGATGCGCGGGCACGGGGTCCGGTGCACACGAGGACGGGTGCGCGGGACACGGGTGCGTACGCTCCCAGGCTGCGCCGACTGTGAGCGACACGACGCCCGGCGGAGGGATCTTGACGGTTTCCTGACGCCAACGGCCGGGTTCCCTACGTGCCCCTTGCATACGCTGACTCGGCCGCCGTCCGTGTGATGGCTGAAATTCGATCCCCCTCGCCTCACCGGACAGCAGGAGCCCGATGTCCACCCCTCCCCCGACCCGTACCGATCGACTGCGCGCCTGGATGCTGGAAGGGCTGTCCGACATGGGCAAGGGGCGGCCCGGCACCTCTTCCCATCCGCCGGGCGGTACGGAGCCGGGCGCGTCCTCCGTACCGGCGAACACCGCCGAGGGCAGCGCCGAGGGCCCGGAAGGCGCTCAGAGCACCGGTGGTCAGACGGCCGGAACCGGTCATCAGGGCCAGGCCTGGTGGCGGGTGATGTGCCTGTCCGGTGTCGACTACTTCTCCACCCTCGGCTACCAGCCGGGCATCGCCGCCCTCGCGGCCGGACTGCTCTCCCCCATCGCGACGATCGTGCTGGTCGCCGTCACCCTGCTGGGCGCGCTGCCGGTCTACCGCCGGGTCGCGGAGGAGAGCCCGCACGGCGAGGGCTCGATCGCGATGCTGGAGCGGCTGCTGTCGTTCTGGAAGGGCAAGCTGTTCGTCCTGACCCTGCTGGGCTTCGCCGCGACGGACTTCCTCATCACCATCACCCTGTCGGCCGCCGACGCCTCCACCCACCTCGTGGAGAACCCGCATCTGTCGGCCGTCCTCCACGACAAGCAGATGGTGATCACCCTCGCGCTGATCGCGCTGCTCGGCGCGGTGTTCCTGAAGGGCTTCCTGGAGGCCATCGGGGTCGCGGTGGCACTGGTCGGCGTCTATCTCGCGCTCAACCTGGTGGTCGTGACGACCGGGCTGTGGCACGTGGTGACGGAGGAACACGTGGTGACGGACTGGACCACGGCCCTGACCGCGCAGCACTCCAATGTCTTCGCGATGGTCGGCGTGGCCCTGATCGTCTTCCCCAAGCTGGCGCTCGGTCTGTCCGGATTCGAGACCGGGGTGGCGGTGATGCCGCACGTCCACGGCGATCCGGACGACACCGAGGCGCACCCGGCCGGCCGGATCCGCGGCGCGAAGAAGCTGCTGACGACGGCCGCGCTGATCATGAGCGTCTTCCTCATCTGCACCAGCTTCGTGACCACCGTCCTGATCCCGCACCAGGAGTTCGAGTCCGGTGGCCAGGCCAACGGCCGTGCCCTCGCGTATCTCGCCCACGAGTACCTCGGCAACATCTTCGGCACCGTCTACGACGCGTCGACGATCGCGATCCTGTGGTTCGCGGGCGCCTCGGCGATGGCCGGACTGCTCAACCTGATGCCGCGCTATCTGCCGCGCTACGGCATGGCCCCGCACTGGGCCCGCGCCGTGCGCCCCATGGTGCTGGTGTTCATCCTGGTCGCCTTCCTGGTGACCTGGATCTTCGACGCGAACGTGGACGCGCAGGGCGGCGCGTACGCGACCGGCGTGCTCGTGCTGATCTCCTCGGCGGCCATCGCCGTGACGATCGCGGCCCGCAAGGCCGGGCAGCGCCGCTGGGCCGTCTGCTTCGGCGTCATCTCGGCCGTCTTCCTCTACACCACCGTGGTGAACGTGATCGAGCGGCCCGACGGTGTGAAGATCGGCGCCTGCTTCATCGCCGGCATCATCCTCATCTCACTGGCCTCCCGGCTGGCCCGCGCCTTCGAGCTGCGTGTCACCGACATGGACTTCGACGAGACGGCGAACCGGTTCATCCAGGACGCCTCGCGCGGGACGGTGCGCTTCATCGCCAACGAACCGGGCCTGAGGGACGCGGCCGAGTACCAGGAGAAGCTGGAGCAGATCCGTGCCGACAACGACATCCCCGCCCACGAGGACCTCGTTCTCGTGGAGGTGACGGTCACCGACCCGTCGGAGTTCGAGACGAGCCTGACCGTACGGGGTGAGGTGCTGCACGACCACTACCGGGTGCTCGCCGTGGAGAGCTCCTCGATCCCCAATGCCCTCGCCGCCCTGCTGCTGCACGTCCGTGATGTCACCGGCACCCGCCCGCACATCTACTTCGAATGGACGGAGGGCGGCCCGTTCGCCAACTTCCTGCGCTTCTTCCTCTTCGGCCACGGCGAGGTCGCGCCGGTGACCCGCGAGGTGCTGCGCGAGGCCGAACCGGACCGCTCCCGCCGTCCGCGGGTGCACGTGGGCTGACCGGCCGCCGGACGGGCTGCGGGCTGCGGAGGTCCGAGGCGGGTCCGGTTCGGCTGGTCGGTACGGGGCTTCGTACCGCCGGTCAGGCTCCGTGCACCCGGACCCCGCCGACGAAGGTCTGCTCCACGCGGGCGTCGGCGATCTCCCCGGGCGGCCCGGTGAGGATGTCGCGGTCGAGGACGACCAGGTCGGCGAGGTGGCCAGGGCGCAGGCTGCCCGCGTCGTCGTGGCCGTTGGCGTGGGCGGAACCCGCCGTGTACGCGGCGAGCGCCGTGGTGAGATCGAGCCGCTGTTCGGGCAGGAAGACCCGGTCGTCGGTGGCCTCGGGCAGGCGGCGGTTGACCGCGACATGCAGCCCGGCGAGCGGGTCGGGGCTGCTGACCGGCCAGTCGCTGCCCGCGACGAGGGTGGCCCCGGCCCGTACGAGAGCACCGAACGGGTACTGCCAGGCGGCGCGTTCCGGCCCGAGGAAGGGGACGGTGAGTTCGTCCATCTGCGGCTCGTGGGCGGCCCACAGGGGCTGGATGTTGGCGAGCGCGCCGAGCCGGGCGAAGCGGGTGAGGTCCTCGGGGTGGACGACCTGGAGATGGGCCAGGTGGTGCCGGTTGCCGCGCGGTCCGTTGGCGGCGAGAGCCGCCTCGATCGCGTCCAGCGCCTCGCGTACGGCACGGTCGCCGAGCGCGTGGAAGTGCACCTGGAAATCGCGGGCGTCCAGGGCGGTGACGTGGGTGCGCAGCGCCTCGGGGTCGACGAAGCTGAGTCCGGTGTTGGCGGTGGCGCAGCCGCACGCGTCGAGGTAGGGGCTGGTCATCGCGGCGGTGAAGTTCTCCGCGATGCCGTCCTGCATGATCTTCACCGACCCGGCCCGGAACCGACCGTGGCCGAGGGCCGCGCGCCGGGCGGCCAGTTCGGGTATCTGCTCCGCCCCGCGCGCCCGGTCCCACCACAGCGCGCCGGTGACCCGGGCGGTGAGGCTGCCGTCCCGGGCGGCGGCCAAATAGGCGTCCGAAGGGTCCGGCCGGCCGCTGAACTCGCCGAGGATGGCGTCCTGCCAGCCGGTGATGCCGAGCGAGTGCAGCAGGGTCTGGGCCCGGAGCAGTCCGGCGAGCCGGTCGGCGGGGGTGGTGGGCGGGATCAGCCGGGAGACGAGGGCGGTGGCGCCTTCCTGGAGCATGCCCGTGGGCACGCCGTCCGTGTCGCGTTCGATCCGTCCGTCGGCGGGGTCCGGAGTGGCGGCGGTGATCCCGGCGAGTTCCAGGGCCCGGGTGTTGGCCCAGGAGCCGTGGTGGTCGCGGTTGATCAGCAGGACGGGCCGGTCGGGGACGACGGAGTCCAGCTGCCGGCGGGTGGGCAGACCGCCTTCGAAGCTGTCCATGGACCAGCCGCCGCCGGTGATCCAGCGCTCTTCGGAGTGGGCGGCGGCGTACGCGGCGACGGTCCGCAGATACGCGTCGGCGTCCTCGGCGCTGGTGAGATCGCACTCGGCCAGTTCCATCCCGCCGAACACGGCGTGGATGTGCGCGTCCTGGAAGCCGGGGATCAGCAGCCGGCCGGCGAGGTCGACGACCTCGGTGCGGGGGCCGATCAGTTCCCGGACCTCGTCGTGGCCGACGGCGGTGATCCGCTCGCCGCTGACGGCGAGGGAGGTGGCCCGGGTGCGGGCCGGGTCGCCGGTGAAGACGGGGCCACCGGTGAAGACCAGGTCGGCCGTGCTCATCTGGGTACTCCTGACTGGGTGGGACAGGCCCCGAAATGGCGAGGGCCGGGGAGGCGGGGCCGAGAAGGCGGCAAGGCGGGAAGGCGGAGGGCAGGGGGCGGCCGTGGGGATGCTTTCGTGCGAACGCCGGGGGCCCCGGGGACACAAGGAGACCGGATTTCCTGCCGCCGTGAGGTCCCGGGCCGCCTGACGGCCGTACGCACCCGGGAATCCGGGGGCATACGGCCGTCAGGGGCGCAGTTCTCTGGCCTCGAAGCGGCCCTCCCCGAGGACCAGGACGAACGAGACCTGCTGGCCCTCGGAAAGTCCGCCACCGCCCTCGATGTCCTCGGCACGGAAGTAGACGGGCTCCTCGGAACCGATGGCGACGACGAATCCGTAGCCGGAGCCGCGGTCGTAGGACTGGACGAAGCCGACGCTCCTGTCCGTTTCCATGGGGATCCTTCCTTCGCGCGAGGGGATGTCCTCTGCTCGGTACCCCTCGCGGCCACCGGGATCCCGCCGGCGCGTCCGATGCCACCGGAGTGCCCCGCGGATCACCCGCGGGGCGGAACCCCGGTCGCGGACGTCAGATCCCGGGGATCTGACGGGCCTGGAAGGCGGCGCGGACGGCGTCCGCCGCGCTCGTGCCGTACATGCGCTGCGCCGTCGTGACGGTCTGCCGCGCCGCGTCCGCGAAGGAGGTGTCGGCGGCGAAGCCGAACTGGGCGTTCACGATAATCCGGTCGGCGGTCCGGGCGCCGAGCGCGCCGCGGATGTCCCACAGGGCGCGGGACCAGATCTCGCCGTCGGCGTGGACCTCTCCGACGCGGTCGGCGTAGACCTTGGAGCCGTCGAGCCGGCGCAGGCAGTGCGGGGTGCCGGAGTACGGGGTGGAGTCCCAGTCGGCGACACAGGCGAGCTCGGTCTTGATCGGCCAGCCGTAGCGGCCGGCGGCGTGCGCACCGACCTCGACGGCCAGGTAGTCGCCGAAGGCCTCGCCGATCGCACCGGCCTCCGGGGAGGTGCCGAAGCCGGGGACCTGGGCGTTGTGCACGGCGTGGCCGTACTCGTGGACGATCACCTCGGCGTCCTCGGCGTCGTCGACGCCGCCCTTGCCGAAGCGGATCTCGTTCTTCTTGTCGGTGAAGAAGGAGTTGTCGGCGCCGTACTGGTTGATCCGGACGGCCTGGGGACGGTCGTTGGCGCCGGGCAGTTCGCTGCCGAAGCCGAGGCCCTGGAGGTACTCCTGGGCCTCGTTGACCCAGAAGTACGCCATGACCTGCTCGAACTGGTCGTCGCCGCGGTTGTAGCCGCCGACCGCGGCGAGCTTGGCGGCGGGGCCTGTCGAGGACCCGACGTACGCCCAGCGGCCGGAGAGCGTGCCGCCGCCGTCGAGGTTACGCAGCTCGGCGAGGGTGTAGGCGGACGCGGGCACCGCGTCGGCGGAGTCCTTGGCGTCGGTGAGCGTCTGGTCGCCCGTGGACTGGACCGGGTTGACCATGAAGATACGGGCCTGCGGGCCGGTCGCCGCCGGGGCGGCGGGGGCCGGGCCGGCGGCCGAGGCGGCACCGGTCGGGGCTATCAGCGCCACGGCGGCGGTGGCCGCGGCGATCAGGCCGAGGGATGTGCGACGTGCCATCAACGTACTCCCGTTGGGATGCGAGATGCGAGGGGGTGGCGTGGTGCGGGCGTGATCATCGCGCAGCGGGACGCCCCGCGTCGAGAGCCGGCAGATCACGGTTCGGCGGCTCGTCCGGGCGGGCGGAAGGCCGACAGGCAGCGCGAAGAGACCCGGCGGCCTTGTGCGGCCGGGCGGTCCGTCCCGGTGGCCCATCCCGGCGGTCAGCCCTGGCGATCGGCCCCGGCGGTCAGTCCTGGCGGCTGCTGTCGTCCCGCAGCCAGGTCTCGAAGTCGCGGGACTTGATCGCCCGGCGTGCGGCGCGGCGGGCGACGAGAGCGGCGGTGAGGAAGACGAGAAGGGCGGGCAGCAGCGCGGGGTCGGCGCGCAGCAGGGCGCGCAGGTCGGCCGTCCCGGTGCGGGCTGTGGCGTGGGCGGCGGGCCCTTCGACCTTCGACTCCTTTTGTTCTTGCTCCAGTTGGGCGGTGGAGGTGGCCGCGCGGACGCGGCGGCGGATCAGGTCGGGCCAGGTGCGGGGCGGGCGGACGACGACCCGGGCGGTGCGCACGACGGCGCGCTCCCGCTCGGTGAAGGCGAGCGAGGCGGCGAGGTCGTCGGCCATCAGGGGCGGCAGGGCGGCGATCCGGGCGTGGCCCGCGCCGGACACGGCGATCACGCCGCGGCCGAACAGGCCGTCGCGGACGGCGGGCAGCCGCTGCCAGACCCGGTAGTAGGCCCGGACGGGCCAAGTACAGCCCGTCATCGGCAGATGCCGCTCGGGTGCGGCGGCCAGGACCGGATCGGGTCCGGCGAGGACCGCGGCGAGTTCCCGGGCGTCGGCGGCGCCGAGTTCGACGTCGGCGTCCACGTAGATCCGGGGGAAGCCGCGGGCGTGTGCGTCTCCCAGGCGCAGGGCGTGGTGTTTGGACGGGACGGGAGTCTCGACGACCCGGACGCGCGGGCCGTGGGCGGCGGCGACGGACGCGGTCGCGTCCGTACAGCCGTTGCACACCACGAGCACGTCGAACTCGTCCTCGGCCGTGCCGTGCAGGAGGCCGGTCAGGAGCCGGCCGAGGGTGCGTTCCTCGTTGTGCGCGGGAATCACGATGCTGGGCACGGGGTCAGTATGACCGTCCCGCCCTCCTCCCGCGTTTCTTTCGAGGATCTCCGGGAGTTTTCCACAACTCCTGGATGGGCTGCCCGAGTTGGTCTAGATTGAGCGCTGCCGGATCCGCCTGGGTCACGTCTTGTTCTCTCCTCCTGGGCGGTTTCTGTGTTCTGTGTGGACATGGCCGCGGCTGGGGAGACTCGCGTCCGGTCCGCACCGTTCTGTTCAGGCGGAAGAGCCGCGTTCCCTCGTCGGCCACCGCCGTCCTTCCCCTGTCCGCGAACCGTCGTGTCCGCGGACCGACCAAGGGGGACGGGGCGCGGTGGTGTCCGGGGGTGCGCGCGAAGCGCCCTTGGGGGGAATGGATGACCGTCCTGCCGGTCACGCATGAGCGGCACCGTGTCGAATCCTCGTATGCCGACCACTCGAACTCCGGCTTCCACCGTCCGCGATGGAAGCGGAGACACCAACTCGTCCTGCTGGCCACGGACACCGTCGCCGCCATGGCCGCCGCACTGCTTGTGCTGCGGGCCGGGGGCGGTCACTGGCCGGCCGTCCTCGGCCTGCCACCGGCCTGGGCCGGATCGCTGGCCGCGCACCACGCCTATGCCCCGGCCTCGTTCGGGTCCGGCGGCGGGCTGTACCGGCAGGTCCTGCGGGCCGCGCTCGTCGTGCCCGCGCTCGCCGCGCTGCTCGGCTGGGGCCTCGCGGGCGAGCCGGAGCTGCCACGCGAGATGATCCTGGCGGTGCCGCTCGCCACCATGCTGTCCCTGACCGCCCGGTTCGCGCTGCGGCGCCGGCTGCGCGGCCTGTGGGCGCGGGGCCGGCACCGAACGACCGCCGTGCTCGTCGGCCCTTCGGCCGGAATAGCGGAACTTCTCACCGCGCTGTTGCGCGACAGCCGGGCCGGCGCTCCGGCCGCCACCGTGTTCCAGGGGATGGACCTGGCCGGGGTGTGCCTGACCGATCCCGAGGGCGCCGAGGCAGTGGACGTCTGCGGCGTCCCGGTGCTCGGCGGACTCGCCGAAGTGCAGGGCGCGTTACGGGCGTTCGGGGGCGGTAGCGCCGTGGTGGCGTTACCGGGCCCGGAGCTCGACGCGGCACAGATGCGCCGGCTGTCGTGGAGCACCGCCGCCGCCGGGGGCGAGTTCCTCATCGCCCCGGGATTCGGTGACGTGTCGGCCGCGCGGCTGGCGGTCCGGCCGGTCGGCGGAATGCCGCTGATACAGGTCCGGGCACCCCGGCTGTCGCGGCTTTCCCGGCTCCCGAAGGAACTGATGGAGCGTCTGATAGCCGCGCTGCTGCTGTTGTTGCTCTCGCCGCTGATGGGCGCGGTCGCCCTGGCGGTACGGCTCGGCAGCCGGGGCCCGACCCTGTTCCGGCAGGTCCGGGTGGGCCTGCACGGCAAGCCGTTCACCATGCTGAAGTTCCGTACGATGCGAACCGACGCGGAGGAACGCCGGGCGGAACTCGCCCACGCCAACCACAACAGCGACGGCCTGTTGTTCAAGGTTCGCGACGATCCCCGCATCACCCGGGTGGGCGCCACCCTGCGCCGCTACTCTCTCGACGAACTCCCGCAATTGCTCAATGTGCTGACGGGGCGGATGTCCCTGATCGGACCACGGCCCCCGCTTCCCGAGGAGGTCGCGGGCTACAGCCACGAGGTCCGGCGCAGACTGCTCGTGAAGCCGGGGCTGACCGGCCTGTGGCAGGTCAGCGGCCGCTCCGACCTGCCCTGGGACGAGGCGGTGCGCCTCGACCTGGCGTATGTGGACAACTGGTCGCTGGGCCTGGACACGGTGATCCTGCTGCGCACCGGGCCCGCCGTCGTACGCGGCACGGGCGCGTACTGACAGGGCTCCCCGCACCACGCGAAGACCGCGCACCGCCCCGCTCCACCCCGAGCACAACGCACCACCCCGCACCACCGCGCCGCGCCGGCATCTCCCGCCGCCGGCCGGCACGCCCACTGACCTGGAGGGGAACACGTTGAACGACGCCGACCGATCCGACGAGCGGCTGGGAGTCGCCGTCATAGGCGCCGGTTACTGGGGTCCCAACCTCGTCCGCAACTTCCAGGCCTGCGACCGTTTCCGGCTGCGCTGGCTGTGCGATCTCGACGCCGGGCGCGCCCGGCAGGTCCTCGGCGACTACTCCACGGTGCGGGCCACCGACGACTACGCGGCGGTGCTCGCCGACCCCGAGGTGCACGCGGTCGCCGTCGCGACCCCGGCGGGCACCCATGTGGACGTGGCGCTCGCGGCGCTGCGCGCGGGCAAGCACGTGCTCGTCGAGAAGCCGCTGGCCACCACGTACGCCGACGGGCTGCGGCTGGTGACGGAAGCCGAGGAGCGCGGTCTCACCCTGATGTGCGACCACACCTACTGCTACACCCCGGCCGTGACGAAGATCCGCGAGCTGGTGCACGAGGGCGCTCTCGGCGATGTCCACTACGTGGACTCGGTGCGGATCAATCTGGGCCTGGTCCAGCGGGACATCGACGTGCTGTGGGATCTGGCCCCGCACGATCTGTCCATCCTCGACTTCATCCTGCCCGAGCACGTACAGCCGGTGGCGGTCGCGGCGCACGGCGCCGACCCGATCGGCGCGGGCCGGGACTGCATCACGTATCTGACCCTCCAGCTCAGCACGGGTGCCATCGCGCACGTGCACGTCAACTGGCTCTCCCCCACCAAGGTCCGCACGACCATGGTCGGCGGCGCCAAACGAACGCTGATCTGGGACGACCTGAACCCGGCGCAGCGCATCGCGGTCTTCGACCGGGGCGTGGACCTGGCCACGCCCCGGGACCTGGGCGCGGACGAGCGGCGCCAGGCCCTCATCTCGTACCGCAGCGGCGACATGGTCGCCCCCGCCCTCGGGGAGCGGGAGGCGCTGGGCGCCATGGTCGGCGAGTTCGCGGCGGCGATCACCGGGCGGCGGGCGCCACTGACCGACGGGCGGGCGGGCCTGCGGGTGCTGGACATCCTGGAGGCGGCGTCGCGGAGCCTGTCGTTCCGTGGTGCGGTCGTCGGGCTGCGGACCGGTCCGGAGCGGCCCGAGCGGAACGTGAACACAACGGCGGGAGCGGGACGTTGAACGACTTCCAGGGCAAGCGGATCCTGGTCACCGGCGGGGCCGGCACCATCGGCTCCCATGTGACGGACCTTCTTCTCGAGGGCGGCGCGCGCGAGGTGGTCGTGCTCGACAACCTGGTGCGCGGGCGGCGGGCCAATCTGGCCGGAGCGCTGGCGAGCGGGCGGGTGGAACTCGTCGAGGGCGACATCCGCGACGCGGCCACGGTGCGGCGGGTGACGGCGGGCGCCGATCTCGTCTTCCATCTGGCGGCGATCCGCATCACCCAGTGCGCGGAGGAACCCCGGCTGGCCAACGAGGTGATGGTGGACGGGACGTTCAATGTCCTGGAGGCCGCGGCGGCGGCCGGGGTGGGCAAGGTGATCGCCTCGTCGTCGGCCTCGGTCTACGGTCTGGCGGAGTCCTTCCCGACGACCGAGCGCCACCACCCGTACAACAACGACACGTTCTACGGGGCGGCGAAGGCGTTCAACGAGGGGATGCTGCGCAGTTTCCACGCCATGTACGGCCTGGACTACGTGGCGCTGCGCTACTTCAACGTGTACGGGCCGCGGATGGACATCCACGGCCTCTACACCGAGGTGCTGATCCGCTGGATGGAGCGGATCGAGGCGGGCGAACCGCCGCTGATCCTCGGCGACGGCACCCAGACGATGGACTTCGTCCATGTCCGCGACATCGCGCGGGCGAACATCCTGGCGGCGCGCGCGGACGTCACGGACGAGGTGTTCAACGTGGCGAGCGCGACCGAGACCTCGCTGCGGGAACTCGCCGACGCGCTCCTCGATGCCATGGACTCCGATCTTGAGCCGGTGCACGGCCCGGCCCGCGCGGTCAACGGGGTGACGCGGCGGCTCGCGGACACCTCGCTCGCGGCGGAACGGATCGGGTTCAAGGCGGAGATCGGTCTGCGGGACGGGCTCCGGGACCTGGTCGCGTGGTGGCGCGCGGAGCGCTCCGACGCCGGCACCACCGCCGCCGCCGTCCCCGCCGCCGAACCGGAGGCGGAGGCACCCGCGCGGATCCCGGTCATGGTGCCCTGGCTGGGCGAGGAGGAGGCGCGGGCCGCCGCCGAGGCGGTGCGGTCCGGCTGGGTCGCGCAGGGCCCGCGGGTGGCCGCCTTCGAAGCGGCCTTCGCCGAGCGGGTCGGGGCGCGGCACGGTGTGGCCGTCAGCTCCTGCACCACCGCGCTGCATCTGTCGCTGCTCGCGCTGGGGCTCGGCCCCGGCGACGAGGTGGTGGTGCCGTCGCTGTCCTTCATCGCCACCGCCAACGCCGTCCGGTACGTGGGCGCCGTCCCGGTCTTCGCCGACGTCGACCTGGCCACCGGCAATGTGACCCCGGACACCGTCGACGCGGTCCGCACCCCCCGCACGCGTGCCGTGCTCGCGGTGCACCAGGCGGGGGTGCCGGCGGATATCGGCGCACTGCGGGCGGCCTGCGCGGACTGGGGGCTGCCGCTGGTGGAGGACGCGGCCTGCGCGATCGGCTCGACGGTGGACGGCGGGCCGGTGGGGCGGGGCGCGCTGCTCGCGGCCTGGTCGTTCCATCCGCGCAAGCTGCTGACGACCGGCGAGGGCGGCATGGTGACCACGGACGACCCGGAGTGGGCGGCGCGGCTGCGCCGGCTGCGCGAGCACGGGATGGACGTGTCGGCGGCCGATCGGCACGCGAGCGGGAAGCCGGTCCTGGAACGCTATCTGGAGACCGGGTTCAACTACCGGATGACCGACATTCAGGCCGCGGTCGGTCTGGCGCAGTTGGAGAAGCTGGACGCCCTGGTCGCCCGCCGACGCGAACTCGCGGCCCGATACGGCGAGTTGCTGGACGATGTGCCGGGTCTCACGCCGGTTCAGGATCCCGCGTACGGGCAGGGCAACGTCCAGTCGTACTGGGTGCTGCTCGCCGAGGACTTCCCGGTCGGCCGGGACCGGCTGCTCGAACTGCTCGCCGAGGCCGGGGTGTCGGCCCGCCGGGGCATCATGGCGAGCCATCTCGAACCCGCCTACGCGGGGCACCCGGTGGCGCCGCTGCCGGTGACCGAGCGGCTCGCCCGCGACTCACTGATCCTGCCGCTGTTCCACACGATGACCGGGGAGCAGCAGGACCGGGTGGCCGCCGTCCTGCGGGACGCGGCGGTACGCCGGTGAGCCGCACCCTGGTCGTCATCGGCGCCGGCGGCTTCGCGCGGGAGACCGCGCAGGCCGCCCTCGCCGCCGGCCTGCCGCTCGCGGGCCATCTCGACGACGACCCGGCGCTGCACGGCACCGAGGTCGGCGGCGTCCCCGTGCTCGGCGGCACCGAGCGGGCCGCCGAGCTGCCCGAGGACACGGTGTTCTCGGTGTGCGTGGGCAACCCGCGCGACTACGCCTCCCGGGCCCGGCTGGTGGACCGTCTCGGGCTGCCGGAGGACCGCTACGCCACGGTGGTCCACCCCACGGTGGCGATCGCGGACGACTGCGTCCTCGGCCCCGGCACGGTGCTGCTCGCGCACACCGTCCTGACGGCGGCCGTGCGGCTGGGCCGGCATGTCGCGGTGATGCCGCACACGGTCCTCACCCACGATGACCGGGTCGGCGACTTCGCGACGCTCGCCTCGGGCGTGCGGCTCGGGGGCGCCGCCCGGATCGGGGCGGGCGCCTATCTCGGCGCGGGCGCGCTGGTCCGCGAGGGGACGGCGATCGGCGCCTGGTCCCTCGTCGGGATGGGCGCCGTGGTCC
Source organism: Streptomyces sp. NPDC048718 (assembly GCF_043198875.1). Classification (NCBI taxonomy): domain Bacteria; kingdom Bacillati; phylum Actinomycetota; class Actinomycetes; order Kitasatosporales; family Streptomycetaceae; genus Streptomyces; species Streptomyces sp. NPDC048718. The sequence goes on from NZ_JBICVG010000002.1 coordinate 497,760, forward strand.
TCGCCGACGTGCCGCCGGGCGAGGTGTGGGCCGGGTCCCCGGCTCGCCGGCTGCGCGCCGCACCGCCCTGTGCCCTCGACCGGCTCGCCAGGTCGGGCCTGCCAGAAGGCCCCGCGCGGCCCCGTACGTCCTTACGACCCGACCACCACCACGACGACGCCGCCCGGAGCTTCCCGGCGGTCCCGGCACGAGGAGCGAACGGCTGATGGACCGGATCCCCCTGGTCGACCTGCGGGCGGCCCACGCGGAGGTCGACGCGGAGGTACGCGCCGGATTCGACCGGATCCTCGCGGACACCGCGTTCATCGGCGGCGAGGAAGTCGCCGCGTTCGAGCGCGAGTACGCCGAATTCGGCGGCGTCGCCTATGTCGTGGGCGTCGCCAACGGCACGGACGCGCTGGAACTGGCGCTGCGGGCGAGCGGGGTTGAGCCCGGCGACGAAGTGGTGCTGCCCGCCAACACGTTCATCGCCACCGCCGGGGCGGTGACCCGGACCGGGGCCCGTCCCGTCCTGGTGGACTGCGCGCCGGACACGCTGCTCCTCGACCCCCGGGCCGCCGTCGCCGCCGCCGGCTCCGCCACCCGCGCGGTGGTGCCGGTCCATCTGTACGGGCAGTGCGCCGACGTCGCCGCCCTCGCGGCCGGACTCCCGCCGCACGTACGGATCGTGGAGGACGCGGCGCAGAGCCAGGGCGCGAGCCGGGCCGGCCGTACCCCGGGACGCGGCGGTATCGCGGGGACCAGTTTCTATCCGGGCAAGAACCTCGGCGCGTACGGCGACGCGGGCGCGGTGCTCACCGACGACGCGGGCGCCGCCGCCCTGGTGCGGGCCCTCGCCAACCACGGCGGAGTGGCCAAGTACCGGCACGAGGTACCGGGGTTCAACAGCCGGCTCGACGGGCTCCAGGCTGTCGTGCTGCGGGCGAAGCTGCGCCGGCTCGCGGCCGGGAACGCGGCCCGGCGGGCGGCGGCGGCCCGTTACGACGAACTCCTCGCCCCGCTCGCCGAGGCCGGCCGGGTGATCCGGCCGGTCACGGACGAGGGCAACACGCACGTGTGGCATCTGTACGTGGTGCGGGTCCCCGGGTCCGACCGCGACACGGTGGTGGAGAAGCTCGGCGCCGAGGGTGTGGGGGCGGGTGTGCACTATCCGGCGCCGGTCCATCTGACGCCCGCGTACCACCGACTCGGCTACGGGCGGGGCGATTTCCCGCACGCCGAGGCCGCCGCCGCGGAGATCCTCTCGCTCCCGCTGTACCCGCAGATCACCCCAGACCAGCAGCGCCGGGTCGTCGACGCGCTGGTGCACGCGCTCGCCTGAGCGCGCCCGCCGGCCGGCCGCCCCGGCCAGGACCGTTACCGCCCTTGAAAGGCCCCGCGATGCCGAAGCAGTTCCGACGGACCAGAACCGCCGTGTTCGCCCTGGTCGCCCTCGCGGCCGCACTGTTCCTCCCGGCGGCCGGACCCGCGAGCGCCGTCACCGACCCGTGCGGCACGGGCGGCAACCCGGTCGTGTGCGAGAACTCCAAGCCGGGCACGCCGATGTCCGACTGGTTCTCCGGGAACAGCTACGGCGACATCGCGGGCTTCGCGACGAAGGTGAGCGCGCAGCCCGGCGAGACCGTCCAGTTCAAGGTCCAGTCGCCGGTCGCGTACCACGTCGCCGTCTTCCGGCTCGGCTGGTACGGCGGCGACGGTGCCCGGCAGATATCGACGGCCGCACAGGCCGCGCAGACCTATCCCGCCAACTACACCACCAAGCGCGCCGATTGCCTCTCCGACAAGACGACGGGGCTGCTCGACTGCGGCAACTGGCCGGTCACCGCGTCCTGGACGGTGCCGGCGGACGCCGTCTCGGGGCTCTACATCGTCAACTTCGACCAGGCGGACGGCAACGGCCTGATGCCGTACCCCGTCATCGTGCGCAACGACGCCGGCACCTCCGACATCCTCGTGCAGACGGCTGACCAGTCCTGGCAGGCGTACAACAAATGGGGCGGTGCCAATCTCTACGACGGCAACGGTCCGGCCCCCGACGGGCGTGCGTACAAGGTCAGTTACAACCGTCCGATGGACATCGGCGGCGACAACGGCGTCTACGGCTCCGAGTTCGAGATGATCGCCTGGCTGGAACGCAACGGCTACGACGTGAGCTACACCTCCGGTGTCGACATCGCCACCCGGGGCGCCACGATCCTGCCGAAGCACCGGATGTACATCTCGCAGGGGCACGACGAGTACTGGACCGCCGAGCAGTTCACCCATGTCCTCAACGCCCGCAAGGGCGGCCAGCACCAGGGGTACTTCGCGGGCAACGAGATCTTCTGGAAGACCCGGCTGGAGCCGGCCATCGACTCAGGCAAGGCGGCCGACCGGACCCTGGTCTGCTACAAGGAGACCAAGCTGAAGTTCCCGACCCCGAACGGCGTCCCCGACCCCAGCACCACCTGGACGGGTACCTGGATGGACCCGGACAGCACCAAGGGCGGGGCGCCGTACCGGCCGCAGAACATCCTGACCGGCTCGCTGTTCCAGGTGAACGGCTACCGCAGCGACGCCATCAAGGTCCCGGCGGCGTACGCGAAGATGCGGCTGTGGCGCAACACCTCGGTCGCCTCGCTGACCGGCAGCCAGGTCGCCACCTTCCCGACGGGGACCCTCGGCTACGAGTGGGACGCCGACGTCGAGAACGCCTCGCGGCCGGCCGGCGAGATCCGGATGTCGTCGACATCCGTCGACATCCAGGACGGCAAGTACCTGCTCGACTGGGGCAACTCCTACGGGAACGGCACCGCCACCCACAGTCTGGTCGCCTTCCGCGACCAGACGTCCAAGGCGCTGGTGTTCGGCACCGGCACCGTGCAGTGGTCATGGGGGCTCGCCAACGTGCCGACGTCCGACCCGGCGGGCGGGGTCGTCACCGAGGACAAGCGGATGCAGCAGGCGACCGTGAACATCCTCGCCGACATGGGGATCCAGCCCAAGACCCTGCAGTCCACGCTGGTCGCCGCCACCGCCTCCGCCGACAGCACCGGCCCCACCGTCACCGTGACGAGCCCCGCCCCGAACAGCTCCGTCCCCGCACTGCGCCAGATCACCGTCACCGGGACGGCCGCGGACACCGGCGGCGGCGTGGTCGCCCGGGTCGAGGTCTCCACGGACGGCGGCACCACCTGGCGCGCCGCCGACGGCACCGCCTCGTGGAGCTATACCTGGACACCGATGACCCAGGGCTCCGTCCAGCTCAAGGTCCGGGCCGTGGACGACAGCGTCAACATAGGCACCGAGACGACGGTGCCGCTGACCGTGGCGGCCCAGCAGTGCCCGTGCACCGTCTGGCCCGCCTCCACCGCGCCCGCCACTCCCAACGGCGCCGACGGCAGCTCCGTCGAACTCGGGGTGAAGATCCGCAGCTCCGCCCCCGGCACGATCACCGGCATCCGCTTCTACAAGAGCGCCGCCAACACCGGTACGCACAAGGGAAGTCTGTGGTCCGCGTCCGGGCAACTGCTCGCCACCGGCACCTTCACCGGTGAGACCGCGTCGGGCTGGCAGCAGATGAAGTTCGCCACCCCGGTGCCGGTGAAGGCCGACACGACCTACATCGCCTCGTACTTCGCCCCCAAGGGCGGATACTCCTACGACCAGGGCTACTTCACCTCCCAGAGCGCCGGTCTCGCCCCGCTGACGGCGCTGAAGAACGGGACGGACGGCGGCAACGGCGTCTACCAGTACACCTCTTCCGGCGCCTTCCCCGCCCAGTCCGCGAACGGGGCGAACTACTGGGTGGACGCCATCTTGGAGACCGGCACCGCGAGCACCGTGCCGCCGACCGTCACCGCGCGGACCCCCGCGGCGAACGCCACGGGCGTGTCGATCACCGCGCCGCTGTCCGCCGCGTTCAGCACGGCGGTGGACGCCGGCACGCTGGTGTTCACCGTGAAGGACCAAAGCGGCGCGGCCGTGCCGGGTAAGGCGACGCTGAGCGCGGACGGCCGCACCGCCGCCTTCACCCTGTCGGGGCAGCTCGCCCTCGGCGCCCCCTACACGGTGTCCGTGCAGGCCGCCGACCTGTGGGGCAATGTGATGACGGCACCGTCCGACTGGACCTTCACCACCAGCGCCACCCCGCCGCCCACCGCCTGCCCGTGTGATCTGTGGGGCGCCGAGGCCGTCCCGTCGAAGGCCGCGGAGACCAACGACGCCAACTCGCTGGAGCTGGGCACCCGGTTCCAGTCGGCGGTGGACGGCAAGGTCACCGGTGTCACCTTCTACAAGTCCGCCACCAACACCGGCACGCACACCGGCAGTCTGTGGAGCGACACCGGCACCCTGCTGGCCAGCGGCACCTTCACCGGCGAGACGGCGACCGGATGGCAGCGGCTCACCTTCGCCACTCCGGTCCCCGTCACCGCCCAGACCCGTTATGTGGTCTCGTACCATGCGCCGAACGGCAACTACGCCTCGGACGGCGGCTATTTCGGCACCGCTTTTCTGAACTATCCGCTGAGCGCTCCGGCGAGCACCTCGGACCGGCCCAACGGTCTCTACAAATACGGGACCGTGAGCGCCTTCCCGACCTCCTCGTACAACGCCACGAACTACTGGGTCGGCCCTCTCTTCACGACGGGCTGATCCACCGGCCGGGCGCCGGTCCGCCGCGGACCGGTCCCGCGGACGGGGCGCCCCACCGGCCCACCGACTCGTCGACCCCACCGGCCCCACCGACCCGATCCGCCCCACCTGCCTCGGCCGCCGAACCGGCCTCCACGGAAAGACGGGGAACGCCCCACATGAGCTCAGTCAGCGTCGTGATCCCCTGCTACAAGTACGGCCACTTCCTGGCCGACTGCGTACGCAGTGTGCTCGACGAACAGCCCGGTCTCGACGTACGGGTGCTGATCATCGACGACGCATCCCCCGACGACTCGGCGGAGGTGGCCCGCAAGCTCGCGGCCGGCGACCCGAGGATCGAGGTACGGGTCCACGAGACGAACCGGGGGCACATCGCCACGTACAACGAGGGGCTCCTGGAGTGGGCGGACGGCGACTACGTCGTCCTGCTGTCCGCCGACGACCGGCTCGTCCCCGGGGCGCTCGTCCGCGCCGCCGCACTGCTCGACGCCCACCCGGAGGCGGGCTTCTGCTACGGGCGGCCGCTGCGCTTCGAGCACGGCGGCCCCCTGCCGGCGGCCCGCACCCAGGGCACCGGATCCGTCGTCTACCCCGGGCACTGGTGGCTGGAACGGCGCTTCCGCGAGGGCACCGGGTGCATCACCTCGCCCGAGGTGATGGTGCGCACCAGCCTCCAGCGGAAGGTCGGCGGCTACGACCCGGAACTGCCGCACGCGGGCGACATCGAGATGTGGATGCGGCTCGCCGCCCACGCGGACGTCGGCTACGTCCAGGGCGCGGACCAGGCGTACTACCGGGTGCACGGACACAACATGTCCACCACGGACTTCGGCGGCCAGCTCGACGACATCCGCCAGCGCCGGGCTGCCTTCACCGCGGTCCTCGACAAGTGCGGCGACCGTCTCCCCCAGGCCGGCCGGCTGGCCGAACTCGTCGACACCCGGCTGGCCCGGCAGGCGCTGCGGCGCGCCTACCGGGCGTACGACCGGGGGCGCACCGGCGTGGTGCCGGTGGCCGAGCTGGAGGCCTTCGCGCGCGCGTGCCGCCCGGACGCCGAGACGCTGCCGGAGTACCGGGCGCTGCGGCTGCGGCGCCGGATCGGCGCGCGGACCATGCCGTACCTCCAGCCGCTGATCCTGTCGGCGGTGGCCGACCGGGCGCGCGAGTGGCTGTGGTGGCGGTCCTGGCGGCGGCGCGGCATCTGACCGGCGCCCCTGCCCCTCCGCCCCCTTCCCTCTGTTCTCCTGCTTTCCCCCTCAAGTCCCTCCGTGGAAAGGCATGTCCGTGAACTACCGGGTGCAGCCCACCGCCCAGGTCGACGCCCAGGCGGTCGTCGGCGCCGGCACCAGCGTGTGGGAACTCGCACAGATCCGCGAGGACGCCCGCCTCGGCGAGAACTGTGTGATCGGCCGGGGTGCCTACATCGGCCCCGGGGTCACCCTCGGCGACAACTGCAAGCTGCAGAACCACGCCCTGGTGTACGAGCCCGCCGTCCTCGGCGACGGGGTCTTCATCGGCCCGGCGGCCGTGCTCACCAACGACCACCATCCGCGCGCCGTCGATCCGGACGGGCGGCTGAAGCGGGGCGGCGACTGGGAGCCGGTCCCTGTACGGGTCGGCGAGGGCGCGGCGGTCGGGGCCCGCGCGGTGTGCGTCGCGCCGGTGACGATCGGCCGCTGGGCCCTGGTCGCGGCCGGTGCGGTGGTCACCTCGGACGTACCCGACTTCGCCCTGGTGATGGGGGTGCCCGCACGGCAGACCGGCTGGGTCGGCCGGGCCGGCGAACGGCTGACCCCCGATCCCGCTCGGCCCGGGGTGTGGTGCTGCCCGCGGACGGGCGCGCGGTACGAGGAGTCGGACGGACGGCTCACGGAGTGCGATGCGCCGCGGTGAGCCGGCGTGCGGCGCGGCGCCGGCGCCGCGCCGTCGCGTACCGCTCGGACCACAGTGCGGACACCACGCCCACCAGGGTGGCGAGCGCGCCCGCCCCGGCCACGGCGCGGGTGCGATTGGGCGGCAGGGCGACGGTGCCGGGGCGGTTGAGCAGGTCGACGGTGAGCAGGCTCGCCGTCGGGACGTTCTGCCGTGTCTGGAGGGCGGCCAGATGCCGGCCGTACACCCCGACGATCGCCTGGACGACCCGGTCGGCCTCCTCGGGCGCGGTCTGTTCGGCCTCGATCTGGAGGGTGGGGATCGAGTAGGACGGGGTGGCGCTGGTGCCGCTGTTGCGCGGCACGAGGCGATAGGTTCCGTGCACCCCCGCCTTCTTCAACTCGGCTTTGCCTTCGGGCGCTTGAATCTGTTGGACCACCGCGTAGGAGACCATCGCCAGCGAGGGCTGGAGGTTGGTGAGCTGGTTGGGCTGGTTGCCGGTGCGCGGCGGCTTCACCACGAGCACGGCAGAGCTCTGGTAGCGCGGCGGGGGCCGCAGTGCCGGGTAGCAGGCGGTGGCGGTGACGAGTGCCGTGAACAGCAGGACGTACCAGCGGCGCAGCAGCACCCGGGCGAATCCCTCGGGGATCAGCGCCCCGGCCCCCACTTCGGGATCCGCGGCCGCGTCGGCAGCGGTGTCGCCGGCCGGACCCGTGGCCGTCGTCGCGGCTCTCGCACCCGTTTTCACGTCTGTGCCCCCGTCCGTGGTCATCGGGACCGATACTGGCACCACCGGGGTCGGCAGGGGGAGGATTCGTGAGCATCGCCGACATCTTCCGTGTGCTGTACCGGCGTTGGTACGTGATGGTGCCGCTGACCCTGCTGAGCCTGCTGGCGGGCGGCTACCTCGCGACGACGGTCCCGGTGACCTACGAGTCGCGCGCCGAGATGGCGCTGCTGAACTCGGCGCGGGTCGCCCGGCCGGCCCCCAGTTACGGCAACCCGCTGGCGTACACGAGCGGTTCGCTGATCGGGACGGCCGATGTGCTGATCCGGGCCCTCCAGTCGCCGGAGACGGTGCGGTCGCTGCGCGAGCGCGGGGTCACGGACGCCTACGGGGTCGACTTCGCCGCCAACGCGGACGGACCGTTGCTCACCTTGACGGTCACCGGCGAGGACCGGACGCGGGTACTCGACGAGACGCGGCGGATCACCGACTACGCGGCCGAGCAACTGCGCACCCTGCAACGGCAGGTGAAGGTGCCCGAGGGCTACGAGGTGCGGTCGGCCCGGATCGTCCCGCCGCAGAAGCCGGTGTCGGAGCCCAAGTCCCGCTATCAGAAGGTCGCCGCCGTGGTGGCGTTCGGCCTCGCCGGGGCCTTCGTCCTGTCCTTCGTGGTGGAGGCCTGGGCGGCGGCACGGCGCCGCGCGCGCGGGCTTCCGGAGCCCCGGGGGGCCGCCCCGTCGGCGCCCCGGCCGGGCGCGGGCCGGATCCGTACCCTGCTGACCCGTCCGCTCGACGCCGCGGCGGTGCTCACCGGCTATCTGGCACTCGCCCTGTTCCTGCCGTCGAACCTGGCGCTGCCCGCGCTGGGCGGCGCCGGCACCCCGGCGAACGTGTTCGCGCTCCTCGGGCTGTTCTGGTATCTCGCGACCTGGTCCCGCGGCCGGATCGCGCCCGCGCCCGGCACCCGTACCGTACGGACGGTGATGCTGGTCCTGGCGCTGGCCGTGCTGCTCTCGTACGTCGCCAACCAGGACCGGATCAGCTCGCAGAAGGAGATACTGGCGGCCGACCGGGGACTGATCGTGCTCCTGGTGTGGGTGTCGCTGGTGGTCGTGGCCTCGGCCGGGATCCAGGACCGCAAGCGGCTGGACGTGCTGCTGCGCCGGCTGGTGGTGATGGGGTCGGTGGTGGCCGCGCTGGGTCTGTACGACTTCTTCACCGGCACCAACATCGCCGACTCGCTGCACATCCCCGGGCTCAATTCGAGCGTGGCGAGCGTCTCGGTCCTGGACCGGGGCTCGTTCACCCGGCCCCGGTCGCTCACCGCGCATCCGCTGGAGTTCAGCGGCATGCTGGCGATCCTGCTGCCGTTCGCCCTCGCGCAGGCCCTCGATCCGGCGCGCCGGGCCGCCGGGGCGCTGCGCCGGTGGGCCCCCGTGGTGCTGCTGGGCGGCGGGCTCCCGCTGACGGTGTCGCGCACCTCGATCATCGGCGTCCTGGTCGTCGTGCTGATCATGATGCCGCGCTGGAAGCCGCAGCGGCGCTGGACCGCGATCGGCATCCTGTTCGGGTCGGTCGCGGTGTTCAAGGTGCTCGTGCCGGGACTGATCGGCACCATCACCGGGCTGTTCGCGGGCAGCCTCAACAACGCCGACAGCAGCACCCAGGCCCGGACCATCAAGTACCCGAAGATCTACGAGTACTTCACCCAGGATCCGCTCTTCGGCCGGGCCTTCGGCACCTTCACGCCGGAGCGCTACTTCTTCACCGACAACCAGTACCTGCTCACGCTCGCCGAACTCGGCGCGCTCGGCGTGGCGTGCCTGCTGCTGCTCGGGCTCACCGGAGTGCACCAGGGCGGCGCGATCCGGCGCCTCGCGGGTGACGAGGCGGACCGGGAGCTGGGACAGGCGTTCTTCGCGACATCGATGGTGGCCCTGGTCATCGGGGCCACCTTCGACACGCTCAGCTTCCCCATGTTCGCGGGGGTGTTCTTCCTCCTGCTGGGCCTCGGCGGCAGCTGCCTCGGCTTCGTACGGCGGGAGGCGGCCGCGCACGCCTCGGTTCCCGGGCCCCCCGTCGGCCCCCTCGCCCGTCCCACCGACTCGCCTCAGCTCGTGGAGATGTGATGTCCCGTCAACTCGATCGGTCCGAGGACCGCCGGACCGGCACGGTCGCCGTGGTCGTCGTGACCTGGAACAGCGCGGCCGTGCTGCCCGGCTTCCTGGACGCGCTTCCGGCCGCGATGGCGGGTCTGGAGTGGCGGCTCGTCGTCGCCGACAACGATTCCTCGGACGACACCGTCGCCGTGCTCCGTAAGCACGCCCCGGACGCCACCGTCGTCGAGACCGGCCGCAACGGCGGCTACGCCTTCGGCGTCAACGCGGCCCTGCGCGCGGCCGGGGCCTTCGACGGAGACTGCGCGGCGGTGCTGGTCTGCAACCCGGACATCAGGATGACCGAGGGGTGCGCCGCGACCCTGGTCGCGGGCCTCGGCGACGAGCTGCCGGACGGCACCCGGGCCGGGATCACGGTGCCCCTGCTGTACGAGGCGGACGGCACCCTGGTCCACTCGCTGCGCCGGGAGTCCACGGTGCCCCGGGCGCTGGGCGAGGCCGTGCTCGGCAACCGGCGGGCCGGCCGGTTCCCGCGCTGGAGCGAGCTGGTCACCGCACCCGGCGCCTACGCGGGGCGGACGAGTCCGGACTGGGCGACGGGGGCGCTGATGGCGCTGTCCGCCGAGTGCCTGGCGGACTGCGGGCCGTGGGACGAGTCGTTCTTCCTCTACTCGGAGGAGACCGAGTACTGCCTGCGGGCCCGGGACCTCGGCCACCGCACCCGGCTCGAACCGGAGGCCCGCGCCGTCCATCTCGGCGGGGAGTCGCGGGTCTCGCCGCGGCTGTGGTCGCTGCTCGTGGTCAACCGGGTCCGGCTCTACCGGCGGCGCCACGGGCTCGCCGCCACGACCGCGTTCCGGGGGGCGGTGCTGCTGCGGGAGTTCTCCCGGGCGGCCCTCGGCCGCCGGCCGGCCCGGGCCGCGGTGCGGGCCCTGCTCGGCGGGGGCGGGGGCCCGGCCGGAGCCGCCGGCGCGGCGGGGCACCGGGCCGGGCCGCCCACGGGTGCCGCGCGGGGGTGACGGGGAGTACCGCGCGGCGCTCCCGGGAGCGCCGCGCGTTTCTCCTGTCACCCGGCCGTCACGGTCTGATCAGTTGACGTTGACACCCCGCCAGGCGTTCTGGACGGCCGCGACCTCGGCACTGCCCGCGCCGTACAGGTCGGTGGCCGCCGCGACGGTGCCGGTGCGGGCGGCCGCGTAGTTCGTGGAGGACGTGAACTTGGTGCTCAGCGCCCGGAACCAGATCTTCGCGGCCTTGCCCCGGCCGATGCCGGTGACGGGCAGGCCGTCGGAGGTCGGCGAGTCGTAGGTGACCCCGTTGATGGTCTTCGTACCACTGCCCTCGGACAGCAGATAGAAGAAGTGGTTGGCCGGGCCCGACGAGTAGTGCACGTCGATCGAGCCGATGCCGGAGTACCAGGCGTCCTTGGACACGCCGTCCCTGCTCGGTTTGTCCATGTAGCGCAGCGGGGTGCCGTTGCCGTTGAGGTCGAGGTTCTCGGCGATGAGGTAATCGCCCTTGTCGGTGGCGTTGTTGGCGTAGAACTCGATCGAGGAGCCGAAGATGTCGGAGGTGGCCTCGTTCAGGCCGCCGGACTCGCCGCTGTAGACGAGGGCCGCCGTGTAGGAGGTGACGACATGGGCCATCTCGTGGCCGGCGATGTCGGTGACGGTGAGCGGCTTGGCGTTGCCCGGGCCGTCGCCGTACGTCATGCAGGAGCAGGTTCCGTCGAAGAACGCGTTGGCGTAACCGTCGCCGTAGTGGACCCGCGAGTTGATGGGGGTTCCGTCGCCGCGCAGGCCGTTGCGGCCCAGCTCGTTCTTGTAGAAGTCCCAGGCGGTGGCGGCGATGTAGTGGGCGTCGGCGGCGGCGCTCTCGCGGTTGGACGCGAGGCCGTTGCCCCAGGTGTCGGTCGTGTTGGTGAACAGCGTGCCCGTGCCGGTCGTGGCGCCCTTGAGGTCGTACGTCTTGGCGCCGCCGCGTGCGGCGTCGGTGAGGGTGTAGGAGCCCTGTTTGCCCGGGGTGGTGCCGAGGGTGACCTGGCCGCTGTACAGGGTGTTGCCGACGCCGGTCTCGATGGACTCGTAGGAGAAGAGCCCCTTGCCGCTGGTGGCGTCGGTGATGACGTGGCGGCGGCTCGGGGTGCCGTCGGCCTGCGTACCGGTGACCACGGTCTCCCAGGCGAGGACGGGCTTGCCGGTGGCGGCCCAGATCACCTTGCGCGTGGTGTCGGCCTTGGCCGACCGGGCGTCGGAGGCGGCGACGGCGGACTTGCCGGCGGTGGCGGCGGCGACGGCCGGGGCGGTGGTGGGGACCGATATCCGGGCGCCGGTCGCCTTGGTGGTGGAGCGGGCGCCGTCCTTCTTCTCGTGGACGACGAGGTCGCCGCCGAGGACCGGCAGGCCGGCGTAGGTGCGCTCGTAGCGGGTGTGGACCGTGCCGTCGGCGTCCTTGACGACGTCACGGACGACCAGCTTCTCCTGGCCGCCGAGGCCGATGGCCTGGGCGGTGGCGTCGGCTCCGGCCTGGGCGTCCTGGAGGGCGGCGACGCGCTGCGAGGCGCTGAGGGCGACCGCGGTCGCTCCGGCCTCGCGCGGAGCGCCGGCACTGGCGGATCCGGTCTGGACACCGATGACGACCATGGCCGCCGAGGCGAGCAGGGCGGCGGCGCGGACGGTGGTACGGCGGGGCGAGGTCTGCAGGCGGTTCACGCGGGCTCCTTCGCTGCGAGGGGCAGGGCGTGGGGGGGCTGGCTGAGAGCGTGCCAGCCAGTCGACGCGATTGACAGGTATACAACAAGCCTTTGCCCGGGGCGGTCGTACCGGAGGCCCTGTGAACCGAGGCGTACGGATGACCTCGTTCGGATCAAGTCGCGGGCCATGTGAAGACGACGGCGGCGATAGCCCCAGGCGTCGGCGACCGTGACATCCCGCACGAGTGGAGACTCGCGCGTCTCCCGCCGGACACCAGGCCGCTGCCTTCGGTGCCGCACTATGGCCAGTCGCTCCGAGGCCGACGACCGCACGCTCAAGGACCGATGAGCCACCGCGCCTTCCTCGCCGAACCGCCGATGGCCGACGGACACGACTGCTCCGCACGGCTTCAGGCCGAGGCCGCTGACACGAAGCGCCGTCGAAGCTCGTGGATATTCATCGCCCCAGTGCTCGGCCCTGGGGGAGGCAGCTCGAAGACGCGTCCTAGTCCTCCCACGCGGTGTAGTGGCTGGCCGGATTCACCAGGTAGCGCACCGTGGGCCGGGCGAGGTGCGCCACGCGGTGGGTGCGGGCGTAGCGGCGGATCAGTTCCCAGTCCTCGCGGGGCAGCACGCTCGGGGTGCGGCGGAGTCTGCTGAAATGGAGGGCGGGGGTGCGCCGGGCGACGAACGCGTTGGTGTCGAGGAAGGCCGTGTGGGCGGCCCTGCGCCGGTCGAACGGAACGGACAGGACGTCCCGTTCGGTGCCGTCCGGGTGGATCCGGCGCAGCGCGGTGTAGACGCCGTCCGGTCCGCCGGGGGCGTCGAGGGCGGCCAGGGCGTGTTCGAGGTGATCGGGTTCCCACTCGTTGTCGTCGTCCAGGAAGGCCACGTACGCCGAGTCGGTGAGCCGGATGCCGATGTTGCGCACCACGCCGGCGACGCCGGTGTTGCGGCGCAGAGAGACGGCGAACAGCCGCTCGTCGTCCGGCAGTTCAGCCAAGCCGGCGCCGTCGTCGACGACGAGGACGACATGGTCGCGCACGGTCTGACCGAGGGCCGAACGCACCGCCCGCCGCAGGGCCTCGGGGCGGCGGTGGGTGGCGACGACGGTGACGACCCGCGCGGCCGGGCGGCGCCCGAGGGCCCGGGTGAGCCGGGCCGTCTCCGCGTCCTCGAACCGGCGCAGCGGCCAGGCGGTGGGCGCCAGCAGCGCCTTGTTGCGCAGCTCGTACAGGACGAGCCAGCCGAAGCGCCTCTTGAGCAGCTCCCATGGGGCCCGTAACACCCGTCGCATCACAGGCGGTTGCGGACGGCGGTGAGGGACTTCGTCAGGCCGGCGACCCGCTCGGCGAGGATCACGGACCGCGGGAAGAGATGGCGCATCTCGGCACGGGTGAGCAGATCGATGTTGATGACCGCGTCCATGCCCTCCTCGGGCGTGGCGGGCCGGCTGTGGGTGAGCGGCCAGTGCCGGACGAGCTTCGCCTGCGCGGCCAGCGGGAGGAACTGGAAGCCGGGGGCCAGGAAATGCGGCTCGATCGGAAAGTAGCGGTACGGGGTCTGCACCCAGTGCAGCGGCGCGAGTTGCTCGATCGCGGCGACGAACCGGCGGCGCTGGCTCGGGCCGCCGACGTGCTCGATCGTGGAGTTGGACACCACCAGGTCGAACTCGCCGAGTTTGGCGGGGACGTCGGGGTCGGTCACGTCGGCGACCTCCGCGCTCATCCACTCGGGCAGCACGCCGGGGTGCGGCTCCAGGTTGACCAGGTGCACCCGCAGGGGCCGGAGTGGGGAGCGCAGCCAGTTCTCGGCGGTACCGCCGAGGTCCACCACCCGCTTCTCCTCGATGCCGGGGAAGCAGGCGCGGAACCGCTCCCAGCGGGCGGCGCGGAACCGTTCGCCGAGCGAGTCGGGGGCGTCGACGAAACGGGCGCGGAGGGCACGGATGCCGGACATCGCATCAACCACCTGGGGTCGAAAGAGGCGGATCGAAAGTGGAAAGGCGGTGCGAGGGGAGAGGTGGTGCGAGGGGAGAGTGGATCGGCTCAACCGTAGTCGCGGCAAGGGGATTTATCAGGTGATCGCGTGATCCACTCGCGCCTGTCTCCGCTGCCGTCCGTGCGGCTCCGGCCGTCACTGCTTCGGCGCGGCCACGGGGGTTCCGTCCGCCATCCGATTGCCCCGCCAGACGTTGCCCTCGCCCGTCGGATTCCAGTAGGCGACCGGCCCGTACTTGCCGCCGTTCGGGTAGTACTGCGACGAGAAGACGTTGTCGGTGACCTCGATGCCGGTCGCGTCCTTGCCACCCGCGTACAGGCTGTACGCGCCGCCCGCGAGCCAGTTGTCATCGACGACGGTGTGGGTGACGGGCGCGCTGTCCGCGAAGAGCCCGACGGCGGCGGAGGCACCCTGGTCGACCGGGGTCGGGTTGAGCAGCGTGTTGTGCCGGATGGTCAGCTTGCCCTTGCCGCCGCCGTTGCTGATGACGGCGTTGGTGTGCTGCCACTCCCCGCCCAGATTGTGGAACGGGGTGATGTCGTGGACGTAGTTGTCGTGGATGTCGCCCTGGCCCATGGACAGGGCGTCGCCGAAGACGGAGACGTCGCAGAAGCCGACCTCGACCGGGCTGGTGCTCATGTTGGAGACGGCGTAGTCGGATCCGCCGTTGTCCGGTCCCTTGCCGGGGACGGCGGTGATGGTGGTGTGCAGGACGCGCAGTCCGGTGTAGCCGGGCCGCAGATTGATGCCCCACCAGTTGGTGGAGGTGATCCTGCTGTCGACGACGGTCACGTCGTTGGCGTAGATATCCAGGGAGCCGGTGATGTCCCAGCCCTTGATCACCGTGCCGTCGGTGCGGATGGCCGCGTTTCCGGTGGACTGAGGGGTCAGGGTGGCGGTCCGCGGGCCGGTGGTGGTGGCGTCGGGGTAGCCGCAGGCGCGGGGGCTCGCGCAGCCCTTCCGCGCGGCCGGCTTGCCGTCGGCGCCGCCCTGAGGGGTGCCCGAGGCATGGGGTTCCGTGAGGGCACGGGCGTCGCACAGCGCGGCACCGCCGAGGCAGAGCACCTGCTGGCCGAGGCCCGTGAAGGTGAAGAGGGAGAACAGCAGGACGGCGGCGAGCAGGGTCGCTGTGAGCAGAGTGCGGCGGCGGCCGGATCGGGCCAGGGGACTCACCTCATCGTTCTCGTGCCGGACCGGCCGGCTGGTGCGGTGGCGCAGGAGCGGAGTCGGGAGCGGGAGCCGGAGCCGTGGTAGTGGTAGTGGTAGTGGCAGCGCCGGCAGTAACAGTGGCGGTCGCGGTGGCGGGTGTCGGTACGGAGCCGGCCGGGGCCGGGTCCGGGATGGTGGCCGGGGCGGCGGCACGGGTCCGGCGGCGCCGGTCGAGCGCGCCGCGTACCAGTGTGCGGCCGGGCAGGGCGCACAGCCCGTATCCCATGAGCCCGACGACGCTCGTGGCGCACAGCGCGAGGGGCCCCTCCCCCAGCCGGCCGCGGCCCAGCACCAGCAGGACCGCCATCACCACCCCGCCGAGCACGGGCCGGGCGCACACCCGCAGCAGCGCGCGGGTCGCGATGCCGCCGCGCCGCAGGGCGGCGAGGAAGGCGGGCAGGACGATCAGTCCGGCGACCACGACATGACCGACGGCGACGGTCCCGATCCCACCCGCCCGGGCGGCGAGCGTCAGCGCCGGGACCAGCGTGACCAGCCAGATCCCCTGGATCAGCAGAAGCGCGCGGCGGCGGCCGACGGCGACGAGACAGTCGTACGTCAGCTCGGCGGCGATCCGGGCGAGTCCGAGGGCCATCAGCCAGGGCAGCGCCGCGGCGGCGGGCCGCCACTTCGCCCCGTACACCAGCTCGACCAGCGGTCCGGCGAGCGCGGCGAGCAGCACACAGGCGGGCACGGTCGCGGTCATCAGGAGGCCGAGGGCGCGGGCGAAGCCGTCGACCAGGGCCTTCGGAGAGTCGGCGAGCCGCGAGAATCCGGCGAAGGAGACCCGGCGCGCGGTCTCGGAGATGACGCGCACGGGCCAGCCCGCCATGTTGAAGGCGAGCATGTAGTAGCCGAGGGCGACATTCCCGAGGACCGCGCCGACGATCATGGCGTCGGCGTTGACGACGGCGAGCGAGAGGAGGCTGGCCCCGGCGAGCGGCAGCCCGAACCGCAGCAGTTCCCGGGCCTGGGCGGGATCCCAGCCGAAGCGGAGCATGCCGGGCGCGGCGAACGCGCAGCCGGCCAGGGCCACGACGTTCCCGGCGACTGCGCCGCACGCGAAGCTCAGCGCGCCCTGGCCCTGGAGGGCGAGCAGCAGCGTCACCCCCGTGCTGACGACGAAGTTGAGGGCGTCGATCACCATCCGGCGGCCCTGGCGGAACTCCCGGGTGAGGACGCCGGCGGGCACCTGCGACAGGCCGTCGAGCACCAGGCACAGGCACATCACCCGCAGGACGACGGTGGCCTCGGGGGCGCCGAGCAGTCCGGCGACGGCCGGTGCCGCGGCGAACAGGGCCAGATAGAGCAGGCCGCTGGACAGGGCGCTGAGGCTGAGGACGGTGGGGGCAAAGCGGCGTACGTCGCCGTTCCAGCGCACCACGGCGAGGGTGACGCCGAGTTCATTGGCGGACAGCAGCACCATGAGGACCGTCTGGGCGACGCCGTAGACGCCCCAGGCGGCCGGATCGAGGACGTAACGGACCAGGATGATGCCGGTGGCGAAGTTGCCGAGCCGCATCACCATGGTGTTGATCAGGCTCCAGCGGGTGGCGGAGCGGACCTTGCTGCCCAGCGTCTCCGCGCCCGGCCCGTCGGGCGCTTCGGGCCCCCCGGGCTCCTCGGCCACCGGGGATTCCCGGGACTTCTGGGAGCCCCGAGCGTCCTGGGAGCCCTGGGTGCCCTGGGGTTCCCGTGGCTCCCGGGGCTCTCGTAACCCCTGAGAATCCCGCGATTCCTGGAGTGACGGGAACGCCTGGAGTGACGGGGACGCCTGGGGTGCCGGGGACGCCTGGTCGGGGGCGTCGTTCCGCATCGGGGGCTCCTCTTGGCCGGGGTCCGCCCGGGCCGGTCACTTGACCCAGGACGGAGGGCGCCGGGCGGGGCCGGTCCCGGGGGCCGGTCGCACGGGCAGCTGGACGGTGGGCTGGTCGCGCTGTTCGTACGGGGCACGCTGGTCCGGCAACGCGTGGCGCTCCCCAGGCTGTTCGGGCCGGGCGGCGCGCGGCGCGGGCCCGTCGCCGCCGCCCGGACCCTGGCGGTGCCGGGGGGGCGTGGTGGTCCCCCGGCCCCGGCGGCGGGCCTCCGCGAAGAAGGTCGCCACCAGGCTGAGGACGATGCCGAGACCCCCGCCCATCACCAGGTACTGGATGGTGGACTTGAGCTGGGCCTCGGGCTTCTGCGGCGGGACGATGGTGGTGATCCGGATCATCGCGTCCGGGGCCACCTTCTGGTCCGCCTGGAGTTCCTGGAGCCGCTTGCCCGTGAACGCCATGAGCGTCCGGTTCCCCCCGAGGACCGCCGCCGGGTCGTGACCGGTGACGGTGATCCAGAGCAACGGCCCCTGTGCGTTGTCCGCGATCTTCACCTCGTACTTCTCGGTGAGCCCCGCGCGCTTCAGATCCGCCTTCGCCGCATCGGAGTTGACGTTGCGGGCGAGGCTGTCGGCCATACCGGTCAGCGACGGCTCCATGCTCAGGAACGGATTGCCGTCGGCCGCCGCTCCCTTGCGGGAGTTGAGCAGCGCGACGGTGCTCTGCGAGCTGTACGAGACCGGCAGCACCCGCCAGGCCCCCACGACGAGCCCGGCGGTGAGCAGCAGCCCTGGCAGCAGGACGTACCAGCGTCGTCGCATGACCCGGAAGATCTCTGCGAGGTCCATGGCGTTTCCCCCCTGCGCCTGGTGCGGCGGCCCTCAACTACCGTGCCCTGAAAGAGGATAAAGGTGATCCTCGGCGATCGCGGGACTGTTGGCGCGGCCGGTCTTGAGCGTCGTGTCGCGTAGCTCACCGGTCGCGCCGGCCCCGCTCGGTGTCGGTGGGCCGCGGCCGGCCGGCCGCCGTGCCGCCCTCCAGGATCACCCGGGCGATCCGCTCGCCCGCCCGGCCGTCCCAGAGTCCGGGGCGGCGGGGCGGTGGCGGGTCGGCGAGGATCCGCAGCGCGGTGGCGGTGATCCGCTCCGGATCGCGGCCCGCGAGGACGTTGGTGCCCTGGTCGACGGTGATGGGGCGCTCGGTGTTGTCCCGGAGCGTGACGCAGGGGACGCCGAGCGCGGTGGTCTCCTCCTGGACGCCGCCGGAATCGGTGAGCACGATCCGGGCGCCGGCCTGGAGGGCGACGAAGTCCAGGTATCCGGCGGGCGGTACGAGCCGAACGCCTCCGGGGACGCCGAGCGCGGTCAGCTTCCCGGCGGCCCGGGGGTGGACGGGCAGGACCAGGGGGCAGTCGGCGGCGATCTCGCCGAGGGCCTTGAGGAGGCCGGTGAGGACGGCGGGGTCGTCGACGTTCGCGGGACGGTGGAGCGTGACGAGCCCGTACGTGCCCGGCTCGTGTCCGAGCCGGGCGAGGACGTCGGAGGCGGCGGCCCGCTCCCGGTTGGCGAACAGGGTGTCGATCATGACGTTGCCGACGACGTGGATCTGGTCGTCCCGGTACCCCTCGGCGCGCAGGTTGTCGGCGGCGTCGGGGGACGGGGCGAGCAGATAGTCGCTGAGCCGGTCGGTGGCGACCCGGTTGACCTCCTCGGGCATCGACCAGTCGCGGCTGCGCAGACCCGCCTCGACGTGGGCGAGCAGCGGGCCGGCCTTGGCGGTGACCAGAGCGCAGGCGAGGGTGGAGTTGACGTCGCCGACCACGACGACGGCGTCGGGGGCGAGGGTGTCGAGGAGCGGCTCGAAGGCGGTCATGACGCGGGCGGTCTGGGTGGCGTGGCTGCCGGAGCCGACGCCGAGGAAGTGGTCGGGCGGGCGCAGTCCGAGGTCCTGGAAGAAGACCTCATTCATGGCCGGATCGTAGTGCTGTCCGGTGTGGACGAGGACGGTCTCGGCTCCTTGGGCCTCCAGAGCGTCCAACACCGGTTTGATCTTCATGTAGTTGGGGCGGGCGCCCGCGACGCAGACGATGCGCTGAGGGGTCGGGCTCATGGGGTCAGAGCACCTCGATCCGGGGACCGCTCAGCCGGCGGCGGCAGTCCAAGACGTAGCGGGCGTGGGCCTCGACGAGGTCGTAGTCGAAGGCGTCGTGGTCGGTGAGGAGCACCACCGCGTCGGCGGCGGTCAGTTCCTCCTCGGTGAGTTCGACACGGACGAGCCGGGGATCGACACGATGGTTCTCGACGACGTGCGGGTCGGCGGCGCGGACCTCCGCGCCGAGGTCGAGCAGCAGCCGCGAGATCCGCAGGGCGGGCGACTCGCGGGCGTCGCCGGTGTTCTTCTTGTAGGCGAGGCCGAGGAGCAGCACGCGCGAGCCGTTCACGGACCGTCTGCGGGTGTTGAAGGCGTCGATCAGCCGGCGGGCGACGAAGTCGGGCATGTGGCTGTTGATGTCGTTGGCGAGTTCCACGAAGCGGAAGCTCTGGCCGAGTTCGCGCTGGACCCGCCAGGACAGGTACGACGGGTCGATGGGCAGGCAGTGCCCGCCGACGCCGGGTCCGGGGGTGAAGCGCATGAAGCCGAAGGGCTTGCTGGAGGCGGCGTCGATGGCCTGCCAGACGTCGATGTCGAGGTGGCGGGCGAACATCGCGATCTCGTTGACGAGGGCGATGTTCACGTGCCGGAAGGTGTTCTCCAGGAGCTTCGCCAGCTCGGCTTCCTTCGGCGAGGCGACGGGGACGGTGGTGTCCACGAGACCGTCGTAGAACCCCTGTACGGCCTTCAGCGAGGCCGGGCTGACCCCGGAGACGACCTTGGGGGTCTGCTCGAAGCCCCAGACGGGGTTGCCGGGGTCGATCCGCTCGGGACTGTAGCCGAGATGGAAGTCGGTCCCCGCGACCAGCCCCGAACCCTCCTCCAGGAGTGGGCCGAAGAGTTCCTGGGTGGTGCCGGGGTAGGTGGTCGATTCCAGGATCACGGTGGCGCCGGGGCGCAGATAACGGGCGAGGGCGCGGGCCGACTCCTCGATGTAGCGCAGGTCCGGGCTGCCCTCGTGCAGCGGGGTCGGTACGGTGACGACGGCCACGTCGAAGCCGCCGCAGTCGCGTACGGCGTCGGTGGCCCGGTAGCTGCCCGCTTCCAGGGCGGCGCGGAGCCGCTCGGCGGAGACGTCCTCGACGTACGACTCCCCGGCGGCCAGACTCTTGACGCGTTCGGTGTCGACGTCGAAGCCGATCACCTCGTGGCCGGTCTCGGCGGCCCGGACGGCGAGCGGCAGTCCGACGTATCCCTGTCCCACGACGACGACGCGCATCACGATTCTCCCCTGCTTGCGGTGCTGATCGACGGTGCCGGTGTACGGCGGAGCAGCTCCCGTCCCGTCATCAGGGCGAAGGAGACGTTGGTGGTGAGGTAGCGGCGGCCGAGGCGGCGCGGTTCCTGGAGGGCCCGGTAGAGCCATTCGAGGCCGAGGCGCTGCCAGCGGACGGGGGCCCGGCGGGTGACGCCGGCGAGTACGTCGAAGGAGCCGCCGACGCCGTGGACGAGCCCGACCTTGGTGCGGGCACCGTAACCGGCGGTGAAGATCTCCTTCTTGGGCGATGTCATGCCGAGGAACAGCAGATGGGCGCCGCTGGCGGCGATCGCGTCGGCGACGGCTCCCTGTTCGCTGTCGTCGAAGTAGCCGTTCCGGCTTCCGGCGACGCGCAGGCCCGGGTGGCGAACGGCGATCCGGTCGAGCATCCGGTCGAGCGCGTCCTGGGTGGCGCCGAGGAAGTAGACGGACAGTCCGGTCTTCTCGGCTTCGGCGAGCAGCCGCTCGAACAGGTCGATTCCCGCGACGCGTTCGGGCAGCGGGCGGCGGAGCAGCCGGCCGGCCCATACCACCGACTGGCCATCGGCGAGGACCAGATCGCAGCCGGATACGGCGCGGAAGAGAGCGGGGTCGCGGCGCATGGCGACCAGCTTGGCGGCGTTGACGACGCCGATCTCCAGACGTTCGCCGGCGCGAACGGCGGTCAGGCAGCGGTCGACGGTCTGGTCCAGGGTGAGGGCGTCGAGTGTGACGCCGAACAGGTTCCTACGTAACGTCATCTCGGCTTACCCCCAGTGGAGTTGGGGAGCGCGTCGGGGTGCGCCGGCCGCTGTCCGGGGAGGCCGCCGAGCCAGGCGTAGAGCATCCAGCCGAACTCGTAAGGGCGGCACTCACGGTCCACAGCGGCGGGCCGGAACACGCGGTCGAGCGGCCCGAGCCGCAGCCCCGGCAGGACCCGGGTGCCCAGGCCCCGGGCGGCCCGTACGGCCTTCTTCGGATCGCCCCGGTACACCTTGCGCCAGGTGACGCCGAGTTCGTCCCGGATCATCGGCTCGGGGCGCCCGGCGGCGGCGAGTTCGGGGACCTCGGCCA
Source organism: Streptomyces sp. NPDC048718 (assembly GCF_043198875.1). Lineage (NCBI taxonomy): Bacteria > Bacillati > Actinomycetota > Actinomycetes > Kitasatosporales > Streptomycetaceae > Streptomyces > Streptomyces sp. NPDC048718. The sequence goes on from NZ_JBICVG010000002.1 coordinate 519,289, forward strand.
TCCAGCGCAGACCGCGGCGGACCGCTTCGCCGAAGTCGCCGCCGCCGGCCTCGGCCAGGTCGAGCAACGCGGTGGGGGCCATGGCGTGCTGGTGGACGCTGTAGACGGGGTAGCCCTCGACGACCGTGCCGCGCCGGGCGTCGTAGTGCCACCACCACTGGCCGCCCTCGCCCTGGAGGGCGCAGATCCGGGCGGCGCAGGCGTCGGCGGCGGCGAGCGCCTCCGAGTCGCCGTCACCGCTCGCGTGGGCGCGGGCGAGGGCCTGGAGGGGGTAGGTCTGATCGGCGAAGCAGCCGATGTGCGCGCGGTACCAGGGGGTCAGGCCCGGTCCGGTGGCGTGCGGGAAGAGCGGACCGCGGCCGATCCGGGCGCGCAGCAGCCGGTCGCGGGCGGCGGTGAGCCGGTCCTCGACGTCGACGGCCCGGGTGACGCGGGCGGCCGCGAGCGCGGAGAGCACCCAGGCGGCCTCCACGGTGTACTGGGGCGTTCCGGGCCGGTCCAGGGCGGCGACCCGGTCGAGCGCGTCGGACAGCTTGGGGTGCCCGGTCTCGGCGGCGGCCCAGGCGACCAGAGCGGCGTCACCGAGATTGCGCACCCCGGAAAGCCGCTCGACGAGCAACCCGGTGAACTCCTCGGCGGTGCGGCCGCCGAGGACGGCGCGCCGGCGGTCGGCGGGCAGGAAGCGGACGCCGAGCGCGGTGATGGCGGCGTAGCGCAGGCTGATGCCGCGCCGCTCCAGCGTCCGGGTGCCGTCGCCGGGGCGGCGCGCGGCGCGGGTGAAGACGAAGCCGTCCCCTTCGGGGAGGAGCATCAGCGGGAGTCCCCGTTCGGCCACATCGAGCAGCCGGTGGGCCAGCGCGTGGAGCGGTCGGTCCGCTCCCGCGAGCGTGGCGAGACGTGAACTGTCGGATATTCCGGGTGTGTTGACGTCACGATCGGACACACCCACCCCCCTCGGGTCGGTCCCGGACCAGAGCGGCTGGTCCGGATGGCTGGCTGTTCCACGCCGCCGGTCGGCGAACCGGCCGGTCGACGAGCCGTGGTGCGCTGGACGACGAGCGGTGCGCCGGGCGTGGAACGGGGCGAAGCAGCGTGCTGAGAACGAACGACGAATCAGACGAAGGGCACGAACGAAGGGCCGGGCGGCGCACGACGAGAGCGGGGCGGCGGCTGGTCGGTCCGCCGTTCCTCACTCCTCGCCGGCACACACACGCGAAGCGGCCGTCGCGGTGCCCGTCGGGGCACCGTCCGGCCGACCGCGCGGGCGTACGCGGGTGCGGCTACCCGGCGCGGTCGCCGGGCAGCCGGTGGCCTGGCTCCCCGGGCCGCGGCCGGCCCTGGGTATCCCCCACCCGGGCGGACCGGATCCCACGTGCGTGAAAAGACGGACAGTCGGCATGGAAGCGTCGGCGCTTCGGCCTTCCGCCGGTGAAACCCCCCACGAACACCCCCTGCGCACAGCGCGGACGTTGTGCTCGACTCGCAGCGTACAACGGGAAGATAGGCGCACAACACGGTGACGATGACGCCTTTCGCGGAATTGGTGGCAAGCGGTCGCGAAGCCGTCCCGATCGCGCCCTTCGCACGGCGTCCAGCGGCTAGGGTCGGTCCGACGGCGATCCGCCGGACAGCCCCTGGATCCGACCATCGCGCGCCCCGCCCACGGCAGTTGGAGACTCGCCCGTGTACCTGGCCGATCGCACCGCACCGCCCGACGCGACCCGCGCCCCGTCCAGCCGCCGGGCCCGCGACTCTCTCCGTACGCTCTCCCCGACCGTGCTGGCGCTCGGCACCGTCAGTCTGATCACGGACGCCTCCTCCGAGATGGTCACCGCCGTGCTGCCGCTGTATCTGGTATTCGGGCTGGGACTCGGGCCGTTGGGTTTCGGCATGCTCGACGGTCTGCAGAACGGGGTGAGCGCGCTGGTCCAGCTCGCCGGCGGCCATCTCGCCGACCGGGTCCGCAGCCACAAGCTGGTGGCCGGCATCGGATACGGCCTGTCGGCGGTGGTGAAGCCCCTCCTCCTGGTCCCCCAACTGGCCGCTCTGGGGGTGTCGCTGGCCCTGGACCGCACGGGCAAGGGTCTGCGCACCGCGCCGCGCGACGCGCTGATCTCACTGTCCGCGCCGCCGGAGCGGCAGGGCCGGGCGTTCGGTCTGCACCGCGCGATGGACACCACGGGCGCGCTTCTCGGCCCGCTCGCCGCATTCCTCATCCTCGGTGTGGCGTCGGGGGGTTACGACGCGGTGTTCGCGGTCAGCGGCTGTGTGGCGGCGCTCGGCGTACTGGTCCTCGTGCTGTTCGTACCGAGCGGACGTCGCCTGGCGGCCCAAGCCGGCGCGCGAGGAAAGGAACCGGCCGGGGGGACACGCAAGACACCGACCGGACAACTCCCGGAGCAACCGGCCAGGGAAGCGGGCGGGGAGAGCGGCGGGGCACGGGCGAAGGGGACGCGTAAGGCGCCGGCCGGGACTTCGGCGGACGCCCGGGAGGCGCGGGTGGATCTGCGGGCCGCGCTCGGGCTGCTGCGGACCCGGCGGCTGCGGGCCCTGGCCGGCTGCGCGGTACTGCTCGGCCTCACCACGGTCAGCGACGCGTTCCTCTACATCCTCCTCCAGCGCCGCGCCGGGGTCGGCGAGCAACTGCTGCCGCTGCTGCCGCTCGGCACCGCGGCCGTGTTCCTGCTGCTCGCGCTGCCCGCCGGGCGGCTCGCCGACCGGATCGGCCGCCGGACGGTGTTCCTCGCGGGACACGCCGGTCTGCTACTCGCGTACACCCTGCTGCTCTGGGCGCCCGCCACCCCGGCCCTGCCCTTCCTGGTCCTGACCCTGCACGGCGCCTTCTACGCCGCCACCGACGGGGTGCTGCCCGCCGCCGTCGCCACCGTGGTGCCCGCCCGGCTGAGGGCCAGCGGCATCGCCCTGGTCGGCACCGGTCAGGCACTGGCGCGCTTCTGCTGTTCCCTGGCGTTCGGCGCCGCGTGGGCGTCCTGGGGCGACGGCCCCGCCCTCGCCACGGCCACCGCCGGCCTCGCCTGCTGCGCGGCGGTCGCCGGCGTGGCCCTGCGTCCCTCGGGAGATCCTCGATGACCCTCACCCCGCAGCGCCGACTGCTGATCCTCGCCCTGGGGGTGCTGCTCCTCGCGGGGATCGGCACCTGGGCCGTGGTCTCGGCGGCGGACGAGGCCGCGCGGGAGAACGCGCCGCGTCCGGGCGGCCCGGCGTTCGCGAGCGGGAAAGTCCGCCTGGACACGCCGGGCCGGATGGTCTTCCGCACCACCGCGGCGGGGCCCCGGCACGACCGTCTCGTCTCCGTTCCGGCGACCGCGCCCGCCGGCGCCACCCGCACCGCCTCCCCGGTCGCCTGTCTGCGCTTCCACGCCGCCGCCGGAACCGGGGTCTGCCTCCAGGCGACCCGTACCCTCGGCCGCCCCACCTACCGCGCCCTGGTCCTCGACGCCGGGCTGCGCACCCGGCGCTCGATCGCGCTCGCCGGAGTCCCGAGCCGCGCCCGGGTCTCGCCCAGCGGGCATCTCGCCGCCTGGACCGTCTTCGTCAAGGGCGAGTCGTACGGCACGGCCTTCTTCTCCACCCGTACGTCGATCCTCGACACCCGGACCTGGCGACTCGTCCCGAGCTTGGAAGAGTTCGCGATCACCCTGGACGACCATCCGTACCGGAACGCCGACGTGAACTTCTGGGGCGTGACCTTCGCCCCCGACGACGACACCTTCTACGCCACGCTCGGTACCCGCGACCAGACCTATCTGGTCCGCGGATCGCTCACCGCCCGTACCGTCACCACCCTCGCCGAGAACGTGGAGTGCCCGTCCCTCTCCCCCGACGGCACCCGTGTCGCGTACAAGAAGCGCGTCCTCGGGAAGACCGCGCTGTGGCGCGAACACATCCTGGATCTGCGGACGTTGAAGTCGACGCCGCTCGCGGAGCGGCACAGCGTGGACGACCAGGCGGTCTGGCTCGACGACCGGACCGTCGCCTACGCGCTACCCTCCGCCGACGACGACCGGCCCGGCGCCGAGGACGTGTGGACCGTGCCGGCCGACGGCACGGGGACACCGCGCGTCCTGCTGGAGGACGCGGCGGCGCCGCCCGGTCGGTGAGGCGGCGCCGAGGTGGGCGGACCGTCGGCCGGATGGCCGGATTGACGGGCGGCTGGTCAGGCGGGCGGACAGCTGAACGGACAGGCAGGCGGCCGGTGTCAGCGCACCAGGATCAGTCCGCAGCTGTAAGCGCGGGCGTGCCCGATGCCCTGGGTGAGCGCGGCGACGAATACCTGCGGGTCCGTGACCGTGAATGTCCCCTTGACCTCGGCGCGGGCGATCCGAAGCCCCTTGTGGGGCGCGGGAGACGACATCTTGGGCAGCATCCGCAGGGCAAGCCGCTCGGTATCGGCGTCCGCCCCGATGCGGGTCACCCCGTCGGGTGCGACCGCGGGTTCGCCGGCCGGCTGAAGGCGCCGGGCGAACCAGCCCTTCACATGCTCGGGCCGGGTGTGGGCGACGCGGGTGCCCCGCGTCTTGCGCGGTGCGTCGGGCGGGGGCGACACGCTCCGGACGGGGTTGACGACCGTACGGAAGTCGACCCGGTCGCCGACCCGGAACGTGCGGTCGACGGTCAGCGTGTGCGGCTTCTCGGCGAGCGCCGCCCGCGGCACGCGGTCCCAGTCGCCGGGCACGGCGGACTGCACCACGAGGGAGAGCCGCGCCTCCCTCAGATCGACGGTCCAGGTGGACAGGATGCCCATCTGCGCGCGGGCGTCCCTGCTGCCGTTGTCGACCCAACCCGCGAATCCGCTCATCACGGTCCGGTGCATGTCCTGGGCGTCGATGAGGGACTTGGCCGTGTAGGGGTGCCGGGCGTCCAGGGAGAGCAGGGTGTGCGTGGTGACGAACCGGGCGGCGGCGGGCGACGGGCCGGTGGGCGTGGTGTTCACGGGATGATGTCCCATTCGCTGGCGTGCGGGGCGATGGTGATGCGGTGCCGGGTCTCCCAGCGGGGTCCGTGCACGGGCCCGGCCGCGTCGAACCGCACCGGCTGGTCCTGGACCGGAGCGTGCTCGGGCAGTGGAACCGGGCTCTCGAACCAGGCCCAGGGGCTGCCGCCGTGCGCCTCGGGAGCGCCGACCCCCACGGACGGGAGAAGGCTCTTGCGGGGGAACACGTCCTCCAGCGTGCCGGGTTCGACGCCCAGGGTGAGGTCGCCGGACGGCGGGCACGCCTTGCGGCCGAGCCAGAGCAGGCGCTTCGGGTGTTCCAGCGCGTGGGCGATTCGGTCGAGCAGGGCTCGGTCCTCGTACTGGAGGCCCACCAGGAAGGCGGCGTCGGCGAGGTACCAGCGTTCGGTGAGCAGGGCGTGCCGGCGGACCTGTTGGGAGACCAGGGCGCCGGAGCCCGGGTCCGCCTCGATCAGCTTGGGCGAGCCGTACCAGTGGTCGAGGGTGTGGCGCCCGTACGGCTCCTGGGGCTGCCCGTCCGGGCCGGAGGCCGAGGCGGGGTGCCTGCCGGAGGCCGAGGCGGGGGCCGTCTTGGCGGCGGCGGCCCGGCGGTGGTCGGTGACGAGGTCCCGGGGGCGCAGCGGGTACCGTCCGCCGCCGACCGTGTGATAGTCGCGCAGCGGTGTGCCCGGCCGGTCGGCGCGGACTCCGAAGCGCACATCGGCGAGTTCGCCGAGGGGTTCGTCACGGTCGAGGCCGAGGGCGGCCGCACACAGCCCGATCACCCCGGACTTGGTGGGCCGGGTGTGGGTGTCACGGCGCGCGAACCGGCCGGCCACACCCCAGGATTGCAGGGGCCCGGCCAGCCGGACGAGCAGCACATGCGGCGCGGTCATCCGGTGAGACCCTCGGCGTTCTCGACCACGGTCACGGACGCGGGCAGGTCGGATGTCCGCAGGATGTCGTCGATCCCCGGGTCGTAGGTGAGGACCCGCGCGGTAAGCAGATCGGGCCGCCGCTTGCTGACGAAGGCGTGATGCCGCAGCAGTCGGCGGACGGCGGCGGGACCGGCCGGACCCTCGCCCCCTTCGCTCACGGGCCTTTCGTCGACGGCGAGTTGGAAGGCCGCGGCGTAGTTGTAGGGGCGTTCACCCTCGAAGGCGAGGACGAGCCCGGGGAGGGATCCGGTGGAGGCCGTGGAGTTCTTCTTCGCCTCGGGGAACGCCTCGACGAAGGAGTTCACGAACTCCTGCTCGGCGGCGATCGCGGTCTCCTCCGCCTCTTCGGCTCTCATGCCGGCCACACGCAGATTGGTGCGCAGTTGAGTACGGTCGAGAACGGCGTGGCGGTAGAAGGTGCCGGAGATGAGCGACTGGTAGCCGGTCATGCCCGCGCCCGCGTCGTCCGCCGCGTCCAGGAAGCTGAGGGCGTTGCGCTTGCGGTCCTGCTTGGCATCGTCGGCTGCCGCGTAGAAGTCGTCGATCTGTTCCGCTTCTTGCACGGTGAAGGCATGGCCGGTCTGCACCGCCCCGTCGACGTTCGGCGAGTCCGCGATCTCGGCGAGGAAGCGACCATAGAGCGCGATGTCCACGGCGTCCCGGGGTGCGAGGGCGAGCAGCACGGCGTCACGCGTGGTCTTGGGCAGCGCCGGCAGCTTGGCCGTACCTGATTCCGCACCCGGCTCCGCACCGGATTCCTCCTCCGCCGGCGGCTCGGCCTTCTTCGCCACTCCCTTACGGGGCTTCTTCGCGGCGGCCTTCGCCCGGGCCGCCAGATACTCGTCGCGCCACGGGCGCAGCGACTCGGCCTGCTCGGCGAGGTGGGCGGCGATCCGTACACCGGCGTCGGCCGGGGCGAAGACCAGCACCTTGGTCAGGTTGGCCACGGTCTTCTTCGCCGGGTCGCCGAACTTCAGCCCGCTCGCCTCGATGACGGCGCGGGCCGTGGTCATGGCTTCGTCCCGCTCCCAGCCGTACGCCGACTCCAGCTCGCGGGCGGCAAGCAGGGCCCACTCGCGCGTACGCACTCCCATGCTGTGGCCCTTGAGGGCGCCGACCCCGGCGTTGGCACGGTCACGGGCGTGCACACGCTCCGCGCGCCGACGGGCCTGGCTGGTGATCATGTGGCGTTCGACCCCGCCGAAGACCATACTTTTCGGCTGACCGTTCTCGTCGCGGACGGGCAGGACCGCGGCGAGCGTCTCGATCACATGCAGGGAGAGGAACTGGCTCCGTGGGGCCTCGGTCACGTGGTCGCTTCCTTCTGTGTCGTCCGCTTTGCTGTGCACGCTTCAGCACCTTCTGCTCACGGTTCAGCGCCGCTTCGCCGTGCTGTGGAACTCGACCGACCACCGGTAGGCGATCCGCGCCTTGCGGTCGTGCCAGCGAATCAGGTCCTCGGTGAGCTCGCTCCAGGACGGCGGGGCTTGCTCGCAGGTCCGCAGCCGGGTGACCGCGTGCTGAAGATGCCGCCAGGGAATCCGCCGGCTCGCCACCACCCGGTCGATCAGCCGCTGGGCGCCAGGGTTGTCGGGCCCGCGCCCGGTGCCGTCACCGATCCTGCGGGCCGCGGTGCCCAGACTGCCGTCCCCGTGGCAGGGTTTGGAACGGCCCTGGTGGTAGACGGCGAAGAGAAAGGCGACCTGCTCGAACAGCTCGCGGTGCGTGTCTCCGCCGTGCCAACCAGCCCGGATATGGGCATTGTTCGGCTCGCCCGCGCGCCGCAGTTGAGCGAGGGTGCCGTAGTCGCGGTTATGGACGAGGGCGGCGAGCCAATTGACGAGGCCCTCGCTGTCGTGAGGGAACGAGCCCGCCGGAGTGACGTCGTCCATGAGATGGGCGTAGTTGTCAGTCATGCGCGATCTCCCCTCGGAGTTCGGCGGGGGCCTTGGCGCTTCGCATGCCCCTGTCGAAGCACTCCTCGGCGCGGGCCCGGGCCTGGTAACTACGGTTGTTGGGCGGGAGCGAGTCCAGCCGGCGTACGAGATGGGCGCGGGCCATGGTCCGCAGGGTCTCGGCGTAGTCGAGCAGCGGTTCCGAGACCGGATCGTCGTCGTCGATCGCATGCTCCTCGACGACTCTGTCGAGCAGCAGCTCAAAGGACGGTGCGGCAGCGGGCCAGAACTCCTCTCGGGCGTCGCACCGTTCGAGCCCGCCGGGCTCGTCGGCGGCGCGGGCGGCGGGGTAGACATTCTCGAAGGCCACGACGGCCGCGCTCTTCAGCATCCGCGCCACATACTCGGCAATCACGGAACCCCGGTACGACGCACGGTGCAGGTGCGCGACCATGAACGGGCCAAAGGGGTAGCTGCCTTGAAGCCAGTCGGCCGGCAGTGACTGCTTGGTGATCAGACCGACGGCGCGGAGCCGGAACGGAGCCCCTTCGTGCCGGGCCATGGCCGTACGAAGGGAGTAGAGGCGCGCGTAGAGCCCGTGCGTCACATTGTCGACGGCGCTGTAGAGGGCGTGGGCCTCAAGCCAGAGGGCCCGGGTAGGGGACGGCCACAGGGGCTTGCTCTGTCCCCCGAGAGTCTGGGCGAACACGGCGTCTTGGAGGTGCCGTTCCGGGTCCAGGTCGAGCTCTTCGCCGGCGCCGATCAGAACGCGGTGGACAACGATCTGACCCTGACCATCGCAACTGGGCTGCATGAGGATCGACCGGTAAAGCGCACTGTGGAGATCGGCGGAGCTCCGGGGCGCCCGGGGCTTGGCCTTCTCCTTGAAGCTCCGGCGCTCGACCCCCGCGGTCGTCCATGAGGTGTTGAGCGGCTCTCCCGGCCCTTCAGGAGGATAGAGATTGAGCCGCAGAGTCTCGCCGAGGGAGCGGCCGACGGCAATGACCCGGATCCGTCCGAGCAGACGCCCGGAGGCCATGTAAGTGATCCACTTACCCGGCTCCTTGTCGCCCTTCTCATCACCCTTCTTGCCGCCGGAGAGACGGCCACGTCCATAGGGAGCGTAGACGTGCTGGGTGAGCAGGGCGCGGAACGCCTCGGCGGCGGGAAGAGGCTCTCCGCGCTCCAGATGATGGTGATCGAGATGCTGGCTGTAGTCGCCGGCTCGCTCGATGACCAACTGTGCGGGCCCAGTTCCCTCTTCCTGGAGTCGCTCTGCGAGCAGTGCGTTCTGGCCAAACGGCGTATCCGGGTGGAAGAGGTCCCAAACGTCGGCCGGTTGATCCGTCAGCCAGTCGACCACGGGGGCGAGGTCACGCTTCTCAGTGATCCACGACAGCCACTCCTCGGGCGAGGAGGGGCAGTTACCCGAGGCGAAGCAGATGGCCAGCAGATGTTCGATGAGGGCGACCGCCTCACCGGGGGTGGCGCAGTCGAGATCACTCAGCTTCTCGGCGTCGCGGAACAGCGTGCGCAGCGAGTGGGTGACGCTGGATCCGTCGGTGCCCACCGTCCGGATGCAGGGTTGATACCGGGGATCCCAGCTGAGCCGCGGTTCGTCGGCGCCGACGGCATGTTCTTCGGGCACTGCGTGGCCACCGCTTTCGGGGTCTGGCCATGGAGGCATGACGGTGACTCTCCGGAACAGCCAGACGCTAACAGCCGACCACCGTGCAGGATGCCGATTCGGCCAAGGGAATACCCGAAGGTGAACCGACCACGGCTTGGTGCACGGGCAGCGGCCGTACCGCCATGCCTTCCCGCATGAAGGCGCCTTCCATGCGGGCAGATGTCTCAGAACCGGTGCCCCTGCGAGACGGGGCGGTGAAATGTCTCTCGGGTCAGGACCCCGCTCATGCTGCCGGTCGATCAGGTCACTTCGAGCGGCGCCACCGGATGAGGATGGAGAGCGTGGAGCGCGCGTCGCGGCGGCGCTCCGGGGTCGGGGCGAGGACCGAGACGAGGGCCACGGTGCCGACGAGGCCCACGTACAGCAGTCCGGCGGCCGCGACGCGGACGGGGAGCGAGTTGTCGAGGAGGGCGAGCAGGGCGGACATGAGGCTCCTTCGGTTCGAGGCCGGTACGGCCTGTGGTCGAGTGGCCTCAGCTTGGAACAGGAGCGGGCTCCGCTCCTATGACGTGTGCACCCCCCTTGCCACGGTTTATGCAGGTCACAGTGCATAAAACGCAACCTGAATCGAGCGCGACCCCGCTCGACCCGCAGCGGAAGGAGAGGCAATGCCAGGACCAATCCACGAGCGGGAACAGCCCCGGGAGATCCTGGGCAGGGCCTTGGGTGAGCTGCTCGAAGCAGCTCTGAGTAAGCCCTACGGCCCGAGCGACGCCCGCACCTTAGCCGGCGGCTCACTCCACCACGAAACCCTCCGGTCCTGGCTGTCCGGCCGAACCGCGCCGACCGCGAGGAACGAGGCGGTGTTCTGGGCACTGGTACACGGAGCCGAGGTGAAGGCCGGCCGTGGGCCGCAGGACCAGAAGTGGGAGGCCCTTCTCAGAGCGGCGCAAGGGCAGTCGGCCCAGAAACTCACCCCGCGGGGCCGGAGACCTTGGGCCCGCACCTTGCGCGCCCTGGCACCATCCGGCGAGCTGGACGGCCGCGAGAGCGAGATGGGCACGATGGCCGCCTTCGTCGCCGCTTCCGGGTCCGAATCGGCCTATTTGTGCTGGCACTCTAAGCTCGCCGTGGGTAAGACCGCACTGCTCGCCGCATACGCCGCGACTGCGAAGCGGCGACGCGACGTCGACCTCGTGCACATCTTCGTCTCGGAGGCTCACGGCACTCACACACGCGCGGCCTTCCTGGATCAACTCACCGGGCAGATCGATGATTTGTTCACCCGGAAAAATGCCAATCCAGGCTCAAGAGAAGTCGCCCAAGCCCTCAAGGAGCCCACGGGCAAGGAGGTGAACAAGCGGAAGAAGTGGGGTGAATATCTCAATTTGGCCGCAAAAAGAAGCAAAGAGGGCAAGCGCAGGTTCCTGCTTGTCATCGATGGGCTCGACGAGGACACGGCCTGGAATGTCACCGATGGATCGGAGGACAGCGTCAAGAGACGAGGGCAGCGTGGGCCCGGCAGCATCGCGGCGCTGCTCCCCGCCCGCCCCGACCCCAACCTGAGGATCATCGCCTCGGTCCGGCGCCCGGTAGGCCTGCCCGCCGACATCCCTGCCCAGCATCCTCTTCGACAGCAAGGCTGCTACCGGCCGCTCGGTCCTGGCACGCGCGCCGCCGACATCGAGCAAGTGGCGTCGGAAGCGGCCGAGAGGCTGCTCGCGCACCCTTTGGGTCGTCGGGTCCTCGGCCTGCTCACTGCATCGGGCGGAGGGCTGCGGATGGCCGACCTGGCGGAGCTGACCGATTCGTCTCCCGAGCAGGTGGGCGGGATCGTCCACGGCCCGGACGGGCAGTGCGTCGTCCTGGACGGTCCGGCGACCGCCACGTACTCCCTGAGCCACCCCGGGCTCCTCGCCTCGCTCCGCCGGCAGTTCACCCCAGAGGAGTCGGCACACCACACCACGGCACTTCGCACCTGGGCTGACGACCGGCTGCGCCGCGCCGCCTGGCCCGAGGGCACCTCGCCCTATCTGCTGACCGGCCACGTGCGACTGCTGGAGGATCCGGCCGCGCGTGCGGAGTACGTACTGGACGCTCCCCGGCTGTTGCGGCTCGCCTCCGACACCGGGGCGGATGTCGCGCTCGCCCAGGTGGACACGGCAGCACACGCGGATCTCGCCGAGCCACAAGTCGCGACAGCCGCACGCCAGGCTGCCACCGCCGCACTGTTGACAGGCTGGACCCACCACGTGCCACCGGAGGCCATCGCCCTCTGTGTCCGCCTTGGAGACACGGAACGTGCCCTCGCCCTCGCGCGTTCGGGCCCCGACCCCTCGGCGAGAGCAAGCCGCTTGGCAGCGCTCTCCATGGAGATCGGACGCGTGGGAGGAGGGGAAGCGATTCAGGTCGCGACGGAAGCGGCGCTCTGGGCAGGGCGCGCCACTCGGGCCGCTCATGGCCCCGGCCCAGGCTGGGACACGTCGGCCGCGCTCTCCGCCGCAGCCCGCGAACTCCGCGACGCCGAGCAGACCGAGGCCTCGCACATCCTGTCCCAGGCAGCGGCCGCGGGCGGCGCGGGCGGCATCGTGACCACGGTCACGGAAGCCAGTCTGCTGCCCGGGGAGGACCGGGAGAGCCGGTTCAAAGCCCTTGAGGATCGGGCGCGCGACCTGAGCATGGGCGGCCCCCGGGCTCGGGCCGCAGCGGTCGACATCTGGGCAGCCATCGCCGAGGTCAACGAAGGCCACAGGGGCGAGGCCCAGAACTGCATTATCGAACTCTGCCAAGAGGCGGAATCCGAGGACGAGTTGGCGTTCATGGAGGTTCTCGCCGTTGGCGCCTTGGCACTCATTCGCCGCACGTCGGTGGCCCCCCGGCTCGTGAAGACGGCCGCGGAAAGGCTGCTGGCCGCGCTGCGCGATCCCGGGAACCTGTCCGAGGCCGATCGCGCGTATCTGCGCCGGGATGTCGCTCCCACCCTGGACCGCCTCAGCCACACCATGAGAGACGCCGAAATCGGGTGGCTTGCCCTCGAACCGTTCCGGGAGCTATTGGCCGAGCAAGGTCTGGCTGAAGGAGCGTTGGGCGACAATCTCGCAGAAAGAGGGTCGGCGAACCTCGACGCGGCGATGGGCATCCGCCAGGCAAGGAGTGTCGCGCGCGATCGGGAGGTACGGAGCCGAAAGCGGGAGGAGAGAGAAAGAAGGAGAGAGGGGGAGGAGCCGGGGCGGTCATCCCTCTCGCCCCAGGGCAAGCGGAGTCGCCGACAAGCTCCCCGAGGACGCATTCCGTCGGTCACCGCACCCGAGCCCCACGACGACAGCTCCGACCGGCTGCCGCATCTGGCCCTGCTCGACCGCGCCACTGCCGCCCTCGACGCCGGCAACCCCTTCCTCGCACGCGCGCGGATGCTCTCCGCCCTCGCCCCCGTCGTACGGACACACCCGTCCGCCACGCCCGGGACCCCCCTGCCCTGGGCGCGCCCCCTCGTCCACGCGCTCGGCGTGATCGGGGAAAGCGATCAGGCATACGCCCTGCTCGATACCGATTCCGACCCCGCACACCGGGCCCGGCACCTGTCGGCCCTGTCTCTGGGCTGTTCTCAGGGCGGATTCACGGAGGCAGCGAGTCGGGCGGCGCAGGAGGCGGTGCGGCTGGTGGCGGACCGTCGTGATCGCGGTACGCAGGCGGTAGTCGCCCAGGCTCTCGCGTACGCCGGGGAGGCGCCGGACGCCGCCCGGCTGGCTCCCGCCGAGGCCCGTCCGGCCGTGGCCGCCGGGCTTGTCTCCCCGCACCCGAAGGTCGCGGCGGAGGTGGCCGCACCGGTGATCGGCTTGCTGGGGAAGCGCCTGCGGGAGGGGTCGCTGACCGATCCGCTGACGCGGGTCGCCGAGCTGCTGCTCGCCGGCCCTGATGTGCGCAGACCCGCCCCCCTTCTATACGAGGCCCTTCGGGAGGTCGCCACGGAGGTGTGTCTGGCGCGGCAGAGCGTGCCGCACCGGACCGTGGTGCTTCTCGCCCTGCTCGAACGGCTCGGTATCGAGACGGGGGCACCCTCGCTCCTGGACACGGGCACCGACATCCTGCGGCTGCGGACGGCGGCGACGCCTCATTTCCCCACCACCGAGCTGGCCGTCCTGTGCGCCGTGGAGGGTGACCTCGCCATGGCGCGGCAGCTGGCGGAGGCGGCACCATCGCCCGACGGACGTGCCGCGGCTCTGGCCTCCGTCGCCTCATATCTGGCGGGGGTACCGACGACGTCCGACCCGGAGCGCCGCTCCGCCGACGCGATCCCGCGGCTCTGTCTGGCGCTCGCCCATGCCGCCGGGGACGGCACGGCCCCCGATATGGCGGCCGCCCGGGCGATCGTCCTGGAGCTGCTGGCGGACCAGGAGGGATGGGTACGGGCGATCCCGCTGCTCCCCCTGCTGGCGCCGGAGGCGCTGGTGCCGATGGCCGAGGCCGTACGGATTCTCGGCCCCGCGATGGAGGGGCCCGGCGAACCGATGCCTTGATCCGGCAGGGGCTGTAACCGGGGGTTCGGCCGCACGCGTCCAGGCCCCTGGTGCCGTCTGCGCCCCGGCCGGACACGGTCACATCAGCAGGACGGCCACCGGGCCCGGAAGCGGGGCCACCGGCCCCCGCCCCCACGCTCCGCCAAAGCGTGTTACGCTTGCGTTGTTGCAGTTGTGGTACCCATGAACTTATGTGCGCCCGGCGGGAATATTCCTTTCTGGCGCATTTCTTGTTTTCCGGCATCTCCGGATGGGGCCTCTGCCTACAGAAGGAGAAAATCATGGCGCAGGGAACCGTGAAGTGGTTCAACTCGGAAAAGGGCTTCGGCTTCATCGAGCAGGACGGCGGCGGCCCGGACGTCTTCGCCCACTACTCGAACATCGCCACCCAGGGCTTCCGTGAGCTCCTCGAGGGCCAGCGGGTTTCCTTCGACGTCACGCAGGGCCAGAAGGGCCCGCAGGCGGAGAACATCGTCCCCGCCTGATCGTCGGCGACGTCACCGCAAACCGGGGTTCGCACCTTATGGGTGCGAACCCCGGTTTGCGCTGTTTCCAGGAAGGAAAACCATCGCATGCCCCGCAGGCCCCAGAAGTCAGGCCGGCGCGCCTCTTCCCCCGCGTCCTCCACGTCGTCTCCCAAGGAATTCCGGCTGCCGGAAAGCACGACGCCCGCACTCCCCGCCGTCGAGAGATTCGACGAGCTGGACATGCCCGCGGGGCTGCTGAAGACCCTCGCCGCCCAAGGCGTGACCACCCCCTTCCCGATCCAGGCCGCCACCCTGCCGAACTCGCTCGCCGGCCGTGACCTCCTGGGCCGGGGGCGCACCGGCTCCGGCAAGACGCTGGCGTTCGGGCTCGCGCTGCTCGGGCGTACGGCCGGAATGCGCGCCGAATCCAGGGCGCCCCTCGCGCTCGTGCTCGTGCCCACCCGTGAGCTCGCTCAGCAGGTGACGGACGCGCTGACCCCGTACGCGACGGCCGTGAACCTCCGGCTGACCACCGTGGTCGGCGGTCTTTCAATCACCAAGCAGGCCGGTGCGCTGCGGCGCGGCGCCGAGGTTCTCGTCGCGACTCCCGGCCGGCTCAACGACCTGGTGGAGCGCGGCGAGTGCGTGCTCGACCAGGTGCGGATCACGGTCCTCGACGAGGCCGACCAGATGACCGATCTGGGCTTCCTGCCGCAGATCACCAAGCTGCTGCTGCAGGTGCGGCCCGATGGGCAGCGGCTGCTCTTCTCGGCCACCCTCGACGGCAACATCGACCGCCTGGTGCAGCGGTTCCTGACCGATCCCGTCGTGCATTCGGTGGACCCGTCCGCCGGTGCTGTCACCACCATGGAGCACCATGTGCTCCACGTCCTGGACGAGACCGACAAGAAGGCCGTCACCACGAGGATCGCGGCCCGTGACGGCCGGGTCATCCTCTTCCTCGACACCAAGCGGTCCGCCGACCGGCTCGCCAAGCGACTGCTGTCGGTCGGTGTCCGGGCAGCCGCGCTGCACGGCGGCCGTAGCCAGCCACAGCGCACCCGGACCCTGGAGCAGTTCAAGAACGGCCAGGTCACGGCACTGGTGGCGACGAACGTCGCGGCCCGAGGCATTCACATCGACGACCTCGACCTCGTCGTGAACGTCGACCCGCCCACCGACCACAAGGACTACCTCCACCGGGGCGGCCGTACCGCGCGCGCCGGCAGCACGGGCAGTGTGGTCACCCTGGTGCTGCCGGAGCAGAAGCGGGACATGACCCGGCTGATGTCGGACGCGGCCATCCGCCCCCGCACGGCGCGCATCACCTCCAGCGACCCGGCTCTGGCCACCCTCACCGGTGCCCGCGAGCCCTCGGGCGTTCCCGTCGTGCTCGAGACGGCCCAGCCGACTCCTCCGGCGGCCTCGCGCCGCGGCCGGAAGTCCGACGGCGAGCCCGGCCGGCGGCCTGGCCGTCCGCGCAGGGCCGGCGGCGGCGCGGCGACGGGTACCTCCTCCGAGGCGGGTACGCGCAACCAGGGCCCGAAGCGGCGTGCCGCGACCACCGGGACGACGGCCTCCGACAAGCCGTCCACGGCGGGCGGCGGCAGGCGCGGTGGCGCCGGCCGAGCCGGGGCCGCGTCCGGAGCCGGGAATGGTTCCGTTCCCGGCGCCAGGAACGCGGGCGCCGGGAAGGCCGGAGCCGGTGCCGCCGGCTCGGGTGGACGCGGTGCCGATCGCCGGGCCAGGGGCGGTCGCCCGTCCGGCTCCGCCGCCGGCAAGCCCGCCCGGGGCTCCGGACGAGGCGGCAGCGACCGCCGCAACTCGGCGTCCTAGCAGGACACTTGCCTCCGTTCGGCATGATCGACCGGCCGAACGGAGGCGGTTGACCCGGCCCAGCACACCGGCCCCGCTGCCGGTGGCGTCCCCGTCCGTGCCGTGCCGTCCCGCCCCTGGGTACGGATCGCGCACGGACGCCTTCGTATCGGCCCGTCCGGATACGCGCGCCCGCCGACGGCCATGCCGCCCTCGCCCTCCACCGCCGGACCGGCGGCCACACCTGTGGGGGGGGGGGGGGGGGGGGGGGGGGGGGGGGGGGGGGGGGGGGGGGGCGGGGCGGGGGGCGGGGCGGGGGGGGGGCGCCGCGCGCGGCCCCCGCCCGCCCCCCCCCCCCCCCCCCCCCCCCCCCCCCCCCCCCCGCGCCCCCGCCCCCCGCGCCCCCGGCGCGCCCGCCCCGCCCCCCCCCCCCCCCCCCCCCCCCCCCCGCGGCGAGGGGCCGGCCGACCCGGCACAGCCCCACGGCCGACGGATCCACACGAACCTCCCGCCCGACAGAGGCCGGAGCGGATCACCGTGTGACCCAACCGGGTGCCTCTCGGACATCCGGGACCGCTGCCCTACGGGCACCTCACCGCCCGAGGTCGGCAGCCTCCTCACGCTCGACGCACACGCGCTCGCTCTCGAAGAACCGCACGCCGTACTCGTCGTCGCCCACGCCATGGCGCCCCCTCCTCCCGGTCGACCATCCGGCCCCGGCGGATCGCCGGCCTCCTCCTCGACGCCCGTCGGGGCAGCGGGAGTTCAGCTCCCAGGCCACCCCGCTCGGCGAGAGCGGCGCGGCGATCCCCTTCGTCCGGATCACTCAAGGGAACCCGATGCGTCCGGGACCGACTCCGGATCCTCCCCACCGACTGACGAGCCGAGGCGGATGCCGACCCTCACGGTCCAGTCCAGCCCGACCCAAGTCCCCACCTGCGCAATGTCGTTCGCCCAGCCGCACACCGGCACCGGCTCGCACGCCGGAGATGACATTGTCCTGAATATTTATTTGATTCAGCCAAAAGAGTGCGGCAAGGTGCTGGGGCACTGAGGTGACGGAACGGGAGGCACGCAGGATGTCCGACACACAGAACCGGCTCGACGGAGCCCCGATCGGTTCCTTCGTCGCACTCGGGGACAGCTTCACGGAGGGGCTGGGCGACGAAACTTCCGAGGGCGAGCTCGTGGGCTGGGCCGACCGCCTCGCCGACCGGCTCGCCCACCACTCCCCCGGACCGCTGCGCTATGCCAATCTCGCCGTGCGCGGCCGGCTCATCGACGAGATCATCGACGAACAGATCCCCCGTGCCGTCGAGTTGGCGCCGGATCTGGTGAGCCTGTGCGCCGGCGGCAACGACATCCTGCGGCTCGGAAGTTCGGTGGACCGCATCACCGACCGCTTCGAGGAGGCCGTCACCGAACTGAGCGCGGCGGCGGGGACGGTGCTGGTCTTCACCGGGTTCGACCCGCGCGGCACCCCCGTGCTGCGTCATCTGCGGGGAAAGATCGCCACGTACACGGCGCACATCCACGCGATCGCGGAACGGCACGGCTGCCCGGTCGTCGATCTGTGGTCCATGGCGTCCATCCAGCAGCCGCTCGCCTGGAGCGACGACCGGCTGCATCTGTCGTCCGAGGGGCACCGGCAGGTGGCACTGCGGGCCGCCGAGGTCCTGGGGCTCGCGCCGGAACGGGACACGTCCACGGCGGGCGCGCTGCGGGGGCCGGCCAACCGGCAGGCAGAGCGGCTCGCGGACCTGAAGTGGGCCAAGGAGCACTTCCTGCCCTGGCTCGGGCAGCATCTGATGGGCAAGGACACTCACGCCACACAGGAACCGAAGCGCCCCGAACTGCTGCCGCTCTGAGGGCTGTCGGGCCCGGCACCGCCGTCGCCACCCCCGCCGCCGTCACCACCCTCGTCGCCAACAACACCCTAGGCGCCGTCCCGGCCGGCCGGGGGCACTCGGGGCCTCAGCCCCAGAGCCGGTCCCCGAGGGTCCCGGACTCCGTCGCACCGGGCAGTACGTAGGCCACGGCCGAAGCCCGGTGCTGGACGAAGGGGTTGAGCGCGTCACGGGCCGCGAGGCGCTCCTGGACGCGAACGAATTGCCCCGGGTCGCGCATGAAGGCGCAGAAGAGCAGACCTCGGTCGTCCGGACCGTCGTCGTAGCTGTAGCTCCGGCGCAGCATCCGGGCGCCTCGGTCGAAGCGCGGGCTGGCGAGGCGTACATGGGCGGTGGCCGGGATGACGTACGACCCGTCGGGGTTCTTGGCGTAGATGTCCGGCTCGTCGTGCTCGGCGGTCCCGCTGAGCGGGGCGCCGTCGCGGGTGCGGCGGCCCACCGCCCGGTCGCGCCGCTCCTCGGACAGGGCCGCGAAGCCTTCGACGTCCATGCGGATCCTGCGGTAGACCAGAACGGTGCCGTCCCGGTGGGCTCCCGACTCCCCCCAGACCCATCGTTCGGCGGCCTCGCGACCGGGATTGGCGGTGCCGTCCACGGAGCCGAACAGATTGCGCGGTGTGGTGCCGGGTGGCGTGGGGGCGAGGAATCCCGACTGGTTCCAGCGGGGTTGGGCGCCGGCGGTGCGTACGGCGGTGGCGACGAGTTCCGCGACGACCGTGAGCGTCCAGCGGTCGGCCGCGCACAGCTGGACCAGGACGTCGCCGTCGCTGCGGCGCGGGTCGAGCCGGTCGCCGGGGAAGGCCGGCAGCGCGGCGAGAGAGGCGGGGACGTCGAGCCGGAGGCGGGCGGCGGTCGCGGGGCCGATGCCGACCAGAGAGATGAGCCGGGTCGTACCACCGCCCTGGAGACGGGGGTCCCTCGGCTGCTCGGAGGCCGCGCCGGCGAGTGTGCCGGTCAGCGAGCCGAGGACGGTGCGCAGGGCCGTGCGCTCCCCGGCGACCGAGGACCGGGGCAGGTCGAAGGCGAGCAGCTGCGTGGCCGGCTGCTGGGGTGCCGTGACGCCGGCCTGCCGGGCGCCGTGGAAGGGGAACGCGGTCGTGACCGAAGGAGCCCCGGCGGCACCGTCCGCGCGGTCTCGCCGCGCCGCTTCGTCTGCCGCGACGCCGACGCCGGCCGCGAGGACCGCTCCGCCGGCGAGCAGGGCCCGCCGCCGCCCGAAGGAACGGGTGGCCTCGGCCGGGAGTGAATCCCGCTCATTTCCCTGTTCGGTGGGCATGGGCCTATTGGAGACGATAGAACAACATCCATGCAAATCCTGCCCACAGAGGGCCTGTTGACTCATTCTCCCCGGCTCTCGACGGGCGTCCGAAAGGCGCTCGGACTGTCGGCTCTGGTCGTCTCGGTCGCGCTGGCGGCCACCGGGTGTTCCGGCCAGGAACCGTCGTCGGACGACGCCCGGCATCCGGCCGGGAGCGTGCTGCGCGTTCCGCAGGACTTCCGTACGGTGCAGCAGGCGGTGGACGTCGCCCGTGAGGGCGAGACCGTGCTGGTCGGCCCGGGTGTGTACAAGGAGAGCGTGCACGTCACCACTCCCCGGCTGATCCTGCGGGGAACGGACCGCGACAAGGTGGTCTTCGACGGCGGGGTCCGGCTGGCCAACGGCATCACGGTGACCGGCGCGGGCTCGGTGGTCGAGAACCTCACCGTGCACGGCTATCTCGCCAACGGCGTGCTGTTCACCGGTGTCACCGACGAGAAGCTCCAGCAGCGGGGCGCCGGCGGCTCCGCGTACGATCCGCTGGACACCACCCGCTTCCCCGCCGTCCGCGGCTTCCGCGCGACCCGGGTGACGGCGTACGACAACGGCCTGTACGGCATCTACGCCTTCGACGCGCGCAACGGCGTGATCGAGGAGTCCTACGCCTCCGGGCACGCCGACTCCGGTATCTACGTCGGCCAGTGCAAGCCCTGTTCCACCGTCGTCCGCGGGAACACCGTGGAGCGCAACGCGGTCGGCATCGAACTGACCAATGCTTCCGACCACTTGTCCATCCTCGGCAACCGGGTCGCCCGCAACCGGGTCGGGATCACGGTCAATTCCAATGATCTGGAGGCCCTCGCCCCGCAGCGGGGCGCGGTGATCGCGGGCAACGTGGTCGTCGACAACAACGCGGCCGACACCCCCGAGCAGGCGGACGGGGGCTTCGGCATCGGGATCGGCATCGGCGGCGGCACCGACAACCGTGTCCAGCGCAACCTGGTCCGGGGCAACCGCGCGGCCGGGGTGATCGTCACCGACCCGGCGGGACATCCCGCCAGCGGCAACCGCGTCGAGGACAACCGGGTCACCGGCAACGGCACCGACCTCGTCCTCGCCTCCGCCGACCCCGCGAACTGCTTCACGGGCAACCGGCCCGGCACCCAGAGCCCGGACCGTCTGGAGACCCGCGCGGGCTGCGCCACCCGCCGCGGGAAGGCCCTGCCCGACGGGCGGACCACTCCGGTGCAGGCTCCGCCCGGCATCCCGTTCAGCCAGGTGCCGGCCCCGCCCGCCCAGCCGTCCCTGCCCGACCCGACGGCCCCGGGCAGGCCCGCGACCGGGCTGCCGGGCGCCGTCGATCCGAACGCCTATCCGCTGCCGAAGGACGCGAACGCCGTACCGCGGGCGCACTGAGAACGGCGGCCTCCGGGACGTGTCGGGTACACGAAGGCGGGCACGGTGTACGAGGACGGACGCTGCCGGGGCCGGACACGGTCGGTGTTCCGATCGCGTCCCCTCTGCCGGGTCGCACGCCCGCAAGGCCGTGATATCCCGGCGACGCGGCCGAGGCACCCGCCTATGCTCGGCTCGTGCAACAGCTTGCCGACAGCGGCCATCCCTTGATCACGGCCTTCCCCACCGAACTCGCCGGCGACGCCGAGGCGGTCCTGGCGGTGATGCCTGAGGCCCGGCTCCAGCCGCGTGACCGGTTTCCGGCCGTCGTGGAGGGCCGGCGGGTCCTGATCCCCGAGCGCATCTACCACGACGAGCCGCCGGCCAACGCGGTGGCGTCGCTCTCGTCGCGCCAACAGCAGCTTCTGCACTGCCTGTACTCACGGCACTGCGACGGGATGGTCAGACAGCGTCACCTGGAGAAGGTCGCCGGTTCCACTGATCCTTGGGTCGTCCCCTACGTCGTGCGGCTGGCCGGCGAGTACGTCGTGGAGATCCTGGTCGTCCTCCGTGACGAGCTCCGCGATCTCGCCAGTCCCGGCACCCCCGGCCACCGCGCCTACGGACAGTTCCTGGTGGACAACCCGGCCTTCTTCGCACGCACCCAACGGCGAGTCGTGAGCTACTGGAACTGCTACTACCGGGGCACCCACGCGAGTTTCCAGGGCTACCCGGGATGCGCTCTTCTCGACCTCCTGCGGTCCGCCGCCTCCGACAGAGCAGGGCGTCCCTGGCCCAGCCTCGCACCGGCCGGCGCGAGGGTGCACGGCTTCTGCTGAGACCTGCCGTCGGATCCTGCCGGGTTCACGGGTCCGGCAATCGGACCGGACGTCGTCACCCATCCGACGCCCGACCCGGCCCCACGCCCCGGCCTGGCACCCTCATGGGGCCAAAGCATCGCCTCAGCGGGTGGCCCACGGCGCCTCGGGGAGTTTCGCGTGGCCGTCGTGCCCGGAGAAGTCCAGGGTGGTGGGGGTCCCGAGGCCCGGCATCCGCATCGACACCCGGCGCAGGCCGCCGTCCTCGTCGACCCAGTAGGTCAGCGGCGATCGGCCCGATCCGGCCCCCGCGCCAGGGGTGGTGCCCTGGGCGCGCGGTCCCGAGAAGCGGTCGTAGGGGCGGCCGTCGATGTCCTCGCGCGCCAGCCAGCGGGCGCCGGACTGGGCGAGCAGCAGCGGGTTGTCGGGGCGGTCCGCGCCCAGCCCGATCAGCAGCTGGAGTCCCGAGTCCAGCGGATCGGCGGTGTAGGCGCGGGCGGACCAGCCGGAGCGAGGGATGTGCTCGGCCTGCTGCCAGGGCGGGCCATCGCCGGTGCCACCGCTGCCTCCGGTCTTCGGCGCGGGCGCGAGGCCGAGACCGCCGGTGTCCCAGACGATCAGGCCTCGGTCGAACCGCTCCGCCGCGCCAGGCCTGGGGGTCTGGGTGCTCTTCCCGGAGGCCCCCGTGGCTCCCGTGGCCCCTGAGGCGCCGGTGACCTCGTAGCTCCCCACGCCCCGGTGGGTCCGGTAGTCCACGACCCCCTCGACCCGTACCACCACTCCGCCGCCCTCGGTCGCGGTGAGGGTGACCGCCACCGGGCCGGCCTGGTACAGGTTCAGCCGTGACAGCGCCAGCCGGGACGCCTCTTCCGTGGTCACCGGCCGCTCGGCGGGGGTGTCGTCCGAGAGCGCCCGCCAGGCCACCAGGACGCCGCCCGCCGCTCCGCACACCGCGAGCGCGGCCAGGGTCCGCGTCCAGAGGGTCCGACGCCGTGTCCGGCCGCCGGTCTTCCCCTTCGGAGTCGTCGTCGGAGCCTTTGACGTCGTCGGAACCGTCGCGTCCGTCCTGCTCTTCGGGGCCTTCCGGGGCGTTCGCGCCATCCGGGCCATGCACTCGCCTTCTCTCGTCGGTCGGTCGCACAGGAGGGCGGGTTCGCGGACCACCGGTCCCCGAACCCGCCCGAGCCGGCCCGGCGGATCACCGGGTCCGGTCGCTCCGCTGAGGAGCAAAGGCCTGTCCTACGAATCAGGCCTGGTGTTGCTGTGCCCTTCGCCTGCGGCGCATCAGGACGACCAGCGCCCCGCCGAGGACGGTGAGCGCGGCGCAGCCCGCCGCCAGCGGACCCATCCGGCCCAAGCCGGTGGACGCGAGGCCTCCCAGGCTGGAGCCGGAGCCGGAGGAACCGTCGTGCCCCGGTGCTCCGGGCGCTCCCGGAGTTCCGGGCTCACCCGGCGCCGGCGGTGCCGTCGGCTCCGGTGACGGGGTGGGCGTCGGCGTGGGGTCGGGCAGCCGCTGGTTGACGGCGGTCACCGATACCCCTTCGTCGAGGTTGTCGGAGGTGAGCACCAGCGGACCGAACACCGTCTTGTCGGGTACGGCGTAGCCGTCCGGCGGGCTGACCTCCTGCCAGTAGTACATGCCCAAGGTGCCGTTGCCCCCGCAGAGGCCGTCGGCCTTTGTCTCGCAGGGCTCGCCGACCCGGGTGTCCGGCGTGTCGCCGGAGATTTGAAGGTCGTCGGTGCCGTTGGTCTCCTTCCACAGCTGGAATGTGGCTCCGGCCAGCGGTTTTCCGTCCTGGTCGTGCTTGACCAGGTGCAGCTCGCCTTCCTGCTGCCGGAAGCCGAAGTCGTACGTGTGGTCGTTCTCGCCCGGCCCGCCGGTGGTCAGTGCCCGCTCGGGGAACTTCCCGCCTTCGGGGAGGACGCCCTTGGAGTCGACGAAGTGGTTGTCGCCCACGTCCGCGTCCGTCGGGACCCACTGGTAGAGCGGACCGTCCTCGGCGTAGTCGGCCGGGTTGTCGAGCCGGATCGTGTACTTGGTCCTCGGCTTCAGGCCGCCGGAGACGTTGGAGTCGTCGAAGTAGTACTCGCCGCGCTCCGTCGTCTTCGTCGTCCCCACGAGCTTGCCCGACTCGTCGTACAGATTGACGGTCGCGCCCGGGACGGGACGCTGCTCCGGGCTCTGGACGCCCTTGCGCTCGGGGTCGTACCAGACCCGGTTGCCGATCTGGAGCGGGGCCTGGTCGCAGAGCACTTCCAGGTCGCCCATGGAGGCGCCCTTGCCGAACGGGGCCGCCGTACCGGCCGGGTTGAGCCGCAGACCGGACTTCGGGTCCTGCTTGCCGTCCCGCTTGTTGAAGGTGGTTCCGTACCCGAAGGCGGTGCTGTTGGGGTCGAACCCGGAGGTCGCGATGGTGTCCTCGACCTTCGAGAACGCCATGCCCGCGAAGGACGCGTTGTGGTGGGAGCCCATCCGGCTGGTGTCGAAGAAACGGGTGCCCCGAGGGGACAGTCCACAGCCGTTGTTGGTGTCCATCACGTACATGCCGTCGGTCGGACAGGCCTTGTCCAGGTCGCCGCCGGACAGGACCCGGCCGACCGAGCCCGGGGTCGGACCGGCCGGTGCGCGGTCGCCGAAGCGGTCGCGGAAGGCCAGCAGCATGGAGCCGTCGGTCTCGAAGTCGACCTCGCCCAACTCCGGTTCCGGCTGGGCCAGATAGTTCTGGCAGGCCTGCCCGTTCTGGGAGGTCGGGAAGGTGTCGGTCCAGGGGAACCAGCCCGGCCCGTCGCACGGAGGTGCGCCGATCGTCGACTCGCGAGGGTAGTCCAGCGGCTGGTCGAGGACCGGCTTGCCGAACTCTCCGCTGCCGAGGTCGAAGGGCATGACCACGGCCCGCAGGTCGGACGCCTTCCCGGTGGACTCGCCGGAGCAGACCCCGCCGACGTAGCCGGAGCCGTCGTGCAGGCCGAGGCCGAAGGGACGCCAGTCTCCCGCCGCGGGGCAGCCCGGATCAGGGATGGCCACGGCGGACTTCGGCGCCGTCGCGGTCGGCACCGTGGCGTCGTACCGGTACAGCTTGCGGTTGTTGAGGTTGACGACGAACAGATCCCGCCCGTCATCGGTGATCTTGATGCCGCCGAGGCTCTCCCTTCCGGGGGCGGCGAGGAAGGCGTCGTCGGTGCCCGCACCGTGCTTGGTCGTCCCCGCGTCGGGGACGACGGTGAACAGGGTGGTCTTCTTCTGCTCGCGGTCGGTCACGTAGATGCCACCGGCGCCGCCCGGACCGTAGTCCGTGGTGCGCTTGGCCACCGCCGAGGAGAACACCCGCTTGTCGGCCTTGTTCCACGCGATGCCGTACAGGGTGCCGGTCTCGGCATTGGTGGCGATATCGGTGACGTTGACGTCGACACCGTCCTGGCCGCGCGCGCTGTACGGGAAGGAGACCAGCGTGCGCTGTGTCTCACCCTCGCGCGTGGCGGGCTGGCAAGTCGTCACCAGGGGGGCGTTCTTCTGGCAGTACTCGCCCGGGCTCCACAGTCCGGTGGTGAACTCCACCTTCCTCCCGGCGGAGAGGTCGACGAACTCCTCGTTGCTGCTCAGCCGGCCGGGCGCGCCGTCCAGCCCCTGGCGCGAGGCGAAGGCCGGGAACAGCACACCCGGCTTCGGATTCTCCACCTGGACCCGGAACTTGGTGCTGCCACCCTCGCCCGCCGCCGGGGTCAGCGTCACGGTGCCGTCGGCGGCCGTGGTCCCCTCGATGCCCTTCCCGTCATAGTCGGTGAGGGTCACCTTGACCCCCGCCATGCCCGGCTCCAGCGCGGGCGTCCACACTCCGCTGTCGTCCACGGCCCGGATCACCCGGACCGTCACCGACCCTTCCTCGCCCTGCGAGTGCGCCATCGGCGCCGCCGCCAGGGTTCCGCTGCCGATTCCCAGAGCGAGCACCGCGGCGGAGCCGACGGTACGGCGACCGATCACAGTCGATCGTCGCCTGCGCGGCTCGGGCGCGGCTCCCTTGGTCCGTTCATTCGTGAATGTCATCCCCTGCTCTCAGCGTTCGAAGGGCCCATGGCCCTGCTCGTAAGGGAGTACACAGAGATGCGGAGAACCGCCTCACTGCGGATCTTAGGGCTGCTTTGGCCAAGATCGTGCCGGAATGACGAAGTCCTCCTCCGCCGTACCCTCATGCCCCGGTCCCGACCCATGTCACGAAGGGATAAACGAACCCGAGTGCCGTTCCGTTACGTGCAGTTGACGCACTTTCAGATAACCAGCGGAGGTCGATGCGCGCGGTCGTTCGAAGGTCGTGCGCAAAGCCCCCGAGAGCGACACGACGGCGCCGCCCGGACCCTGGGAAGGGGGCCGGCGACGCCGTCGTGTCAGTGTCGGTGTCGGCGTCAGTACCGGGGACGCCGTGGGTCAGCTCGCGGCGGCCCGGCCGAGCGCGATGTCCACGATCATGTCCTCCTGTCCGCCGATCAGTCGCCGCCGGCCGCACTCCATCAGGATGTCGCGCACGTCGACCCCGTACCGCCGCGCGGCGGTCTCCGCGTGCCGCAGGGAGCTGGAGTAGACAGAGAGGTTCTCGTGGGCATGGATGCCGATCCGGTCGCCGGGTCGAGGACGTCGCGGTAGGCGCGCACCCGGGCGGCGGCGATGTGCTGTGCCGAGATGCCGGCCTCGGCGCAGTGGGTGACCACCCGCACCGAGCGGACACCGAGGCCGCGTCGAAGACGATGCCGATCTCGTCGATCAGCGGCGTCTTCAGGAGTCCGTCCACGCCGTCGGCGCTGGTCTCGAATCCGTCCGCGACAAGGGGCGCGCGCCTGACATGGCGCACATGATCCGCTCGTCCTTCGCCGACACGGCCGGACCGGAGACCGCCGGCCGGATCGCGATGCCCCTGGCCACCTTCGGGATGGCCGGCCACGACGGCACGTTCGTCGCGCTGCAGTCCGACGGCGACAGGCCCGTCTCGGACTGGATGGACCAACTCGCCGACTCTCTCGTGGCGCTGGGCGAGACGATCACAGCCGCCCGCTGACGAGGGCGGCCCGCGCCGGGGCCCACGCTGCGGTGGTCACATCGGGATGCGCTGGGCCCTGGCGTACTGGTGGATCAGTTCGCCGCCGATCTCCGCGGCCAGTCCGGCGGTGATGCCGGACCGGTCGTGGGGCGGGGACACACCCGTCACCTCGAATCCGACCGGGCTCAAGTCCCCGACACAGCGGAGCAGTCCGAGGACTTCCCGCGAGGTGAGCCCGCCCGGGACCCGGGTGCCGACCCCCGGGGCGAAGGCGGGGTCGGCGACGTCGACGCAGACGGAGACGTAGACGGGCCGGCGGCCGATCCGTTGCCGGACGACCCCCGAGGCGCCCCGGACGCCCAGCCGGCCGAACCCGCCGGCGTCCAGCATCACCCCTCCCTGGGGATGGCCGCGAGCGCCGGGCCCACGCAGTCCGATCCGGACCACCGCCGGCGGGTCGACGAGCCGTTCCTCGACCGCCTGGCCCACGATGTCGCCCCGGGGGTTCGAGCCCAACGGGTCGGCGGCCAGGCGGAGAAGGGCGACCGGGCCATGCCGCTCGGCCACCGCGCGCAGCGCCGCCACGGTCAGCGGACGGCCGCCGCCGAGCAGCAGTACGGCGGCGTTGCCGGCGAGCAGTCGGGCCAACCTCTCGCGCAGTAGCCCGGGCGCCGCGTCGCGCTCCCCCGGCGGCAGCTCGACGTCCCCGCCGTCGACACAGTCGACCAGGTCGAAGGTGCCCGGGCCACGATCCGCGCCGGGCGCGCACGCGAGCACGGAGACATCCCGAACAGCCCCTGGCCCCAGACGTGTTCCCGGACATCGCGCCGACTCCTCGTAGGGCACACCGAGCACCACGAGGTCCCGGGCGGCCGGTTCCCGGTCGAGCGGCAGCCGCATGAAGGTGGGGGGCCGCGCGGGGGAGCGCGCGGGCAGGGCGATGCGCTCCACGGCTGGCGTCTCCTCCAGGCTTCGGCACGTCGTCGGCGGGCGGGCCGCCTCCCGGCGGCCGGGCGGTTTCCGGGCACTGTTCCCGCGGCGGCTCTTCCCCCACTCTTTCCGGCATATCGGCAACTCGACGATGGCCGAAGGCAGTCAGAGAGGGTGCGCTCCGCCTTTCGCGCTTTTCGGACCCCTTCGCCCCCTTCGCTCCCGCCCGGCCTTCACAGCCTGCGACGGATATGCCCGAGGCAAGCACGAATCGACCCCACATCGTCGCGGACGGTAACGTTCCCACGACTCCTGGTGTACGACATTCCTGGGGAGAAGATGACGGAACGGCGTACGGCCCTCAGGGCCCCACGAGCACTGGCGCGGTCGACCGCCACCGGGGCGGGCACGGCCGCGTTCGCACCGGCGGGCCGACAGCGAGGCCCCTTCTCCGTCGACGTACGACTGCGCTGGCTCGGCGTCAGCGGGTGGGAGATCGCGTTCGGCCGGGGGCACCGCAGGCGGAGCATCCTGTTCGACCCCTATCTGAGCCGTATGCCCTTCACGAACGCCGAGGGCTCCACGGAGCCCGGCATCCCGCTGCGCCTCGACCACGAGGCCGTCGAGACGGTCGCGGCACGGCATCTCATTGGCGCTCCCGAGCTGATCCTGGTGAGTCATGGGCACTTCGACCACATGGCGGACGTCCCGCAGCTCCTCGCGCGGCCGGCCTGGCGGCGGTCGCGGATCAGGGTGCTGTGCCACGAGACGGTGTCCCATCTGATCGCGGCCATGGGCGCCCCGGCTCGACGGCTCGCGGACGCCGTCCTGGTCAAGGGCGGGGAGTGCCTCCAGTTCGACGGGTACACGGTCGAGGTCTTCCGCAGCCTGCACAGCAGGCGCCCCGACCATGGCTACTTCGCCCCCGGTCACCGGCTCGCCCCGCCACCCCGGCCCTCGACCCTCGGCGACTTCGTCGAAGGGGACACGCTCGCCTACCAAGTGTCCGTGGAGGGCGGGCCGTCGGTCCTGCTCATGGGGGCGAGCGATGTCGCCGAGCGGGAGATGGCCGGGATCCGTCCGGACGTGGCCGCCGTGCCGATGACCACGACCTCGGCGGTCCACCGCTACCCCGGGCGGCTCCTCGACATCACGGGACATCCCCCGTTGCTGATTCCCTGTCACCATGACGACATGGTCACGCCGTTGACCGCGTCGCCGCGTCTCCTGGCCGCCTCCAGCGCTGACTCGGCCGTACGGGAACTGACGGCGGCGGCCGGGCCCGGCTCGCGCGTGGTGGCACCCCGCCATCTGGACGCCATGGACCTGGCCGCCGCGCTCGCTTAGGTTCTGTCCGGCGGGTCCCGGCGGGGGGCGGTGACACGCGGTGTGCGGCGCACCCGGTCGCACAGTCGCGCGTACCCGAAAGGGCCCCGCCGGAACGGCACTTCCGCGTTCCGCAACCCTCTGCCCCGTACTCCACAGGGGCTCCGCACTTCCCGCACCATCGCCCCCGGCCAACGCCCACGCCCTGCCCCTGCCCCTGCCCCATCACAAGGATTCGCGCCTCTCACCGCCCAAGGACACGCACGCACTTCATCACCCCAGGAGAAGACAGCATGCCCACGGACATCCAACGGCCGGGCTCCTCCGTCGCCACGGCGGCACCGTTAGACAGCGGCACGGGCCCCGCGCCGGGAGAGCGGCTGCGCGGCGACCTCGGCGTCGCGAGCATCGTCTTCATGGTCACCGCCGCCGCCTCCCCGCTCGGCGTCATCGGCGGCCCCGTCCCGCTGGGCATCGCCGACGGCAACGGGACGGGCTTCCCGGCGACCTACGTCGTCGCCGGCGTCGTCCTGCTGCTCTTCGCCATCGGATTCCTCGCCATGACGCCCCATGTGCGGACCACCGGGACCTTCGCCTCCTATGTCGAGCGAGGTCTCGGGCGCGGCACCGGACTCGGCACGGGCTTCGCGGCACTGCTCTCCTACCTCACCCTGGAAGCCGGCATCTACGGACTGATCGGGCCGGGCATCGGCGCCCTGCTGCCCGGCCCGTACCTGCCCGGCGCGCCCTGGTGGGTGTACGCCGCCGCGACGTTCGCCCTGGTGACCTTCCTCGGCTACCGCCAAGTCGACCTGTCCGGCAAGGTGCTCGCCGTCGGGCTGCTCTCCGAGGTGCTCGTCGTCGTCGCGTTCGACGCCGTCGTCACGTTCAAGGGCGGCGACAGCGGTCTGTCCTCCGGCATCGTCAGCCCCCGGCGCATCGTGTCCGGCGCGCCCGGGATCGGCATCCTCTTCGCCATCCTCAGCTTCATCGGGTTCGAGGCGGCGGCCGTCTTCCGCGACGAGGCACGCGACCCCGAGCGCACCGTCCGCCGGGCGACCTATCTGTCACTGGCTCTGGTCTGCGTCTTCTACGCCGTCTCCAGCTGGGCGCTGATCACCGCCGTCGGCGACGCGCACGCGGTCGGGACCGCCACCGGCCACAGCGGCACCATGCTCGCCGACGCCACCCGCCGCTACCTCGGCGCGGTCGGCGGGCACCTCGTCGAAGTCCTTTTCGTGACCAGCCTGTTCGCCGCCATCCTGTCGTTCCACAACATCGTCGCCCGGTACGTCTTCGCGCTGGCGGGCCAGGGCGCCCTGCCCGCGTGGCTCGGTGTCGCGCACCCCCGTTTCCGTTCCCCGCACCGCGCCTCGATCGCCACCGCCGCCGTCGTCGCGGCCCTGCTGACGCTCTCGGTGGTCATCGGCCTCGACCCGATCACCCAGGTCTACGCCTGGCTGACGAGCTTCGCCTCGGTCGGCGTGGTGCTGCTGTACGCGATCACCAGTGCGGCGGTGGTGGTCTTCTTCGCGCGGCACCCCGAACACCGCACGGCCGTCTGGCCGAACACCGTCGCACCGGCGCTGGGACTGGCCGGACTGGCGGCCTTCTTCGTACTGATCCTGGAGAACCTCACGACGCTCGTCGGCGGCAGCACCGCCCTGGCGATCGGTGTCCCGGCCCTACTGGCGGTGGCCCTCCTCCTGGGCCCGGTCGTAGCACGGCGGGGGTCCCGAACCGAGTTCTGACACGAGGCGGCGCCGCTTCTCGTCCATCGGCTCAGACGGGCCGGCCCGCCGGTGTGCCGTACAGGTCCAGGTAGGAGGGGAAGAGGCCTCCGGGGGTGTCGGCGGTACGGGCGGCCAGCGCCGCGTGGACCACGGCCCGGGTGAGCACATCGGCGCCCGCGGCGAGGATCTCGTTGACCGCCGCCATCTCGGTGTGGACCTGCCAGCCGGTGGGGTCCGCCGGGCCGTTGCCGTCGTCGTCCACCAGGGGCCGCCGGCCGGTCGACAGCGCGAACACCGTGTCGCCGTCGGTCAGGAGATGGATGGGCCGGACAGCGCGGGCCAGGCCGTCGTGCGCGGTGCCCGCGAGTTTCTGGGCCTGCGCGCGGGTGAGGG
Source organism: Streptomyces sp. NPDC048718 (assembly GCF_043198875.1). Lineage (NCBI taxonomy): Bacteria > Bacillati > Actinomycetota > Actinomycetes > Kitasatosporales > Streptomycetaceae > Streptomyces > Streptomyces sp. NPDC048718. The sequence goes on from NZ_JBICVG010000002.1 coordinate 550,292, forward strand.
TGGCGTCGGTCGCCACGACGGCCAGCGTCGTGTTCAGCTGCCGTACCTCTTCGGACTGCCGCCGCCGGGTCTCCTCGCGCGCGGCGGCCAGGCGTTCCTGTGCCCTGGCGTGAACCGCCGGGTCGGGGAACGGATGGCGCAGCCCCTGGGCCCGGAACTCGCCGTCCACCTCCGTCCACGCCCCGTACAGCGCGCCATTGTCCGGGTCCAGAAGCGAGCCGGAGGCGTTGACCGCGGCCAGGGCCGCGACCGTCGCCCCCGAGGGCAGGACGATGCTCGCCGTACCGATGCCGCCCTTCATCCCGCCGGCCACCGCGCCCGTACCGGCGCCCACGCAGCCCTGGGGGACGGTCGCGCCCACGGCGGCACGGGCCGCCTCCTCGACGGCCTCCCGTCCCAGCGCCGCTCCCGGCCGGGCCGTCCACCGGCCGCCGCGCCCCAGGTCGAACAGGGCGGCGGCGGGCACCACCGGCACCACCTGGGTCGGCCCCGCGCCCACCCGGAAGCCACGCCCCCGCTCCTCCAGCCAGGCCATCGTCCCCGCCGCCGCTTCGAGGCCGAAGGCGCTGCCGCCCGCGAGCACGACGGCGTCGATCCGCGGCACGAGATTGCGCGGGTCCAGGGCGTCGGTCTCCCGGGTACCCGGCCCGCCACCCCGTACGTCGACCGCCGCGACCATCCCGTCCTGTGGACCGAGGACCACGGTGACACCGGTCAGCCGGCCGTCGCCGGTGCGTGTGGCGTGCCCGACCCGGACACCGGCCACGTCGGTCAGCGCGTTGCGTGGTCCGGTGCGCGGCGCCGGCCCGGGGGTCCGCATCCCACTCATCCCTTGTCCTCGGCTCTCTCGCTCGACTCGCCTGTCTCGCCTGTCTCGCCTGTCCTGCCCGTCCGGCCGATTCGGGCCCATCCCGCCTGGCCCGCCGGTCCCGGTCCGCGCCGCCGCCGTGCCTCCGCCGCCCGGTGCCGTGATCCGTACGATCCTGCCAATCCGGCGGCCAGGCAGGCCGGTTCCCGCATCCCCGCCCGGCGCGGCGGTCCCTACGCTGTCGTCCATGGCCGACGACCAGACGGACACCTCCGGTGCCGCCCTCCCTCCCTGGCTGGCCGGCCTCGGCCGGACGGCGTCCATACCCGCGTCCGCGTCCACGTCCGCAGATCTTCCCCCGGAACTGTCGCGGTACGCGGGGCCGACGCCCGCGAACGCCCGGGGTTCCGCCGTCCTGATGCTCTTCGGCACCGGCGACGCGGGGCCGGACCTGCTTCTGCTGCGGCGTTCCGGGGTACTGCGGGACCATCCCGGCCAGGTGTGCTTCCCCGGAGGTTCGACCATCCCGGAGGACGGCGGTCCCGTGCGCACCGCGCTGCGCGAGACGTACGAGGAGACCGGCCTCGACACCTCGGCGGTCCGGATCGCCGGGGTGCTGCCCCCGCTGTACCTCGCCCACAGCGGATTCTCCGTCGTTCCCGTGCTCGGCTGGTGGGGCGCGGGCGGACGGATCGCCGGGGACGGGAAGGAGATCGTGTCCGTCCACCGGGTGCCGCTCGCGGAGCTCGCCGATCCCGGGGCGCGGCTGCTCATCCGGCTGCCCGACGGCCCGCTGGCCCCCGGATTCCTGTCCGGAGGCCTGTTCGTGTGGGGGTTCACCGGCGCCCTCGTCGCCTGGGTGCTGCGGCTCGGTGGCTGGGAACGTCCCTGGGACACCGGCCGGATCGAGGATCTGGCCGCAGCCCGGCGCCGCTTCGCGGACGGCGGCCCGCCCCGCTGAACCGAGCCCGGGAAACGGGGCGCGGCTCACCGTCGGTGCGTACGGCGGCGGGCGCCGGGCGGACGCACCTCTGCTCGTCGGCGAACCGGACCTGGGCGGCCGTACGTCCACGAGCCATGCTCGGCACGCCCCGCCACCGGCCCCGCCACACCAAGCCCGTTACCGGCCCCGGCCCGCCGCCGCCCGCCGCAGTGCCCGTTCCCGCTGCCCCGCGCGAAACCCGTCGACGGGTCCCGACGACACCCGCAGCAGCGCCAGGTACTCGGCCGTCTCCACCGCGACGGCCTCCTCGACGGTCCGGCCGAGGCCGCCCATCACCGCCGCCTTCAGATGGGTGAGGCAGTCGCCCGGGATCCCGGCCAGCGTGCGGGCGAAAGCGGTGGTCTCCTCGCGCAGCCGGTCCCTCGGCACCGCGCGCAGCGCCAGCCCCTTCTCGACGGCCTCGGCGGCCGTCAGCCAGCGGCCCGTCATCAGCAGCTCCATCGCGGGCTGCAGACCCATCTTCCGGACGGTGCGGTGGGTGGCGCCGGCGCCGGGCATATGCCCGTACGGGGTGTGCACATCACCGATCCTGGCCTCCTCGGCGATCAGCACGAAGTCGCAGGCCACGACCATCTCGAAGCCGCTGGCCCGCGCCTTGGCCCCCACCATGGCGATCGTCGGCACCGGCATGCGTTCGAGGGCGAAGACGACCCGGTTCAGGCGCTCCAGGTAGGCGGCGAACTGACCGGAGTCGGCCTCGTCGCCGTCCAGCACCTCCGTGAGAAAGCCGAGGTCGCTGCCGATGCAGAAGGCCCGGTCCCCGGCGCCGGTGAGGACCAGCACCCGGCTGGCGCCGTCGCCGGCCACCCGGGCGAAGGCGTCGAGGAGTTCGTGGTGCATCCGCTCGGTGGTGGCGTTGAGCCGTTCCGGCCGGTTGAGCGTGACCCAGGCGATGCCGTCGGCCCGCTCCAACAGGATCGTCTCGTACGCGGGGGCGGGCTCCCCCTCGTACGCCGCGTCCCTCTCCCCTACCGGGGCAGGCTCCCCCACCTGCCCGGACTCCCCCGCCGGGGTCACCGGGCGAGGTCCGCGGCGAGCGGGAACCCGGTCATGGCCTCGCCTCTGACGGTCGCGTCCGCCCGGACGAAGACCAGCGCGTAGGCGCGGCGGGGGCCGTCGGTGAGGTTCGGGCCGGAGCCGTGCAGGATGTTGGCGTGGTGGACCAGCGCGCTGCCCGCGGGCACCGGGTACGCCACGGTCTCCTGCTCGCTGTGCGCCTCGACCAGGACGGAGCCCTCCTCCGGCCGGGTGTGCGCGACCCGGCCCCAGTGGTGGCTGCCGAGGACGTACCGGACGCAGCCGTTGTCCAGCGTGGCGTCGTCCAGGGCCATCCACACGGTGACCGCCTCGGCCGGGTCCAGGTGCCAGTAGCGGTTGTCCTGGTGCAGGACGAGACGGCTGCGGTCGCCCTTGCCGGCCGGCTTGTAGAAGGAGTGGTCGCGAAACAGCCGGACCGGTCCGCCGAGCAGGCGCTCCACCCTCCGGTAGAGATCGGAGCGGCGCACCTGCGCCTCGCAGGCGGGGTCGGACTGCCACAGGTTCACCTTCTGCAGCAGGGCCAGGTCCAGCGGTCGTCCCCGTCGTTCCGACAGGTCGCGGACGCCCTCGGCCGGCCGGTCGCCGTCGAAGAAGGCCCGCTCCACGCTCCCTTGGAGCTCCTTGACCTGCTCGGGTGTCAGTACGTGGTCCCAGCGGACCACTCCGTCGCGCCGGAAGACCTCGGGTTCACCGGCTGCCGGGTCCGTCGTGGTCGGCCGCTCCGCCGCTCCGGCGGGCGACTGGGATGAGGTCATGACGCTCCTCGGGAGGATCGGGAAGATCGGGAAGATCGAGAAAAGAGGAAAGTTCGCGAGTTCGAGAGGAAAGGGAAGTTCGGGAAGAGAGGGAACCTGGTGTGGTCGCGGTGCCGGCGGAGAGGGAGCCGGGCCGGGCGCGGGCCCGAAGCGGGCCGCGGCGGCGGGGCCCCGCCGGACTTCGCAGCGATGCTGCCACAGGGCCGGGGCGCGGCCCATAAGCCGAGACGGCATCGGCGCGATGCGCCCTGGGCATGGCTCCGGCCGTACGTCCCCACTCATGCCGCGAGCGTGGGGCGGCGACCCGCGAATGGCATTGGACGGCGCCGTGACCCGCGGTGTTCGCTGGGCGGCGGCTCGCGAGGCCCCCGGTGTCCCCGGCCCGCGCGGGCCGTTCCACCACCGCTCCCGCCTCCTCGAAGGCGGGCAGGCACGGCAGCACCGCGCCATGCCACGAAAGCCGGGTGCACAGGCCGTGCGGGCAGCCCGGCTCCGGTGCCCCGGGACTGTCCCCACGCGCAGGAGGCCAGACACGCATGCAGGTTCTACTCGTGAACGCTCGCCGGTCGTCGTACTCCGGGGAGTCGATCTCCGCACCGCAACTGGGGCTGCTGTCCATGGCCGCGGTCCTGCGGGAGGGTACCTTCCACGACACCAAGGGCACCGACGTCCGCTTCATTGACGACCAACTGTTCGTTCTGGAGCGCCCGTTGGCCACACCGAACGAATTCCTGCGCGGTCACGCCCCGGACATCGTGGGCATCCAGGTCCTCACCTCCAGCCTGAAGAACGGCATCAAGCTCGGCGCCGAGACCCGCCGGCACCACCCCGGCGCGCTGGTCGTGCTCGGCGGCGTCGGCGCCACGCCGCTGGCGCGGCAGCTCGTCGAGGACGGCTCCGCCGACGTGGTGGTCAAGAGCGAGGGAGAGGTCACCTTCTCCCATCTGGTCCACGAGTTCGGCACCAACGGCCGCAAGAACTTCGGCAAGGTGCGCGGCATCGTCTTCCGTGACGAGGACGGCACCGTGGTGGAGACCCCGGCCCAGCCGCAGTTGATGCGCCTCGACAAACTCCCCAAGCCCGCACGGGACTTGGCGGACATGCAGTTGTACAACCAGATCTCCCGGGGCCGTTCGGGCAACCTCGTCACCAGCCGCGGCTGCTCGTACGCCTGCGCCTACTGCTACTCCAAGCACCAGTGGGGAGTCGGCCAGCGCCGGCACAGCGCCGAGCGGGTGATCGAGGAGATCCGCGAACTGGTGGAGGTCCACGGCTTCGACCGGATCCGGATCGAGGACGACGACTTCGTCGAGGACGTCCCCCGGATGCAGGAACTGTGCCGGAGCATCGAGAAGTCGGGGCTGCGCGGCAAGTTCGAGTGGGAGGCCAAGGCGCGTCCGGACCTCATCGACGACGACATGGCGCGCATGCTGCGCGACTCCGGCTGCTTCCGGCTCCTTGTCGGTGTGGAGACCCTCGACTGGTCGCTGCTCAAGCGGCTCGGCCGGCCGGTCAAGGTCGACGTGACCGAGCGGGCGATCGGCTCGCTGAGCAACGCCGGGATCGGGGTGCAGGCCACCTTGATCCTCGGCATCCCCGGCGAGACCGACGAGGCGATGCGGTCGACCATCACCTGGCTGCAGGCGCGGCTCGGTGACAACCCGCACGACATCGTCTCGCCCTGCTTCTTCGTGCCCTTCCACCACGAGGTGGAGAAGGACATGGCCAAGCGGGTCGACTTCACCCTGGAGACCGACGACAGCGACTGCTTCACCGGCCACATCCCGGTGACGTCCAGCAAGGGCGCGTCCATCGACGAACTGTGGAAGCTGTACGACGACATGACCCCGACGCGGCGCGAGGGCAAGTACAAGCGCATCGCGTACCTGGCCGACCTGAGCACCGTCCAGACCCGGCTCGGCCTGATGGACGGCGGCGCGGTGGAGGCCAAGGAACCGGCCGCGCTGATCCCGGAGGTCCAGTGACCGCGCCGACGGCGGCGCCCGCCGCGGACGCCCCGGACACCGGTGTCCTGGACGTCCCGGCCCAGGACGGCTCCCGGCCGGTCATGTCGCACCGCCCGGACGTCCTTCGCGACGCGGCGGGCGGGGCGGTGGCCAAGCTGGGCTCCGCCGGCCGGCTGACGCAGTTCCGGATGGCGGAGGAGGCGGGCCGGGCGGCCCGCCGGCTGCGCGGCATGGACGACGCGGCCTGGTTCGGGCTGCTGCGCCGGGCCGGGGAGCGGGTCGACGCCCGGCTGGACCGCGGCGATTTCGACCCGTGGCTGCGGGCGCTGTCCGCGGTGAGCGGTCTGCCGCGCCGGCGGGCCGCCCGGGGGCTGCGGGCCGCCGCGCAGGATCTGGCCAGGATGGAGGAGATCCTGGCCACTCAGTCCCCCGACGGCACGGTGGCGGCCTACCGGACCGGCGGCCGCCATCTGCGGTGGAGCTGGCGTCCGGCGGGCCGGTCGGTGCTGGTGCGGCAGCCGGGAAACTTCCCGACGATCAACATCGAGTGGCTCCAGGTGCTCGCCGCGCGCCGGCCGGTGCTGCTGAGCACCGCGGCCGCCGATCCGTTCACTCCGCTGCTGCTGACCAGGGAGCTGTACGAGGCGGGGCTGCCCGAGCACGGGGTGTCCCTGGTGCACGGCGACGCGCCCGCGCTGCGCCGGCTGGCCGATCAGGTGCTGTGGCCGGGTGAGAACGTGCCCGCCGATCTGCCGCCCGGCAAGGTGAAGACGTACCACTTCGGCCGCAGCCGGGCGGTGATCGGCGACCGGCCGCCCGAGGACGCCTGGAAGCGGCTGGCCCGGGAGGCGTTCGCGGGCTGCGGCAGGCTGTGCACCAACATCAGCTCGCTGGTGGTGCTGGGTGACGCCGCCTCGGCGGCAGAGGCGCTGGCCGGGGAGTTCGCGGCCCGGCCGGTGCTGCCTTTGGACGATCCCCGGGCGGCGGTGCCCGCGTTCCCGGACCGTGCGGTGCGGGACGCGCTCGCGCTGCGGATCGAGCGGGAGATCGCGGCCGGCGCGGTGGACGTCACGGCGGACGCGACCGGGGTGCCGCTGCGGGTGGACCTCGACGGGCGGGCGTATCTGCGGCCCACGGTGCTCCTGGTGGATCCCGGATCGCCGCTGTTCGGCACGGAACTCCCGTTCCCCTTCACGGCGGTGGCGCATGTCCCCCGGTCGAAGGCGGTCGCCGCGTGCGCCGGATCGCTGATCGTCTCCGTCGTCGGCGAGACCGACGGGCTGGTGGGCGCGCTCGCCGAGGAGCCGGGCGTCGACAAGGTCTTCGCCGGCGAACAGTTCGACCGCGGCTACCACCCGTGCGACCCGCACGAGGGGCATCTCGCCGACTTCCTGTTCAAGAAGAAGGCCGTACTGCCGGGCACGTCCGCGTGACCGGCCCGGGCGGCAACCGAGGAGAGGCACCCGTCATGCACAGTCCGAGCGAGTCGAGGCTCCGTCCCGTCACCGATGAGGACGTGCGCCGCCTCGTCCGCCTCCACTTCGATCCGCGGCACGGCACGCCGTACTGGCTGGAGCGTGACCGGCGGCAGGGCACCGACGCCCTGGAGAAGGTGCGCGGTCTCGCGGACGCCGCCGCCCTGATCGCGCTGCGGGACGGGCCCGACCAGATGCACTTCGAGGAGGCCGCGCGCCGGACGCCGCTCGCGAACTTCGTCCCGCGCTCGGTGCTCGCCGAGGCCGGGACGCTGTGGGCGGCGCAGACCGGCGGCACCACGGGGCCGGCCAAGCACGGCAGTTGGGGCGCCCGTTACTGGGAGGACATCCTCGCCTTCTCCGACGAGTTCCTGGATCTGCACGGGGTCCCGCGCGGGGAGAACTGGCTGTTCGTCGGGCCGATGGGCCCGCACACGACGGGCCGGCTCGTGGTCGCCTTCGCGGAGCGCCGCGGCGGGATGTGCTTCTCCATCGACCTCGACCCGAGGATCGTGAAGATCTTCGGCGAGGAAGGCATGACGGCTGCCTACGACCGCTATGTGGACCACATCTGGGACCAGATCGCGCAAGTGGCCCGGTCCCAGGACATCGGTGTCCTGTTCTGCACCTCCCGGCTGCTCGAAATGCTTCCGGAGCGGCTCGGCACCGACGCGCTGCCGGGGGTGCGGGCCATCGTGCACGCCGGCACCACCCTGGAGCCCGAGACGCACCGGCAGTTGCGCGAGGACGTCTTCCCCGGGGTCCCGGTGGTCGGCATGTACGGCACCTCGACCACCGGCATCAGCTGGCAGAAGCCCTTCGAGGCGGCGGACGAGCACCGGGTGGTGTACGTGCCGTGCCAGCCGCACATCATGCTCGACGTCGTCGACGCGCAGGGGGAGGACGTCCCCTTCGGCGAGGAGGGCCGGGTCCGGGTCTGGCGGCTGACGGACGACGCTCTGCTGCCCGGGTTCTGGGAGCGGGACCGGGCCCGGCGGGTGCGGCCGTACGGGGTGGCGGCCGACCGCTATCCGTGGCCGTGGGTGGGCGATCCGTACAGCCCCGAGTTCACCGAGGGACGACGCGTCGAGGGGGTCTACTGACATGGCCGGATTCCTGCTGTCCATACGTCCGGACGGTGCCGCCGAGGTCGAACTCCTCGGCCAGGGGCTGGGGATGGACGTGCTGGTGCGACGCGAGGGCTCCGACGTCCTGGTGGTCCAGGGCGACCGGCTCACCGCGGAGGAGCCGCCGGTACACGCACCGTTCGACGCGCTGACCGCCTGGGCCGAGCGGGCGCACAGCCGTTACTGCGCGGTCCTGGTGCGCGAGGGCCGGGCCACCCTGTGGAGCGATGTCGGCGCGACCAGCCCGCTGCACTGGGCGCGGTCCGCCGGGGCGCTGCTCGTCGGCACGTCGGCCGGGGCGATGCTGCCGCTGCTCGGCGCCCCCGCGGTGCTGGGTGACGCCGAGCGATCGCTGCTTCCCGGGGGCCGGTTCGCCGGGATCACCGCGGTTCCCGCGAACAGCGCGGTGACCGTGGTGGCCGACGCCTACGGCGACACCCCCGTGTCCGTGCGCCGGCTCGCGCCGCTGCCGGACCGCCCGTCGGAGACCGACCCGGACCGGGCGGTGCGGACCGTCCGCAGGGTACTCGGCGAGGCCGTCGTACGGCTCGCGGCGGACGCGGACGAGATCGGCGTCTCGCTCAGCGGCGGGGTGGACTCCTCCACCGTCACGGCGCTCGCGGTACGGGAGTTGGGCGCGCCGGCGGTGCGCACGTACACCGTGGGCACTCCCTTCGGCGACGAGTTCGAGCAGGCGGCGTGGCTGGCGGCCCGGCTGGGCACCAAGCACGAGGAGATCCTCTTCGGCCCCGAACAGCTCGCCGCGATGCTGCCCGGAATGATCCGCGCACTGGAGACCTGGGATGTGCTCACCCTCCAGATCGCCGCGCCCGCCTGCTTCCTGCAGGACCACATCGCGACCGGCGACCGCCGGGTGCTGCTGTCCGGCTACGGGGCGGACCTGCTGTTCGCGGGGCTCGGCGGCACCGGCGGCGAGCGGGCCGTCGAGGCGGCCGTCGTCGCGCAGACCTTCGCGACCGCGCGCAGCAACGAGTTCCATCCCGCGTTCGCCGACGCCCGGCACGCCGCCGTGCGCCACCCGTACTGGACCCGGGAGGTGATGACCGCGGCGCTGGACATCCGCGGCCGGCTCAAGGTCCACGAGGGGACGGCGAAGTGGGTGCTGCGCAGCGCCGCCGCCGACGTCCTGCCGGCGGAGGTGGCCTGGCGGCCCAAGCGCGGCATCCACGAGGGCACCGCGATGAGCCGGATGTTCGCCGCCGCCCTGGGCAGCGAAGAGCCCGCCGTCCAGGCCCGGATGTTGCGGGACATGGCCACGGAGATCTTCCGGGACGGTGGGAGCGGGGCCGTCCCGGGCAGCGGGGCCGGGGCCAGGCTCGACGACGGCGCGGTGCCCGCCGCCGGAGCCGACGACACGATGCGGGACCGACGTCAGGGAGGCACACGATGAGGGTTCTGCTGGTGTGGCCCCGCAACGAACGGGCCCTGCTCAGTGACCGGTTGAGCTGCTGCGAGCCGCTGCCGCTCGAATATCTCGGCGGCGCGCTGCGCGGCCACCACGATGTGACGATCCACGATCTGCGGCTCGACTCCTCGCTCGCCGAGTACGCCGAGACGCACGAGGCGCCGGACCTGGTGGGCGTGGCCATTCCGTACACCACCAGCGCCCGGGTGTCCCGCGAGGCGAGCCGGGAGGCCCGCCGGCTGTGGCCCGGCGTGCCGATCGTGCTCGGCGGGCACCACCCCTCGGTCTCCGCCGAGTGGCTCGAAGGGTTCGAGGCCGACTGGGTGGTGGCGGGCGAGGGCGGCGGGCCGCTGAGCCGGCTGGCCGCCGACCTGGAGGCGGGCCGCACCCCGCGGGCGGGGCAGGGGCTCGCTCCGTACGAGGCCCGCACCGGTCTGGAGCGCGCCGGCAAGCCCAAGCCCGCGGCGCTCAACGACCTGCCGATGCCGGACCGTTCGCTGCTCTCCCACCACCGGCAGGACTACTTCCACTCGATCTACCGGCCGGTGTCCCTGATCCGCTTCACCGCAGGCTGTCCGTACACCTGTCATTTCTGTTCGCTGTGGCGGATGACGGACCGGCGCTACCTGGTCAAGGACATCGACCGGGTCCTCGCCGAGATCGCCGAGATCGAGGGCGACAACCTGTACGTGGTGGACGACGAGGCGTTCATCCAGCCCGCGCGGATGCTCGAACTCGCCGAAGCCATCGACAAGGCGGGGTTCCGCAAGCGGTTCCACATGTACGTGCGCACCGACACCGCGCTGCGCCGGCCCGATGTGATCGCCCGCTGGGCGGAGATCGGTCTCGACTCGGTCCTGGTCGGCGCCGAATCGATGACCGACGACGAGCTGTCCGGCTACCGCAAGGGCACCGACGCCGAGCAGACCCGGCGGGCCCTGGATCTCTTCCACACCAACCAGGTCAAGGTGCGGGCCAACTTCATCGTCCAGCCCAACTGGGTCGGCGAGGACTTCGCGCGGCTCGGGCGGACCATCGAGGAACTCCAGGTGGACATGCCGAGCTTCTCGGTGCTGACCCCGCTGCCCGGCACGGATCTGTACGACGAGAGCCGCGACCGGCTCGTCAGCGACGACCCGGAACTCTTCGACTGCTACCACTCGCTGTTCCCGACGAAGCTGCCGCTGGAGGACTTCTACCACCGGCTCGCCGATCTGCTGGCGGGCGCGAGTGCCCGCCCCGCCCCGGGCGTCGCCACCGGTGCGGACCCGTCCGTCTTCTACTACTCCGACAACAGCGCCTTCGACGAGATGCTCGACGGCATCCGCCGGTCCGGCCGGCCCGCCGCGACCCGGGCGCCGGAGCGGGTCCCGAGCACCGGATGACCGGGCGCCGGACGCCCCGGACGACCGGGACACCCCGGACGGCGGGGAGTCCGACGCCCGCCCCCGTACCCCGGACGGACGGTACGCCCCGGACGACCGGGTGCCCGATGCCCCGCACGCCCCGGACGGCGGGGAGTCCGGCGCCGCTCGCGCCCCCGGCGTGCCGGGCGCCGGACGGCGCCGCCCTTCTCCCCCGCCCGCCCCCGGCACGCCGGTGCCGACCCGACGCTCAAGCGATCCGACCCCGAGGAGCCGTGACCCGAGCATGTCCGCCGAATCCTCCCGCCGCCGCAAGGTGTACTTCATCGGTCTCAACGCGGTGCCCTTCCTCCCGCTGGTCGCCGGCCTGCTGCGCACGTACGCGGAACAGGACGAACACATCGCGGCCTCCTACGACTTCCAGGAACCGCTGTTCCTGGTCGCCCCCGTGCAGGAGATGGCGGACGGCATCACCGAGCCCGACGTCCTCGCCTTGTCCTGCTACGTGTGGAACTTCCGCCGCCAGATGAAGGTGGCGAAGATCCTCAAGGAGCGCTACCCGAACATGCTCGTGGTGGCCGGAGGGCCCCATGTGCCGGACCGGGTGGGCGACTTCTTCACCCGGCACCCCTATGTCGACGTCCTGGCGCACGGCGAGGGCGAGGTGGCCTTCCGGGAGGTGCTCGCCACCCGGATCTCGGACCACCCCGACTACACGGCCGTGCCGGGGGTGACGGTACAGGGGACCGCGGGACCGGTCGCCGGTCCGGCCGCCCGGCGGCTGCCGCGCCGGATCGAGACCCCGAGCCCCTATCTGAACGGGGTGATGGACGGAGCGGTGCGCACCTGCCGTGAACGCGGGCTGCGTTTCTACGCGTTGTGGGAGACCAACCGCGGCTGCCCGTACTCCTGCGCCTTCTGCGACTGGGGCTCGGCGACGATGAGCGCCCTGCGGCTGTTCGACGAGGACCGAATCCAGCACGAGATCGACTGGTTCGCCCGCAACGACGTGGAGGACCTCTTCGTCTGCGACGCCAACTTCGGCATCCTGCCGAGGGACCTGGAGATCGCGCACGCGCTGGCGGACGCCCGCAGGGAGGCCGGTTCGCCCCAGCAGATCCGGGTCAACTTCGCCAAGAACTCCAACGACCGGGTCTTCGAGATCAGCAAGGCCTGGCACGACGCGGACCTGCTGATGGGCACCACCCTGTCCATGCAGAGCACCGACATGGACGTCCTGGAGGCCATCGACCGCAAGAACATCGGCCTCGACAACTACCGCAAACTGCAACAGCGTTACGCGGTCGAGAACATCCACACCTACACCGAGCTGATCCTCGGCCTGCCGCTGGAGACCGCCCGCACCTTCCGCGACGGCATCGGCTCGCTCCTGGAGGCCGGCAACCACGAGGACATCCGCGTCTACGAGTTCGGCATCCTGCCCAACGCGCCGATCAACACCCCGGAGAAGATCTCCGGTTACGGCCTGCGCACGGTGCCCAAGCGGCTGTACGTCGAGCGTCCCGGGACCCCCGACGACGAGGCGGAGACGATGGACATGGTCATGGAGACCGGCGCCATGTCCCGCGACGAATGGGTCGAGTCCTTCTCCTTCGTCCAGGCGGTGCAGTTCCTGCACAACGGCTGCTACACCCGCTATCTGTCGATCTACCTCCGGCAGGAGCACGGGGTCGGCTACACCGCCTTCTACGAGGGGCTGCAGGACCACTTCGCGGCCCGGCCCAGCAGCTTCATCGGCTCGCTCTACCTGCGGATGCGCAGCCTGTACCAGGACTACATCGACATCCCGACGCTGCCGCTGGCCAACCTGGTCGCCAGCCAGCCCGACCTGGCCGCCCAGCTCGCCCCGTACGGCCGGCGCCGGGGCTGGACGATCGACAACTGGGGCTGGCTGCGGGTGGCCACCGAGTTCGACCGGTTCCACGCGGAACTGGCCGATTACCTCCGCACATTGGGGCTCGACCCCGAGCAGGACCCGCGGCTGCGCGACATCCTGCACTTCCAGCGGGACGTCATGCTGCGCCCGGACTACGACCCGGAGCACGGCAAGACCGCCGCGTACGACCACGACTGGCCGCGCTACTTCGGCGGCGGCCCGCTGACCGCTACCCGGGTCCGGGTCGACTACGGCGACCAGCGGTTCGGGGCCAACGGCCGCTTCCGCCCCGCGCCGGACGACCTGAAGGCGTTCGCGCTGGCGGCCATCGGCCCCAGCTATCCGGTCTCGCGGATCGGCCACTACCGGCACCGCTTCGAGTCGGCCGAGGTGACGCCGGTGGCGGAGCCCGCGCTCAGCGAGCAGCGGTGACCGCCGGCCCCGGCGCTCCGGCCGGCGGCGCCGCCCGGCCGCACCGAGCGGCGCTGGCCGTGCTCGCCGGGGCCTGCGCCCTGTTCGCGCTGCTCCAGCTCGGGGTGGCGACCCTGCTGCCGCAGGTCCAGCAAGCGTTCGGGGTGTCCGGCTCGGACGCCTCGTGGGTGGTCTCCGGTCATCTGCTGGTCGGCTGTGTCGCCACCCCCGTCGTGAGCCGGCTCGGCGATCTGCACGGCCGGCGTGTGGTGCTGCTCGCGGTCCTTGCCGTGGTGGCCGTGACATCGGTGGTGTCGGCGCTGACCGGCTCGTTCGCGGTGCTGCTCGTCGCGCGGCTGGTGCAGGGGGTGGCCGCCGGACTCTTCCCGCTCTGCGTCGGCCTGTTGCGGGAAGGCTTCCCCGGGCTGTCGCTGTCCGGCCCGTCGGGGGTGCTGTCCGCCGCCTTCGGCACCGGCGGCGGGGTCGGCGCGGTGGTGGCGGGACTGTTCGGCGGCGGACTTCCCGCCCTGCGCACGCTGTTCGCGGCGGCCGCGCTGCTCGCCGTGGTGCTGCTGGTGGCGGGCGCGCTGCTGCTGCCCGAGACCCCGCGCCGGCCCGCCACCCGGATCGACGTACCCGGGCTGCTCCTGCTCGGCATCGTCAGCAGCGCCCTGCTGCTGGCCCTGACCCGGTACGGCCGGGAGGGCGTCGGATCGGTCACCGGCGCGGTGCTGCTGGTGATCGCGGCGGCGGGCGGCGCCCTGCTGCTGCGGGTGGAACGCCGGTCCCCGGAACCCGTCCTCGACATGCGGCTGATGTCCCGCCGTCCGCTCCTCTGCCTGAACGTGGTCAGTCTGCTGACCGGGCTCGTGATGTTCGAGATCGGCGTGTTCGCGCCGGCCCTGGTGACCGCGCCGCGCGAGACGGGGTACGGCCTCGGCGGCAGCGGAGCCGTACTGACCCTGGTCATGCTGCCGATGCAGATCGGCGCGCTGTCCGGCGGGCTGCTGTCCGGGCGGTTGCGGGAGTCGGGGCGGGCGAGCGCCCGTACGGTGCTGGCCGCGAGCGCGGTCCTGTTCGCGTCCGGCCCCGTGGTGTTCTCCTTCCTGCCCGCCTCCGCCCCGGGCCTGGCCCTGGGCACCGCCCTGAACGGCCTTGCCACCGGTCTGCTCGGCGGGGCCATGGCGGAGCTGCTCGTCCAGTCCTCGCCGAGCGGGTCGACCGCGGTGACGGTCGGTCTGAACGGGGTCCTGCGCAACCTCGGCGGAGCCTTCGGCGTACAGGTCGGCTCCATGATGCTGATGGTCGCGGGCGACGCCGGCGGCCATCCCTCTGCCCTCGCGTACCGCGCGGTGTTCATCGGCACGGCCGTCCTGGCCGTCGTCGGGGTCGGCGCGGCGTTCCTCTTCCCCCGCTCTCCCGCGCCGCTGCCCCGGCCGGACGTTCCGGTGCCGCCCGGCCACTCCTCCCGTCCGATCCGGCCAACCACCTGACCGCCCGGTTCCGCACCGCCCCCGCCGACCTACCGTGGACCGGGTTCCACGCGGCATCGGCGGGCACGGCCCGCGCCCGGCCCCGCCCTCGCGGTGGCGCCGGGGACGGGCCGTGCCGTGTGAGGGAGGAGAGCCGGGTGTTCGACCTGCGCCGTTCGGACGTGGTGTTGCTGCAGGCGGTGGCGGACCACGGCAGTCTGCACGCGGTCGAACGGGACGGCTGGATGACGCAGTCGTCCGCCAGCCGCCGGCTCGTCAAACTCGAACGCCGGCTGCGCACCCTGCTGGTGACCCGCGGCGCGACCGGCACCGAGCCCACCGAGGCCGGGCACGCCCTGCTGCACGTCGGACGGCGGCTGCTGGCCGCGATCGACTTCGCCGTAGCCACCACCCACCACCAGGCCGACGACACGGCGAGCCGGCTGCCCGTGGTGGAGTTCGCGGTGGGGACGGAGTGGGCGCCCGGCCTCGACCGGCATCTCGCCGGACGCTTCCCCGATCTGGTGTTCGACGTCGTGCCCGACGACAGCCACCGGGTCTGGCAGCGCTTCGAGCGGTACGCCGCCGACGCCGCGCTCGGCTGGGAGACGGCCCGGCGGCCGGTCGCGCGGCGCGGCGGTGTCCTGGTCAGGACCGTCGCCGAGGAGCCCCAGCAGGTCGCCCTGCCGCTCGGGCATCCGCTCGCCGGGCGGGACATCCTGGATCTGCGCGATCTCACCCGTACGGAGTGGGTGGCCGTGGTCGGCGGCGACTCCGGCGACGACCAGAGCTGGGCGCTGTCCCGGCTCAGCCCGGTTCCGCCGGTCAGTTTCACGGTGCGCTCCCAGGGCGCGGCCCTCGATCTGGTGCGCCGGGGGTACGGCATCGCGCTGGTCTCCCCCTCGGCCCGCGCGGGGGCCGCCACACCGGATGTGGTGCTGCGTCCGCTGCGGCAGAAGTTCGTGCGCAGACTGCGGCTGGCCGTCGACCCGCTGGCGATCCCGGGGCCGCTCGCCGAGGAGCTGTACGCGTGGCTGCGCGGGCGATACGCGCCGAGGACGACGGCGGCCGGCGGCGCGGGGGGCGGCCTGGAGGGCTTGGAGGGTGCGGGGGGCGTCTCGCCTTACGGTTCGGATGCCCCGGACCGTACTCAACCCTCCTTCTCCCCTGGCCTCTTCACGGGCGGCGAGAAGGGTTCCGGCCCGGCCGCCGCCGGCGGGTGCGCGACGGCGCCGCCCCCGCCGGTCCTCCTCTCCGAGCTGCACTGGTCGGCGGCGGACCGGGCGGCGGGCTTCGAGCCCGAGCATCTGCACCTGCTCCGGGTGATCGGCCGGACCGGCAGCCTCAACCAGGCGTCCTCGGCACTACTGGTCACCCAGCCCGCGCTGACCCGCCGGATCCACCGGCTGGAAGCCAGCTGCGGGCTGCCGCTGGTGCACACCACGGCCCGGGGCACCTCGCTGTCGGCCGCCGCCCGGCGGCTGCTGGCCTGTACGGGGCCGGCCGAGCACCGGCTCGACGCTCTGGTGGGCGATCTGCGCACGGGCGAGCGCGCTCCCGGATCCGCTCCCGGATCCGTTTCCGCGTACCCCGTCGACGGACCGGCCGCCGCCGGGGGTGGGAGCGGCCGGTCCGTCGACGGGGGCGCGGCCGGACGGCCGGCCCGTTCCCCGGTCAGTGCCCGGACGGCGCCCCGCTGAGATACGCGTGGACGGCCCGGCGTCCGGCGGGTGCCAGCAGGTCCGCCAGGGCGAGGGCCGTCTCCCGGGGTGCGCTGTGGTGGACCCCGGCCATCCCGAGCTCCCGGGCGGCCCGGATGTTGCGTCCGAGGTCGTCCACCAGGACGCACCCGCCGAGCGGACAATCCAGCAGCCGGGCGGTGTGCCGGAAGATCTCCGGCTCCGGCTTGCGCAGGCCCACCTCGCAGGAGATCACGACCGTGTCGAACAGCCCGTCCCAGCCCCGCCGGTCGTAGGTGTGACCCCAGGAGTTGGACAGCAAGGCGACCTTCAGGCCCGCGCCGCGCAGGGCCCGCAGCAGGCCCGTCATGGCGGGTTCCTCGGTGAACGGCGCGAACATCCGCTCCACCAGGCCCTTCGCGTCGGGGTGAGAGCCGTCGGGCCGGCGGACCAGCGCGGCCAGCGTCTCCTCGAACACGGCCACCGGGAGCTCGCCGCGCTCCACTTGGCGAAACCGCGGCGCGGCCGGATCGCCGGACGGGGCGCCCGGGCCCAGCAGCCGTCCCAGGGCCGCGTGGAACTCCTCGGCGTCCACCCCTTCGTCGGCGGCCCAGGCGGCGATACCGTCGGCGAAGGACGGGGTGAGGACACCGCCCCAGTCGACGACGATCCCCGACACCTCTGTCATCGTTCCCCCTGGTCCTCGTGGTCGCGTCCCTGGGCCCGCGCCCAGCCGCCAAGTCCCTCGGGCCCGCGTGCGACCCCGGGTTCGAGGCCGTTCTCGCAGTGGGTGCCGTCGCTCGCGTTCGGCGGCGCCGGAACAGGGGCGGGGGGCGGGCGACTTCGTTCGTACGGTTCCAGAGTGCCCGCTTCAACCGGGCCGCCGTAGCCCGTACTCGCCCATCCGCCCTATGCCATTTGCGGCGGGGGCCGACCCGTCCCCGTGGATACGTTGCCGCCGCCGTGAAGGGCGGCACATAGTCGAGCCGCACCGCATCGTGCGACAACAGGCTTACGCGTACCGGAGGGTGACTCGGATGCAGCTCGGTCGGCCGGTGGAAGAACTCGTCAGCGAACTGGACGAGCGTGGGTACATCCCACTCGACGATCTCGTCCCCGAACCGGTTCTGGAGATCATGCGGCGCGGCTGCGACGACCTGATCGGGCGGACCCGGGACATGCGCCGCAGCACCCTCGGCTGGCAGCTGGAGGCGAAGGGCGAGGGCGGCGGCTGGGCGGCCCGCGCGGCGGGACGCGACGGCATCCCCGGCAAGGCGCGGGTGGTGAGCTTCATCCACGAGCACTCCCCCGAACTGGCCAAGGTCCCCGAGCTGCTCCGGCTCAACGAGGACCTGGTGGAGCCGCTGCACGGGACGCGCGGGGACTTCTACAACGGCTATCTGTGGGCCAAGCCCTCCGAGGTCGGCTCGGAGAAGCCCTGGCACCAGGACGCGATCTTCCTCAAGGACGACTTCTACGAGAACTACGAGGACGTCTTCACCATCTGGATCGCCGTGGACGACGCCCGGGAGGACAACGGCTGTCTGCGCTTCCTGCCCGGCTCCCACCGCGGCCGCGTCCTGATGGAGCCGGAGGGCATCGACCACGACGACCTGTTCGCCTCTCCGCGCGAACCCCGCCTGGACATCGGGAAGTTGTGGCCCGATCTGGAGCCGGTCACCCTGCCCCGGCGGGCCGGCTCGGGCGTCCTCTTCGGCGCCTACACCGCACACTCCTCCTCCGCCAACACCACCATGGACCAGCGGCGCGGCGTCAGTTACGTCTACTCGCTGCCGCGCCGCAAGGCCACCGCGGCGGACGGCCGGTGACGGCCGCGGTCCCGGGGCGTCCCCTCGACACGGCCTCGCGGGTGCGCCGGGCACCGGAACTGCGCCCGGTCGACCCCTCGGTCCACACCGACACCGTCTGGGAACTCGCCCGCGCCCGGGACCTCGCGGCCCTGGGCCGGGTGGAGACCACCCGGGCGTGGATCGAGGGACGGCTCACGGCCCCCGGCGCGGATCCGGCGCGGGACGCCCGGCTGTGCCCGGGCCCCGGCGGCGAGGCGGTCGGCGCCGCGTGGGTCGGCCGTACCTCCGGAGTGGCCGGCTGGGTCGTCGAACTGGCCCTGGGACCGCGGGCCGCGCAGGCCGACGCGACCGCGCTGCTCGAATTCGCCGTCGCGCGCTGCCGCGCGTCGCTCGGCGGTGACGACGGCGCGGAGCGAGCGACGCTGTCCTGCTTCACCTCGGCCGGCGAGGACCTCGCCCGTACGACGCTGCGGGACCACGGCTTCGGTCTGCCCCGGGCGTACCACCGCATGGCGGTGGCGCTGGACGGCCCCCTCGCGGATCGGACCGGCGCGTCGGGGGTTCCGGGCTTTCCCGGCGTGCCGGTCGTTCCCGGCGCGGTGGTGCGCCCGCTGCGCGACGAGGCGGACCTGCGCGCCTTCCACCACGCGAAGAACCAGGCGTACGCCGCCGACGAGGCCGGCAAGGAGGAGGACTCCTTCGACTCCTGGGCGCGGTGGTACCGGTCCGACCCCGGAGTGGACCCGTCGCAGTGCGCACTGCTCGAACTCGACGGCCGTGTCGTGGGGTTCGTGAACGTGACCGACCGGATGCTGGAGAGCCGGGGAGTGGCGTACGTACGGCAGCTCGGCATCGATCCGTCGGCGCGCGGCCGGGGGCTGGGAGGCGTGCTGCTTGGGTGGGCGATGGGCGAGGCGCGGCGCCGGGGCCGGGCCGGGATGGTGCTCACCGTGGACGAGGAGAACGTCCGGGCCCGCGCGCTGTACCGGCGGCTCGGCTGGCGGGTGGAGTCCCGCTGGGACGACGTCCGGCGCACCGTCGCGCCTGCCGCGCCCGCCGCGCGGCGGCCATGACCGCTGAGGCCGCCGCGCCGGTGCCGCCCGGGTCAGTCCTTCCCGATGATGCGGCGCATCCGGGCCTGGGCCTCGCCCGCCCGAAACGCGCCGCGGTGCGACCCCTTGGCCTCGGCGCGGACGCGCTCCAGCCCTTCCACGAACGGCGCGTTCACCCGGGGCCGGGTGCCCTGGACGGCGGCCGGGGTGTACCCGGCGATGGTGCGGGCCAGTTCCACGGCGCGGTCGAGGACCTCCTCGGAGGGGCGCACCTCGTGGAGCAGTCCGTCCTGGAGCGCCTGGTCGGCCGGCCAGGCGTCGCAGGTGTACAGCATCCGCTGCATGACGGAGGCGCCGACGGTGTAACGCAGCATGAATCCGCCGAAGTTGCAGGCGATGCCGACCCGGAACTCCGGCATCACGAGACGGGCGGTGTCGGCCGCCACCCGGTAGTCGCAGCAGAGGGCGATCTGCAGGCCGATGCCGATGGCGTAACCGTCGATGGCGGCCACCACGGGCTTGGAGATGCCGGCGATCGCCGTGTAGAGGTCGGTGATGTCGTCGATCCAGTCGTTGACCTCGTCCCCGCCGGTGAACGCGGAGACCTCGTTGAAGTCCCCGCCCACGCCGAAGGACCGGCCGGAGCCGCCGTGGAGGACGACGGAGCGGACGGATTCGTCCTGGTCGATGTCGTGCATCAGCGCGGTCAGCTCCCGCATCCGGGCCCGGCTGAACGGATTCTGCTCATGCGCCCCGGAAAACTCGACGAGAACCACACCGTCGCCGATGCGCGAGCATCCGAGGGATTTGCTGACGTTTTCAGAAGACTGGAGCGGGACCGACATCGGCGTCCTCTCTTCTCACTCTTTCGGATTGCCTTAAGAACCCGATCGCCGACGCACACTAGGGGCGTCGCACAGGCCGGGTCAATAACTGTCGCACCCGACCGTCACACCACGCGAACATTCCCGACAAATTCGCCGCCCCAACCCCCATTTCCAGGGAATAGCGAGAGCCGGAAAAGAGCCAGGGAAGAGGATTCAAGCGAATGCGAGAAAATGATCTGCCGGTGCCGCTGACCATCGTTCTCGGCACCGGGCGCTGCGGATCGACGATGCTGTCCGACCTGGTGAACCAGGACCCGGGAACCCTCAGCCTGAGCGAGTTCTTCGCCTGCCTCGACCCCGGCGCCTTCCCCGACGGCACGCTGGACGGACCGGCCTTCTGGAAACTCCTCGGCGCACCGCGGCTGAAACCGAACCTTCTCCTGAGCCGTGGGGTCGCGGTGCCGGAATACCGGTATCCGATCGGTCCGGGCCGTTATCCTGCCGGAAAAGTTCCCGCGCTGAGTCTGATGACCCTTCCGCCGCTCACCGGGGATCCGGACGCGCTGCACGACCGAATACGGGACGAGGTCACCGGCTGGGCTCCGGCACCGGCGTCCCGGCAGTATCTGCGGCTCTTCTCGTGGTGGGCCTCGTCGACCGGACGGAAGGTGGTCGTCGAGCGTTCCGGGGCGTCATTGCGCTTCCTTCCGCAACTGCTCGCATATTTTCCCGGGGCGCGCTTCGTCCATATGTACCGGGACGGCGCGGACGCGGCGCTGTCGATGAGCCGCCATCCGCTGTTCCGGCTGGGGGTACTCATCGGCGACATGCGCGCGGAGCTGGGCGTGGACCCCTACCGCAGCCCCGACCCCCGGCACACGCGACAACTGCCTGAGCGGCTGCGCCCGTTCGCCCCCGACAGCCTGGACGCGACAGCGCTCGCGGACGCCGACATCCCGCTGGCCCGGTTCGGCGACATGTGGTCACGGGCCACGGGCGCGCTCCGGCACCTCGCGGACCTGCCGCCCGAACGGCTGCTGCACCTGTCCTACGACGCCGTGGTGGCCGATCCGGTGCCCCGGCTGACCGCGTTCGGCCGCTTCGCGGGCCTCGCCGAGCCCGACCGGTGGGCCGAGCGGGTCGCGGAACGGGTCGACCGCACACGACCGGGCGCCGCGTCCCGGCTCTCCGCCCGCCAGACGGAGGAACTCCGCCGGGCCTGCGCCCCCGGCACCCGCCGCCTCGCCGCACTCGTCGGCGAGACGGCGGACACGGCGGACACGGCTTCCTGACGGCGGACGCGGGGTCCTCACCCTTGGACGCCCGCGCCCCCGACGCCCGGCACCGGGTCAGTCCGACGTCGGCGGCTTGTGCGTGTCGAAGGCGAAGAGGGTGTTCTTGGCGGCGGCCACCACCACCGCGCGACCCACCACGGTCACGCGCGGGCTCGCGCCCTGCTCGCCCGTGAAGCCGTCGGCCTGTGGGTCCGTGCTCCACAGGGGCGTGCCGTCGTGGGGTGACAGCGCGACCACCCGGCCGGTGGCCGAGCTGAAATACACCGCGTCCGCTCCCGCGACGGGACCCGACGCGCCCTCCACACCGGTCTGCCGCGCCCACTTCCGCCGGCCGGTCGCGGGATCGAGCGCGGTGACGAGACCGGTCTGCCCGCTGACGTAGACGGTGTCGCCCGCCATGCCGGGCGTCCCGGCATACGTCTTGGCCAGACGGGAGTACGCGACCTTCCCCGAGGCCGGATCGAACCGGGCCACCCCGTCGTACCCCGCGAACGCCGGCCCCTCCCTACGCTCCTGGAGGAGGACGAGCCTGCCCTCGGTGACGCCCATCGGCACGGCGTGGCCGTCGACCGCGACGGCCTCGCCGAGCTTCCCCGAGGCGCGGTCGATCTCGTACAGCGTGGAGTGCCGCACCTCCAGCGCGTCCAGCTCCGTGTTCGTCGCGCACATCGCGTAGAGCCGCGGGCTCACGGCGACGGGAGCGCACTGCGTGCCTACGGGGAACGGCGTCGTCCAGGCGACCTCGCCGCTGTGCGCGTTCCGGGCCTCCAAGCGGGAGTTGGCGGCGTCGACCGTCAGGACGAGGGAGCCGGTCACCAGGGCGTCCTGGTTGCGGCCGGTGACGGCCAGCGACTGGGCGCCGGACGGCACGGACCACAGCTCCCGGCCGCTGCCGGCGTCGAGGGCCACCACCTCGATCGGCGGACCGCTCGGGGCGTCCTGGTCGGCGAAGCGGTAACCGACCACGGTGTCGTCGGTGGCACCCGCCAGGTGCATGCCCTGGACAGGGACACCCGGACTCTTCACCGTCCACGTCCGCGAACCGTCCCGGACCCGGACCCGGGTGGCGACGACCCCGCCGCCCCCGCAGAACAGCGCGTCGCCGTGGGTGACGCAGCGCAGCTCGTCGGGGATGTCCGCGCGGCCTCCCCGTACGGTCGCCCGCCACGCCCGGAAGCCCTCCGGCAGCGCGGGTCCGCGCGCCGCGACGCCGGCACCCTTGCCGCCGTCGCGTACACCGCTGTCCGCCCCGAGGCCGCCGGCCCGCAGCGCGGCGACCCCGCCGCCGATCGCCGCCACCGCGACCGCGGCGGCGAGGACGGGACGCCACCGGCGGCGCGGACGGCGTCCGGCGGAAATGCCGCCAGGGATGTCCGCGGCGATACCGGAGCCCACCACGCCTGAGCCGGCCGGCGCGTCCGGTGTCACGACGGCCGGGGCCGAGGAAGCCGGAGCGGCCGAAGTGGCCGGAGTAGCCGAAGTAGCCGGTGGGACCGGTGTATCCGGAGTGGCGACGTAATGCTGGGTGACCACGTCACGGGTGGGGTGACCGGCTCCCTCCCCGTTCCCCCGCGCCGCGCTCCCACCGAGGTCGGACGGCAGATCCCGCAGCAGCACGAGGAGCGCGTCGGCGGTGGGGCGCCCCTCGGGGTCCTTGTCCAGGCAGGACTCGACGACGGCCCGCAGGGGCCCCGGCACGGCACCGAGCGAGGGCTCCTCGTGCACCACCTGGTACGCCGTCATGTACGGGCTGTCCGCGTCGAAGGGCCCGCGGCCGGTCGCCGCGTACACCAGCAGCGTTCCCAGCGAGAAGACGTCGGACCGCGGCCCCACGCCGCGCGGCGCCTTCAGCTGCTCGGGCGACATGAAGGGCGGCGTACCGATGACCCGGCCGGTCATCGTCAGCGTCTCCTGGTCCACGGCGCGCGAGATACCGAAGTCGATGACGCGCGGCCCCTCGGGCGAGAGCACGACGTTCGAGGGCTTCAGGTCGCGGTGGACGACGCCCACCCGGTGGATGTCGCGCAGCGCCTCCGCGAGGCCGATGGCGAGGCGGCGCAACTCCGCCCCGTCCAGCGGCCCCTGCGCGGTGATGCGCTCGGCGAGTGTGAGTCCCTCGATGTAGGTCGTCGCCATCCAGGGCTGCTCGGCCTCGGGTGCCGCGTCGACCACGGCGGCGGTGAACGCGCCGCTCACCCGTCGCGCCGCCGCCACCTCCTGACGGAACCGGATACGGAACTCGTCGTCCCCCGCGAAGTGCTGGTGGATGAGTTTGATCGCGACGGACCGCCCCGAACTCGTACGGGCCAGGAAGACCGTACCCATGCCACCCGAACCGAGCCGTGCCTCCAGCGGATAGCCGCCGATCTCGGCTGGGTCACCTGCGCGCAGCGACACTCTTCCCGACCTCCCGTCCCCCGTGCACCTCTGCCGCCACGGGCCCGCGTACCTGTCCTGCGCACAAACTAGCCGCAGGCCGGTCGGGCGGCGCGAAGCGGGTGACGAACCGGAAGTCTCACCTCCGCCGCTTCACGCGTGTCCTCCCCCGCGTCCTCATGCACGTCCTCGGGTACGTTCTCACGCGCACCGCCCCCGCACGTCACCATGCGCGCCGCCACGAGTGTCGCCCCGCACGCCGTACAGTCCGGTGTTCCCCCGGAACCAGGTACGGTACGCCCGGAGTCAGGCCGCGAAACCGGCCGCGAGGACGTCCAGCCGGGCGAGCAGGGTGTCCGTGAGCGAGTGGTCGCCGCCGGCGGCCAGCCAGCGGCCCACCGCGGTCACATACGCGTCGGCGATCAGATCGGCGACGGCTTCGGCGTCGGCGTCCCGGCGGATCTCACCGGCCGCCTGGCCCCGTTCGACGGTGGCCAGGATCGCGTGCGGTGTCGCGGTCCCGGAGGCGAAGACGGCCTGGAGCACTCCGCCGTCGAACAGCCCCTTAGCCAGCGCGTACTCCTCGGCCATCAGGTCCGACAGCTCCCGCAGCACGTCCGCGAGGGCCTGGGCGGCGGGCCGTCCGGCGGCCGTGTCCGCCGCCGCCCGCTGATCCATCAGCGCGTGTCGCCGCTCGATCCAGGCGGCGACGAAGTCCTCTTTCCGGCGGAAGTGGTTGAAGGCCGTCTGCCGCCCCACGTCCGCGCGCGCGGCGATGTGGTCGTACGTGGTGCCCGCGTACCCCTGGGTGGCGAACAGTTCGAGTGCCGCCGTCAACAGGCGTTCCCGGGTCGCGATACGGCGCTGTTCGCGGCGGTCCGGCCCACCGCGCGGTGTCGTCGAGGTCACCTCGCGAGTGTACTTGAATACTTCATGGTACTGGAGTACACCTGGTGGTCCGCGATACTCCACACGTACACCCTCACGAGGAGTCAAGTGATGGTCGTGCCCTACACCCTCGGCCTGCACGCGATCGCGACGGACACCTACGCCTACCTCCAGCCGGACGGCTCGCTCGGCCTGAGCAACGCCGGGCTGATCGCCTCGGGTGACGAGGCGCTGCTCGTGGACACCCTGTTCACCGTCCCGTCGACCCGGGCCATGCTCGGCGCCGTGGCCCGGAGCCTGCCCGGCGTCACCGTCACCACGCTCGTCAACACCCACAGCGACGGCGACCACTGGTGGGGCAACCAGCTGCTCCCGGACGCCGAGATCGTCGCCTCCGAAGCCGCCGCGACCGCCATGCGCGATGACCGTTTGCACGAACTGCTCGCCGATCCAGGCGACTCACGGCTCCCTCGGATCGTCGACGACCTGCGGAAGACCTTCGACTTCGGCGGCATCACCCCGACCCTGCCGAACCGCACCTTCAGTGGCGAACTGGAACTGGCCGTGGGGCGGCGGACGGTCCGGCTGATCGAGGTCCCGGCCGCCCACACCCGGGGCGACGTCCTGGTCCATGTCCCGGACGTCGGTGTGCTGTTCACCGGCGACCTGCTGTTCGTCGGCGGCCATCCCGTGATCCACAGCGGCCCGATCGGCAACTGGATCGCGGTCTGCGCACGTGTCCTCGGCCTGGACGACGTGACGACGGTCGTCCCCGGACACGGCCCCGTCTCGGGCACAGCGGAGGTCCGCCGCTTCCGCTCCTACCTGGAACGGGTACGCGACCACGCCACCCGCGCCCACCGGGCCGGCCTGCCCGTGCTGCGAGCCGCCCGGGAGACGGACCTGACCGGCTTCACGGACCTCGCCGACCCCGAGCGGCTGATCCTCAACATCGGCGCCGTTTACCGCGAACTGAACGGCGACGGCACCCCGGCCGAGGAGGAACTCTTCCCTCTCCTCGACCAGTGGCTCGACCACCGGGGCGACCCGGTGCCGCCTCCCGGAACGTAGCACCGCGCCGACCGGCCCACGCCTGTCGGCCGCCCGGCACCTGTCCGCCCGGCCTGTCCACCCCCGGCCCACCGGAAAGTCCCCACGCCCGCCGGACCACGGGAACGGGTCGCGCAGCCGCGCAGTCAGCCGCCGGGCTCCTGGCGGTGCACTCGCGGCCGGATCGGCCGTTCGGTGAACGAGAGAGCAGAGAAAGCGAGTTGGCGGCTCAATGAGGTCGGTCGGCTTGATCGCACGGCCTCGGTGGCGAGGGATGCGCCGGCCTCATCGTCGCCCCCTCCCGACCCCGCCCCGACCCGCCCCGCCCGGCCCGACCCCCGCCCCGAAGGGTGGCCACGAGCCCTGGGTCCCACCCCCATCTCATGATCGCCGGGAGCATCCCGGCGAAGCCGGACCGCGGGACCGCCCGAACGCGGAACGCCGCGAATATTCCTCCCCTCACCTCCTTTCACCCGTTCATCCGACGCCTTTCTCGCACCAATCCTCCGAACGTATGACTGCATGGGAAGCTGATTGCCTCACAACTCATCATCCGCTTAATGTGCCTCTTGATTCCAACGGGGCAATCCGTGCCGCCAATAGGAAAGGGAGTCCACGCGTGCCGAACGCCGTGAAAAGTCAGAAATTCAACATGCTCTTCGACTGGTTCGACCAGGGAAACGACGGCCAGCTGACGCATGACGACCTCCAGGCGATGGGCGACCTGTTCGCCGCCCTCGCCGCCGAGGACGACCACGCGAATGCCTCCGCCATGCGCGACGCCTTCGAGAAGTGGTGGCAACTGCTGCTCGCCCACGGCGACGCCGACGGGGACGGGAAGATCTCCCGTCCGGAGTTCCTCACCGTCATGGAGGCCAACGTCACCGCCCCCGAGCACTTCGAAGGGGCCGTCCTGGCGATCGCGGACGCCCTGATGCGCGCACTGGACACCAACGGCGACGGAGTGCTGAGCCACGACGAGTACGTGCGCATGTACGACGCCCTCGGGGTTCCGCCCAAGCATTCCAAGGACGCGTTCAAGCGGCTCGACCGGGACGGCAACGGAGAGATCAGCCACGAGGAATTCCGGCAGGCCATCACCGAGTTCTATCTGAGCGACAACATGGACGCGCCGGGCAACTGGCTGATCGGCCCCCTCCACGAACCCGCCTGAGCGCATTCCGGCACCGCACGGAAAGCGGGACAATCGCGGTGGAAATCCGGTGCCTCGCCTCCGGGTCTCCACCGCCACGGGAGGCCGGCATCGAGGAACTCATGACCAGTCAGTTCGACCCATTGCCCGACCTCTACGACGACTTCACCGCCACCCCGTTCCGCAGATTCCTGGAGACGCCCAGCGTGCTGGACGTGGTCGGCGATCTCCGCGGCGCCGCCGTCCTCGACCTGGGCTGCGGATCCGGCGCCTACACCCGGCTCGTCCGGCGGAACGGAGCCGCCCGCGCGACCGGCCTCGACGTCTCACCCGGGATGATCGGCCACGCCCGGGCCCGGGAGACCGCCGCGCCGCTCGGCATCGACTACATCCTCGGCGGCGAACTCCCCGACGAACTGGCGGGCACCTTCGACCTGGTGCTGGGGGTGTACGTCCTGCCGTACGCGAGAACCCGCGCCGAACTCCGGCAGTTGTGCGCCACCGCCGCGCGCGCCCTGCGCCCGGGCGGGCGCTTCGTGACCCTGCCCGTCCATCCCGGCTACCGGCCCGGCGCCGTCTCCTACGCCCGTTACGGCTTCACGCTCACGGCCACCACACCCCCGTCCGACGGCTCCCCGGTCCGGCTGCGCCTCCGCTTCGGCGGTCACGACCGGGCCGTCACCGCCCGGTACTGGAGCAGAACCCTCCTGGAGAGCACGCTCCGGGACACCGGCTTCGACCCTCCCCGGTGGAACGACCCCCGGGTGGACGACGCGGGCATCACCGCGCACGGCAGCACGTACTGGCACGACTATCTCGCCCACCCCCACACCGCGATCATCGACTGCCGGAAAACGGAGGGCGGCGGATAGCGGACAGACGGGCATCGAAGGACAGGACGGTCGGCGACAGGGGCCTGGATGGCACCCCAATTCCCTTACGGGCAAGCCGACTTCAACAGACCGCGCGCGGAGCCTCTCGCCGAGCCGCGTATCCGCCCCGGCCACCGCACACGAGAGGGCCCACGATGGTGAGCACCGTCTGCGGGCAACAGACCCCGCGCACCGGCGACACCGCCGTACGGATCTCCGTGCGGACCACCGGCTCCGTCGCCGCCGTCGCACCACGGCAGTGGGACGCGCTCGTGGGACCGGACAACTTCTACAACAGTCACCGCCGGCTGCGCGCCCTGGAACTCACTCACGGGGACACGGCCGTCGTGACCGCGTCCGGTGACGGCCGGCTGCTCGGCGCCCTGCCCACCTGGCCCGGCGAACGCGACGCACCGCTGTTCCGGCTGCCCGACCTGTTCCCGGGGCCGGCCGGCTCCTGGCCCGACGGCTATCTATGGCTGGGCGCCCGGCGCTCGGTGTACAACGAACTGCTCTGCGTACGGGGCCCGTTGCGGACCCCCACCCTCACGGCGCTCATGCGGGGCGCGCTCGCCACGGCCCGGTCGCGGGGCGCGGCCGGACTGGTCCTGCCCTATCCGACCGGGCGCGACGCGGCGGAGCTGGCCCGCACCCACCCCCGGGCACGGGTCCTGCTGCACGACGCGGACGCCAACCTCCCCGTACCGCAAGGCGGGTTCGCCACGCACCTGGCCCGGATGCGCCACGGCGACCGCACCCGGCGCCGCGCGGAACTGCGCGCCTGCGAGCGGGCCGGGACCGTCGTCCGCCGGCTGCCCCTGACCGAGGAGGCGATCCCCGTCGCCGCGGACCTGATCACCCAGAACCGCGCCCGCTACGGCGGCACCGCGGACCCGGCTGGATGCGGCGTTCCTTCGCCGCGCAGCACCGTTCCGGCGCACTCGGCCAGGCCGTCGGCTGCTTCGGGTTCCGGGACGGCCGGCCGGTGGCCGTCACCGTCTGCTACACCCACCACGACCGGCTCTACGCCCGCTACTTCGGCTTCGATTACCGCCAAGCCCAACCTGTCGGCGAATACTTCGTGCTCTCGTACTATGCCCCGCTCGACTGCGCCGCCTCCTGTGGCCTGCCCCAGTTACGGCTGGCCGTCTCGGCCTGGCGGCACACGGGAGGTGGCGGAGCACCACCGGAGCTACTACGCGCTCAACTTCCCCGACGAGGAGACCCGAAGCGCGTGGCGCCTGCCCGAGGACGGCTTTCGCGGCACGGGCGCACGGCGGTTCTACGTGGTGGAGGTGGCGCGCTGGTGGCTCCTGGACATCGACCGCCGGCTCGTCGACAAGCACGACCAGCGGATCGCGGTACCCCTCGACGCCCTCGCCTCCGGGTGAGACCGACCGCGCCGAATGCGCGGGGGGCGGCGACGGCACCGGTGTGGTGCCATCGCCGCCCCCGCGCACGATCCGTCCCGGCGCGTTCGGACCTCTTCCGATCCGATGGTCCGACGATCAGGCCCCGCGCCGGACCCGCGCGGCCTTGCGGGCCTCGGCGAGCTTGCGGGCCTCGGCGGACCGGCGGGATTCGCCACCGGCAGGCCGTCCCGGGCGGCTGCCGAGTCCCCGGAAGGGGGCGTTCTCCTGCTTCGGACGCTGCGCGGCCGGCGCGCCGCCGACGGGGACGCCGGAGGGCGTACGGGCGCCGGTGATACGGCTCAGTTCGGCCTCGCCGGAGCGGACCTGGGTGATCCGCGGCCTGATGCCCGCGTCGGACATGAGGCGGATCACGTCCTTGCGCTGGTGGGGCAGGATCAGCGTGACGACGCTGCCGGACTCGCCCGCGCGGGCGGTGCGGCCGCCGCGGTGCAGATAGTCCTTGTGGTCGGTGGGCGGGTCGACGTTGACGACGAGGTCGAGATCGTCGACGTGGATGCCCCGGGCGGCGACGTTGGTGGCCACCAGCGTGGTGATGTCGCCGTTCTTGAACCGCTCCAGGGTGTGGGTGCGCTGGGGCTGCGACTTCCCGCCGTGCAGCGCGGCGGCCTTCACGCCGCTGCCCATCAGGTGCCGGGTGAACTGGTCGACGGCGTGCTTGGTGTCCAGGAACATGATCACGCGGCCCTCGCGGGCGGCGATCTCGGTGGCCGTGGCGTACTTGTCGGCGCTGTGAACCTGGAGCACGTGGTGTTCCATCGTGGTGACCGAGTGCGCCGAGGGGTCGACCGAGTGGACGACGGGGTCGTGGAGATAGCGCTCGACGACCAGGTCGATGTTGCGGTCCAGCGTGGCCGAGAACAGCATGCGCTGGCCGTCGGGACGCACCTGGTCGAGCAGTTCGGTGACCTGCGGCAGGAAGCCCATGTCCGCCATCTGGTCGGCCTCGTCCAGGACGGTGATCCGCACCCGGTCCAGTCGGCAGTCCTTGCGCTCGACGAGGTCCGTGAGGCGCCCGGGCGTCGCGACGACCACCTCGGCCCCGGCCCGCAGCTCGCCGGCCTGCCGGCCGATCGACATGCCGCCGACCACGGTCGCCAGTCGCAGCTTCAGTGCCCGCGCGTACGGGGTGAGCTCGTCGGTGACCTGCTGGGCCAGTTCGCGCGTGGGAACGAGGATCAGGGCCAGCGGCTTGCGCGCCTCGGCCCGCCGTCCGGCCGTACGGACGAGGAGCGCCAGACCGAAGGCGAGCGTCTTGCCCGAGCCGGTACGGCCGCGGCCCAGGACATCGCGCCCCGCGAGGGAGTTCGGCAGGGTGGCGGCCTGGATCGGGAACGGCTCGTTCAGACCGCGTCCGGTGAGCGTCTCCAGTACCGCGGCCGGCATGTCCAGTTCACCGAAGGACGCGACGGCGGGCAGGGCCGGGGTGACGGTGACCGGCGCCGCGAATTCCTCCTGCGAGACGGAGGGACGGCGCCCCGCGCCATCCTCCTCCGAAGCGGCGGCGGGGGCTATCCCGCTCTGCGGGGGGAAACGATCGTCCGTACGGTCTGAACGGCTCATGCAGAACCTTCCTCGGGCGGGGCACGCTGCGAGGAATTCCCGGCCGGGAGAGCCGGATGAATTGCAAGAACGAGCCGGATAAAAGAACGGAAGAAGAATGAAAGGAGAACGGAAGAGAATGTACCTGGAACGCGAAACAAAAGGCTGGGGCCCATGAAGAGCGCCCCAGCCACCCGACGGCGCGATGCCGGGCACGGGCGGGACCGCCCGGCGGCACACGATCACCGGGACATGCGGAGTTCGGAAGACACGACGGCAACCGTATGAATTTTAGCATGCGGAACTTCCGCACCGGATTCACTCGTGACAATAGGGCGCCGGTCCGGATCGCCCTGAAATCAGGAAAAGGCCACAGAAGACCGGAACCAGTGCGGAATCCGGAGCCGGGAAGGACGAATAACGCGCTTTCGTCTTCCTGGCCCCGTCACCGGTGCGGTGTTCCGTCCGATACCGCTCGGTCCCACCGGAAGCGGTCGGCCCCGCCGGTACCGCTCGGTCCCGTCAGTACTGCTCGGTCTCGATGAAGCCCGCGTCCCCCTCGTCGTCCGCGCCGAAGGCGTCGGCGGCGGCGGTCGGGTCGAATCCGGGCGGGCTGTCCTTCAGGGCCAGGCCCATGCCGGCCAGCTTCGCCTTGACCTCGTCGATCGACTTCGCACCGAAGTTGCGGATGTCGAGCAGGTCGGCCTCGGAACGCGCCACGAGCTCACCCACGGAGTGGACGCCCTCGCGCTTGAGGCAGTTGTACGAGCGGACCGTGAGCTCCAGCTCCTCGATCGGCAGCGCCAGGTCGGCGGCCAGGGCGGCGTCCGTCGGGGACGGACCCATGTCGATGCCCTCGGCGTCGATGTTCAGCTCGCGGGCGAGACCGAACAGCTCGACCAGGGTCTTGCCGGCCGACGCCATGGCGTCACGCGGGCGCATGGCCTGCTTGGTCTCGACGTCGACGATGAGCTTGTCGAAGTCGGTGCGCTGCTCGACTCGGGTCGCCTCGACCTTGTAGGTGACCTTCAGCACGGGGCTGTAGATGGAGTCGACGGGGATGCGGCCGATCTCCTGGCCGACCTGCTTGTTCTGCACGGCGGAGACGTAGCCGCGACCGCGCTCGACGGTCAGCTCCATCTCCAGCTTGCCCTTGCCGTTGAGCGTGGCGAGGACCAGGTCGGGGTTGTGCACCTCGACACCGGCCGGCGGGGCGATGTCGGCGGCGGTGACCAGATCCGGACCCTGCTTGCGCAGGTACATCACGACCGGCTCGTCGTGCTCCGAGGAGACGACCAGCTGCTTGATGTTCAAAATCAGGTCGGTGACGTCCTCTTTGACGCCCGGCACGGTGGTGAACTCGTGCAGGACACCGTCGACGCGGACGCTGGTGACAGCGGCGCCCGGGATCGAGGACAGAAGCGTACGGCGGAGCGAGTTGCCGAGGGTGTAACCGAAGCCCGGCTCCAGCGGCTCGATGACGAACCGGGAACGGAACTCGTCGACGACCTCTTCGGTCAACGACGGACGCTGAGCGATCAGCACGAGACATTGCCTCCAGTGTGTGGCGCCCCTGTGCGGCGCCGTGGACACCACGAAGAGTAGGGGTG
Source organism: Streptomyces sp. NPDC048718 (assembly GCF_043198875.1). Taxonomy (NCBI): domain Bacteria; kingdom Bacillati; phylum Actinomycetota; class Actinomycetes; order Kitasatosporales; family Streptomycetaceae; genus Streptomyces; species Streptomyces sp. NPDC048718. The sequence goes on from NZ_JBICVG010000002.1 coordinate 582,620, forward strand.
ATTCCGTCGCCTACAAGGCCGAACCGCCCGACACCATCCGTCTGCCGACCGGCTCGGCGGCCCCGGGGGTACGGGGCGTACGGGGCGGAGACCGGCGCGAAACCGTGATCGGCGGTCCGTGGGGCCGCCTGCCCCAGCGGGCCCACACGCCCCTTCCACACCACCCTTTCGGGGCCGTTCCCCTGTCCGCCCTTCAGGTCCCGCCCCCTCGGCACCGCCCCTTCCAGGCGGGCCACCCGGTCGCCGGACCGGCGCGCGCCCTCGCGCCGGTACCCTCACCCCCGTCCCGTCCCGCACCAGGCCACCCCGCCACCACCGCTGCCCCCGCCACCACCGCCGCCTTCCGGAGAGACCATGCCCCGCCCGTATGTCCTGCTGTCCGCGGCCGTCTCGCTCGACGGCCACCTCGACACCCGCCCGGGCGAGGAGCGGCTCCTGCTGTCCAACCAGGAGGACTTCGCACGCGTCGACGCCGTACGGGCCGACTCCGACGCCCTCCTCGTCGGCGCCGGGACGCTCCGCGCCGACAATCCCCGCCTGCTCGTCGCTTCGGCGGAGCGCAGGGCGGCACGGGTCGCGGCCGGCAAGCCGGAGTACCCGCTGAAGGTCGCCGTCACCGGCACCGGCGACCTCGACCCCGGCTGGAAGTTCTGGCACCACGGCGGGGACAAGCTCGTCCTGGCCGTCGGCGACGCCGCCGCCGCGAAGGCCCGCGCCCGCCTCGGCGACCTGGCCACCGTGCACAGCGTCCCGGCCGAGAACGTCTGGCCGGCCGCGCTCGACCTGCTCGGCGACCACTACGGCGTCGAGCGGCTCATGGTCGAAGGCGGCGGCACCGTCCACACCCGGCTCCTGGAAGCGGGGCTCGCCGACGAACTCCACCTCGTCGTCGCCCCGCTCCTGGTCGGCCAGCCGGACGCGGTACGGATGCTCGGCCCGGCGGCCTACCCCGGCGGTCCCGCGGCCCGGCTCCGCCTTCTGGAGGCCCGCCGGATCGGCGACGTGGTACTCCTGAGGTACGCCCCCAAGGACCTCTCGACGGAGCCCCGATGAGCACCCCTCCCCCGGCCGCCGCCCCGGGCACCGGCCGCGAACCCAACGCCGCCGACCGGAACTGGCTGGCCCTCGCCTGCGAACTGGCCGCGCTCTGCCCGCCGTCCACGACCGCGTTCAGCGTGGGAGCGGTCGTCGTCGCGGCCGACGGGACCGAACTCGCCCGCGGCTACTCCCGCGAGAGCGACCCCCGCGACCACGCCGAGGAAGGCGCCCTCGCCAAACTCCCCGCCGCCGACCCCCGGCTGGCCACCGCCACGATCTACAGCTCCCTGGAACCCTGCGCCCGGCGGGCCTCCCGCCCCCGTACCTGCGCCCGGCTCATCCAGGACGCGGGCCTGCGCCGGGTCGTCACGGCCTGGAGCGAGCCGGACACCTTCGTCACCGACGCCGACGGGACCAGGCTCCTGGAGGACGCGGGGATCACGGTCGTCGCCCTGCCCGAGTACGCGGATGCCGCCCAGGCACCCAACCGGCACCTGCTCTGAGCCGGCGGGGCCGGCATGCGTCCGCGCGACGGCGGGCGACCGCCGCCCCGCCCCGCACCCCCCGTCCACGCGGGAGTCCCGCCGGTGCGTCCCCGCGCACCGGTGATCCTGCCGTAGGCCCGTCAGATCGTGCGTACCGCCTTGAAGTCGTCCACGGAGAGGGTGACGGGGACGCTGGTGGCCGATCCTGACAGGTAGACCAGCAGGCCGGTGCTGCCGGCGCCCTGGAGATCGGCGGTGGAGTCGGTCGCCGACACCTGCCAGGCCGACGGTTCGCCCGCTGTCGCCTGCCACACCTTGGCCCGCAGGGTGGTGGGGGCGGCCCCGGTGACCTGGAAGCGGACCCGCAGCGGCATGCCGGGGGTGACGGAGAGTCCCGGGATCTGCGAGGCGGTGCCGATGTCGGTCTCGGCGCCCGTCGCGTCGGCGCGGCGCAGTTGCAGGCTCACGCCGCCGTCCGCGCGCAGGAGGACCAGGGCCCGGTACGTACCCGAGCCGTCGACCTTGCGTCCGACGGCGCTGACGTAGACGCCGCCGCCCGTGGCGGCCTTGTCGACCGAGAAGGTGAGGGTCAGATCGGTGTCGGTGGTCAGCACCTGGTGCAGATAGGCGCTGCGGGAGACACCCGGGGCCGGCAGGACGACCTGTCCCCTGCTGCCGTCGGCCGAGTAGCCACCCGCCGGATCCCCCACCCACCAGTCGCCGCCGGAGTCCGCGGTGCCCCATCCGCCGGCGACGGTCCGGCCGAAGCTGTCGGAGGCGTGCACATCGGTCGGCGGGCCGAGCCGGCTCCGCGTCGCCCAGTCCGCGACCTGCGCTCCGGTGGCGAGGCCGTACTCGCCGTCGAAGCGGTAGTGCACACCCAGCCAGACGCGGCTGACCGCGTCCTCCCGCGCGGCGGCGCTGAAGGAGGTGAACGACCGGGTCGCGCCCTGGGCGTACGGGTCGTCCGTACCGGCCTCGAAGGCGAAGTCGTCCCGTCCCACGTAGTTCCGCAGCACCTGGGACCAGGCGCCGGCGAAGGTCGCGTGCCCCGAGACGAACGCCGGGAAGGGCGGCGAGAAGGAGTTGCCGGCGCGGTCGCGGGACTCGGGCCGCCAGCCGGCGTCGGGGTGGGTGGCGTGGAGGTGGATGGCCGTCTCCGGGCGCCACAGGTCGATGTCGGTGTCGTACTTCGCGTCCCACGCGGCGATGGCGGCGTCGGCGAGCGCCAGCGACATCCAGGCGAACAGCTTGGCGTTGGTCAGCTCGCTCCGGTCGGGCAGCAGGCCCGCCACGCGCTCCGTGATCGCGAGCAGCTGGCCGGGCGGCTTGTACGTGCCGTCCACGTCGTTCGCCCAGAAGTGCGCCGCCCTGGTCTGGTCGGCGCTGCGGCCCGGGGCGCCGACCCCGCCGACGTCCCGGAGTTCCTCCACGTGCGCGAGATAGGTCGTGTTGCCGATCAGTTCGCCGACCGTCTGCGCGCCCATGGGGCGGGAGGGCCGGAACTGGTTCCCGCTCGCCATCGTGAACGGCCGGACTCTCCCCCAGTGCGGGTCCACGGCCGCGTCCGCTCCCGTGGGCCGCCAGTCGCCCGGCCGGTTCCCCGGTATGTAGCCGATCGTGGCGTCCGCTCCGTCGTTGCGGCGCGTCACCAGCATCACCTGGGCGACGCGGGACCCGATGGCGGCGGCCTGCTCGCGCTGGGCCTGTGTGACGGAGCCGGGGACGGCGGCCTGCGCGGTGCCGAGCGCCGCATCGAAGTCGAACTGCGGATAGGACGCCTTCGGATACAACGCGCTGAGCACGCCGTACGCGGCATGGTCGATCGCCGTGCTCACGTCGGGCGCGGTACCCGCCGGGACGGGAACGCGGATCAGATAGGGCTGGCCGATGCCGCCCGCGACGGTCGCCCGGCTCGCCGAGTTGGCGCTGTCGTAGATGGCCCCGTTCATCATCGCGGCCGTCCTGGTCAGTCTCCCTGGGGAGGCCGCCCCTTTGACGAGTCCGCGGAAGGTGTCGCGCAGTACCTGGTTCCAGTACAGCACGTGGTCGATGGTCGCGGCCGGAGCGGCCGATGCCGCCCGTGAAGACGGGGCGGCCTGCGCGGGCGGGACCGCGACCGCCATCGAGCCCGCTGCCAGCCCCGCGCCGGCCAGGAGGAGACTGCGGCGCCGTATCGATCTGTTCTCGTCCATACACGTTCCCTCTTCGTCGAGGTTCCCAGTGGTGCGATACAGGTGTGCGATGGTGCGACGTACCGGTGCTTCGCTTTCGTGCGCGCGGGCGCGCGGAGGCATGCGACCGCGGCACCCGTGCCGGGGAGTCGAAGGTGCGGCAGGGGTTCGCGGCGAAGCGCCTCACGATCGCACCGGCATATGCCAAGCTGCCACCGATGAACATGTACTTGTCAAACGTTGGCGGGATTCCGATGGCCGACCGGGTACTCCGCGTCCCCTCCACGGCTCCACTGCCGTCGTGACGTGGCTGCCGTACGGCATCCGCGTCCCGATGGCCATAGGAGGGCGGCCGAGTGGGTGGTGCCGGGCGGCGTTCGGGTGAGGCCGGAAGGTGGCGCGAGGGTTCGGGTTCGCGGGGGCGAGAGAAAGGGGGGCGTGAATCCTCCCTCGTATGCGATGCGCTCTCGTCCGGGCGGGGTCCGGGCCCGGGCTCTCCTTCGCGGCCTGGTCGCGGCCCTGTGCGCCGCCCTGTGCCTGGCCGGGTTCGCGGCGCCGCCCGCGAGCGCGCGGCAGTCCCCGCCGGCCGGTACCGCCCTGGGCTGGGGGTGGAACAGCTACGGGCAGGTGGGAGACGGCACCACCACCCAGCGCGACACCCCGGTCGACGTGAGCCTGCCCGCAGGTGTCGAACTCACCGCGGTCGCGGCCGGCGCTTACCACAGCCTGGGGCTGACGTCCGACGGCCGGGTCTTCGGCTGGGGCAACAACGAGTTGGGGAACCTGGGAGACGGCACCACCACCAGGCGCCCCACGCCGGTCGAGACGCACCTTCCGGCGGGCACCCGGGTCACGGGCATCGCGGCCGGTGGCGGGCACAGTCTGGCACTGACCTCCGACGGCCGGGTGCTCGCCTGGGGCGCGAACGACGAAGGGCAGTTGGGGGACGGCACGACGTCCATCGACGAGCCCCACCCCACGCCGGCCGAGGTGCACCTGCCCGCGGGTGCGCACGCCGTCGCCATCGCCTCTGGATGGCTCCACAGTCTGGCGCTGACCTCCGACGGCCGGATCCTCGCCTGGGGGTACAACGGCTACGGGCAGCTGGGGGATGGCACCACCACGAATCGCAGTACGCCGGTCGAGGTGGACCTGCCGGCCGGTGCCGAGGTCACCGCCTTCACGGCGGGCGGCGAGTTCAGCCTGGCGCTGACCTCCGACGGCCGGGTCCTGGCCTGGGGGTACAACAGGAGCGGACAGCTGGGGGAAGGCACCAACACGCGTTACCACCCGACGCCGGTCGAGACACTGATCCCGGCCGGTACCACGATCACCGCCATCGCCGCGGGGTCCACCGGCAACCACAGCCTGGCGCTGACCTCCGACGGCCGGGTCCTGGCCTGGGGGTACAACTCGGAAGGTTCGCTGGGGACCGGTGACTTCATCAGCAGCAGGACGCCGGTCCAGACGCTTCTTCCCGCCGGCACCCATGCCGTCCTCATCGCCGCCGGTGGCGTGCACAGCATGGCGGTGCTGTCCGACGGCCGGCTGTACGCCTGGGGGGCGGACTACTACGGGCAGCTGGGGGACGGCGCCTCCGGCGGTTACGGCAACCCCACGCCGCACCGGGTCCTCATCCCCGCCGGCCGGCGCGTCACGGCGATGTCCGGCGGGTACCTCCACAGCCTGGCGGTGGCGGTGCACGGAGAGAGCGCCACGACGTTGACGGCCTCCGCCACCACGATCGCGCCCGGGGAGGCGGTGACCTTCACGGCGGATGTGACGTGCGCGGTCGGGACTCCGACCGGAGAGGTGGTCTTCTACGACGGGACCACGCCGATCGGCACGGGCACGCTGGGCTCGGACGGCTCCGTGAGCCTGACCACCACCTTTCTGCCCGTGGGCACGCACTCCATCACGGCGCACTACGAGGGGGACGGTCTCTGTCCGACCTCGGTGTCGGCGGCGGTCACGGTGACCGTGGAGGAGAACGCGGGCTCGTCGCTCGGACTGACCAAGCAGGTGGTCTCGACCGGCCCGTTCCAGGTCGGTGACACGGTCGACTACACGTACACGGTCACCAACACGGGCTCCGCCGCCCTGACCGGTCTGACGGTGACGGACGACCTGGTGACGGGGGTGAGCTGCGGACAGTCGAGCCTTGCCGCCGGGCAGAGCACCACGTGTCAGGGCAGCTACACGGTCACCGAGGCCGACGCGACCGCGTGCACGCGGGGCCGTGACGATGGTGGTCACGGCGGCGGTTACGGCGGTGGCCACGGCGGCGGTACGACCTGCCCGGTCACCAACACGGCGTACGCGACGGCGAGCGACCCCCAGGGCGACCAGATCACCAGCGACACCGCCACCGCCACCATCCAGGTCACCAATGGAAACGGCAACGGCGGTGGCTACGGCGACGGCTACGGCGACGGCGACAGGAAGGCCCGGAGCGCGTAACGGCGGTCAGTCCTGGCATCGATCGCCGCTGCCGTGCGCGGATTCGAGCGGCCGTCCTCGCGATGAGCATCGCCGGTCGAGCCCGCCGCCGTGACCACGCGACGCGAACAGGCGTGATCAAGGCTCGCGGACGGCGCGCGTCCGGTCTTCCGCGTCGCACACGAGGAGGGGGTGTCCGGCTCGCCGCCGGACACCCCCTCCTCAGATACTCCCGCTGCTGCGGGTCACTTCTTCCCGCCGGCCAGCCACAGTCCCAGCGCCGATCCGACGAGGACGACGCCGGTGCCCACTCCGGCCAGGACCCTCAGGGTGCCGGTGTAGTGGGCGAAGGTGCTGACGTAGACCGCCGCCACCGTGGAGACGACGAGCAGCAGCCAGAGCACGGGCTTCATCAGGGGGTTCCTCCTGTTGTACGCCCCTGGCCCGACGGGCGGCAGGGGCGGGATCTCTTACGTCGTCCACCCTCTCTCCGCACCCCTGGCCGGCACATCGGACCGTCCCCCCGAACCCGGGGTGTAGCCCGCTACACCCCCGCGGTGACGAGCAGGTCACCGGCCGCCCCGCGGGTCAGGCGTTCAGGTAGGCGAGCACCGCGAGGACCCGTCGGCTTCCGCTGTCGCTGGGCGGCAGGTTCAGCTTGGCGAGGATGTTGCCAATGTGCTTGCTGACGGAACGTTCGGTGATGAACAGGGTCGTGGCGATCGTGGGATTGCCCAGGCCCTGCGCCATCAGCCCGAGCACCTCCCGTTCCCGGGGGGACAGCGCGTCGAGCGGGTCCCTGCGGCTCATCAGCTGGGAGACGACCTCGGGGTCCAGCGCCGTTCCGCCCGCGGCGACGCGCTCCAGCGCGTCCTGGAACTCCTCGATGTGCCCCACCCGGTCCTTGAGCAGGTAGCCGACCCCCGAGGCGCCCTGTCCGAGCAATTCGGCGGCATAGCTCTCCTCGACGTACTGGGAGAGCACCAGAATCGGCAGGCCGGGAACGAGTCTGCGGGCCTCGATGGCGGCACGCAGTCCCTCGTCGCGGAATCCGGGCGGCAGCCGGACGTCCAGGACGGCCACGTCCGGCCGGTGTTCGAGCAGGGCGGGGACAATCTCGGGCCCGCTCCCCACGACGGCCACGATCTCGTGCCCGACGTCCTCCAGGAGCAGGATCAGGCCCTCGCGGAGAAGAACGTTGTCCTCCGCGATCACGATCCGCACGGCAGCACCACCTCAATCGTCGTTCCGGAACCGACAGGGCTGTCGATCCTCGTCGTACCGTCCAGGGCGGCGACCCGTCGGCGTATCCCGGCGAGTCCGCTGCCCGAGGCGGACCCCGGCGCGGCCCCACCGCACCCGTCGTCCCCCACGACGACGCGCAGCGTGGGTCCGTCGTACCAAAGCGACACCCGGGCACGGCTCGCTTCGCTGTGCCGGGCGATGTTGGTCAGCGCCTCGGCGACGACGAAATAGGCGGCCGCCTCCACGGCGGCGGGGGGCCGGCGGTCGGTCTCCGGAAGTTCCAGGGTAGTGGGGATCGGCCGGCCCGCGGCCAGGGAACGGATGGCTCCGTTCAGTCCCCGGTCGGAGAGGATCGGCGGATGGACACCGCGGATGACGGTGCGCAGTTGGACAAGTGCCTCGTCCACGGTGGTCTTGGCCTCGAGCACCATTCTCCTCGAGCTCTGCGGGTCCTTGTCGAACTTGCGGTCGGCCAGGGCCAGGCGCATGGCGACCGCCACGAGTTGCGCCTGGGTGCCGTCGTGGAGGTCCCGTTCGATCCGCCGGAGTTCCGCCTCGTGGGCCTGGAGGGCTCCGGCGCGCGAGGCGGTCAGTTCCTCGATCCGCCGGCCGGCGCCGGTCCAGGTGCCGAGCATGATCTCCGCGATCCGGGTCTCCAGTTTCTCCGCGGCGGGGGCCAGCCGGAAGAAGACGGCGCTCAGGAGCCAGGCACACACCGCGGACAGGACGATCGCCTGCATCCAGGTGGTGAGGGGGGCCGCGAGGAGGGTCAGGGTTCCGCCGGGAAGCGTCCACCACCACAGCGGGATGGAGATCGTCAGCAGCAGACTGAGCAGCACTCCGAGGACGAGGACGGGAAGGACGAGCCCCACGATGCCGTGGACCAGCATCCAGGCCGCGTCCTTGCGGGTGCCCGGGGACCGCAGCAGCTGGAACGTCCGCTGGTAGGCGTTGCCTTCGGGCGTCGGGTAGGGCCGGCGCACCGGGCGGCCGAGAACGCGTTCGGCGCGCCGGCGTTCGGCATCGGCCAAGGCGCGCAACGGCCGCACCGCCCACGGCAGGATCGGCGCGAAGAGCAACGAGAAGCAGACCAGCGGCAACAGACAGTAACCGACCAGCGAAAGCAGCGCGGTGACGAGCCCGCCCAGCAGATATCGCGTGGATCGCAGGCCGTGGAGTGCTCTCGCCTTCAGGTCCATGGAGCAAGACGGTACTTCACGGGTGTTCCCCTGTCATAAGAGTGCGCTCCACCTGGCAGGTGGAGCGCACTACACCCCTGCTCCGGGAGAGAGACCGCTGCCGTCCGCTCGGTGCGCGCGATTACGTTCGGTACTCGTTCTGACCGATCGAGGGAACCGAAGGACCCATCATGCAATCGATGACGACGACCCGGGCCACGCCGTTCGCCGTGTCCCTGGATGAGGTCTCCCAGTCCTATGGCGAGGTGACCGCGCTGGACCGGGTCAGCTGGGGGTTCCGCAAGGGCAGTTTCACCGCGATCATGGGCCCGTCCGGATCGGGCAAGAGCACCCTCCTGCACTGCGCCTCCGGCCTCGACCGGCCCAGCGGCGGAACCGTACGGCTCGGGGATCTGGACATGGGCGGGCTCCGCGAGACGGAGTTGACCCGGCTGCGCCGTGAACGGATCGGGTTCGTCTTCCAGGGCTACAACCTCATGCCCTCGATGGACGTCGAGCGCAACATCACCCTGCCGCTGTCCCTCGGCGGCCGCCAGGTGGACCGGCGCTGGCTGGACGAGGTGGTCCACCGGGTGGGGATGGCCGACCACCTGGACCGGCTCCCGGCCCGTCTGTCCGGCGGCCAGCAGCAGCGGGTGGCCATCGCCCGGGCCCTGGTCACCCGCCCGGAGATCGTCTTCGCCGACGAGCCGACGGCCGCGCTCGATCCGAGGTCGGCCGAGCACGTCCTGAAGCTGCTGCGCGACGCGGTCGACGAGATGGGGCAGACGGTCGTGCTGGTCACCCACGACCCGATGGCGGCGACCTGGGCCGACAGCGTCGTCTTCCTGAGCGGGGGCAGCGTCGTCGACGAGCTCACGGCTCCCTCCATCGCGGCCGTCCTGGCCCGTTGGGCCACGCTGTGAGGCGCGGGATCGCCGCCGGGGTGGCGGCGGCACTGCTGTGCGCGGCCGCGTTGACGGGCGCGTTCGGGGTCCTGCTGGAGTCCGCGCTACGGGCGCACGGAGCGACCGACCGCTATGGGAGCGCCGTGGCCGTCGTCGCCGCGAGCCAGCGCGTCGAGGCCGCCCGGAGCGGAAATCCCGACCAGAGCGACCCCAGGCCGCTGGTGGAACGGGCCCGGGTACCGGCAGCGGTGGCGGACCGGGTGCGCGCGGTACCGGGGGTCACCAAGGTGGTCGCGGACGTCTCCTTGCCGGTGGTCACCGCCGACGGCGTGGTGCGGACCGGCCGCGGCTGGGACGCGACCGCGCTCACCTCTGTCGAACTGCGGGCCGGCCGGGCCCCGTCGGCGGAACACGAAGTCGCGGTGGACTCCGCCGGCGGCAGGGCCGTCGGCGACACGCTCCGCCTCCAGGTCGGCGGCGGTGCGCCGGAGCCCTACCGGGTCAGCGGTCTGGTGGCCGGCGGGTCGGCCGCGGGCCGCGACGTCTGGTTCGGCCAGCGTACGGCGCAGGCTCTCGCCGGCCGGCCCGGGCGCGCGGACGCGCTGGTCGTACTCGGTACGAAGGAGACGTCCGCCCGGTCGCTGGAGGCGGCCGCCCCCGGCCTCGTCGTCGCGACCGGCGCGGACCGCGGCGACGTCGAGCACCCGGAGGTGGCGGCGGCACGACTCGACCTGATCGGTGTGTGCGCGTCGATCGGCGGTGTCGCCCTCCTGGTGGTGCTGCTGATCGTGACCGGTCTGCTTGACATGTCCGTACGGGACCGGACCCGCGAGCTCGCCGTCCTGCGCGCCATCGGTGCCACCCCCCGGCAGGTCCGCCGGGTGATCGTCCGCGAGACGCTCAAGGTCGCGGTTCCGGCGTCGCTCCTGGGTGGTCTGCTGTCGCTGCAACTCGGCACACTGCTGCACCGGTTCATGGCCGGGCAGGGCGTTCTGCCCCCGGGGCTGGGGCTCGCCCTGGGGCCGATTCCCGTCCTTGGCGCCCTGGCGCTCGCGGTTCTCACCGCGGTCGGTTCCGCCTGGCTCGCGGCACGGCGCGTCTGCGCGATCCAGCCGGCCAAGGCCGTGAGCGAGTCCTCCGTCGAACCGACCCGGCTGCCGCGCTGGCGCATGGTCACCGGCCTGGTGTTCCTGGCCGTCGGTCTCGGTTCGGCCACCACCGCGTTCGCGCTCGGCGGGCAGGTGGCGGCCGCGGCCATGGGCGGACTCGTCCTCTCTCTCATCTGGGCCGCGGCCCTGCTGGGACCCTGGATCGTCCGAGCGGGCGTCGCCGTCCTCGGCCCGGTCATGCGGCTGCCGTTCCCGGTTCCGGGGCGGCTCGCCACCGACACGGCCACCGCCTCGGCCGTACGGCTCGCGTCGGTCGTCACACCGATCGCACTCGCGCTCTCCTTCGGCGCCAGCCAGCTGTTCGTGCAGACCACCGCGGTCAACGCCACCCGGACGCAGGCGGCCGCGGGCTTGCGCGCGGACCATGTCCTCGTCGCGAACGGGCCGGGCGTGCCCCGGGCCGCGTACCAGGCGGTGCGAGAGACGGTCGGGCCCGGCGCCGTGACGGCGGTGAAGCGCACCACCGTGGTGATGAAGGTCACGGACCAGCTCCAGTCCCTGCCCACTCAGGGGCTGAAGGGTGCGCTGTCGAACATCGACCCGGGCGTGAAGGCGGGCTCACTGAAGGGGCTGAAGGGGCTGCGCGGCACGAACACGGTCGCGCTCAGCACGAACGTCGGCAGCGCGGACGAGGTCGGTTCGACCGTGTCCCTCTGGCTCGGCGACGGCACCCTGATCCACCCCAGGGTGGTGGCCGTCTACGACCGGGGCCAGGGCTTCGGGGACGTCCTGCTGCCGCACGACGTGGTCGCCGCCCATGTCACCGACCCGGGCCACGACGACTACCTCCTGGTGAAGGGAGAGGCCGATCTGCGACCCGTGCTCGACCGCTTCCCCGGGACTCATGCCACGTCCGCCGGACAGTACAGCGCGGCGCTCACCGAGCAGGCCCGCCGGCAAGGCCTGCCCGGGCTGTTCGCCGTCGCGGCGATCTCCCTGTTCACCCTGATCGGCGTGCTGACCACACTGGCCGTCGCCACCGCGTCCCGCCGTCGTGAACTGGTTCTGCTCCGGCTCATCGGCGCGACCCGCGGCCAGGTTCTGGCCATGCTGCGGCTGGAGACCTGCCTCGTACTCGGTACGGGGGCCGCTGTCGGCTCCCTCGTCGCGGCGGCGACGCTGCTGACCTTCGGCGGCGCGGTGACCGGTCTGTCCGCGCTGTCGGTGTCGCCCACGGTCTGCGCGGCCGTACTCGGCACGGTGTTCCTGTCGGGCATGGCGGCCGTCATGCTGCCCGCCCGCCGGCTGCTGCCCCGCCGAAGGCCTCCGCGCATCGCGTAGCGGAGGCGGGCCCCGCCGCTCTCGTACGCCCCCGGCCTCGGGCGGGGCCACGAGAAAAGGGCCGCTCCTTCCCGCCCGCGACCACGACAGGACCGGGCCGGACCTGGCCGGGCTGAGCCGGACCGGGCTGAGCCGAACCACTGGCAGGGCCGCCGGTCACACCACGACCATCCCTGACCCACTGACGTTGTTCCCTATCGACAGGAGTCCTTCCATGTACGCACGCGTTTCACCGAGGTCTCGCACCGCTTTCTCGCGAACCGGCCGGCGCAAGGGCCTGCTGGCCGCGACCATGCTCACCGGAACCGTCGTGACCGGTGCGCTGCTCCCGGCCACGGCCTCGGCGGCCAAGCCCGACCCCGTACAGACCAGTCTGAACACCCTGGTCGCGGACGGCGGGATACCCGCCGCGCTGGCCAGTGTCACGGACCGCGAGGGCCGGACGCGCACCTACACCGCAGGGGTCGGCGATCTCAAGACCGGCGCGAAGGTACCCAAGGACGCACGGGTGCGGGCGGCCAGCAACACCAAGTCGTTCACGGCCGTCGTCGTCCTCCAGCTCGTCGCCGAGAAGAAGGTCGCCCTGGACGCCCCCGTCGACACCTACCTGCCCGGCCTGCTGCGCGGTGACGGAATCGACGGACGCCACATCACCGTCCGCCAGCTCCTCCAGCACACCAGCGGCCTGCCCGAGTACGTGGACAAGCGCGCGATCCTCAAGGATCCGCGGAGGTACTACGAGCCGCGCGAGCTCCTCGAGCGCGCACTGGCGCAGAAGGCCCACTTCTCGCCGGGCGAGAAGTGGGAGTACAACAACACGAACTACCTGGTCGCGGGCCTGATCATCCAGAAGGTCACCGGCCGGCCGCTGGGCGAGGAGGTCAACCGGCGCGTCATCGACCGCATCGGACTGCGCCACACCTACTTCCCCGCGCCCGGGGACATGACCATCGACGGGCCCCACCCCAAGGGCTACGACCGGGAGACGGCCGACTCGCCCTGGCGCGAGGTCACCGAGCTCGACCCGTCCTGGGGCTGGGCCGCGGGTGCGGTGATCTCCACCAACAGCGACCTCAACCGCTTCTTCACCGCCCTCCTCGGCGGCGAACTCCTGCCCCCGGCCCAGCTCGCCCAGATGCGCACCACCGTCTCCGCGGAGGAGGCCGGTCCGGGTAACCGTTACGGGCTGGGCCTGTTCAGCAGGCCCCTGCCGTGCGGCGGCGTCTACTGGGGCCACGGCGGCACCATTCCGGGTTACGCCACGCTGGGAGGCGTCACGGAGGACGGCCGTGCGGTCGACGTCGCGCTGACCGCCCTCCCGGCCGACAGCGCCACCGAACAGCGCCTGCAGTCCGCCGTCGAGACGAACCTGTGCCGCTGAGAGCTTCACCACCCCGACCGGGGACCCGCCACATCTCGCCATCCCCGCCATCCCCGTCGAGCGGCCGCGGACGCGGCCGCCTGGTGAGGGCGGGTCGAGCCGGCGGCGGGAGTCCTGGCGCCACCGGCGCTTGACGGTATCGGTCGCCGTTCCTGTTCGCGTTCCCGATCGCGTTCGCGTTCGCGTTCCCGATCGCGTTCGCGTTCCCGATCGCGTTCGCGTTCGCGTTCGCGGGAACGGCGGCCGATGCCCCGGCGGGCCCCTGCTCACCTTCACCCTCACGACAGGAGTCGTAATGTACGCACGCGTTTCGCCGAGTTCTCGTACCCCTCTTTCGCGAACCGGCCGGCGCAAGGCCGCGCCGGCCGCGACCGTACTCGCCGGAGCCGTCCTGGCCACCGGTGCGCTGTTCCCGCCCACCGCCTCGGCGGCCAGGCCCGACCCCGTTCAGAACAGCCTCAACGCCTTGGTGGCCGACGACGGGATACCCGCCGCGCTGGCGAGCGTCACGGACCGCGAGGGCCGGACCCGCACCTACACCGCGGGAGTCGGCGACCTCAAGACCGGGGCGAAGGTCCCCAAGGACGGGCAGGTGAGGGCGGGCAGCAACACCAAGCCGTTCACCGCCGTCGTCGTCCTCCAGCTCGTCGCCGAGAAGAAGGTCGCCCTGGACGCCCCCGTCGACACCTACCTGCCCGGCCTGCTCCGTGGCGAGGGGATCGACGGACGCCACATCACCGTCCGCCAGCTCCTCCAGCACACCAGCGGCCTGCCCGAGTACATGAACGCTCCCGTCTTCGCGGACTTCCCCGCCGTCCGGTACCGGTACTTCGAGCCGCGCGACCTGCTCGACGGCGCCCTGAAGCAGGAGGCCCGCTTCGCCCCGGGCGCGAAGTGGGAGTACAGCAACACGAACTACCTGGTCGCGGGCCTGATCATCCAGAAGGTCACCGGCCGCCCCGTGGGCGAGGAGATCGGCCGGCGCATCATCGACCGCATCGGACTGCGCCACACCTACTTCCCCACCCCCGGAGAGACGACCGTCCACGAGCCCCACCCCAAGGGCTACGAACGGGAGGAGGACGACGGCCCTCTGGTCGACTACACCACCATGGACATGTCCATGGGGTGGGCCGCAGGTGCTCTGGTGTCCACCAACAGCGACCTCAACCGCTTCTTCACCGCCCTCCTCGGCGGTGAACTCCTGCCGCCGGCCCAGCTCGCCCAGATGCGCACCACCGTCCCCGCGGAGGTACGCGGCCCCGGCGTCCGCTACGGACTGGGCCTGACCAGCACACCGCTGTCGTGTGGCGGCGTCTACTGGGGCCACGGCGGAACGGCCCTGGGATACCGGACACGAGGCGGCGTCACCGAGGACGGCCGTGCCGCCGGCATCGCGGTGACCACCGCCCCGGTGGGCGCGGCCTCCCAGCGGGTGGAGGCAGCCGTCGACACGGCGCTGTGCCGCTGATCGGGCGGAGACAGACGGGAGGCGGGAGAGGGCCCGCGGGGGCGCCGACGCGTTCCCGCGGGCCCGGCCCCGTTCCGTCGACTCCGGACACACCCAGGACCTAGTTCAGCAATCAACTACTTCCGGTCCCCGAGAGTCGACCGCCGGCACGGTTCGTGGGCGCATACTGGAGACAATGTCAAAGCCCGCCGCACCCAAGCGCCACTTGCCTACCAGCCCTTTCAAGGCTCCGGTCAGGCCCGCCCCCAAATACTTCGCCATCGGCGACCAGGTCACACACGACGTGTACGGCCTCGGCCGAGTGATCGGCATCGAGGAAGGAATCGCGGTACTCGTGGACTTCGGCTCGGAGCCCATGCGAATCCTGAGCCCGTACCCCAAGATGACCAAGCTGTAGGACCGGCCGCGCCCGGTCACGGCACCATCAGGCCCCAAAGGGCCCATGACGAACGGGAGATCTCTCATCAATCCGACGTCGCTGTTCTCCGCCCTGGAAGGGCGACCCCGCGATTCCACCGCGACATCGCCGCCTCCGACCACCCAGCCCTTCCAAGCCCCGGACTTCGGGGAGGAAGAAGCCCTCCCGCAGGGCCACGCGCCGGACGCTTCCGGCAGGCAAGTCGCCCGCGAACGCTGGTGAACGCCCCCGCACGCCGACCGGCACCCTCTCGACACCGTTGAAAGCGTGTGTCCCTTGGGCCGTCCCCGGACCGCCCAAGGCCAGTCGACGCCGACCGGCAACGCCAGAAGCTCACGGCATCTGAGCAGTTCAGAGCCGTGAGCTTCGCCAACCCCACCGGCCGGCCCCCGCCGATGATCAGCGGACCGGCAAGCCCACCCCGCTCTTGAGGACTTCCGTCCGCGTGCCGAAGGAATCCCGGCCGCGGTCCGGAGCGGGTGGGCCCCCATGGCTGCCGGGCCGGCCACTCCCCTCCCGCTTCAGGACCTTGACACCAAGCGGAATTCCGGCCCGGCGGCTCACGCTGGATCTTCCGTGGTGCCCACCGCTACGCCGTCGTCCACGGCGGACTCGCTCCGTCGAGGTCGCCCTGGTGACCGCACCCAGGACGTTCCCGGCCACTCTGGTCAGCTCAGGAAACTCAGCCGCACCTGACGCTGCGGATTGTCCCTGTTCGTATCCACCAGACTCCGCCAAGACAACCCAAGGCAGCCATTGACGCGCACGCACCGGACCGGTGCTACGGCACAGGCCGTAAGGCCCGGCACGGCCAAGGAGGCCGGAGGGCTGAAGGCCCGGGTTCTGGCCGACATCGCCGCCAAGCAGGGTGTCCTGCGCTTCGTGGAGCAGATGCAGCAGAACGCGGAACACGACGGCTTCATGGTGTACGGCCCCGCCACGAACCGTCCACCGCGACCCACTGGCGGATTCGTGTCACGTCGACTCAGACGATGTCCCTCGCCAGGGACCGCATCAGGTCCAGTTCCGCCCGCTGGCCCCGAGTCATCTCCTGGGCCAGGCGGAGGAGGGCCGGGGGTGTGTCGGGGGCCGTAACCGCCTCGGACATGTGGACGCCCCCCTGGTGGTGGGCGATCATCAGGCGGAGGTAGAGGGCGTCGGCGCGGGTGCCGTGTGCCGCGGCAAGTTCGGTCAGGTCGGCGCGGCTCGCCATTCCGGGCATCAGAACACCTCGCCGACGGTCCTCCTCGCTCGTCGGCGGCATGCCCATCCAGCGCATGGGCGACTCGCCCGATGTGGGAGTGAGACCCCACATCTGGAGCCACCCGAGCATCATGCCCCGCTGGGCGGCCTGTGTGTTGGCAATGTCGTACGCCAGCGTCCGCACCTCGACGGAAGCCCCGTTGCGCAGGACGGACAGCGACATCTCGACCGCCTGTTGATGATGGACGGCCATGTCACGGCTGAATCCGACCGCGACCGAGTCAGCGGCCGGCGCCTCTGTGTCCGTACGGGGGCCGCGGGACAGACCAGTCAGCATCAAGGCGCCCCCAAGCAGGACGAGGACGGCGGCGACCGTCAGCAAGCCACGGGCAGGACGCCGGCCGGTCACGGGGTCGCCTTTCCGCCGGTGACTGGCGCGCCCTGCTCGGGGGCCTGCGGCCCCTGGACGTAGGTGTCGAAGAAGGCGTCCATCCGGTCGTCCGTGGCGGACTCGAGGGACAGTTGGTGTCCCCATGCGGTGAGGCGCACGGGGCTGTCCTGGTCCGGCAGCGGGCTCATCATCCGGTACGGCACACCCGCCACCTTGGCGCGCAGCAACTCGACCTCGTTCTGGGGAAGCCTGCTCGAGTACGTCACCCACACCGCGCCATGCTCCAGGGCGTGCACAGCGTTCTCCTCGCGGAGCGGCCGGGTGTAGACGTCGCCATTGGCATTCTGCCACTGCGGGTCGTGCGGGCCGCCCGCGGGAGGCCGCATGCCGGCGGGATAGTCGACCTCCGTCTTGACGTGGCCACGCTCCAGTTCCCGGTAGAGCTTCTCGCCGGCGACGTTGACCCGGTCCGGGTCTATTCCTGAATCGGCGGTCGAGTCGGCGGCGGGCCTGCCGTGCAGGCCGGCGACCACGCTAAGGGCAACGGCCACCGCCACCAGCGCGCCCGCGATCGTCGCTCCTGCGCGCAGCCGCTTGCCACGGCGGATTCGCCGCGTATCCTCCCGGCGCAGTTCGTCGAGCCGGGCCTGCCGCGCGTCGTCGTCGCGACCGGCCGACGGGGGGCGGTAAGGGCGCTGCTCTTGTTCCATGGGCGGCCTCTCGGGTCACGGGGGTGAACGGATCAAGGTTAGGAAGGGTCTGGTCCTCAAGTCCTGGGGCCAGGGTCCCTACTCGCTCCCAGGACGGTGTCGGGACGGTTGTCCCAGGCTCCCGGGACGCGGGGTGTCCTACGCTCGGCGATCTCCAGCACCCGGCCGCGGGACCGCGGGTACCGGCATGCACGACCAACGGTGGGAGAAAGATGGAATTCGGCATCCTGGGACCGATGCGCGTGTGCACCGACGGCCGGGAGGTTCCCATCCAGGGCCGCAAGCAGCGGACCCTGCTCGCGGCGCTGCTGCTGGCCCGGGAGGGCGTCCTGTCCGACGAACGGCTGATCGCCCTCCTGTGGGGGCCGCGGCCGCCCGCCACGGTGAACGCCCTGCTGTACACGTACGTCTCGCGGCTGCGGCTACGACTGGGCGCCGCGGTCGAGCTCATCCGCGTACCGGCCGGTTACCGCCTGGGCATCGGGTCCGCGCGGTTCGACGCGGCCGAGTTCCACCGGCTGTCCCGTTCGGGACACGAGGCGCTGCGCGAGGGCCGCCCCGACCGGGCCGCGCGGCTCCTGCGCGCGGCCCTTGACCTCTGGCGCGGACCGTCTCTGGGCGGGGTCACGGACGAGCTGCGGGAGGCCGAGAACCCGCAGCTCGACGAGGCGCGAATGGCCGCGCTGGAGAGTCGGATCGAGGCGGAGCTGGCCCTGGGCGAGCACCGTCAGCTGGTCGCCGAACTCACCGGTCTGGTGGCGCGCTTCCCGCTGCGCGAACGGCTGCGGGCCCAATGGATGACCGCGCTCTACCGGTGCGAACGGCAGGCGGAGGCGCTCGCCGTGTACCACGAGGGCCGGCGACTACTCTCCGAGGAGCTCGGCGTCGACCCCGGCTCGGCCCTGGCAGCCACGCACCACGCGGTCCTCAACGGAGGGCTCACGTGGAAGGAGCCGCATCATCCGGCGGCAGTCCTGCCAGACGCAGCAGGAGCGCCTTGACCTCGGTTGCTGTGTACCGCGGACGGGCGGCCGCCGGATCGTCGCACAGCAGGACGGGTCCCTCGTCAGGGTGGGCGGGCAGCAGCCCGTGGCTACCGCGCACCCGCCCGGAGTCGAGGGACACCACGTTCATGAGGTAGCGCATGCCGAGTCGCTTGCGGACCAGCGCCGTGGCCGCCCGGAGTCTCACCCGACGGTCGGTGTGATCGAAGAGCAGCTCGGCCGGGTCGTAGCCGGGTTTGCGGTGGATGTCGACGAGCCGGGCGAAGTCGGGGGCGCGGTCGTCCTCGAGCCAGTAGTAGTACGTGAACCAGGCGTCCCGATCGGCGAGGGCGACCAGTTCGCCGGAGCGGGGGTGGTCGAGGCCCCGTTCCTTACGGCCGGCCTCGTCGAGGACCGCCCCCACGCCCGGCAGTGACTCAAGTACCCGCTGGACGGCCGGGACGTCGGCGGGATCGGCGACGTACACATGCGCGATCTGGTGGTCGGCGACGGCGAACGCGCGGGACGTCCAGGGGTCGAGGTACTCCATGCCGGCCTGGGTATACACATCCAGGAGTCCGGCGCGACGCAGGGCACGGTTGATGTGCACGGGACGGGAGACCTCGGTGATTCCGTACTCGCTGAGCGCGACGGTCGTCACCCCGGCGCGTCGGGCATCGTGGAGCAGCGGGGCGAGGACGCGGTCGAGTGCGCGGGCCGCACGGACGGCTTCCCGGCCGTGCGGCCCGTACCGCTGTAGGTCGTAGTCGAGGTGGGGCAGGTACACGAGGCTGAGGTCGGGGCGGCGAGTGCGCAGGAGATGGCGGGCCGCATCGACGATCCAGCGGGAGGACGCGATGTCCGCGGTCGGCCCCCAGAAACGGAAGAGGGGGAAGTCGCCAAGCCGGTCGGTAAGTTCGTCGTGCAGCGAAGGCGGATACGTGTAGCAGTCCGGTTCTTTGCGGCCGTCCGCGTGGTAGACGGGGCGGGGTGTGACGGTCCAGTCGACGTCCGCTCCCATCGCGTACCACCAGCAGACGTTGGCGACCGTGTAGTCGGGCCGAGTCCGGCGGGCGGCCTGCCAGACCTTCTCACCCTCGACTAGCCGGTTGTGCTGGCGCCACAGCATCACTTCACCGAGGTCGCGGAAGTACCAGCCGTTGGCGACCACCCCGTGCGCGGCCGGTGTCCCGCCAGTGAGCAGGGTGGATTGCACGGTGCAGGTGACGGCGGGCAGCACGGTCTCCAGGGGGGCCTGGAAGCCGCGCTCGCCCAGCGCGCGGAGGTGGGGCATGTGGGCGAGGAGTCGTGGGGTGAGTCCCACGACGTCGAGCACCAGGAGTGGGTTCACGAAGTCACCTCGCGCTTTCGTCCTTGAGTCCGAGTCGGGTCAGGGTGTCGCGGGCCCAGGCCAGCTCTCCGGCGATGCCGTCGATGAGGTCGTCGTCCCCGGGGCCGACGCCCGGGCCCGGGCCGGTGGCGGACGGCAGAACCGACCAGGTGTACGTCTCCACCTCGAGATGGTCGGTGCGGGGGGAAGGACCGCCGACGAGTGCGTCGAGCATGGCCGGCAGTCCGCTCCGGGTGGAGCGCAGCGGGGGCTTGGGGTCGGCGTGCAAGGGGGTGTGGAAGTGGATCCGCCAGGGGCCGACCCCGGGAAGAGCTCCCCCGAGCGCGTCGGGGAGGTCGTCGACCGCGAGCAGCCGGCCGTTCAGCGACTCCCGGGTCTGGTGAAGAAACCGCGGCTCGGCGAACTCCCACAGGGCGGCGCGAGCCGCCGGGTCCTGCGGGTCGTCGACGGTCAGGGCGCAGGAGAGCTGCGCCTTGACGACGGGAAGACCCCCGGCTGCGAGCCGGGCGCAGGCGGTCGCCCCGTCCTCGAAGCCCACCGCGGTGTGACAGCAGTCCAGGCAGACGCCGAGCCACCGCGGGTCGACGGCGGCCAGCAGACGTACGGCCTGCTCGGTGTTCTCGATCAGGCAACCGGGTTCAGGTTCGAAACCGACCCGCACGGTACGGCCGGTGTCCGCGGCGATCATCTCGAGGCCTTGTGCGAGCCGGTCCAGATGACGAGCCGCCCGGTCGGCCCGGTCGGCGGACCATGCCTCCCTCCAACCCAGGGGAAGGGTGGACACGGAGCCGCGCGCGGCGTCGGCCGGCAGCAGAGCGGTGAGAAGCCGGGCGCAGTCGAGGGTGTGGTCGAGTCGCGCCTGTTCGGACCAGTCGGGCCGGTAGACGGACTTTTTCACGGCTCCCGCGTGGAATCCCTGGTAGGGGAAGGCGTTGAGGGTCACGACCTCGAGTCCGCGTGCGTCCAGTTCCCGGCGCGTCCGGGCGACGGCCCCGGGGTCCGCTGTGAGCTCGGTGACCGCAGCGTGGGACAGCCACAGACCGAGGCCGAGCCGGGCGACGCCAAGCCGACGTCCTACCGGAACGGCGTAACGGGTGAGTTGGGCGAGGACTCCATCAAGGTCCTCGGCAGAGTGCACGTTGGTGCAGTAGGCAAGGTGGACGAGGGTGCCGTCCGGGTGTCTGAACCGCATGGCTTCTCCGGTCTCACTCGCCGCCGCGGGCGAGGGAGTTGCCCGCGTAGGCGGCCTCGGGCCACGCCGGGCCGACGGCCTCGTCGAGGACCAGCCGGCCACTCTGCCCGTAGAAGGAGACGGGGTTGCCCCACATCACGCGATCGACATCGTCGTCGCCGAATCCGGCGGCCAGCATCGCGTCGGCGGTCGCCCGCGTCGTGAGGGGGTCGCTGTGGCCCCAGTCGGCGGCCGAGTTCACCAGAATGCGCTCGGTGCCGTGGCGGCGCAGGATACGGACCATCCGCGCTTCGCTCATCTTCGTCCGTGGATAGACGGAGAACCCCATCCAGCAGCCGCTTTCCGCAACCGGCTCGATGGTCGCCTCGCTGAGGTGGTCGACGACGACGCGGGCGGGGTCGATGCCCGACTCACGAACGACGTCGAGGGTACGGCGGGTGCCGGCTGCCTTGTCCCGATGCGGGGTGTGGACCAACACCGGGAGGTCGTGCCGGAGGGCGAGTTCGAGCTGGCGGGCGAAGGCTTCGTCCTCGGCCGGGGTCATGGAGTCGTAGCCGATCTCGCCAACGGCGACCACACCGTCCTTGGCCATGTAGTGCGGCAGGAGGTCGAGCACGCCGGTGAGCCGGGGGTCGTTGGCCTCCTTGGGATTGAGCGCCAGGGCACAATGGTGCCGGATGCCGAACTGGGAGGCACGATAGGGCTCCCAGCCGAGCAGGCTGTCGAAGTAGTCCGTGAAGGTGCCGACGGCGGTGCGCGGCTGGCCGAGCCAGAAGGACGGTTCCACGAGTGCCCGGACCCCGGAGGCGGCCATCGCCGCGTAGTCATCCGTGGTCCGGGAGGTCATATGGATGTGGGAATCGAAGATACGCACGACGGCGCTCCCTCCGTGGTCGGTCCGGTTTCGTGAGCGATGAGGAATGCCTCGATGTCGGGCGCCACGTCACGATCGGCAGTGTGGCGTTCGTCCGCGTACGCCCGCACCATGCGGACCAGTTCCGGGTCGGCGCGTTCCGTCAGGCCGGTCACCTGGTCCAGGTGGATCCCGGTGAACACGCACTTGAGCACAGCTTGACGGAAGGCCTGAGCATCGAGGTGGCGGGCGGCGTAGCCGGGCGCGGTCGGGGCGGTGCCCAGGGCAGCCGCAATCAGCCGGAGGTCGTTGGTGCGCAGCGCGTCGTGGACAAGCGGCAGCGCGGTATCGCCAAGCCTCCCCGCCCGATCCAGCACCGGCAGCGCTCGCAGGACGCCGCGCCGCTCGGCCGCGTCCCCATTCTCATACAACTCAGTGATGATGGAAAGAAGTTCGGTGCCCCGCAGGGCCGGAGCGTCGAGCAGCAGGGTGCGCACGGCGTCGTCGACCGTCCAGGCAAACGGTCCGTTGCCGGCGCCCGGCAACGGCTCGCGGCCGCAGCGCCGTCCCACTATGGGAAAGAATCCGGTCACCGCGCCCGGGTTCACAGCGAGAGTGTGCTGGGCTTCGCGGGTCCAGCCGGCGGCGGCGCCGGGCAGCAGGTCCCACAGCGCGTCGGCGGCGCCCGCGCCCTGCTCGGCAGCGCGGAGGAAGGCCAGCGAGCGCCGGGCCGTCGCAGGAGCAATGTGGCTGTGCCGGGGCAGTTCAACGGAGACCAGACCGCGGTATCCCACGTCCAGGAGGGCGCCGAGAACAGGCGGGAAGTCGATCTCGCCGTGCCCGAACTCCACATGCTCGTGGGTGCCGCGCCGCATGTCCTCGATCTGTACGTGGACGAGACGGGGGGCGGCCCGTCGCACGCACGCAGCCACCGACTCCGCCTCCAGGCAGCGGCAGTGCCCGAGGTCCAGGGTGAGTCCGAGGGCGGGGGGATCACCGAGGCGCGCGCAGAGCTCGTCAAACCGGTCGAGGGTGTCGATGAACATCCCGGGTTCGGGTTCGAAGCCCAGCCGGACACCTAGCCGTTCGGCCTCGGCCGTGAGGGTCTCGCAGGCGCCGAGCAGCCGGTCCCAGGCGGTCTCCTCGTCGACGCCGGGAGGCAGGATTCCGCTCCACAGGTGGACGACGGGAACGTCGAGCCGAGCGGCGACATCGAGGGCGCGGCGCAGCAGATCGACGCGAAGTTCTCGCCCGTCGTCGAAGAAGGTGGGGCGGTGTTTGTTCCAGGGGTCGAGGAGGTAGCGGCCGCCGGTCTCGACGACCGCCTCCAGCCCGAGCTCGTCGAGCCGGCCGCGCAGGTGCGCGAGACGGCGGTCGAGGTCGTCCGCGAACGGGTCGAGGTGGCGGCGGTCAAGGGTGATGGAGACGCCTCCATAACCGAGGCCGCGCAGCACGTCCAGCGTCTCGTCAAGGGTGTGGTCACCGAATCCGTTGGTGCCGTAGGCATACGTCAGAGAGCGGTTTCTCATGTCGGGGAGACCTTTCGACTCAGGCGCCGGGCCAGCGGATACACGGCGAGCAGGCCGAGCCCGGGCCCGCCTCGGCCGGCCGCCGCCGTTAGCACCGACTGGAGTGGCACCATCGCCTGGATGCCGGCCGCCACCGCACGGCGCACGTGGTAAGGGGTCGGCTTCCGTACGGCGGCCAGTTGTTCGGGGCCGTACGTGGCGAGAAACACTGCGGCAAGCGCGCCGGTCAGAGCCCGGTGCCGGCGCGCTCCACCCCTGGCCGTGAGGACGGCGGCGCCCCCGGCGATCACGCTGGCCGCGAGCGAGGCGGCCGCGATGGCCCGCACCCGCTGTTCGCCGGCCTGCGAGCGCCGCCCGCTGGTGTCGGAGGGCGGGGCGGGGACGATTGTCAGGGCCGACGGGGGCGCCGTTTCGTGGCGGCTGAGCGTGGTCACCGACGCCGTGTGCAGGGCGAGGGTGAGCGCCGCCGGAAGGGCCGCCGGAAGCCGGTCGGCGCCGCGCAGGACGTTGAGGCCGCGGGCAGCGCCCATTATCAGCGGTCCGACCGCCCACTCCTTGCCGAGGGTGTCGTATGCCCAGACCGCCACGGTCAGCGGCACGACAGTGGCCAGTCCTCGCCGGCCCTCGCCGAGCACCGCGAGGCCGAGACCTGCGGTGGTGAGGGCGACGGCCGTCCCGAGAGCGGCCCTGGGGCTGATCTCCCCGGCCGGGATGGGGCGCTCCGGGCGCTCCTCGGCGTCCAACTCTCGGTCGACGTAGTCGTTGAGGGCCATGCCGGCCCAGTACAGGCACAGCGAGGAGGCGATCGGGCCGACCACGCGGGGCCGGAGCCCCGCCCCGCCCAGCGCGGCGCCGGCAAGGATGTCACCGGGCACGGTGAGTGCGGCGGGCAGCCGTACCAGCCTGGCGTACGCGCCCAGTCGGTCTCCGGGGCTCATCGGACCGCCTCTGCCAGCCGATGTGTCCAGTCGACCAGCGTGTCGAACTGCCGATCCAGCGCGTGCTCGTCCGAGGCCACCGGGTCCTTGAAGAAGAAGCCCAATTCCGGCACGGGACCGGCGACGCCGGCCCGATGGGCGAGCGCCATGAACCGCGCGAGGTCGAGGACGAGCGGCGCCGCCAGCGCGGAGTCACAGCCCTGCCAGACGAACTGAAGGGTCATACGCGCGCCGAGGAAGCCCTCGAAGGCGACATGGTCCCAGGCCGTCTTCCACTCTCCCAGGTCGGCCACCTCGTGGATGTGCACGCCGCCCTGCACCGGCCCGCCCAGTTGCTCCCTGAGCAGCCGGTCCTTGGACCTGATCTTGGCAGCGGCGCGCCGCGGGTCCGCGAGCGCGGCTCCGTCACCGCCGCCCAGCAGGTTCGTGCCTGACCAGCTCCGCACGCGCAGCGCGCGCCGCGCGAACATGGGAGCAAGCACCGACTTCACCAGGGTCTCTCCGGTCTTGCCGTCGCTGCCGGCGTACGCGAGCCCCCGCCGGCGGGCGAGTTCGTCCAGGGCGGGCAGCCGGGCGCCGGCCGAGGGCGTGAAGTCCACAAAAGGGCAACCGGCCCGCAGCGCGGCGCATGCGTACAGTGAGCTGACCGGCAGGACATCGGTGCCATCGGGGCGACGGAGCGCCGCTTCGAGCAGCTCCCAGGAGGCGTGCGCGGGATGCGGCCGGGCGGGCGGCTCCGTGGTGGCGACGTTGACGACGACCACGCTGTCCGCGCCGGTCCGGCTCCGGAAATCGGCGATGTCGGCGGCGAGAGCGTCGACGGCGGCGTCCGCGGTGCCCGCCGGATGGCCGGCACCGGTCAGACCAGGCCTGATCTCGGCATCAGCGGCCTCCAGGTCCGGGCGGACGAGACCGGGCAGGCCGGGCGGGACCACTCCGTCCGCGGCAAGACGCTCGACCCGCTTGACGAGTCCGGTGGTCGTCGGGTCGTGTCCACCGAAGACGAGGTCCTCGAAGGCGGGCAGGGGAACGTCCCGGAAGGCCGCGAGCTCGCTGACGACGCCGGTCGGGGGGAGGAGTCCCGCGCGGACGGCCGCCGCGCCGGCCACGGTACTGGCCGCGACCGAGCCGCGACCGCCCACCAGCCAGATTCCCGTACGCATGGCATCTTCCTTCACGGCTGTTGCGGATAGGGGAAGGACTGGAAGTCGACGTCCAGCTGCCAGAAATCGCGGTGCAGCCAGTGGGTCGCGAGCCGCCGCACCGTCCGGTGGGACAGCGGCGAGTTGACGTGCTCCAGGTCCGGGTCCGCCTCGAGCTGCACGGCGCAGCCGAAGGCGTTGAGGGGCGCCAGGTGCTCCCAGCGGCCGGCGCCGATGCCGAGCAGCATCATGGCCCGCATGACGACGTGCCAGACGGGATAGCCGCCTGGCGGACGGCCGGTCATGATGTGCAGGCCCTTGGTGCGCGGGTCGTACAGGAGGCCCTGTCCGAACTCGGCGAAGGCGCGTACGAGACCTGGGTCGCGCGGACGGTAGACCGCGTCGAACACCTCCAGCTGGACGCGTGACATCGCCTCCATGGGCACCCGCGCGGGGGCCACGAACTCGGCGAAGTTCGCCGGGTACTCGGGAGCCGTCACCATGCGGCGCCAGGTCCCGAGGAGAACGTTGTCCCACCCTGGGCCATAGAGCGCGACGAGGGCAAAGTAGGCGTTCTTGAATTCCGGCGACGGGCGGTAGAGGGTCGCCTGGTCCAGCAGGTACCACACTTCGTTGGCACGGCGGTCGCCAAGCATGCCCGGGATCTCCGGCAATTCGCCGCCGGACGGTGCCGCGGCGGCGGGCAGGACGCCGCCCGCCACGGGCAGCGCGGCTCCGGCGGCCAGCGCGGCCGATGCCCTCAGAACGGTACGGCGTCCGGGGCGAGCCGCCATCAGCTCATCCCATCGGGGTACGGGAAGGACTGGAAGTCCTGGTCGAGCGTGTCGGTGTCCTTGACCAGCCAGGTGGCGGCGAGCCGACGCAGGGTGTGCTCCGGGAGCGGCGGGTTGACCTTGTCCTGAGCGGGCTTGGCGGTGCTCTGTACCGCCCAGGCGAAGGCGAGGGCAGGGGCGATCCGCTCCCAGCGCGGGCGGTCGATGTCCAGCAGCATCATGCCGCGCATGTAGGCGTACCAGGTGTGGTAGCCGGGCGGCGGGACCACCGGGGTGGAGTTCATGGTGTGCACGAGAAACGGGGCGTATCCGCGCGGGTCGTAGAGCACGCCTTCCCCGAACCAGCCGAAGGCCTGGACGAGGCGGTGGTGACGCCGGCCGTAATAGCGGTCGATCACGCCGAGTTGCGTGCGCGAGAGGACCTCCAGCGGCCCTTTGACAGGTGCAAGAAAGTCGGCGTAGTTGCTCGGATAGCCGGGCTGGGCGACCATCTCGAGCCACTTCTCGCGCATCCCGCGCTCGATGTTGCCGACGTGCGCCTTGATGTCCCGGTAGGCGTCCTTCACCTCCTGGGCGGAATGGAACAGCGTCGCCTCGTCCAGCCGATACCAGAACTCGTTGGCCCGGCGGTCTCCACTCATGCCGGGGACCTCGGGGAGCTCGTCGTGCAGGCCCACGGCTGCGGCCTGCTCGGAGCCCATCAGGCCTACGGCCGCGGCGGCCCCCACTCCCAGTGAAACCCTCAGGACCTGTCGTCGGTCTACGTGGTGCGACACGTGGTCTCCTCCGGTCTGCGACGGTGATGCCGCGAGGCTAGGAGCGTGGGTTGTGCGGTCGCCTGTCGTTGTTCTGTACGTCTGTCTATACGTTCTCGGCGAGGGCCGCCTCGACGTCGTAGTGGTGGACCCAGGACACGTCCTCCACGACCTGGTCCAGGCCGCTTCCGGCTCCATCGTCGGGTCCTGCCCCGGTGGGGCGGACCTTCTGCGCTCCGCCGCCCCGCGAGCCGAGTTGGACCCGGGTCGTATGCGGGCGGCGGAACTCCTCGTAGCGGCGCAGTCCGGCGGGGGTGCCATCGAGGAAGTGCGCGAGGGCGACCGCGTCCTCCAGTGCCTGCCCGGCGCCCTGGCCGTGGTGCGGCAGCATCGGGTGCGCGGCGTCGCCGAGGAGCGTGACACGGTCGTGGCCCCAGCGCGGCAGCGGTTCCCGGTCGTACAGCACCCAGCGCCCCGGTGTTCCGGCGGCCCGCACCAAGGCCGTCACGTCCTCGTGCCAGCCGTCGAACGCCGTGGCCAGCGCCTCCCGGTCACCGGTGGCACTCCACGACTCCTCCGCCGGGGCGGTGTCGGGCAGGACGGCCACATACGTGAGCCGGCGTCCCGCGTCGACCGGTGCGACGAGCAGCCGCGCCTGCCGGCCGACCCACATGTACAGGGTGTCGGGGGCGAGGCCGGGGACCTCGGCCGCGGGCACCACCCCGCGCAGTGCGCTCGACCCGGAGAAGACGGTGTGGTCCGGTCCCACCACGGTGCGACGCACCACCGAGTGCACCCCGTCGGCGCCGACCAGAACGTCGGCCGCGGCCTCGTGCCCGCCGGCGAACCGGAGCCGGACGGCGTTCTTGTCCAAGGCCCAGGAGGCCAGGCCGGCTCCCAGGTGGATGCGCTCGGCCGGCACCCGGGAGACAAGCAAGGCGTGCAGGTCGCTGCGGAGCACGGTGAGGTGGGGGGCGCCGTACTCCTTCTCCCAGGTGTCCCCCATCGGACGGCGGGTGAGCAGCCTGCCGTCCTGGGCGCGCACCTCGAGCGCCACGGGCCGGACAGCAACCGCGCGCAGCGCTTCCTCCAGGCCCCAGCGGAACAGGATGCGGGAGCTGTTGGGTCCGAGGTGCATCCCGACGCCCGTCTCGCGCAGTGCGGGCGCCTGTTCGTACACGTCGACGGTGACGCCGGCGGCCAGCAGGGCGCCGGCGGCGGCGAGGCCGCCCAGGCCGGCGCCGGCCACGGCGACGTGCGGGGCGGGCAGGGTGTTCGGCATGAGTTCCCCTCATGTGCGGTCGCGGGTGGATTCACCGCGAGCCGGCCGACACCAGTCCCGTCTCGTAGGCGAGGATGACCAGTTGGGCGCGGTCGCGGCTGTCGAGTTTGGTCAGCAGGTGGCTGACGTGGGTCTTGACGGTAGGCACGCTCAGCCGCAGGCGCTCGGCGATCTCCGCGTTGGTGAGCCCTCGGGCGATCAGGGTAAGCACCTGACGCTCGCGGTCGGTGATCCCGGCCCGCTCCAGCGCGTGGTTCGGGGGGCATGGTGCGCGCTCGACGCCGCGAGCGAACTCTTCGATGAGGCGGCGCGTCACGGAGGGGGCCAGCAGCCCCTCTCCGGAGGCGACCACCCGGACCCCGGTGAGCAGGTCCGCAGGCGGGGTGTCCTTGAGCAGGAAGCCGCCGGCTCCGGCACGCAACGCAGCGTACACGTAAGCATCCCGGTCGAACATGGTCAGTATCAGGACATGGGTCCCGGCCGTATCCGGTGAGCCGCAGATCCGGCGGGTGGCTTCGATACCGTCCATCTCAGGCATCCGGACGTCCATCAGAACGACATCGGGGTGCTCATGGGCGGCCACTTCGACCGCCTCGCGCCCGGTAGCGGCCTCGCCGACCACTGTCAGGCCCGGCTCGTTCTCGATGAGGAGGCGGAAGCTGCCCCGCAGCAGCGCTTGGTCGTCGGCCACGACGACGCGGATGTCCTTGCTCATCGGGCCGTCCCCCGGCGGGGGTCGGAGAGGTCAAGCGGCAGCCGGGCGAAGACGCCGAAGCCCCCTCCGGGGCGCGGCCCGGCAGAGAAGTCCCCGTCGTACACCGCGATCCGCTCGCGCATGCCGATGAGGCCGTGCCCGCCGTCGTGGCCGGGCTGGGTCGGGACTCCCCGGTCCGGCCCGTCGAGGCGGCCCGACCGCCCGTCGTCCGTCACGTCGATCGTCACCTGTCGTTCGTCTCTGGTGATCACAACACGGCAGTCTGCCGGAGCCGCGTGCTTGACTGCGTTGGTCAGTGCCTCCTGGACCACGCGGTAGACGGTCAGGCCGAGTGCCTCGGACAGGTCGTCCAGATCGGGCGCGTCGAGCCGGACGCGGAGCCCTGCTTCAGTGGCGTTGCGGACCAGTCCGGCGAGCCCGGCGGGCCCGGGGACCGGGCGCAGATCGGCCTCCGTGAGGGCGCCCGTGTCCTCGGCGCGCAGGATGCCGAGCAGGTGGCGCATCTCGTGGAGCGCGTCGCGGCTGGTAGCCGCGATGACACGGAGCGCCTCACCGGCCTCCTGCGGGCGGGTGGCGACGACGTGGTGGGCAACGGCCGCCTTGACGGCGATGACACCGATGCTGTGGGCGACGACGTCGTGCAGCTCGCGGGCGATCCGCATGCGTTCCTCGGCAACGGCCCGCTCGGCGAGCTCCTGGGCGGCCTGCGCTGCGTAGGAGCGCCGCTCGCGTACGGCGTTGCCGAGCGCCCAGGCACCCGCGATCAGTGCCCAGCCGATGAGCATGAGCCCGGGGCCCTCCAGCCACCAGTAGGCATACGGGCTGCGGGGCTCAGTGGCGATCATCCCGCCGAGGCCGATGAGGCCGGCCACCGCGACGGGAGTCCAGCGCTGTGCCGCTCCGGCCAGGGCGACGGGGTAGAGCACGAACGCCACGGCAAGGAACGGGTCGGTGACGGCACCGAGACCCACCGAGGCCAGCGACACGATCAAGGTGACGGCAAGCACCGGCAGCGGCCACAGTCGTCGGACGGCGGCGGGCAGTCCCGTCGCGACCATCAGAATGCCTGCGGCCCAGCCGGGCAGGTCTTCCGGTCCGGGGGTCGCCCGGGTGTGCCGCAGGACCAGCAGGAGCCCGACGTAGCCGGCCGCGGCCAAGCAGTCGAGCGCGATGAGCTGGGCAGGGGACAGCCGCCGTCCGAACAGCGGCGGGGCTTCGGAGTGATCCATCGTCCGACCGTAGCCGCCCTGCGGTGCCAGGGCTTCGTGCCGTGGGATGACAGTCCCTGGTAGGAGAGAGCGGCCGGACCGGGGCCCACGCGCTCATTCCACCCGGGAGAACTTACGCGTCGCGACGGCCAGGGCGAGGATGGCGAGGACCGCGACCAGACCGGTCTCCACCGCCACGGACGGGGTCCAGCCCCACCACAGCGGGCTCGTCGATCCGCTGTCCATGGCCGTCGCGGCGTCACCGGGCATGGTGCGGCGCAACGCGTCCACGGCATAGGTCAGCGGGTTGAACCGCACCACGGCGCCTAGCCATCCGGGCAGTCCGTCGACCGGGAACATGGCCCCGGAGAGAAAGAAGAGCGGCATCATGCAAAGGCTCACCGCCACCTGGAAGGTCTCGGGACGCCGGATGCAGACCGCCGCCGCGACGCCAAGCGCGGTGAACGCGAAGGACACCAGAACGACCTGCAGCAGCACCACAAGGAGTCGCGGATGGTAGGGCACGCCGACGACGGGTCCCAGTAGCATCACGAGCATGCCGTAGGCCGCTCCGGAGGTCGCTCCGCCCAGGCAGGTGCCAACGAGAATCGCGCTGCGCCGCACTGGTGCCACCAGCATCTGCCGCAGGAAGCCGGACCGCCTGTCCCACACGATCGAGGCGCCGACGGCGATGGCCGGGGCCTGGACCGACATCAGGACGACGCCTGGGAAGAGGAAGGCCCGGAAGTTCGAGAGACTGTCCTCGGACATCGCGGAGTTCAGGCCGGTGCCGAGCACGAGCAGGAACATCAGCGGGGTGACCATGCCCATGGCGATGCGCAGTTTGTTGCGGCCGAAGCGGATGGTCTCCCGGCGCCACAGCACCTTCACCGTGCGCAGGTCGCGGGCCAGCCGGCCATCGCCGGCGTCCCGCGGCGCGGGTGTGCCGGGGGCGGTGCCGGTCGGGGCGGCAAATTCCGTACGCGGGCCGTGTACCTCGGTCTGAGCCATGGCTACCTCCTTGGTCCGAAGTGGGGCGGCTGCTGCGGACCGTCGGCCTCCCGGATGGTGCGGCCGGTGTAGTGCAGGAAGACGTCGTCGAGCGTGGGCGGGATCACCGTCACCGCGTGGACGGGGACGGAAAGTTCCGCGCAGAGCCGGGGCACGAACGCGGCACCGTCCCGGGTACGCAGACGCACGCCGTCGGGGGCGGCTTCGGCTTCGATACCGAACCGGTCCTGGACGGCTTGGGCCGCCCGCTCGTCGTCACCGGTGTGCAGCACGATCAAGTCGGCGCCGACGACCGCCTTCAGCCCGGTCGGCGTGCCCTCCACCACCAGCGTCCCCTGGTCCATGATCGCTATCCGGTCGCAGTGCTCTGCCTCCTCCAGGTGGTGGGTGGTGAGGAAGATGGTGATGTCCTGCTCACGGCGCAGCCGGTGCAGGTGTTCCCAGATGGCGACCCGGGTCTGCGGATCGAGGCCGGTGGTCGGTTCGTCGAGGAACAGCACACGGGGCGTGTGCAGGAGCCCTCGCGCGATCTCAAGCCGGCGGCGCATGCCGCCCGAGAAGGTGCGCACGGGCGCATCCTTGCGTGGGGTCAGCTCGACGAGGTCGAGCAGTTCGGCGATGGTCCGACGGGCCAGGGTGCGGGGCAGCGCAAACAGGTCCGCCTGGAAGCGCAGGTTCTCCTCGGCGGTCAGCTCGCCGTCCAGGGTGGACTCCTGGAAGACCAGGCCGATGCCGCGCCGGACCGCGTCGGGTTCGCGGGCGATGTCGTGTCCGGCCACCTCCGCCCGCCCGGCCGAAGGCCGCAGCAGGGTGCAGAGCATGCCGATGGTGGTGCTCTTG
This sequence comes from Streptomyces sp. NPDC048718, assembly GCF_043198875.1. Classification (NCBI taxonomy): domain Bacteria; kingdom Bacillati; phylum Actinomycetota; class Actinomycetes; order Kitasatosporales; family Streptomycetaceae; genus Streptomyces; species Streptomyces sp. NPDC048718. Next base: position 614,704 of record NZ_JBICVG010000002.1, read on the forward strand.
CCCGCGCCGTTGGGGCCGAGGAAGCCGTAAGTCTCGCCGGGAGCGACGACGAGGTCCAGGTCGACAACGGCCTCGTGGGTACCGTACGTCTTACGCAGGCCCTCCACGACCACCGCGTGCCCGCCGCTCATCGGGGCCCCTCCGCGGCCGGGTGGCGCACGCTCATCATGGCGCGGAACAGCCCGGTGTCGCCGGGTTCCCCGATCGGCCGCCCCTCCGCCTCGACCCAGGCGTGGGCGCGGAACGGCTGAGTGCGCACCCCCGTGCACCAGTCGGGCCACGTACCGTGCAGACGGCACAGGAGCGCTGTGGCGATGGACCGTTCCAGACAACCCTGTCCGGCGCACCAGGCGCTGACCGACACGACGGAGCTGCGGGCGTCGAAGGTCTGGGAAGCGGTGGCGGGCCGGGAGCCGCGCGAGGCGCTCCGCAGGACGCGGCGCAGGCGGCGCGGCGGCACCTTGGCGAGCAGATGGGCGGCACCCACCGCGCAGCGGGCGGTGACGTGGCGGTGCCAGCTGATCCTCACGGACCGCTCCGAGACGACGGGCATGCTCATGAGCGCACCACCAGCCGGGCCTTGACCAGGGTGTCGAGCAGGGCGCGGACGTCCGTGCGGGCCCGTTCCGCGGCGTCCGGTCGGCCCAGCGCGAGCAACTCGGCCGCCTCCTCGGCGGAGTTGCCGTCCAGGAGCAGCCGCAGGGTGGCCGCGCCGGAACGGTTCAGCTGCCAGTAGCGTCCGCTGCGCTGGTCGAGGAGGACGACACCGTCTTCGACGTCGGTGGCTATGATCTCGGGTTCCAGGGTGTACGTCATCGGGGTCCTCCTGCGGGGGACGAGGCGCGCGGGGCGGCGGCACTCGGCGAGCGCAGCCAGGTCTCGCATGCCAGGGTGTTCTCAAACGGAGTCAGCGAGCGGGTGTCGGGCATCGGCCGGTAGAGCGCGGCCCTCAGCGCGTCGGCGTCGACCAGTCCGTGCTCGGCGAGCCGCAGGCCGTCGCAGAGCCCGGCGAGCCGTTCACGGTTGCGGTAGAGCCCCTCGTACGCCTCCTGGCCGAAGGCCCCCTTGTCGCGCCGGTCCAGCACGGCGTCGGGCACGGTGCCGCGCAACGCGGTGGTGAGCGCCGGCTTGTAGCGGCCGGGTACGACCCGATCGGCGACCCGCACCGAGAGGGCTGCCTCGATCACCCGGTCGTCCAGAAAGGGCGTCTCGAAGGTGACACCGAAGGGGCGCAGGGAACGGTTGAGTTGACGGGCGGCATGCCCGCTGAGCACGGTGACCTCCAGCGTCTGGTGCTGGAGCCGATCGGGGTGCAGCGGGGAGGGTCGACGTGCCGCTGTATCAGCCAGCAGGCGGCGGACGACCGCGACAGCGTCGGGTGTGGCCCACGGGGGCATCCGCAGATCGCCGCGGCCCCAGCCTTGCGGCGGTACGAAGCGGGGTGGCGGCGGAGCGGTGAGATACTGGGCGGCTCGGTCCAGGTTGTCGGCGAAGGCGGACCGGTCAGCGAGCGAACGCAGGGTGGCTCCGAGCGGCCATCGATTCACGGAGCGGAACCGGCGCATGGTACGGATGCCCCGCAGCGGGTCACTGCGGATCAGCGACCAGCCGAACTGGGGGGACACGCCGAATAATTCGTCCCCACCGACGCCGATGAGGTGCCTGGACGCGCCTTCGGCCTGGACGGTACGCGCCAAGCTCTCGGTGTGGGCACGGTTGCGAGTCCACATGAGGGGACCCTCCACGTCGTCGCGGGCACCGTCCTGGTCGGGTGCGGCCTCGTACCAGAGCGGCCCCTCGTCCACGTCCACGAATCGGTGCCGGGCAGACGGCATGAGCGCGGCAGCCCTTCTCGCCCACGTCGTGTCCGCGTTGGCGCGGTCCATCGGCTTCCAGTGGTGGGTGACCAGGTCGGCGTCGGTCCGGTCGGCGAGGAAGCACAGGCTGGTGGAGTCGAGGCCGCCGGACAGGTCGGCGCTGACGACCTCCTGGTGGGTTGCTCGGACGGCCACAGAGTCGACCAGGGCATCGTGGATCGCCTCGGCGGCCCGGGAGATCGGGGTATCGGGCTCGGGCAGAGTCCACCAGGAGACTTCGCGGGCCTCACCGTCGGGTGTCACATCCAGCCAACAGCCGACACCGAGCGAGCGGACTCCCGTCCAGACCGGGCGTCCAGCGAGCGGCCAGGGCACGGGCAGCAGCAGTTGGAGGGCGAGGGTCTCCTCATCCAGCCCGGTCTCCATGAGGGCGGTCAACCCGCTGGGACTGTCCGCGGCCACTGTGATCCCGTCGACGCGCGCGTGAAAAACGTGGCGGGCCGTGGACAGCGAGCCCTGGGTCCGGGTGCGGCCGTCGAAGGAGGCGGCGAGGTGAAAGGAGCCGGGGAGCGACCGGGCCACGGAGTCGAGGTCGTACAGCGAGTGGACATTCGCCAGGAGCCGGCGCAGGAGACCGGTGTCGGCTCGCGTGGGGCCGAGGAGCACGAGGCGGTTCCGGCCGCCGTCGACAACGACGCACGCGTCGTCGTCCCAGCGGCCCAACAGCCAGGGCCGGCCTGAAGCGTGCGTGACGGTCCGGACGTCCGATCCTGCCACCGCACGCGCAAGGGGTTCCGCGGCGGCGCAGTCGGGAAGAATCAGAAACTCCATGTCCCCTTCTTCGGGTGGGCGGTCGAACGCAGCGGCGGAGCCGCTCCGGCGGGTTTCCGCCGGAGCCGCTCCGCCGACCGGGTGCACGGCGATGGGTCACCGCCTCACTGAGGTGCTCAGCAGAACCAGGCGTCGCCGTTGAACCAGTCGATGCAGTCCGACGGACCGGCGCCGAGCGTGAGCTCCGCGAAGCCGCCGACCTCGACGATCGCGGGCGCCTCGTACTCCTCGTGCATGGCCATGTTCACCCTCCTTGTTCTGGGATGGGGTGCGAAGCTGCCGCACCCCGGGGACACGCACAACGTAGGCGGCCTGAGGTCCCGGGCTCCTGGGCTCGCCGTCCCGTCCGGGTCCTGTGTCCGCGCCGCGCCGCTCAGGCGTCGCGCCGCTTCAGTGCCACATAGCCGCCGGCCAGGGCCAGGGCCGCCCAGGCTGCGAGGACGGCCATGCCACTCCACGCTGTGAGGATCATGTGCTCTTGGGGCTCGCGGCGCATGATGATCCCCCCCGCCGCATCGGGCAGGAACTGAGCCGCCTTCTGTACTCCGGGCAGGTTGTTGAGGATCTCCGAGACCATGAAGAACAGCGGTACGAGGATGCCGAGGGTGAGCGCGGGGCTGCGCAGGACCGTCGCGAGGCCCATGGAGAACCCGCAGATCAGGGTCATGTAGAGGATGGAGCCGATGACGGCGCGGAGCGCCCCGTCATCGGTGATCGAGGCGTTGTGCGCCTCGCCGATGGCGGTCTGCGCGGTGAAGAAGGTGACGAGCACGACCACGATGGAGGCGGCCAGGGCGATGGCGGTGCCGGTGAGCACCTTGGCCGCGTAGAAGACACCGCGTCGCGGGACAGCCGCCAACGAGCTGCGGATGGTGCCGGAGCTGTACTCACCGGTGACCGTGAGCACGCCGAAGACGACAAGGGAGATCATGCCGAGCCGTAGTCCGTTGAAACCCGAGCCGACCGGGTCGAACTTCGCCTTGCTCTCGGGGCTCATGCCGTCGAAGGCGCCGCGTAGCACCCAGCCGAAGAGCAGAGCGATGAGGACGCTGACAAGCAAGCAGAGGATCAGGCTCCACAAGGTGGAACGGACGCTGCGGATCTTGGTCCACTCGAAGGCGACGGCCGCTCGGGTGTCTGTCATGATCACCGCACCTCCTTGGTCGCACGGAACTCGGCCGCGTCTGCCGTGAGCTGCATGAATGCCTCTTCCAGCGAAGCGGTGCGGGGGCTGATCTCGTGGACGATCACCCCGCGGTGGGCGGCGAGCTCTCCCACGGTCTCCGATGTGGTGCCGAGTGCTTCGAGGGTTCCGTCGGGTCCGTTGTCGGTGTGGATGCCGGCCTCGGCGAGCACGTCGCGCATCCGCTCCGGTTCGGGGGTACGGATCAGAATGTAGGCCCGGGAGTTGCGGGCGATGAACCCCTCGACCGAGGTGTCGGCGAGCAGCCTGCCGCGGCCGATCACGATGAGGTGATCGGCGGTCAGCGCCATTTCGCTCATCAGGTGGCTGGAAACGAACACGGTGCGGCCTTCCGCGGCAAGCTTCTTCATCAGCCCGCGGATCCACAGGATGCCCTCGGGGTCGAGGCCGTTGACCGGCTCGTCGAGGAGCAGCACGGACGGGTCGCCGAGCAGGGCGGAGGCCACGCCGAGGCGCTGTGCCATGCCCAGGGAGAACCCCTCGGTGCGCTTGTCGGCCGCGCTGGTGAGGCCGACGACATCCAGCACCTCGTCCACTCGCCGCTCGGGGACGCGGTTGCTGCGGGCGAGCCCCATTAGATGGGCGCGGGCGGTGCGGCCGCCGTGCAGGGCCTTGGCATCGAGCAGCGCGCCGACCTCGCGGAGGGGATACCTCAGTTCGGTATAGGGCCGGCCGTCGATCAGGACCCGTCCGGAGGTCGGACGGTCGAGGCCGATCATGGCCCGCATGGTGGTGGACTTGCCTGCTCCGTTGGGACCCAGGAAACCTGTGACGCGGCCGGGTTCGACTGTGAAGGTCAGCCCGTCGACGGCGGCCTTCGTCCCGTACAGCTTGGTGAGTCGGTCTACCTCAATCATGATCCCCACCCTGCCGCGGGGCGGGTTCGGGCACATCAGGCCGGAGGATGTCATCCCCGGGACCGACTGCCGCCCGCAGACACGCCGGGGGGGGGGGGGGGGGGGGGGGGGGGGGGGGCCCCGCGCGGGGGGGGGGGGGGGGGGGGGGGGGGGGGGGGGGGGGGCGGCCGGGGCCGCGAACTCGGCGCCGCCGAGCAGCAGGTAGAGGACGGCC